>JBMYSW010000052.1:0-501 GCA_049603715.1 Pontibacterium sp. | reverse complement strand
TGCTTTGCCCACACAGGAAAATTCATTTCTCTCAAAATCTTGGTGTCTCTGACCCCACCCTCAACAATCAAACCCACCACACCTCTAGCCTGTGCCGAGGTAGCGAGTAGGTCCCCAAAAAAACCATGATTCGACGGTGAGGTCGGAGCAAACACCAAAATATCACCGGCCTGACATTGCTCGATGGCGACGTGCATCATCCAATTATCGCCAGCCGCGCCCGAGATCGTGATCGCATTCCCTGCGACCGATACGTCTTGCTGTATCGGACGCATGTAATCGGCCAATAACCCACGTCGGCCCTGAGCCTCATGGACCGTAGCCACGCCGCATCGCGCCAGTCCGTCCCGCACCTCATTGCTAACACGATCAATATTCTGAACAACCACGTTCTTATCCATATCAGTCCTCGAGCTTTAATCTGCTGAACACTCGAAGAGCGTTGCCAGAGAATATTTGTTGTTTTTCATCGGCCGTTAGTTTGGTGTTATTGTCGATGTA
>JBMYSW010000051.1:0-512 GCA_049603715.1 Pontibacterium sp. | reverse complement strand
TCGTCACTGGCGATCAGAACGTCTGGATATTTCTGCAACACCTTGCCCAGCGCTTCCAGCTCTTCCAGTGTGTAAGCAACGCCGGAAGGGTTGGATGGGCTGTTCAGAACCACCAAACGGGTTTTTTCAGTGATGGCTGCATCCAGTGCTTGTGGCGTCATCTTGAAGCGGTTTTCAACCGTAGTTTCAACAATGACTGGTGTGGCTTCAGCCATTTTTACCATGTCTGGGTAAGACACCCAGTAAGGTGCAGGAATAACCACCTCATCACCTGGATTCAACAGAGCCAGACTGAGGTTGAAAAAGCTCTGTTTGCCACCGCAGGAAACCAGAACCTGGCTTGGGGTGTAGTAGAGGTTGTTGTCGTCTCGGAACTTGCTAATAATGGCCTGCTTCAGACGCGGAATACCGTCTACCGCCGTGTATTTTGTGTGTCCGGCATGAATGGCTTCGATGGCCGCCTTTTTAATATGATCAGGCGTATCGAAATCCGGTTCACCGGCACCCAGGCC
>JBMYSW010000050.1:0-538 GCA_049603715.1 Pontibacterium sp. | reverse complement strand
CGATGATGCGCGTCTTGCCGGCCGATGAAGCCAGATTCACGTTTGAAAGGTCGCCGGCCTGTACGTTGAAATCCGGCGCGGCGTCACCGGTCGAAAGGCCCGGACCAACGAGTGATACGGGATTTCCCTTGAACTGAACTACACCTTCTCGAACTGCTGTCATCTGAATCTCTCCCTTTGCGACAGGCCCCTGTTAATGGCCTGCCACAGCAAATGAAACGACGAATACGATTATCAAACAATTGGCCGAACTCGTTCCGCTCAGCCGAAGTTACTCTCGTTGCATGCACGCATCCACGTGCGGCTCTGGCTCTGGCTCTGGCTCTGGCTCTGGCTCTGGCTCTGGCTCTGGCCCATCAGCCGTCGTCTTTCTCAGGCTTCTTGAACAGGCCTTCCAAACCCTTGCCGACGTCATCAAGCGCTTTGACCGGCTCGGTCAGAGCTTTGGCCCCCTCTTCGAGAACCTCACCGGTGCCTTCTGCGATTTCACCCGCGACATTGCCGATCTCGCCAACGACACTTCCAAGCTCCTTCACCT
>JBMYSW010000049.1:0-562 GCA_049603715.1 Pontibacterium sp. | reverse complement strand
CTGACCGTAAAGAGTTCCCCGCATGCTCGGGGATTAACCGACGTTATGCAGTCTGAGGGTATGAGTAAGGCTGAGTTCCCCGCATGCTCGGGGATTAACCGTAATCATGGTTAACTCTCCGTCCGTGGTATGCGAGTTCCCCGCATGCTCGGGGATTAACCGCCGCACGATTCCAGTTAGCGGTCAGTATGTTCGAGTTCCCCGCATGCTCGGGGATTAACCGTCAATTTCCATGAGACTTCCCCGCTCGCCATTGAGTTCCCCGCATGCTCGGGGATTAACCGTAATGCTTGGCTCGCAGCTCCGTCACCTTGTCGAGTTCCCCGCATGCTCGGGGATTAACCGGCCAAATGGCTGCCGCCAATGAGTCTGCAGTTGAGTTCCCCGCATGCTCGGGGATTAACCGGGCCGCTTGAGGAGTTGCGAATTTACCGTGAACGAGTTCCCCGCATGCTCGGGGATTAACCGCTACGTTTACGCTCGCCACTCGCTTTACACAGGAGTTCCCCGCATGCTCGGGGATTAACCGGGTAGGCCGCCGATCTCGCTTTGTAGCCCGAGG
>JBMYSW010000048.1:0-599 GCA_049603715.1 Pontibacterium sp. | reverse complement strand
CGAGTGCGCGGGGAACGCCGAACCTCACGCTCAGTATAATACTGATTAGGCGGTTAATCCCCGAGTACACGGGGAACGCCTACGTAAATTAACACCGCTTTCGCCTTGGCACGGCTAATCCCCGAGCATGCGGGGAATTCCTGCTGTTTCCGTTGTTGCGTCTAACGCTGCTCGGTTAATCCCCGAGCATGCGGGGAACTCGTTGTAATAGTGCTCGGCTACCATCAGCGCCACGGTTAATCCCCGAGCATGCGGGGAACTCACGCGACGAGAAAAAGAAATCACATCGACCGTCGGTTAATCCCCGAGCATGCGGGGAACTCCCGAGTGGGCTGCTCGTTTAGAATCATCAGTACGGTTAATCCCCGAGCATGCGGGGAACTCGCTCAATCGGCAGGCGTCTAGCAATATCGTCGCGGTTAATCCCCGAGCATGCGGGGAACTCCAAATGGCACCCAGATTGGCGACTGGAGAAGGCGGTTAATCCCCGAGCATGCGGGGAACTCTGTACTCGAATGGGGTTGCTGGCAATAAAGGGCGGTTAATCCCCGAGCATGCGGGGAACTCATTACGCCGAGCACCTTCTCTCTAGATATGCT
>JBMYSW010000047.1:0-663 GCA_049603715.1 Pontibacterium sp. | reverse complement strand
GTGATGAGGAACATCTACGATCAAAACTGTCGATGTCCCCTGTGGCTTATCCTTCAGGTAATCTACTGTATCTTGAATGGCTGAAAGGTAATCTCTATGCTCAATTATCTCTATAAGAGCGGCTATTTCGGCCAAAAGAGAGTTTTCTATCTGTCTTGAAAAGCTTATCTCACGACGCTTTTCCATTAGCCAAGTTGGGAAAAAAGATGCTACTGCGCCAGCAACGGCACCACCTAACGCAGCATAAACGGGAAGCCATTCATTCGGCTTCGACGCTGTCATTTCACCTATGATTTTCAGTGTTTCTGCTAGAGGTTTTGCATCTTCCGGTGACACTTCTGACTCCTTACACATAACGCCTTGCCAAGCGGCAGCCGAAACGAAGTGGAGGCTGTCCGGCATGATGCCAAAGGCAGCATGCGTACTTTGGCAACTTGTTATGACTGACCCCATATCCAACCTATAAATATTATTAAACCACTTGCAGCGCCAAGAAATTGGTAGCTTCTTAATAGCATTCGCCTGCGACTAAAAATGTAACTGATAAAAGTCAGCAATGACCCAACCATGCCGAGAATACCAATATTAATCAATATGCTTGCAGGCCCCGTAACTCTGAAGGAGCTAAATCGGTTGCCGAATATAGCCTGACCGGATGTGGCA
>JBMYSW010000046.1:0-682 GCA_049603715.1 Pontibacterium sp. | reverse complement strand
GTTCAGAAAAAATTGTAGATCGTGCAGTCGAAACTTCTGACTGGCGTAGTTCACTTGTTGAACTTGAAACTTTTATTGAAGACTAATAGGGGCATGTGCCCCGATAGTTAAATGGATATAACAGTAGACTTCTAATCTTCTATTCTAGGTTCGATTCCTGGTCGGGGTACCATGATTATACAAGGTATAGCAAATAAAGTAGTACAAACAGTCGTGTCAAGAAAAATTGCTGATAAGATGTATTCACAAGATGAGTCTGGTCCAGGTTATGTTGTTCAGATAACTAAGACAGTCTGGGTACCAACAAAATATCCGAAAGCAATTGGTTATGATAGATACGGTAGATATACATTTGACAAATAAGCCAGCGTGGCTCAATGGTAGAGCAACTGACTTGTAATCAGTAGGTTGGGGGTTCGATTCCTCTCGCTGGCTCCAGAATAAATATAAACAATGGCAAAAGCAAAAGAAACCAAACTAAAGAAAAATACGTATAAGCGAACTTCTATAGGCAATTCTAGATGGTCTCGACCAAAGAACAAGAATAAACGCAGAAATTGGAAACGATATCGTGGCCAAGGAAAATAGTTTTTACTTTGAAACATTATGTGAGTATAAACGTCCTGATGGTACCAGGGGGTGGATACTAACCGTTAAACCTAAACCCAAAGAAGAGAAATGA
>JBMYSW010000045.1:0-724 GCA_049603715.1 Pontibacterium sp. | reverse complement strand
AAATGTATCTTCCTGGACATCTTTCTTTACACCACCAACAACATAGGAACTAATCTCAGTTTCTTGTGGTGCTACTTGAACTGATCCACCAGCAATCCACTTCTGTGTCCATGGGAGGGGATTAGCA
Source organism: Pontibacterium sp. (assembly GCA_049603715.1). GTDB lineage: Bacteria > Pseudomonadota > Gammaproteobacteria > Pseudomonadales > Balneatricaceae > Pontibacterium. Next base: position 597 of record JBMYSW010000045.1, on the reverse strand, counting down.
GCTGGTACATCATAAGGACATGGTATCATAATGGCTTTCATTCTTTTACAAGCAATCCATTCTACATATTGTTTAAGTAGTTCAGCATTAAGACCAATCATTGATCCATTCTCAAACAAATAGTCTGCCCATTCCTGTTCTTGTTTAACTACATCTTTAAATATCTGGGTCACTTCTTCTTCACACTCTTTCTTAATTTTTGCAAAGTCTTTGTCATCATCAGGCAAACGCTTAATGATTGTCTGAGTACCTGCTAAGTGAGTGTTCTCGTCTCTTGCAATAAACTTAATGATCTTAGCATTACCTTCCATCTTTTTAAGTTCAGCAAATGCCCAGCTACATGCAAAAGAAACATAGAATCTGATACCTTCTAATGCATTAACAGCATTAAGAGCTAACCACAGTGCTTTCTTGTGTCCATAGTTTCCATAAGCACTTCCTATTGTGTAATCAAGCAACTGATCATAGTACTTACTAATATCCTGACCACACTCGACAATAGGTTTAATATTCATAATGTTATCAAACACATCATCTGGATTAGGATATACGTTTCTAATAATATGTGTGTACGATCTACTATGAATAGTCTCATAG
>JBMYSW010000044.1:0-2909 GCA_049603715.1 Pontibacterium sp. | reverse complement strand
AGCCTGTGTTAACGGTTCATGGCCCAATTAAAACCAAATTTGGCTGGCACCTTATCGAGACGATTTACCGCCAGTAATATTCACATCAATAACATTTGCCTTGTGCCATAGAGTCTCGTATCAAAGGATGATACCTTTCTGCTGAGGTCATCAGACTCATAACGCTAAAAAGCGAACAAGGCTAAAAGCCGCAGTAATACAGCACAGCAGCAAGCACCCTGGTGCTTGCTCTCTAAAAAGGTTACATAGGATGTGTCTTTATGCTACGTCTGCGAACATTACTCTTTGTCTGCTTCGGCGGTGTCGTACTCATTCCCGTACTGATTTTGGTCTTATGGATCAGCGATTGGGCGATTAAAAAAGAATACGACGACGTTGAAGGTAAGCACCTGCTGGTGGCAAAAAACCTCACCAGTGCCTTGTCGCGTTATGCGATAGACGTTAAAGAAGCCTTTGTGCTGGCGCAACGACAAATCACAAATGGCGAAGCACAGCCCGTACCCGAGCTCGCTCAGCTTTTTCGGTCACTTCACTTCGCTCGTATCTACAGTCAAAACGCCCAAGGCGTTGTCCATATCTATTACCAGCAGCCAACGCAAACCAGCATGGTTACCCACGGCGACACACTTCAGTTTGCCAATATTGAGCTAACGGCGAGTGAGGTGGCGTTTTTACCGGTTAAGTTACTCAATGGCCGCCCTGTTTTACCCCTCGTTTCGGCGGATGAGCAGCAGTGGATTATTGCTGAACTAGATACGGCCTACATTACTCAGCTGCAAAAGCAAATTAGCTTTGGCCGAAAAGGCCATGCCGCCATTGTCGATCAGCAAGGCAACTTGCTGGCCCATCCAAAACCCGACTGGGTGGCCGAAGCCAAAAACCTATCACAGCTTGACCCTGTTAAACGGATGATGAACCTTGAGCAAGGAGTGAGCTTTTTCTACTCGCCTGCGCTCGATGCACAAATGGTGGCGGGCTTTAGTGCGGTTCCCGAAACCGGCTGGGGGGTGATGGTGCCTCAACCATTAAGTGAGCTTCATGGTTATGCGGCGGCCTTGGTGCGCATTACGATGATTGTCAGTGCACTAGGAATAGGACTTTCGCTGTTTATCGCTTGGTTGCTATCGGGCTTTATTTCTCGTCCAGTGGGTGAGGTGGCCCGTATTGCCCGGCTCATCGCAGGACACAAAGCGAATGTGGATAAGGTTGCCTCGCCTTCACCGGCAACGGATGAAATGTCTGACCTTGTTGACTCTTTTAACCGCATGACCTCTGAGGTTACCTCAAAAACCCGTGAGTTAGCTTTTTTGGCTAACCACGACCCGCTGACTCAGTTGCCCAATCGCACCTACCTCAAAACGGCACTGGTGGAGCAGCTATCGGCAGCACAACAAGCGCACATGCATTTCGCTCTGCTGTTTATCGATTTAGACGAGTTTAAAGAGGTGAACGACACCTTGGGGCATGGTTATGGTGACTTGCTGTTACAAGAGGTCGCCTTGCGTATTCAGCAGCAAGTGGGCGATCAAGGTATTGTGTCGCGCCAAGGTGGTGATGAGTTTGCCATTTTGCTGGCACCCAACTTAGAGGCAGGAACAGCCGAGCGCTTGTCTCATGACATCATTGAGTCGATTCACTTGCCCTTTGCCATAGAGGGCGATCAGTTGTTTATTAGTGCCAGTATCGGTATCGCACATTACCCACAAGACGGCCAAGACCTCATTGGCCTTTTGTGTGCCGCCGACCTTGCCATGTATGCCGCAAAGGCGGACGACAGCTGTCATTACCGAGGTTTTAGTCAAGAGTTACAGCAAACATTGAGTGAGCGTAAACAGCTCGAAAAAGCACTGAGAAAAGCGCTCAATCAAGGTGGTTTCGTCCTTTATTACCAGCCACGTATCGAGCCTAAAAGCGGTCAGGTTACTGCCTTTGAGGCCCTCGTTCGTTGGCAACACCCAACACGCGGTTTAATTTTACCCAGCGGCTTTATTGAGGTGGCGGAGCGCACCGGCGATATTTTAGCCTTAGGGCGCTGGGTCATTGCACAAGCCATTGCGGATGTAGCGCGCTGGCGAGAGCAAGGGCTTGGTGAGGTAAACGTTTCGATCAACCTTTCAGAGCGACAGTTTCATGCGCCAGAGCTTATTCGCGACATTGAGATATTGTGCGAAGACCATCAAGTAAAGCCGTCGCAAATTGAATTTGAAGTAACAGAATCACTCGCGATGAAAAAGCCCGCCAAAGCCGTGTCGGTTTTGCTACACCTAAAAGCCCGTGGCTTTAGTGTCGCTATCGATGATTTTGGCACTGGTTATTCATCACTCGCACGGCTAAAGCAGTTGCCTGTGGATAAAGTTAAAATCGATAAGTCATTTGTGCAGGGCATTGGCCCTAAAGAGGGCGTGTCGACAAAAGATGCGGCTATTGTCGAGCATATCTTAAAGCTGGCCCAAGGGTTGGGAATGTCGGTGGTGGCCGAGGGCGTGGAAACCATTGAACAATTGCGCTTTTTAAACGCCATTGGCTGCACTGAGGTACAAGGGTTTTTGTACAGTCAGGCGGTGACGTGGCAGCAAGCCAGTCAGCTGTTAACAGAGACTCCCCTAGTGCCATTGGCTCGGCCTGAGTTAGACACCTAAACGGCTGGCTTTATTTTACTTATCGTTACTTGCACACATACTTAATGTGGCGAAAATCTGCTATCATACGCGCCTTTCACGCGAAGTGTGTCCACAAAAACCGCTGTTAAAACGGCGTTTCTAGCAAACTAAAGCGGCTGTGGGTGATGTTATCGTAAACTGCGCAATAAACTTGCAGGCGAATACAACAAGCACACAGCGTTTAGGTGAGGGTCGTAAAGCGGCTCTAATGCATTGAATCGACTAGGATCAAGTAATGAACAACATTTC
>JBMYSW010000043.1:0-3472 GCA_049603715.1 Pontibacterium sp. | reverse complement strand
CAAGCTCGGCTAAGCTGGTAGTTGTAGACATGAAACGCTTTGCACCCACCGTGCAAAACGGTCGCACGGTGATGGCGGTGTTTATGTTAATGGGCGTGGCCTTAGTGTTTTTGGGCAACAAAGACCTCTTTAGCGCCGTGGCGGTGAGTGGTACGGCGTCTATGTACCTCGCGCCGGTTATCTTTATTAGCCTGTGGGGCAACCAAAAAGAAATCCCAGTGTGGAGCTACCTTGGTGCCTTTGCTTTAGCTTTGGCGGGTGCGGCACTCTACTTTACTGAGTCGTCGGGTTACACGGCTTGGTTGGGCGAGGCGCACAAATACACCAAACTATTGTGGATCTCGTTGTTTGTGTTGTTGGGTGGCTGCGCACTCTTCTTATTGGGCAAGTTTACTGCCTACAAACCTACGCCAGCCAGCGCGTAAGCTCATTGATCTTACCTCTGCCCTTGGGTCAAATTTTGGCTCAAGGGCGCTTTCCTCAAACGTCGACACACAAAAAAGCTACAAAAGAGTTACAAAAGAACAAGCGACTATGGATACAACGATTTCACCGACTCGGCTGAACCTAGGTGAGCTTAGCGGGCCGGTTCTGGTCTTTGGTGGCCCTTACGGTAACCTACAGGCTACGCAAGCGATAAAAGCGGTGGCAGAGCAGCACCAAATATCCGCATCTCATATTGTGTGTACAGGCGATGCCATTGCCTACTGTGCTCAACCCCAAGAAACCCTTGAGCTGCTTAAAGACTGGGGCGTCACCCTTGTTAAAGGTAATTGCGAAGAAGCCATGGCCAAGCAAATGCCCGATTGTGGTTGTGGCTTTGACGAAAATACCCAGTGCTCCTTGTTATCGGTGCAGTGGTACCAATACTGTCAGCGCAATGTCAGTGCCGAGCTGTGCGAGTGGATGGATGCCTTACCCGAGCATGTCAGCTTTACATTGGCTGGGCGACGCTTTTTAGCGGTGCACGGCAGCTTGTCGCAAATGAATGAGTTTGTCTTTGCCTCCTCACCCGCCGAGCACAAGCAGCAAATGCTAGCGCAAAGCGAGCACGATGTGATTTTAGGTGGCCATTGCGGTTTACCTTTTGGTCAGTCGTTTAATGCCCAAGGTAAAGCAAAAGCGTGGCTAAACGCCGGTGTGATTGGTATGCCGGCGAACGATGGCCAACAAAACGGCTGGTATTTGCTGCTTACGCCCGAGCCAAAACAAGGCGAGGTGGTCGCTACATGGCATCGTCTCGACTACGATGCGGCCTCCGCACAAGCAACCATGCAACAGCGGGGACTAGATAACGGCTATGCCCAGTGCTTAACCACAGGCTTGTGGCCGAGTATGGATGTTTTGCCCCAAAAAGAAGCAGCTCAAATAGGCCAAGCGATTGTGTTAGCGCCGATGATTCTATAAATTGGTAGCCTAGCGCAAGGAGAACGTTTGTTCAGTCTATTACGTCTTATTACGTCGGCTCAGTGCCGCGATAGCATATTGAACAACAATGCCTTGAATAATAACAATCGATACGCTTGGTTTTTAAATGCCGCTTTTGTCTATCTGCTCCCTAGCAAAACGAGTTAAACGTGTTTTTGCACCCATAGGTATATGGTTGGCGAGCACAAGTTTGGCTGTTGCAGCGCCGGCTTTATCCATTGGCGTAAGCGTATCCGATTTAGGTAACCCGTATTTTGTCACCATCGCCAACGGCGCAAAAGAGCGGGCGCAAGCCCTCGCAGGGGGTAACGCCAAGGTCTCAGTGGTCTCTAGTGCTTATGATATTGGTCGCCAAGTCGATCAAATCGACCAGTTTATCGCCCAAGGCGTAGACTTTATTTTACTTATCGCCTCCGACTACGAAGCTCTTTACGACGCCGTATTACGCGCCAAAGCCGCAGGAATTTACGTTATCGCCGTGGATGTAAAAGCCAAAGGCGCAAATGCCACCGTTACTACGGCCAACACCCAAGCGGGCGAAATTGCCTGCGAATACCTCGCAAAATCGCTTAACTACCAAGGTAACGTGGTCATAATCAACGGCCCGCCTGTGTCATCGGTATTGGCACGAGTAAAAGGCTGCTTAACCGTTTTTGCCCAATACCCCAACCTCACCGTGCTATCGACCGACCGCAATGCCGGCGGTAGCCGAGAAGGGGGTTTAGAAACCATGACCTACCTCGCAACTAAGTTTCCTAAAATTGATGGTGCCTTTACCATCAACGACCCGACTGCCATTGGTGTGGAGCAAGCCGCTCGCATTGCCAATCGCACTGAGTTAAAAATCGTATCTGTCGATGGTGCACTGGTCGCTCGCGAACGCCTTGGCGAACCCAATAGCCTCATTATCGGCACCGCCTCACAGTTTCCGACCCGTATGGCCGAAACTGCCGTAGATATCGGCTACAATCTGATGCAGGGTAACGCTGCACCAGCCACGCCTGTTTTAATCCCCTCTGAGCTGATTAGCGCCGAAAACAAAAACGACTACACCAGCTGGTAAATCGTTTTTAATCAGCCCGCAGCAACCGCCTTTACCTCGACTCACCTAAAAATAATGCCAACTCGCCACGTGGGCAGGCTATACTGCGCACCCGAATCGCCGTTGTGCAACTTTGCCAGTTTGTAGCACCCGCGATGATTTTGTGTATCGAGAATAGCTATGTCTTCATCAAATAACGCCAATACCCCTGAATCCGCCGCTAACGTCTCTGTTGTGATTGGGTTAAACAACCCCAAAAGCCCAACCAACGTGGGCTCAGTCATGCGCGCAATGCGCTGCTTCTCGGGCGATGCGGTGGTCTATACCGGTCAGCGTTACGACAAAGCCGTTAAGTTTCAAACCGATACCAAACAAGAGATCGGCGACATTAGCCTGTCGCGTGTAGATTGTCTGCTAGAAGCAAAGCCGGAAGGCGCAGCCATGGTGTGTGTCGAGCTATGCGAAGGTGCAATATCACTGCCTGAGTTTGAACACCCTCAAAATGCTTATTATGTCTTCGGCCCCGAAGACGGCTCCGTGAGCCAAAAGCTGGTCAACCAAGCCGATGCCGTTGTCTACATTCCCACCCAAGGCTGCCTAAACCTCGCTGCCACAGTTAATGTCGTACTTTACGATCGCCAAGCTAAGTTGGGAGCGGCAGAGCAGGGCGATGAGTTGGTTTGTCGATCGAGGGATAAGAATAATCGGTTGCGGGTTTAGTGTTGGGGAACGAATAAACTAATTCTAACGATTTGAAAAATATAAATATTAAAGCTAGTTGAAGGCTGAAAATTACGTTAGCTTGGTTGGCGGCGCCATTTACGAAGCGGAACCAAGAGGCAAGGGTAGGCCTGTGGGCGTTTTTTTAGTTTCTTTTTCGATTGATTTTTAACAAGCTATGGATGTCAGAGCCTCGCTTCGGTTTCGGGGTGTATCTGATATCGAGATAATCGATGGCGTTAAGGTGAACTTAGGTTAGCAGTCTATACGTTTAGTTATTCT
>JBMYSW010000042.1:0-8279 GCA_049603715.1 Pontibacterium sp. | reverse complement strand
ACTCGTGAGTGGGAGCCTATACGTATGCATTCCCACGCAGGAGCGTGGGAACGAGATAACGAGATAACGAGATAACGAGATAACGAGATAAGCGCAGCTAGGCGGCCCAAAACAAAATAAAAAAGCCACCTGCATCACAGGTGGCTTCCAAAAAAGGGCTTAACAACACCCCTTATGATCATCACTCTCAGCCCAGTGCTTTAGCTTACTGGTTTGACCAATACCTGGGTTAAAGCTATTCGTTGGATCCAGCTTTTTGTAAAAGTTTTTAAGCGTAGGCTTAGCAAAGTACTCGTGGCCAACGTTGTGCTCGGCAGGGTACTCCGCGCCGCGGGCGTCGAAGGTGGCGAGTAATTTCGCTTTGAGTGCCTTGGCATCTACGCCTTTTTTCACGATGTAGTTTTGGTGCATTACGTGGCAAAAGAAGTGACCGTAGTAAACTTTAGCGTCAATCAAGTCTTCGATTTCAGGTGGTAGCTTTTCAAACCAATCGAGCTCGTTACGTGGGAAGGCGATGTCCATGGTCATGATCGCGCCGACACGTTTGCTGTTCATGGTGTGGTAACGGCCAATGGCACCGCCGGCAACAAAGCGGTGAAGAATGGCTTTTTCGCCTTCTTCTTTGGTGCAGTCAAAGTAATCACCTTCGTGGGTTTTAAAGAACTCATCAAGGTAGGCGCGCATTTCGTCTACGCCTTCGTTGCTGGCCTCTAAAATCCAGTGGTGTTCGTACTTGTCGCGGTACTCTTCCATGCGCTTTGGTAGGTGCTTAGGTAGCAAGCAGCTCGACCATTGCATCAGGCGGTCAGACATTTTGTTAGGTAAAAACGAAAGTGAGTCGGCAAAGCGGTCGACTTTTCGTTTTAGGCCAAACAGCTTAGGAATAAAGCTGCTGCCAAATTTTTCGATCACAAAGAACATGTCTTTGCCGTAGTCGCGGCTAATGTCGTAACAGGTGCGGTGCAGGTACTCGCCGGATACAGGCAAGTTGGTGAACTTTGACAACACATCGCGACGAATTTGCGTTAGCACTTGCGCGTCGTTGGTGCCTAGGTAAAACACCTGCTGCTTTTCAGGAATTGGGAAGGTGTCCATACGCACAGCGAATACCGCCAACTTGCCAGCACAGCCAGAGGCTTCGAATAGGCGGCGACCGTCGTTGTTAAAGCGAGCAGGTTCTGGCGAATCTACGTCGCGCACCCGCTCGTGGTATTCGTTGTCTGAGCCGCGCTTGTCTTCAGGGAACTGAACATCAGCGTCGCTGTAGTTTTGTTTGTCTAGGTTAGACAAGATCTCTTCGGGAGTGTCGCCTAGGTTAATGCCTAGGTTGTTGACCAACGAAAGCTCGCCTTGTTCGTCGATTTGCGCGAACAGTGCCAGCTCTGTGTAGGCTGGGCCACGTTGAACCAAGGCACCACCGGAGTTGTTACAAATGCCGCCAACGATCGATGCACCGATACATGAAGAACCAATCACTGAGTGAGGCTCGCGACCGTAAGGAGCGAGGGTTTCTTCTAGGCCGAACAGGGTGGCACCTGCAAGGCCAACAATTTGTTTGGCGTTATCAATCAGCTGAATTTGATCGATACGCATAGTGCTAATAATAACGATAGGGCGATCGTAGCCTTTACCGTTTGGAGTAGAGCCGCCGGTTAGGCCGGTGTTGGCTGCTTGCATAATAATGGCGACATCCGCAGCGTGACAGGCTTGTAATGACTTCCAAACCTCTAGCAACGATGCTGGGCGAACCACGGCAAGGGCTTCGCCAGAGCCGAGTCGAAAACCTTTGGTGTAAGGTGCAACTTTTGAAGGCTCAGTCAGCGCGTAGCTACTGCCTACAATGTCGGTGAGTTGCTGAAGAAGAGGTTGGTAAAGGTTTTTATCGGTCATTCGCAACGGTGCTCCTGTGATGACAAAAAAGCGGGCGGATTAATCGGTGTCTCTTTGCTAAACGGTTAACCGCTTAGCCTTGCCCAGCCAAAAATCGGCGCCAGTATACCACAGCGCCGCGTTTTTGGTGCTCAGTTCGTAGAGTGTCTTATGCCTGTTTTGGTACAACTGGTTCGCTATCGTTTAGCGTTGGTCGCACAGCTTATCAAGCGCGGCGCGCAGGCCATTGCTTCGTGACGGGCTTAACTGTCCTTGGGCACCTAATTGGCTAAGGTAAGCTTCGACTTCACTTAGCGTACAACCGGGCTTCTGCTCCATGTAATGGGCAACCACCACTAACAAGCCCTTAATGATACGGGCTTTCGAGTCGACTCGGATGTGTTGGTGGTTATCTTCTGTGTAGCGCACAACCCAAGTATCACTGTCGCAGCCTTGCACTTTGTGTTCTGGGGTGCGAAGGGACTCGGGGTAGTGGCTGTTTTCTTTGGCGAGCTGTATTAACAGTCGCTGTTTTGCCTGCCAAGGGCCGGCTGCGAGTAGCTTAGGCAAGTAAGGCTCAACATAGTGCCAGTGAGTTGAGTTTGGCGTTGGTGAGTTTGCATCTGCTGATTGTTTATCGGTTGACGAATCGCTCGCGATCATTTGCTTAAGCGCAGCGATTAAGCGGTCGATTTCGGCCGGGGTGTTATAAAAAGCGAGGGATACGCGCACGCTGCCGTCTTGATTTAGGTGCTCGTAGTGAGGCATAGCGCAGTGCTTACCCGCGCGCACGATGATGCCTTGCTCGTCTAAAAAGCTGCCGATGTCTTGGCAATGCCACTGATCGATGACAAACGAAACCAAAGGCACCTGATGTTTGGGGTTGGCAACAAAACGTAACCCCTTAACGGTGGCGAGTTGCTCTTTTAAGTAATTGAGCAAAAGCTTTTCGTAGTCGTGTAGCGTGTTTAGGTTTTGCGCTGTTAACCATTCGCAGGCTGCGCCCAAACCTATCGCGGCGGCGACTGCAGGGGTGCCTGCTTCAAACTTGAGTTGGCTGGCTTGAAACTCCGTGTGCTCGTAGCGTACCGAGGCTACCATTTCGCCACCAAACTGCCATGGTTGCATTTGAGCTAACACCTTATTACTGGCCCACAGCGCACCAATGCCGTCAGGACCAAAGGTTTTGTGGCCCGAAAAGGCATAAAAATCGCAGCCCATTTTCTCAACATCGACATTAAGATGAGGCACAGCCTGCGCGCCATCGACTAACACCTTCGCGCCTACGGCTTTGGCTTGTTTGATAAGCAGATTAACTGGGTTAATTGCACCGGTGACATTGCTTGCGTGGGTGATTGCCACAAAGCGCGTGCGGCTGTTCAGCAAGCTTGCATAAGCGTCTAGGTCGAGATCGCCATTGGCGCCAAGAGGGCAGACCTTAAGTACGGCACCGTGTCGCATGGCGAGCTGCTGCCAAGGCACAAGGTTGGCATGGTGCTCCATGGCGGTAATAAGAATCTCATCGCCCGCGTTGAGTTTGGGTGCCAAATAGCTATAACACGCAAGATTAATGGCCTCGGTGGTGCCTCGTGTCCAAATAAGGTTATGAGCTTGGCTGCCAATAAACTCGGCAACTTGCTGGCGTGCGCGCTCAAAAGCTTGGGTGGCGGCAAGGCCGAGCTGGTGGCCGCCGCGGTGAACATTAGCGCATTGGTGTTGGTAATAGTGGCAAATCGCATCAATCACCACCTTGGGCTTTTGGCTGGTGGCGGCATTATCAAAATAAACTAACGCAGGGGTATCTTTCGTTTGGTTAGATTGATTTAGCGGTTGAGAGAAAAAAGGAAAGTGCGACTCAAGCATGCAATGCGCCTAAAAATACAAATAGCGTAAACGCCTACATCAAGCCGTCGAGTGACGACCGCGTAGGTAACGAGCCTGCCAGCGAGCATAAAACATCGCGGTGCAAAACAGCAGCGCAACTAAGCAGCTGGCTAGCGCTCCAACCCATTGGGTATTGGGGTTAAGTGCTGCCTCAACGGTAAATAAAAAGTACGGAATGAGTGCAAAGCATAACCAAGCATAACTACGTGGTTGGCCACGCAGAATAACGGGTAAAAAGGCCAACAGCAAACTGGATTGTGCAACCCACAAAAGTAGGCTGTTTGCACCTTCAACTGGCGTTACCCAGCCACGCCAATAGCCAAAGCACAGTAATAACGCGATATAGCAGCCACTTAGTGCCCAATGGGCTAGCGACGCTTTTTGTTTGTACACCTGTGCTTCTTCGGGAGTTACATTAACGGTTTTCATCGGGGCTCCTTTACAGGCGTTACGAATGGGAGGGGCGTAGGCATTTTGCCAGCTCGCCCAAACGTTTGCCCTGCGCCACCGCAAGTACTTGCTCGTCTGCCGAAAGTTGATTGCCTGTTTGCCCGTGTACTTCGACATGGGTTGCACCATAAGGTGTCCCGCCACTTTGGGTATGGCTTAAAGCCGGCTCGGAATAGGGAATGCCAGCCAAAACCATACCGTGATGCATCAGCGGCAACATCATACTCATGAGCGTGGTTTCTTGGCCGCCGTGAAGGCTGCTGCCCGACGAAAACACGCTCGCCGGTTTGTTAACCAAACTGCCACTGAGCCAAAGTGCCGATGTGCTATCGATAAAATGCTTTAACGGCGCGGCCATATTGCCAAAGCGCACAGGGCTGCCAAGGGCTAAACCTTGGCATTGGCGCAAGTCCTCTTCCGTTACATAAGGCGCTCCCTCGGGCGGAACAGGCGCAATAGCCGTTTCGGTTTGTACCGCGACGGGTGGCACGGTGCGCAGCCTAGCTTCTAGACCGGTTTGCTCAATGCCACGAGCAATGTATTTAGCCAAAGCAGCGGTGTGGCCGCCTCGGCTATAAAATAGCACCAGCACATAGTCTGACATTAAAAGAGTTCCAATACAGACTCAGGTGGGCGACCAATACGTGCTGCATCGCCTTTTACCACAATGGGGCGCTCAATCAATTTAGGGTTAGCGACCATGGCTTCAATAATTTGCGCATCGCTTAGGCTGGCGTCTGCCAAGTTAAGCTCTTTGTAAGGCGCTTCTTTGGTGCGAAGCAAATCCCGTGGGCTGATGCCTAGCTTGCTAATCACATCTGCAAGTGTGTCTGCAGAAGGTGTTTCGTCGAGGTATTTTACAACGGTGGGTTCGATGCCGTTTTCTTCCAATAGCTGCAAGGTTTGACGTGATTTAGAGCAGCGTGGGTTGTGGTAAATGGTTACATCCGTCATGAACTCAGTCCTCGAATAGGGAATAAAATAGCGCGAAGCCTAATAAAGCTGGCCTAGCGCTAAACGTAAAATGGCCTAAAAAACAGCCGCTTGCTAGGAGCCAGCGGGTAATGTGGGTTATTGTATACGCGAGACTCTTGTTAAAAAAGGACAGACCATGAATCAGCCCCATTTGTTAGCCATTGGCCGAGTACTCAAGCAGCTGTTTAGTCAGTTTGTGGCCAATCAGGGGATCCTTAACGCCTCGGCGCTGACTTACACTACCTTGTTTGCGGTAGTGCCGCTGATGACGGTCTCTTATTCTATTTTCTCCGCGATTCCGTCGTTTGACGGTGTCGCTGAGCAATTTCAAAGCTGGGTCTTTGCTCACTTTGTGCCGGCCTCGGGCGAGGTGGTGCAAGATTATTTATCGGATTTTACCAGCAAGGCGCGCTCGTTAACGGCAGTGGGTGTGGTCACACTCGCGGTCACGGCTATTTTGATGATGCGCAACATCGAGTCGGCCCTAAATCGCATTTGGCAGGTTAAAGAGGCCCGCAAAGGTGTATCCAGCTTTTTGCTGTATTGGGCAATTTTAAGCCTCGGGCCCATCTTGATTGGCTTAGGTATGGTGGTTACTTCTTATGTCGCGTCACTGTCATTAGTAAACAGTGCCGCCGATTTTGTTGGGCGTGGACGGTTGTTGAGCTTGGTGCCCATGGGGTTATCAGCCGTCGCATTTACGTTGCTGTATGCGGCCGTGCCTAACTGCCGTGTTCCACTTAAATCTGCAGTGATTGGTGGCGTATGTGTGGCGATATTGTTTGAAACGGCGAAGCGTTTATTTGCATTGTTTGTCACTCAGTTTCCTTCGTACGAGCTTATTTACGGTGCCTTTGCTGCGGTGCCATTATTTTTGTTATGGATTTATATTTCGTGGGTGATCATTTTACTGGGCGCTGAGTTAACACGGGCCATTACCCTAAGCTTTGTGCCTGCATCCGCCAAGCCTTGTGATCATTTACATCACATCCTAGAAGTACTGCACCTGTTGTGGCGAGCCCAACAAGAGGGGCTGGTGGTGCATGAAAAGACGTTGTTTACTCGTTTGCCGCAAGTGCAAGGCGAGTGGGACGAGTATTTGCGATGCTTGCAAAAGGCACGACTGGTCACCACGACTAATCGTGGCCAGTTGCTTTTGTCGCGAGACCTTTCGACCATGAGCTTAGAAAAACTCGTGCTTGCCTTACCTTGGCCATTACCAAAACAAGAAGCGTGGGCAGAAGACGAACATCCTTGGAAACAGGCCGTGGCCAAACAACTCATTGCTGCACGAGAACAGCGACAAGAGTGCCTATCAGGCTCGCTTACTGATTACTTTAAAACGGGACGATAGCGGCTCGGAGGGTCAGGCGCTAAGGCCAATACTAAGTTAAGTGCTAACGTAAGTGCTACGGCAAGTAGCGTTGCTGGTTTTTAAAGACGCGTTCGGGGTACCAAGTTTTGCCGTAAGAGCCGTTATAACGAGCAAGTGCTTCGGTCACATCGCCATTCGCTCGCTTTAAATAGTGTTTTAAAATTGTGCAGCCGTAACGCAAGTTGGTTTTGATGTTGGTTAGGTTGTCGGAAGGGCGGCCAATTTCGTTCTTCCAAAAGGGCATTACCTGCATCAGCCCTTGTGCTCCTGCGCTTGAAACCGCAAAACGGTCAAACAAGCTTTCGGTGTGAATCAGCCCTAAAATCAGGTCGAGTGGCAGATCTTGCCGGCTTGCCTCGGCATGTATTGCTTGTAACACCTCAAAGCGCTCTTGGGTGTCTTTAATGTAGCGCTGTGTGCGCCCCGACATATCCACCAACCATACTTCGGCACCAAAGCGATCCTCAAAACTGTCTGCGCTAGCAAAGCTCTCTTTAAGGGCGCTGCGAAGCTCAGGCGAAATTTCCTCGGGCACGGTAGCAATGCTGTTACTGCCATAAAAAAGCGCAGTCGTGAGCAGTAGGGGCTTGATAGATCGTATGGTAAGCGACATTTAAAAATTGGCTTTAGGCTGTGTTATTGAAAAGCGAATTAAGACATGAGTATCGCTTTTTTCGGCCAATGCCTCAAGAAACGAGCAATGCTCAAAATATGTGCTATACCTAAAGGCTAACGTACTTAAATTAGTGTTGCTTCGGTCGCCTTTAGGTACCCTAAGCAATGCTGATTACTCGCCCATATAAGTGTCTTTGCTAAGGAGCAGATCACATGGCCTTGTCGCAGCATTTGCCTCAATCATTAAACGATGCGTTACTTGCCGCAGTCGATGAATCCGTTATCTTTTTAGACTCTCACTATACTGTTAAATCTTGTAGCCAAGGCACCCATGCTTGGCTCAATATCGACGCCCTTGTTGGCCTCAACCTTCAAGCCTTATTCGACGAAGAAGTGCAGCCCGCCTTTGCCAAGCTTTGGTTTAAAGCCAATGCCGGTAAAGCCGCCCACGTCGAAACCCTTATAAAACCCGAGAGCAATGAAATTTTTGGCGCAGTCGGCTTGCTCGAAGCCACATGGTTTCGCATCCGTATTGTGCCGTGTAAAGAAGGCGCGGTGGTTACTCTTAAAGACATCTCCGAAAGCAAACGCCTCGCCAGAGGCGGTGCACAGCGCGATATCGTCACCGGAGCTTACAACCAGCGAACCTTTATGCCGGTAGTCAGCCAAGCCATGTCGCAAGCCAAACGCTACGACTGGGTATGTTCTGTGATGGTTATCGACATCGACCGCTTCTCAGAAATAAACAACACTCACGGCTGGGACATTGGCGACATGCTACTGCAATCGCTGGTTTCAACCGTCGACAAAATGAAACGCACCGCCGACTTCTTGGCTCGCCTAAGCGACGACGAGTTTGCGGTCTTCTTACCTGAAACCAATGCTGAGCAAGCCATAGGTGCTGCAAACCGAGTATTGGGCATGATTCGCGACACCGCAGTCGATATCGGCGACGAAACCCTCGGCTTCACCGTCAGCGTAGGTACCGCGACTCTCTCAGACGAAGACGATGGTGCCAATAGCGTCATCGTACGTGCCCGCCATAACCAAAAACTAGCGACTAAAGCGGGTGGTAACTGTGTGGTAGGGGAGTAAACCTCTCGCCGCTTTG
>JBMYSW010000041.1:0-10975 GCA_049603715.1 Pontibacterium sp. | reverse complement strand
AACCCTAGTAACAAAAAAAGCAAAAGCCAAAACTCCTACCAAACAACCTCAGGGCCCCACAACAAAGAACTCGCTAATGGCGAGGAACCAAACTCTCAGGCCGCACAGCGGCTCAAACTGAAAGCGAAATGTATCTCTGCTCCGCACAGAGGTATAGACTCCCACGCGGGAGCATGGGAGCCAGGTCGTTTAGGGGCAACCTCAAAACAACCCTAAACCAAACAACGAATCGCCACTGTCTTAATATGCGCCACAACCGTGTCACCCAACTCCAACGCCAGTTGATCAAACGACCAGCGGGTAATACGAGCATAAAGAACCTGCCCCTGACACAAAAGCGTTAACGTGCTACTCGCCGCATTGTGGTCAACACCCGCGATACTGCAAGTAAGCTGATTCCGAGCGCTGGTCTCGGCGGTATGAGGTGCGATAGACACATCGCTGGCATATATAACGAGTCGAACACTTTGGCCGACGGCGAGGTCTTCGGCTAACCACAGGTTGATGTTTTGAGAGTCAGATGTGCTGGATAAGGTGACTTGTGATAAACCATACGCTGTATCTTTAGCGGTACACACCGCCTGAAACAAGCTGCTAGCGTGTTGTGGGCCAATGGCTTCTCGAAAACTGCTGTGGTGCCACAGCTCAGAAAGCGGGCCTTGGGCGGAAGTTACCCCTTTCTCTATTAGCAGTAAGGTGTCGGCCAGTGCCTGCACCTCTTCGAGTTGGTGGGTGACGTAAATCACCGGAATAGTTAAGGCGCGGCTGAGCTGTTTAATTAGCGCCATTATCTCTAATCGTAAGCTGGCATCGAGTGCCGAAAGGGGTTCATCCATTAGTAAATACTGCGGTTCCGATAGTAGTGCTCGGCCAATGGCGACCCGTTGCTGCTCGCCACCAGATAGCTGCTGGCATCGCTTATTTAACAGCGGTTTGATCTTAAGTGTGCTTACCACCTGTTCATAATGCTTGCCGGTATAACGGGGCGAAAACATAAGGTTTTCTTTCACCGACAGGTGGGGCATTAACTGGGGCGACTGGAATACCATGCCTACACATCGCTGGTGGCTGGGCAGAGAGGCGTTATTTTGGCTACTAAACCACAGTTGGTCATTCACTGTGAGCTGGCCCGAGTCGGGTGTTTCAAGGCCAGCCAAGCAGCGAAGCAAGGTGGACTTACCTGACCCTGACGGGCCAAACAGCACATGAATACCCTGGTTGGGTAGCTCGAAGTTGGCCTTTAACTCAAAGCCGACTCGACTCAACGTGATATTGCACACGAGGCTCATAGTGCATTACCTGATAACGGCTTTTTTCCTATCTTTTGTAACGCACGTTGGTGCAGCCATTGCGATAGCAGTAAGGTGGTAAAGGCGAGCAACACCGCCAAGATACACAAACGCAATGCGGCCCATTCGGCACCGGGTGTTTCGATAAACTGAAACATGGCCAAGGGAAGGGTTTGGGTTTGTGATGGAATATTGGAAACAAAGGTAATGGTTGCACCAAACTCACCTAGTGCACGCGCAAAGCCTAAAAACCAAGCACTAATCACGCTGGGAATAAGTAAGGGCAGAGTGACTTTCAAAAACACCTTTAAAGGCGAAAAACCTAGGGTTGAAGCGGCCTCGCCTAGTTGTGGGTCTAACCCTTCATAGCCGCTACGTAAGGCACGCACCATTAAAGGCAAAGCCACCAAGCCACTGGCAAGGGCTGCGCCCCACCAATTAAACGCAAAGCTAAGCCCAAAGGTTGATAGAAGCCACTGGCCCACGGGGCTTTGGTGGCTGAAAGTGATTAACAGCAAGTAACCAACCACCACCGGCGGTAACACCATCGGCAAATGTATCAGTGCGTCTAGCATGCCCTTAAACCAAAACTGTCGGCGAGCCAAAACATAAGCAAGGCCAAGTGCGATGGGTAAGGTGATACTGGCACTTAGCAAGGCCACTTTAAAGCTCAGCTTTAGGGCTTCTAGCTCGGCGAGGCTTAAGGCGTCAAAAAGGGGGGTGGCGAAGGGCACAAGGTGTCTCGTTTATCAAATAGATCTCTATTTAAACCTAGTTTGGCGCAGCGGCAAAGCCTTGATCTAAAAATACCTTTTGAGCCATGGGGCTAAGTAAATACTCGATAAATGCGTTTACAGCGTTGGCTTTGCTTTGTGTTGCACTGTAGGACGTCGCCCATGCTTGGTAACGAATGGTGCTATGGCTTGTAGGCGAAAAAGTATAGGCGATGTGAGTTTTTAGGTGGTTTACGTCGCTTTGATATTGAAGGGCTATGGGCGCTGCGCCCGAGGTGAGTAAGGCAAGGTTTGCCCGAGCGCTGCGGCTAAAGGCCCATTTTACTTGAGTATTGGGCCACAAGCCGAGTTGGCTAAGTGCCTCTTGGCTATATTGCCCCAGTGGTACCGCATTTGGGTCCGCTAGAGCGACGATACGCGCTTTGTAGAGCTCTGCTTTTAGCTGCTCTGTTGACCAAGGTTGTGGTGCTTGGTTTGGCGCGCCGGTGGCTGCAACAAGGCGGTTACTGGCAAAGGTGATAGGGGTTTGCGGGTCTTTATTTTGTTTTGAGTCGTTTTGCTGTGCGTAAGTAAGCCATTGGGGGCTGGCACTTAAAAACAGCGAAAAGGGCGCACCTTGGCGAATTTGCCGCGCTAAGGTTGATGAGGAAGCAAAGGTAAACCTTACTTCTTGCCCTGTTTGGTTATAAAAGGCTTGGCCAATATCCGTAAGCGGAGCGGCAAGGGAAGATGCGGCTGCAATTTGTAATGAATCGCCCGCTTTGGCGTTAATACTGAAAATGAGAGCGGCGCAGAGTAGGAGTCGATACCCAATGTGTTGCATCCACTGGTCGAGAAAGCGGTTAAAGATGAGAGAGTAGGGCGTCGTGTTAAACATGGCCTCAGTTTACAGGGGCCTAGTGCAATAACAAACAATAAGAAGAAAAGAGAGAGGCGATATGAATAAACGCGAGCACACACAAGTGCGCTCGCGTTAACGGTGGCTAAAAGCTATTTAAAAGCTGTTAGATAAGGTTGTACAAGAACACAACCAACACCGCTGCAGGGGTGATAAAGCGCAATACAAACATGAAGAGTTTGTAAGCGAAACCGTTGCCCAACCCAAGCTGCTCTTGGCCTGCAGACTTAGACATAAACCAACCAAAGAAGATGGCAATGGCCAAACCGCCCAATGGCATCATCAGGTTAGTGGTGGCGAAGTCAAACAGGTCAAAGAAGGTTTTGCCTTCAAAGCGCTCGAACATACCCAATGGGTGCACGTCTGACCATACGTTGAGTGATACAACGGTCAATAGGCCTAGCGCCCAAATCAAAAAGCCACTGATGGATGCTGCCATCATGCGGCTAAGGGACATGTTTTCTTCAATCCAGCTGGTAATCGGCTCAAGCAAGGAGATGGCCGAGGTAATAGCAGCGATCGATAGCAAGATAAAGAAAATCGTGCCAAACAAAACGCCACCTGTCATTTGGCCGAAGGCTAAAGGTAGGGTTTGGAAAATCAAACCTGGGCCAGCACCGGCTTCAAGGCCGTTAGCAAATACCAGTGGGAAAATCGCCAAACCTGCTAGCAGAGCAACTAAGGTATCCACTATTGACACGGTCATCGCGGTTTTTACCACAGAAACGTTTTTAGGTAAGTAAGAGCCGTAAGCCATCATCGCGCCCATACCCAAGCTGAGGGTAAAGAACGCATGGCCCATGGCGGTGAGCACACTTTCGGTAGTGAGCTTAGAGAAGTCGGGCTCAAACAAGAAGGTTAGGCCAGCGCTAAAGCTGCCTGTGGTCATAGCGTAACCCACCATGATCAGCATAAGCACAAACAACAACGGCATTAAGGTAGTAATGGACTTTTCCATACCTGCGCTTAGGCCGCGAGCAACAATGACCACCACAATCAGCATAAATACTGTGTGCCAGCCCAGTAGGGTGATTGGCGACGATAGTAGACCACCAAAAATTGCACCAATACTATCGGCGCTGCCATCAACAAACAGGCCTGAGGCTGAGTTAGCCACATACGAAAGTGCCCAGCCGCCTACGACCGAGTAAAAGGACAAGATAAGAAAAGCAGCGACGATACCGCAGCCACCGATCCACGCCCAACGTTTGGAGCGGCCATCTTGTGTTGCAACAGCACGCATACTGTTAATTGGGCTTAAACCACCGCGGCGGCCGAGGGATACCTCGGCGATCATGATCGGAATACCGATCACCGCGATGCATAAAAGGTACATGAGTACGAAGGCTCCGCCGCCGTTTTCACCTGTGACATAAGGAAACTTCCATATATTTCCCAAACCAACGGCTGACCCGCTGGCGGCTAAAATAAATGCGAATCGAGATGACCACATCGAACGTGTTTGGCTGGCATCGCTATTGGCCTGGTTATGAGCCAGTTTACTCATGGTTTACTCCGGTGTTACCTGTGTTGTAAATGAGTTGCGACGGCGCGCTTTTGGCAGTACCGACGCAAAAAATGCTGCTCGCTGGGCAAAGTCATACGCAAGAGTTGCTTGTCTGTATCATCAATGGAGCGAGTGCTAACCGTGGGTTAGCTGAGGGGGCGGTATTCTAAAAGGTTCGAAAAGGCTTAACTACTCGGTTTATTGCGTTTTATCAAAGAAAGCCGCAAAAAGATGCTAATTTAGCGACACTTTTAACGATGTTTGATGCTGGTAGGTTCTTTGTGGTGCTAGTTGGCGCTGGGTTTTTATCGCCTAAATTACGGGCGAAGAGCTCAGTGGGTAATAACAATGAGGAAGTGAGAGCGAAGGCGAGTGTGAAATACTAAAGAAAGCCAAGCGAATCGTTGGGGAGTTAAAAGAGGCAGCGTATAAACTAAACCGCAAATCCTTCTGCGGCTCTGATGTTAGTCAGGCATAACATGCCAAGAGCAGAAGCGGTGGTTATGCCGCGATAATTACTCGGTCGCGGCCCTGCTCTTTGGCTTGATAAAGCGCTGCGTCTGCACGCTCAATAATGCCTTCAATACTTTCGTCTGCTTGGCCTTGAGCGATACCAAAAGAGGCGCTGATTGAGCTAATCACATCGCCAGATTTCTTCTGCTTAATGCGAATGGCGCGAATTTTTTCGCGAATACCTTCACAAAGCTCAAAGGTTTTTTCTGGGTCGTGATTAGGCGCAAGTAACGCAAACTCTTCGCCGCCATAGCGCACAGGCAGCAGCGGCTCTGGGCAG
Organism: Pontibacterium sp.; assembly: GCA_049603715.1. Lineage (GTDB taxonomy): Bacteria > Pseudomonadota > Gammaproteobacteria > Pseudomonadales > Balneatricaceae > Pontibacterium. The sequence goes on along the minus strand of JBMYSW010000041.1, from coordinate 5,754 downwards.
TTGTCTCGCAAAAGCTGACCTACGTACTTGAGTACTCGGTCACCCATCAGGTGGCCGTAGGTATCGTTAAAGGATTTGAAGTGATCGATGTCTACCATCACAAGGCAGAGGTTGTCGGGTTTGCCGCTTTGCAATAGCAGGCCTAGCTCAGATTCAAAAACACGACGGTTAAAGAGGTTGGTTAGTGGGTCGATACGCGCATCCATTCGAGACTTAGCAAGCTCGGCTTTAAGAGACTCAATCTCTTTTTGGGCAGCGTTGATGTTTTCTTGGAACTTAGCGGTAGAGGCGCTGATTTGCTCTGTTTTAACCGATAAGTTTTGAATAATACTTTCAAGAGGTAAGCCTTCATCCGAATCAACTTCAGACAGGGCGTCTAGGCTCTCTTTGAGCATTAGAGAGTAATCTGCAGTGCTGATTGCTGTTTCGGTAGCATGGTCGTGTAGGTTACTAGCCAGCGAGATGAGGTTTGCCTGTACCTGATCTGCTTGGTCTACCTCGTCGCGAATCATATGTTCGCGGAACATCTGCTCACCAATTAAGTTGGGGCAGGTGCCGTAAGTGGCTAGCGCTTTATCAAGCTCAGCATTTAGCTCAGGTACCTTATTAGATACGTAGGTGTACCAAAGCGCGTAGTTAAGCGGGTTTGGCGGAATCTTGTGCTTAACCATCAGTGGAATGGCTTGGCGCAAATACTCGGCGGCTTTATTGGAGTTCTCGGCGAATTTCATACAACCTCTTCGCATTAGCGGCGTAAAAATAAGGTTCGATACAGATAAAACTAATAAAACGAACAGCTCTTAGAGTGCTTATCGGCCACTTGAGTGGCAACTTTTATGTTTTTCTAAATTATTTTTGTATGGTCGTTCTAAGGGGTTACTTTGTTGATACTCGCGTCTTATAAAGTGTCATTCTGTAATGCTGCAAGGCCCTGCCACAAACGAAGTGAGCCAAACCAATCGGCATTTTTGGCGCTTTTAAGCTGTGTTGTTATGGCTTGTGAGAGCTGATCAAGCTCCTCCTTACTAATAAAAACCTCAGGTGTCAGCAGTAGGTCGATATTAACCTGCTTGCCATAGGTTAAATTCATTTGTAAGCAGGGCAGTAATTCCGGGGCGAGTACAGAGAGCTCAGCTTCAAGTCGTCGCCATATCTCTGCTCGATTAGGCAGCTGAGTCATAGGGCTTTGCTGTGCGTGTTTATGCTCAGCTTCGTCGTTATAGGTATCAATATGAAAGACGATATGGCGCAGCTCTGGGTGTTTTTCCCGTAACGCAGCCACGGCTTGATCACCCAAATAGTGCCCCTCAGAGGCGCTTAGGAGCGGTGTAACCTGAAGATGCATTTCGAGCAGAGTGTGGCTGGCCATTTTTCGTGTTTTTAGGCTGTGTACGTTCAGAATGCCGTCGATCGCACATATCTCTTTTTTAAACTCAGCGACTTCTTCGGGCGGTAAGGCAGTGTCCACAAGCTCATTAACGGCTTCGGCGGCCATGCTGTAGCCAATTTTTGCCAGTAAACCGGCGACTAAAATCGCGGCCACGGCATCTAACCAATACAGCCCCCACATACTGCCTGCGACGCCAATAAAGACCACCACTGACGACAAGGCATCGGTTCGGCTATGCCAAGCATTGGCAATGAGCAGTTGGGAGTTAAGGCGTTTACCTATTTGGTAGCTGACCTGAAAGAAGCCTTCCTTAACTACGAGCGAAAGCGCCGCAACGGCAAGTGCTAGCCAATGAGGTATTTGGGTTTGTTCATCGCCTAAACGAATAAGGCTCTCATAAGCCAAAACGCCGCCAATGGCCATGAGTAAGGTGCCCAGAATGACAGTGGCTAGGGTTTCGAAGCGGCCGTGGCCCCAAGGGTGATTTTGATCGGGCCCGTGGTGCGAGATTTTAAGCACCACAATCACCAGCACGTCAGTAACGAGGTCAGATAATGAATGAATGCCATCTGCGACAAGTGCTGCGGAGGCGGAGGCGCTGCCCACCAAAATTTTTAAAACGCCCAATAACAGGTCCGCAATCCCACCGAAAATGGTGATGCGTTGTGCAGCATCGTTGGCTTGCTTTTCTGTATCCTTCATAGGGTGACCTCAGCCCAGTGGGTAGTTTAAGTACATTGGTATTTAGCCCTGCTGGTTGCACTACCGGAGCAGGTGCTGTGCAGGCGCAAAAGAATTAGTAGGTAAGCACCTTTGTTAACAGTATAAATTAGCATGGCTAAAACAACAGGTGAGAACGGCTGTTTTTGCCAAAGCCCAAAAGTGTAGGTTTTACCACTCGTTGGTGAAGCTTAAGTATAAAAGTTCATATTTCGGTCTCGATAGCTAAAACAGGGCGCTTAAACGTTTAGGCCGAAGGTTGGAGCGAAGAGGGCTACTAAACTACACAAGCGGCAGGTGCAGTGCTGCTATTTTGTGCGTTTTTGAATGTGACTTCATCAACAGTGGTTAACCTGACTAATTGAACCCAGCTCAGTTGGGCTAAAATCTTAAAACTCAGTTATTGACATATATAAGCTATTGATTTTATTTGTTAAATTTTGTCTGGTTAAAAAATAACCAGTTTTCGCTAAGCTACAGATTATAAGGCCTAGAAGCGTTTTCAAATAGGGAATTCACAGAGTTATCCACAGCATTTGTGGGAAGGTGGCGCTAGCCCAGTAATGACGTGGCTTAGCGCTGTTTTCGTAGGGGTGGTGAAAAAGAGAATTCATTCAAAAATTTAAAAAAAATTCATATAGTTTTCACACTTATATGAGCGTTTTGTGAAGTTGCTGCGTTTCAGTGCACTAATCGATGCCAAGTAGTTTGTGAGTTTGTAAACTCAAGCGCCACTTTGGGTGTGCAATGCAATAATCAACGGTGGCTTTTGTGTGGTTCTCTAGGCCGTTTTGGTCCTCACAGGGCTGCAGGTAAAAGTGCTCGAATAAAAGCGCCTCAAAGCGCTCTGGCATGGCCAGAGGCTGTGGGTACACCAGCTTCAGCTCGTGGCCAGAGGTGACCACCAGCTCTGCGTCGGCTTTTGGGCTTACACACACCCAATCAATACCTTGTGGTAGCGGTTTGGTGCCGTTGGTTTCAATGGCGACTTCATAGCCGGCTGCGTGACAAGCATCAACAAGGGCTTGGTCCAGCTGTAAGGCTGGCTCGCCGCCGGTAAACACTACGTAACCATGTTCGCCTCGGTGAGGCCACAGGGCATCGAACGCGGCAATTAAGGCTTCGGGGGTTTCAAACTTGCCACCGTTTTGACCATCGGTACCGATAAAGTCAGTATCGCAAAATTGGCACACGGCTTTGCTGCGGTCTTGCTCACGGCCAGACCATAGGTTGCAGCCAGTAAAGCGGCAAAACAGGGCAGGGCGACCTGCATGGTTACCTTCGCCCTGAAGGCTGTAGAACATTTCTTTTACGGAATACATGGTTGTTGATCGCTTGGGGCTAGTTGAGGGCTGTAACAAAATTAAACGCGCTCTACGCTACCACCGAGTGCGGTGAGCAGTGCGGGTAGCAACCGGCTGTACTCAAGACCCATCTGCACAAGGTCGGCGTCAAACTGCGCCAGTGCCTCTTCTTGCTCCTCGTGGGCGAGGTTCTCTTGGTATTGTTCGGTTAGCTTAATGCGCTTAATGGACAAGTCTTCGTTTAATACAAATTGGAGCTGCTCTTGCCATTCAACCGCCAACTTAACTACGCGTTTACCTGCTTCAAGGTGGGCAATGTACTCTTCGTTATGCAGCGCTTGGCCCTTAATGCGAATCACACCACCTTCGACGAGGTTATCGCGCATTTCGGCTTCGTCGAGCACGGTAAAGCCTTGAGGCAGATCTTCAGGCTTTTCGACCCATTGGCTCATTAATGCCGACGGTGAGTGGTTAGTTTCGGGCAAACGCACAGGTAAGCTTTTTAAACTCTCGCGAAGCAAGTTGAGCAAGCTTTCTGCTTTGTTGTGGCTGCTGGCGTGAACAAAAATCCAGCCTTGTGCTGGTGCAATCAACGCATGGGTGGTGTTGTACTTACTAAAGGCGCGGGGCAGCAAATCAATAATGGTTTCGTCTTTTAGCTGGTCCCGCTCTTTTTTATAAACCTTGCGACCCTCGTCGAGCTCAATCTTCTCAACTTTTTCGTCGACTAATTGCTTCACCACTGAAGAGGGTAAGATCTTATCTTCAGTTTTAGCCGCCACCATCATAAAGCCCTGAACTGGGTGTACTAAGGCGTCGGCAAGGCCGTTACTCGCACTAACCCAACCTTGGCTGGTTTGTTGTTGATGTGAGCAAGGGGTAAATACCTGAGCTTGCAGTGCTTGCTCTAGGGCCTCGGCGTCGGCTTTGAAGGCTTCGGTAAGTTGGTAGGCAATAACGTTTTTAAACCACATAAAAAACCATAAATCTGAAAGGTGAGCGAAAAGGCAAGGTGTGATGATGTATCAACAGCGTCGCGGTATATACCTTCGCCAAAATAAAAAAGCCTTGTAACGACAAGGCTCTGTATTGGGTGCTGAAACACAGGTTTGGCGACGAGTTGTTAGTGGCCTTCGTAAGCCAATAGGGTAAACACCGGAACACCTGAGTCAGTGATTTTTTGAGAGCCCTCAAGGTCTGGTAAGTCAATAATTGCCGCGGCCTCGCTAATGCTGGCACCCAGCTGTTTCACAAGGTTACACGCGGCCAAAATCGTACCGCCGGTGGCGATAAGGTCGTCAAAAATAAGTACCTTGTCGCCTTCTTTGAGTGCTCCTACCTGCATCTCAACCGTTGCTGTGCCGTATTCGAGTGTGTAATCCGCACTCACGGTTTCACCTGGGAGTTTGCCTTTTTTACGCACCAATACCAAAGGTAGGTTAAGTTGGTAGGCCATAATCGACGCGATTAAGAAACCGCGGGCATCGATGCAGGCAATGTGGGTAATGTCGGAGTCAATGTAACGCTGGATAAACGAGTCCGCCACCATATGTAGCGCACGTGGGTCTTCAAAAATCGGCGTGATATCGCGAAAGTCGATACCCGGCTTAGGCCAGTCTGGCAGGGTTCGAACAACCGATTTAATGTAAAACTCATCGTATGACATTTAAAGCTCCTTAGCGGGTGCGTAATCTAATGTTGGCATTATAGCGATATCTGATGAGGCAGAGAAAGGGGTTGTTGTTTTCTTTGGGTTTTTGCTTTTGGCTCTAAGCTCTGGCTCCCATGCTCCCTCGTGGGAGTCTATACCTATGTGTTGTCACTCTGAGAGTTAAGGTTGTTTGGTAGAAGTTTGGGTTTTTACTTTTTGGGTACTAGGGTTTCGCCCTGTTGGGCGAGCCAAGACCTTTGTGTGGCCAAAAGTCTCAGCGCTCTAAAGGCCACCCCACTGTTTGGTCGGCAAAGCCGACTGCCCTGCGCGCCCAGCCAAAAGATGGGCGTGGCAAAGACTCGGCGTTAACGCCTCAGACAAGTTCGCCCCGCTGATCCATCTTTTAACTGGGTGCTCGGCGGCACAGAGGGGATTCGATTCGTGCCACTGGCGAGCTTTCTAGCTTTGAGGCTGCCTCGAAGCTCTCTGGCTCCCATGCTCCCGCGTGGGAGCCTGTACCTATGTATCTTCCACACGTAGCTTTGGGGTCGAGTTAAGGTTATTTGGTAGGGGATTAGGTTTTTACTTTTTTGTTACTAGGGTTTCGCCCTGTTGGGCGAGCCAAGACTTTTGCTTGGCCAAAAGTCTCAGCACTCTAAAGGCCACCCCGCTGTTTGGTCGGCAAGCCG
>JBMYSW010000040.1:0-11118 GCA_049603715.1 Pontibacterium sp. | reverse complement strand
CCTCGTTATCGGAAATATCATTTGCAATAACGAGGCGGACCATACATTTTTGTTTGTGGCACATGGGGTTAACGAATAATAGGAGCAAACTATGTTTAAGCAGTCATTTAAAGTAAGGGATTATGAGCTGGATATGCAGGGCATCGTAAACAACGGTGTCTACTTCAATTATTTTGAGCATGCGCGTCATGAGTTTTTACATAGCCATGGCGTTGATTTTGCGGCATTGGCAGAGCAGGGCATTAACCTTGTGGTGATTCGCTCAGAAATTGACTTTAAAACCTCGCTGCGCAGCGGTGATGCTTTTGATGTTGAGGTATCACTTGAGCGCATGGGGCGTATTAAGTTTGGCTTTCGTCAACGTATTGTAAAGGCGAACGGTGATGTGTGTGCTCAAGCCTTGGTGGTAGGGGCAGCGGTTAACCCCAAAGGTCGTCCTTTTGCCTTTGATGGTTTGGATTCTTTGTTTAGCGAAGAGTCTTAAGGTAAGTCAGGGTGCTGCTCGGCAAGTTTTTTTAAGCGCTTGCTGAGCGCAGGCTGAGAAATGCCTAACATACGAGAAGCGAGGCTTTGGTTGTTGTTTGCTCGCTTCATTGCTTCTACGACCAGCATATCGCTCATGCTCGACAGCGAGGGTAACGCGTGGTCGGGGTGGAAGGTGACAGGCTCGCCCGAAAGGGTAGGGGCTTCGATGTCTTTGTTGATGGCGGCTTTAAAAATATCCATCGACAGCACACGAGAGCGATGGTGCCCCACAGCGTCGTAAACTAAGCTGCGCAGCTCGCTAACGTTATCTGGAAACTCATAGTTGCTCAGCAGAATGGGCAACTCGGGTGGATAGGAAGGCGTGGCCTTTTTCATGGCTTGCGCCGCTTGCTCGATAAAGTGGTCGAGAAGCACAGGAATATCGTCTTTGCGTGCGCGCAGTGCAGGCACTTCGATTACATGGCTGCACATGCGATAGAACAAGTCTTTGCGAAAGGTGCCGGCGTCGCGGCCGTCCCGTAGCGTTGGCCGTGCTGAGGCCATAAAGCGGGCTTGTACTCGTTTGGTTTTGCCACTGCCTGCGGGGGTGTAGATGCCGTCTTTTAACAGCTTAAGTAACACTGCTTGGGCCGGTAGGCCAAGGTGACCAATATCATCAATAAATAAGGTGCCGCCTGAGGCTTGCTCCATAAGGCCTTTCACCGGTAAGCCTTGTGCGTTGATGGTGCCAAATAGTTGACTGGCCAGAGTATATTCGTCTAGACCCTCGGCATTGAGTGTGACCATAGGGCCAAGGCGCTGGCTTGCATCGTGGCAGGCTTGTGCGAACAGTTCTCGGCCAGTGCCGCTTTCGCCCAAAATCATGACAGGCAAGGGGCTAGCTGCCATAGACTCGACATAGTGAAATGTCGCATTCATGGTTTTGTTACGTGATTTAATTGCTTCAAAGGCTTCTGGGTGAAGCAGCTTGTCGTCGAGCATGCGCGCTTTGAGTGATGAGTTTTCAAAGCGAATTTGCTGCATCAATATGGTTCGCTTGATGCCTTCAAGTAAGCGCTGCTCTTCGGTGGTTTTAACAAAGTAGTCAAAGGCGCCGAGTTTGAGGCAGGCTACGGCTGAGTCCACGTTATTCAGGCCACTGATCACAATAATGGCGATATCCGGAAACTCTTCGTGGATGACTTTGAGTAGGTCAACACCCGAGATATGCGGCATCGTTAGGTCGAGTAGTACGATACCTACATTGTGCTTGTTCAAGATAGCCAGTGCTTGTCGGCTGTCATCGCAAGTAATGATGTTGTTGATGCCGCCTTTACGTTCGAGCAATAAGCTAAGGCTTCGGAGATACGATGGCTCGTCGTCTACCAATAAAATGTTGAAGTTCGGGTACGGCTGTAATTGGCTATCCGGCATGTTGCTCGCCTGTAGGAATAGGTAACGAAAGAACCACTTGTGTGCCTTGGTTTGGCTCTGATGAAAATTTTAGTGTGCCACCGTGCGATTGTACAATGCTGGTTGAAACGGATAGCCCTAAACCTGTACCACCATGTTCGCGCTTGGTGGTAAAGAAGGGGTCGGTTAGGCGGCTTAAATTTTCTTCTGGAATACCGCAGCCTTCATCTTTGACCGAAATACAAACCTGCTGCTCTTTTTTATCGTGATACACCTGCACGTGTACCGCACCTTGATTGTTTTCAAGTGATTGGCAGGCGTTGAGCAATAGGTTTACTACTACTTGTTCGATGCGTTGGGCATTCGCATGAATTCGCGGGATAGCATCGTTGTAGTTAACGCTAAAGTAATCGGTAGACTTGCGAATAGAGTTATCGACAAGGCGAATCGCTGCCTGTACGACAAGGTTAATTTCGATAAGCTCCATTTGCTGCTCAGGGTCATAGCGAGCAAAGTCTTTTAGGTCTTCTACGATACGCTTGATGCGTAATGCGCCTTCGTTCATCTCTTCAATGATAATGGGCAGCTCGTCTTTAATGCGCACATAGCTCAACCCTGCTAGCTGCATATCTTTGTTTTGCGCATAGTGTTGGTCAAGCACGGTTTGGGCATCTCGCCACGCATCGTTGAGTAAGGGAAGGTTGAGTAGTAATAGGCTGGTCGGGTTATTAATTTCGTGAGCTACGCCAGATACCAGTACGCCTAGTGAAGACATTTTATCTGCTTGAATAAGCTGCTTTTGGTGTTCGTGCAGCTCGGCAGTACGCTTGGCCACTTGGCTCTTGAGGGCTTGGTTCCACATGGTCACTGCGGCTGTAATCAATACCATCACAACCGACAATAAGCCCGCGCCTAAGCCAATTTGACGCCACGGAATCATGTCCTCTTCTTCGAGTACACCTAACCATTTGTCATAAATTTCTTGCTGTCGACCCGTATTTTTTAAGATGGTGAGGCCTTCAGTGAACTGGGCCAGCAGTGGCTCTTGGCCTTTGAGAGTGGCGTAGGTGTAGCCGCCAGCCGTAAAGGGCTTGCCGACAACGGTGAGGTTGCTCAGCCCTAACTCTTTTCCTAAATAAAGCCCAGGAAGGTTAGCGACAATGGCGTAGTCGTGTTTGCCAGACGATAAAAGTCGCAGCGCGTCCACATGGGTGGTGACGGGTACAATTTCTGCGGCAAAGTTATTTTCGCTCAGGTAGTCATGCATGCTGCCTTGGCTTTGAACAATGACTTCTTTGTTACGAAGGTCGTCTAGCTGGGTCACGGCAGGTGTGCCCTGTCGTGCAAAAATCGACTGCTGGATCATCACGTTAGGCGGGCTAAACGCGATTTCTTTTTGGCGCTCTTCGGTGATGGTCATGCCTTGCAAAATATCGATACGGCCTTGGTGAAGCCCGTCACGCATGTCATCCCAGTCGCCAAGTACAATTTCAATGGGGATGCCCATAAGCTCGGCAATGGCTTTTGAAATCTCCACATTGTAACCAGTGGGTTGGCCGTTTTCGTCGATGTATTCGTAAGGAGGAAAGTTGTAGTCGCCACCAATCACAATGGTTTGCTTTGAGTCGCTCCAGTTGGCGGACTCAGTGGGGTGAGTACGATTGTTAGCCGACGTATTGAAGCTTATAAGAGCGGCGAAAACGAGAGAGGTAGCAAAGCGCAAGAAGAAAGGTGTACGCATAAGGGCAACTGACAGCTAAAAGAAGTGAAAGGGCTCCACCATAGCCATTGCGAATAAAAGCGCAAGTGTTGGCCCAAAAAAGAGTGGCACCCTGAGGGTGCCACTGGATGCTGGCTTAGTGTTCCAAAATTTGGCTTAGGAACAGTTGCAAGCGGTCTGTTTCTGGGTGGTCGAAGAAGGTTTGAGGATCGTTTTCTTCGACGATTTCACCACCGTCCATGAAGATCACACGGTCTGCAACCTTTTTGGCAAAGCCCATTTCGTGGGTTACACACAACATGGTCATACCTTCGTTGGCTAACTCAACCATTACGTCGAGTACTTCCTTGATCATTTCTGGGTCAAGGGCAGACGTTGGCTCATCAAACAACATGATTTTAGGGTTCATACACAAAGAGCGAGCAATCGCTACACGTTGCTGTTGACCACCTGATAGCTGGCCTGGGAACTTATGCGCTTGATCTGGGATCTTTACACGCTCTAAGTACTTCATGGCTGTCGCTTCAGCTTCTTTCTTAGGCTTTTTCTGTACCCAGATAGGACCAAGGGTTAGGTTTTCCAAAATTGTTAAGTGTGGGAAAAGGTTAAAGTGCTGAAACACCATGCCTACTTCACGACGAATGGCTTCGATGTTTTTAACGTCTTCAATCATTTCTACGCCATCAACCACAAGCGAGCCTTGTTGGAACTCTTCAAGACGGTTGATACAGCGAATCATTGTTGATTTACCCGAGCCTGATGGGCCACAGATTACGATCTTTTCGCCTTTCTTAACGTTTAGGTTGATGTTTTTAAGTACGTGGAAGTTGCCGTACCATTTGTTTAATTCGTTTAGAACAATAATGTCTTCAGTGTTGCCAGTGTCGGCTACTGCATTGGATTGTGAACTCATAAGGCAGTCCTCTAAAAATGTTTAACCGACGATTAGCGGTTGTTATGACCGGTTTCTAATTTCTTTTCGATAGATGAACTAATCATCGACATGCTGAAACAGCAAATCCAGAACACCAGAGCAACAAAGATGTAGCCTTCAGGTGCGTGGCCGCCAAGCCAGTTAGAGTTGCTTAGGGCGGTTTGCGTGGTGCTCAGCATTTCAAAAATACCGATAATCAAAAGGAACGTGGTGTTTTTGAACAGCATGACAAAGGTTGCCAAAATGTTCGGCATCGAGATTTTGATAACCTGAGGGAAGATGATCAAAAGCGTCTTTTGCCAAAAGCTAAGGCCGAGAGAGTCTGCCGCTTCGTACTGGCCTTGTGGTACTGCTTGGAAGCCACCACGGAATACCTCAGCCATGTAACCAGACATAAACAACACGAGAATGATCCATACGCGAATCAACTTGTCGACGTTAGTACCTTCTGGGAAGAACAACGGCAACATAACTGAACCCATAAAGAACAAGGCAAGTACGGGTACGCCACGGAAAAATTCAATCAGAATTACACTGACACTGCGAGCGAATGGCATCTCAGATCGGCGACCCAGTGCCCACAAAAAGCTGAGTGGGAAAGAAATAATGATCGATGCTGCGGCAAGCATGACGTTAAGTGAGAAGCCACCCCAGTAATCTGTGCTAACAAACTCTAGGCCAATCAAACGACCGTCAAGAATAACGATGCTGATGAAAGGCAGTAGCAAAAAAGCAGGGATAGAAACCTTGTTGCGGTATTCTTTTGGTAATTTAAGACCTGCAGCGATCACTGCAACGAGCAAGATCAAGCAGAGGTTAATACGCCAAATTTCGCCATCTGGGTAGCTGCCGTAGAAGAACTGCTGAGACCAAGCTTTTACGAATACCCAGCAAGCGCCTTCAAGAGTACACGCGTCTTGCGTGCTACCGTTCCAATTAGCAGAAAGGAATAACCAATCCACCATGCCTGGCACGACATTCAGTAGCGCTGCCACAATCAAAATGGTGGCTAAGCTATTTAATGCCGAAGAGAATAAGTTGGTTTTAATCCAAGCAATGGGGCCGACAGATGACGAGGGCGCTGGCATTGCTTTAGCTGGAATAAACTCGCGGCTGGTAGGTTTGTTTTCTGAGCTCATTATTTACGCCCCTTAATTTCTACGTTGGCGTTAAAGCGGTTCATTACAACCGAAATCAGCATGTTAAATGTGAAGTACACCGCCATTGTCATAAAGACAATCTCAATAGCCTGACCGGTTTGGTTGAGAGTGGTGCCCACAAATACGGTAAAGAGATCGGGATAACCAATCGCTGTGGCTAGCGTCGAGTTTTTCACCAAGCTTTGATATTCACTGTTCAGCAGTGGAGTGATCACACGCATGGACTGAGGAACAATAATCAAAGACATGATTTTGCTTTCTTTCATACCCAAGCTTCGCGCAGCTTCGGTTTGGCCACGGGGTACAGACTGGATGCCTGCACGAACGGCTTCGGCGATAAATGCGCCAGTGTAGATAGAAAGAGCGACAGCAAGTGCCATGAGTTCAGGAATAACCGTCACGCCACCGCGGAAGTTAAAGCCTTTAAGTGCAGGGTAGTCCCAAGTGAATGGGATGCCTGTTACTAAGGTTGCTATCAAGGGTAGGCTGATTAAGATGCCAATGCTGTACAGCAAAACAGGTGTTTGCTGACCTGTTAGGTTTTGTTTTTTCTTGGCCCAACGAGAGAGGAAAATACAAGCAACAATTGCGACAACAATCGAGCCATAAACAATACCCGAACCTGCCTCACCTACGAGTTTAGGCATGTACAGTCCGCGTACGTTTAAGAAAAAGGACTCGCCAATACTTAGGCTTTGACGTGCTGAAGGTAACGCTGCAAGAACAGCAAAATACCAGAAGAACACTTGTAGCAGCAGCGGGATGTTACGAAAGGTTTCAACGTAAGCAACAGAAAGCTTTTTAACGAGTAGGTTTGGCGAGAAGTAAGCCACACCCATAATAAAACCGATAATTGTCGCGAAAAATATACCTATGATCGAAACTAAAATCGTGTTGAGCAAGCCAACAATAAATGTTTGTCCGTATGTGCTGGTAGCATCATAAGGAACAAGAGACATTAAAATATCAAAGCCAGCGGTTGACGATAAGAAGTCAAAGCCGCTTTGAATACCTCGTGCCTCCATGTTTGCGAGGGTATTCGAAATAATGGTGTAAAAGAAATATCCAAGCCCAACGAGTAGCAAGATTTGATAAATAATCGCGCGATTTCTTGGGTTGTTATAAAACGCAGGGCTAGCGCCACTTACGCTTTTGCTGTGAGTGTTATCAGACATAGTTGGTACCAAAGGGAGGCTGCTGGAAAGGCGCCCTATTGGGGGAACAGGGCGCCAGATAGTAGCAGTTCAGCAGCCAAAGGCTGCTGAGGGTGTTTTAGCGAATTGGTGGAGAGTAAAGGATGCCGCCTTTGTTCCACTGAGCGTTTAGACCACGAGAGATCTGTAGCGGAGAGCCCGTACCTACGTTACGCTCAAAAGATTCACCGTAGTTACCTACTTGTGAAACGATGTTGTAAGCCCAATCTGCAGATAGGCCAAGTTTAGAACCTGCGTCGCCTTCAGTACCTAGAAGGCGTTTTTGACCTGGGTTACCGTTGGTTTTTAGATCAGCTGCGTTGCTGCTGGTTACGCCAAGGAATTCAGACTCAACCAATGCGAACATAGACCACTTAACAACGTTAAACCATGCGTCGTCACCTTGAGCAACAACAGGACCTAGAGGCTCTTTAGAGATAACTTCAGGCAATACCATTGCTTTTGATGGATCAGCTAGACCGATGCGTAGTGCGTAAAGCTGAGATTGGTCAGAAGTTAGGACGTCACAACGGCCGCTCTCGAAACCTGCACGAGTTTGGTCAGATGTATCGAAAGTGATCGCAGTGTATTCCATGCCGTTAGCGCGGAAGTAGTCAGCAAGGTTAAGCTCAGTTGTTGTACCTGCTTGGATACATACAGCAGCGCCGTCTAGCTCAAGCGCGCTTTTAACGCCTAGGTCAGAAGAGACCATGAAACCTTGACCGTCGTAGTAGTTTACGCCAGCGAAGTTTAGACCTAGAGATGTGTCACGAGTGTGAGTCCAGGTTGTGTTACGAGAAAGCAGATCGATTTCACCAGAAGACAGTGCGGTGAAACGCTCTTTAGCTGTTAATGGCTTGTATTGAACTTTGCTTGCATCGCCAAGAACAGCAGCAGCAACAGCGCGACAAACGTCAACGTCTAGACCGCTCCACATGCCTTTTTCGTCTTTTTGCGAAAAGCCAGCCAGGCCAGTACTTACGCCACAGCTAACAGAGTCTGCTGCGATTACGTCTTCTAGTGTGCCGGCTTGGGCTGTCATAGCAAAGCCAAGGGTTAAACCACTAATAAGTAAAGAACTTACTTTTTTCATAATTATGATGCTCCTCTTAAATGGTCGTTCAGTAATGCGACCATAAAACACATTAATAACAAAATAAACAAAGGCAATGTGTGTGCCACTTTCTAGAAAATGGCGTTATTTTGGAGTTTATTGGGGTGTTTTTTTAGAAATTGGTGAAAGGGGTATAACAAAGGTTATAGCTCAGGAAATTTTTTTTCGACCTAAAGAAAATTTATTCCCATGCTTTAAAAATGGGGTATAACCAAAGTTATGGCGAAAAAATGGCCAAAAATTCAGAGAAGCTTCATATTTTTATGTTAAATCGTGAGGTTTGGCGCTTTAGTAGGGCGTTTGAGTTATTTTGCGTCTTTTTGGTGCGTTTGGTGATTTGGTCGTGTTGTTCAAGCAGTTGTTTGTCAGTGCAAGTCAGCTGCACTTGTAATATTAACAGTGGTGGTTGTCTGTGAAGCGAGTAAAATGGCGCCATATTTGTTTAATAAAGGCAGTGTTATGGAACAAAAAATAGACGTGGACGAGCAGGGTGTGACCAAGCCTCGTCGAGGCATTTATCTCCTACCTAACTTGTTTACAACAGGTGCGCTTTTTTGCGGCTTTTATGCTGTTATTTCCAGCATGAGTGGTGACTTTGAAAGTGCAGCAATCGCTATTTTTATCGCAATGGTATTTGATGGCCTTGATGGTCGAGTGGCTCGCCTGACGAATACCTCTAGTGCGTTTGGTGCTGAATATGATTCCTTGTCTGACATGGTGTCTTTCGGTGTGGCGCCTGCGTTGGTGGTTTATAACTGGGCGCTCGCCGATCTTGGGCAGCTAGGGTTCTTCGCTGCCTTTATCTATGTGGCTGGTGCAGCATTGCGATTGGCGCGCTTCAATACTCAAATTGGCTCGGTTGATAAACGCTACTTTATTGGTTTGCCCAGCCCAGCCGCTGCGGCAGCGATTGCCGGCCTTGTTTGGGTTGTGATCGACTTTGATTTTAGTGTTGCGGGCGATGTCTACGGTTATGCGATTGGAATCTATATCGCGCTCACCGGTGTATTAATGGTCAGCAATGTTCTTTATTACAGCTTTAAAGATGTGGACTTTAAAGGACGTGTTCCGTTTATTATTCTATCGGGTATCGTTCTGGCGGTGGGTGTGATCTCCATTAGCCCGCCAGCTTTCCTTTGGCTGTTGCTTTTAGTGTATGTGCTATCAGGTCCTGTGTTGTGGGTTGTGAGAAAGCTGCGAAAAATGCACTGATTCATACTCAATTCATTTGCATGTGAGACCCTAACCTCAAGTAAACAAAAATAATAGAAGAGGGTGTTATTGTGTTGATTAAAAAGTCCGATGGAATTCTTTCGTCAGAAATAACACCTGAATCTATATATAAAGAACGCCGAACCCTGATTAAGGGTTTGGCGGCGCTGGGGGTTGCAGTCGCAACGCCTGCATGGGCTGCCAGTCGTTACGATATAGCGGATGGCATGCCAACCTATCCTGGCCCAGAATGGCTGCAAAGCCAGATCAATCAAGGGCTTGTTGGTGATCGCTTTAGCTTGGGTGATAAGTTAACGCCCTACATCAATGCGATATCGCATAATAACTTCTATGAGTTCGGTACGGATAAGCGAGACCCTGCTCGCAACGCTCAGGCATTTAAGACTGATCCTTGGAAAGTGTCGGTTGAGGGCTACTGTAATAAGCCCGGTGACTACTACCTAGAAGACCTGGTAAGCGAGGCTGTTTTAGAAGAGCGAATCTACCGATTACGCTGTGTTGAGGGCTGGTCGATGGTTATTCCTTGGGTGGGTATCCCACTGGCGACTCTGCTTAAGCGGTTTGAGCCCTCGTCCAAAGCTAAGTTTGTTGTATTTGAAACTCTGTATGATCCAGAGCAGATGCCGGCGCAAAAATCGCGCTTTGGTGCGCTGCCGTGGCCTTATGTAGAAGGGCTGCGGATAGACGAAGCAATGAACGAGTTGAGCTTTATGGCGGTGGGTGTGTATGGAGCCGGGTTGCCACCGCAGAATGGTGCGCCATTTAGGTTGGTTCTTCCGTGGAAGTATGGCTTTAAAAGCATTAAGTCGATCGTCAGTATTCGTTTTGTTGAAGAAATGCCCAATACCTCGTGGAATGCGGCGGCTCCTGGGGAGTATGGTTTCTATGCCAATGTGAATCCAGATGTGGATCATCCCCGTTGGTCTCAAGCGACTGAGCGCCGTCTTCCGTCTTCTCTTTTCTCTCCTGATATTCGTGATACAGAGCTTTTTAATGGCTACGGAGAGCAAGTAGCTCATTTATATGCTGGCATGAATTTGCGTAAGTGGTATTAATTGCTGTGACACTTGTAGGGAAGCGATTGCTGTGGTGGGTAATTTTCTTATTACCTATATATATGTTGATTCAGCTGGGTATCGATGCATTTGCGTTTAGGTTAGGTGCCGACCCTGCTAAAGAAATAGTCCAACAAACAGGTCTGTGGGCGATGTGGTGGTTATGGCTGACGCTGGCAGTGACGCCTTTGAGTCGCCTAGCGCCCATGCGCTGGTTAATGCGTTTTCGTCGAATGTTAGGTTTATACGCGGCTTTTCTGGCTTTTATTCACCTGTTAGCGTTTTGTGCGTTTATCTTGGGTTGGCGTGCAGATCTTATTTTAAAAGAGCTGTCGGAACGCATCTATATTGTTGCGGGGTTGTTGGCGTTGATTTTAATGATGCCCTTGGTCGTGACCTCAACAAAAAAGATGCAAAAGCGTCTAGGTCGCCGATGGAAGCGATTACATCAACTTGTTTACCTTTGCGCGCTGTTGGTGTTGATCCACTATGTTTTGCAGGTGCGCGCTTCTTATGCTGACCAGCTACTTTATGGTGTGTTGTTGGCGGTTTTGCTGGGTTGGCGAGTTTTCGCTTTTTATCGCAAAACAGGTGGCTGAATAGCACTCGATACGGCGTAAACTAAAGCGCCAATAGAGTACTGGAGAGTGATTTAACATTAATTTCACAAAAGTACTTGCAACCCCATCTGAATCGCGTATTATTCGCGTCCTCGCTTGAGACAGCAGCTACTTAGCTGACTGATCAAGCCGTTGAAAACACCCGTTTTCTTCAGAGTTGGATGCTTAGCTTTCTCTTTGAATTAGCTAATACAATCAACCCGTTAGCGTT
>JBMYSW010000039.1:0-13434 GCA_049603715.1 Pontibacterium sp. | reverse complement strand
TTGAAAAGATTTTAGATTAATACACGAGGACTTAGTGTCGATGGAAAGCCAACTCTCGCAACTTAAACAAATGACCACGGTTGTGGCCGATACAGGCGACATTGAAGCGATTAAAAGCTTCACGCCAGTGGACGCTACCACCAACCCTTCGCTGCTATTAAAGGCCGCAGGCATCGCAGATTATGCGCCACTGCTAAGCGACGCAAAAGCGTGGGCTAGCAAACAAGGCGGCAGCGATAGCGAAATGCTCGGCAACATGACCGACAAATTTGCCGTATCGATTGGTAAAGAAATTTTAGATATTGTGCCTGGCCGCATCTCGACAGAAGTAGACGCACGTCTCTCTTTTGATACTCAAGCCACGGTTGAGCGTGCTCGCAAGCTCATTAGCATGTACGAAGAAGCTGGCGCTTCGTCTGATCGTATTTTGATTAAAATGGCTTCCACTTGGGAGGGCATTCAAGCCGCTCGACAACTTGAGAAAGAAGGCATTAACTGTAACCTCACTCTTTTGTTTAGCTTTGCCCAAGCCGCTGCTTGTGCCGATGCCGGCGCCTTTTTGATCTCGCCATTTGTTGGCCGCATCTTAGATTGGTACAAGTCTAACCAACCTAACGGCGACTTTGCGGGCCTTAACGACCCAGGCGTTCAGTCAGTTACGCGCATTTACAACTACTACAAAACCCAAGGCTACGACACCATCGTGATGGGTGCGAGCTTCCGCAACATTGGCGAAATTCAAAACCTAGCCGGTTGTGACCGTTTGACCATCGCGCCAGCGCTGATGCAAGAGCTGGACAACTGCTTTGACCCACTAGAGCAAGTACTCACTAAAGCCAACGCGACCTCTGAAGATAGCCGCTTTATTCCAAGCGAAGCGGATTTCCGCTGGGCTATGAACGAAGATACCATGGCGAATGACAAGCTCGCTGAAGGTATTCGTGCTTTTGCTGTAGACCAAGTAAAACTCGAAAAGCTGCTTAGCCAAGCCTAAAAGAGCTGATTAGAAACACAAAAAAACCTCCTGCGTGGAGTGCCCCCAATACCCTATGGAACATAGGGGTGGGCACGACATTCAGGAGGTTTTTTATGTCTTTTATGTGTCTTATATGTCGCTTTATATTTGGCTGTATGCCTTTTGGTATCGTTGAGGTACGAGGCACCCTCAGCCTCGCCTTAAGCATCAAAAGCTAGTGAGAAACGGTTTCGTCCTCAACGCAGCAAGCTTCAAGCGATGCAACTAGGTCTTTAAACGCCGCGCGGTTACTATCCGACAGCTCACTCAACACTTTGTGAGCCGTTAAAATACGCTTGTGAATATCCGACAGGCTTTCGTTTACCTCTGGCAGCTCAGTTAGCACAGGTGTTTGGTCACCCGCTTGAGTAGTAGCGTCCACTGATGGGTCAGCAGAAGCAACCAGTGGCAAATTCAGCTCTGGGTTTTCTTCGTTATCAATCACAAACAGGTGCTCAAACCCCATCGTGATGATAATTTTAGTAATGTCGTCGTTTGGCGACACAAGAACAGGCGTCGGCATATCGTGGCGTTTAGCACGCATACCTAGCTTTGCCACAAGGCCGAGGCTAGTGCTGTCGATACCTTGGGTGTCTGTCAGGTCAACGGTTACTTCTTTGATGCCGCCATCGCACAGCATTTGCTCGATGTGGTGATCTAACGCCGAACATAAGGTGAGGCGTACATCCCCCACCATTTTAAGCACAAAATGTCCGTCTAAGTCGGCGGAATAAATCGTGCCTTTTTGCATAGTATTCATTTTAATGACCTACCACTGTCATGATCGCAATATCATCGGGTACAACATCTACGTCACCGTCGAGTAAAGCTTCGCGTATCGCTTGCGGCGACAGCTCTGAAAGGTGGCGAACTTTATCCAGTAAAAATGCTTCCTGCGCATCACTTCCTGGTTGAGTCAATAATTCTAAAATTCCGTCCGAGAACATAGCCAACCTAAAGGGCTCCGTTAGCTCGATAGACTGCTCATCAAAAATCGCTTCATCAAATAAGCCAACACTCATCCCTTTACCTGTAAGGTAGAAGGCATCTGTGTTGGTGGCAAAAATTGGCATAGGATGGTGCCCACCTACGGAGTAGGTCAAGGTTGGCACCTCGCCAGAATAATCGAGAATTGCCATAAAAATACTAACGTGTTTATCAACCTTACTGGCCAAAATCTCTTGGTTGATTTTATTCAAACAATGGCGTGGTGATAACGGCCCTGGTTGTCCCGCTTCGTTATATTTTCTAACCAAACGATAAGATACGCTTTTGAGCAGCACCGTAATCATGGCAGAAGATGCACCGTGGCCAGAGACATCGGCCAAATAAAACATCGCTTTGTGCTCGTCTATTTTAACCACATCCACAAAGTCGCCACTGAGCATAAGCGACGGAATCAAAGCGTACTCAAACTGAGCTTGACCAATGCGAATGCCGTTTTCGGGCAACATACTGGTTTGTACGTGAAAAGCTGCCCGTTGGTCTGCTTGTAGCTCCAGCAGGCTTTGCTCTAACTCTTCACGGTACATGCGGTTTTCATCGGCCATGACCGCCAAGTCTAAGTGGCGCTGCACTGAGCGAACAAACACCGACTCGTCAGCCAAAAGAGAGGGTACAAAAAAGACGTCATTGGCACCGGCGCGCAGTGCTTTTTCAAAAACACCGTGCCGATGCTCATCAAAAACAAGGATGACAGCAGGATGGTAGGAGGTACGATTCCATGCTACATCATCAAAGTCAGCACCTAAAAGGTGCACAACAATTAAGTCAAAACCGTCGCTTCTGGGCGCTGAGCACTCTAATTCACCCGTACTGTTAACCAGCTCGACATTCACCTTGGGCATGGGGCTAAGCAGTAACGCTAACTGAGCCCTCAGTGCCTCTGAGGGACTGTATACCTTAACATTACGCTGACGTTGTCGCTTCATCTAACCGACCTAAAGCATTATGAGTATCTAAAAACCATGCATAACACATGCCTTTAGCTAGAGTGCTTTGGTTAAAAGTTTGAGTCGTCATAATTTTCAGCCTGTCCTTGCGATACAGAAAACGCCCGCGACTGCAGGTAGCTGTCTCGCATAAACAAGTAACGGTCTCCTGTAACCAGTTGGTCTGCCCCTAAAAACTGTGCGCGTGTTTGCACCACATCCAGTGCTGTTAAACCAACGGCTGTATCTGCTTCTGCATAATAGTTAATGGGCGACAACACCATGTCGCTCGGTACACCTAAACTGTCTCGTACGCTCGATGGCCCAAAGATAGGCAGAACCACGTACGGCCCAGATGGCACGCCCCAAGAGGCGAGAACGGTTCCAAGGTCTTCACTTTTACGTGGCAGGCCCATCGGTGTTGCCACATCAAATAAACCAGCCAAGCCGAAAATTGTGTTGAAGGTGACACGTGCGGTCGTGACACCGGCTTGGTTAAATTCACCTTTTGCTGTGCTGTAAACGATGTTTCTTAGATCGTCTAAGTTAGAAAAGAAGTCTGACACCCTACGCTCTACAGGGTCTGGAGTTACGTATCGATAACCCAAGGCTAATGGCCTTAATGCATAGGTATCGAGTGTATCGTTAAACGCAAATATTGCTCGGTTAACTGGCTCAAATGGATCACGGGGTGATTCATTTGTCGCCCATGCCGCAGAGGCATTAAACAAAACAAAGGCCAAAAACGGGGCCAAAAAACGACTTTTCACAGTCACATCCTTTGGGTAACAGTTAATGTGGATTGTAGCTTTAAGACGCTAGGATAAAAACAAGCTAGTAGAAGATTTCTCCTCTAGCCTATTGAGCGTGAAATCAATTCATTTTGTTCCTATTGACTTGGGGCTATGTTCATAGTCCATTGTGCAACGGCAAAAATACGCAAGGTCATTACTTCTCTGTCGGGCGTTTTTGCGTTTCCTTAAGGGATATCTCGCCAAAATTGCTTCAAACGCTTTTCAGACACCGTGGTTTGAGTTCCGAGCTGCTGTGCAAATAGGGAGACTCGATACTCCTCTAGGAGCCAGCGATAGTCTTCTAGACGTTGGTCAAAATTCCCTTGTTTTTCGTAACTTGCGCGCTTGGATGCGTACTCACTCCAGTAGTTTTGCAGTTGTTCGGAGTGAAAGCGCTCTTGGTTCAGGTTACGACGGAATTTTTCGAGCCTTAAGGTAATAGCTTTTAGGTAACGAGGAAAATGTTGCAGGCGCTCCCATGGAGTTTTTGCAATAAACTCACCATCAAAGAGTTGGCCAAGTTGATGCTTAACATCGTTTAGAATGGGCGCATCTGCCAACTGAATTTTGCCTTTTAGCTGTTTTTGAATTTGGTGATACAAGGTTGCGCACTGCAACACAAAGATATTCAGCTCAGCCACTTTATCCGTGAGCTCCTGCTTTGCAGCCAATAGCCTAACCTCAAAGTCACCTTGGCTCTTGGGCAAGCCCTGTGAAAGGTCCATTAATTGATCAGCAGCCTGCGCGACACATTGATCTTGCAGTGCGCGAGTAGGCATCATTTGGCCCAGTAATATGGCCGATTTATCCCCATGTGTGAGCTGCTTGCGGGCAAACTTCGCCGTTTCTCGTAAGTTTAAAAGGACTAAACGCACGACACCTTGGCGTGTCTTTTGATGTGCAAGGTCTTGGTGGCTTACCACCGTTAGCGCCACTTGGTCGCCTTTATCTTCAATACATGGGTAAGCGGTGACAAAAATACCACCCGCTTGCTTAACCTCTACCTGCTCTGGTAACTCGCCAAAGTCCCAACGAGTAATGCCCTCTTGGCCCCAACTGTCGCCCGGTGCTGCTTTGAGCGACTCAGAAATGGCATCGGCATATTTCGCCTGTAACTCTACAAGATCTTCGCCTTGCGCTATTTCGTTACCCTTAGCATCCAGCACTCGAACGCGCATTTTTAGATGAGGTTCTAGCTCAATATCGGCGAACTCTTTGGGGTCTAGCACTACCATGGTCAGGCGCTTGAGCTGGTAACACATAGCCTCGTACAAATCGCCTTCGCCAAAGGTAATTGGCGCAAGCATCTTGTCTACCACATCAGGAATGGGCACAAAGTGTTTACGACGCGCCTTTGGCAAGCCTTTGAGCAAGGCGATGCACTTTTCGCGTAACATGCCGGGCACGAGCCACTCTAAACGCTCTTGCGTTACTTGAGTCAGCAGCGGTAACGGTGTGTCTAGAGTTAAGCCATCATGCTTTTTGCCCGGCTCAAAGGCATATTCCACCGGAAGCTCAACGCCACTGACTTTTAGCTCTGTTGGGTAGTAGGCCTCGGTGATCTCAGCATCAGAGCGAGCAAGCACATCGGCCTTGGTCATAAACAGGTATTTTGGTTCTTCGGCCTCAACAGACTTACGCCAGTTTTCAAAGCCGCCACCGTTAACGAGCTTATCACCTTCTTTCGCCTTAAGCTTGCTTTGGTAAAAGCTAAAGAGCTGCTCTTCGTCCACCAGCAAATCTTTGCGGCGAATTTTATTCTCTAGCCCTTCCACTTCCTCAAGTAAAGATAAGTTGTGAGCCAAAAACGGCGCTTTGGTGTGCAGCTGCCCCATCACCAAACCTTCGCGAATAAAGATCTCATGAGCGGTTTCAGGCTCTATTCGGCCAAAGTTCACCTTGCGCTTGGCGACAATAATCAAGCCAAACAGGGTCACCTGCTCATTGGCTACCACCTGCGCACGCTTTTTCTCCCAATGAGGTTCGCTGTGGCTCCGTTTAACAAGACCTTTCGCCAAACGCTCCGCCCATTCCGGCTCTATTTTTGCCACCATGCGGGCGTAGAGCTTATTAGTTTCTACCAACTCAGCCGCCATTACCCACTTAGGTGGCTTTTTAAACTGGCCTGAGCCGGGAAAGATATGAAAACGACGATTGCGCGAGCCCAAAAACTCTTTGCCTTCGTCCTTCATGCCCATTTGGCTTAACAGGCCTGCAAGCAACGACGTATGGACCTGCTCATAGGTCGCAGGCTCTTCGTTAAGCGCATAGTTCTGCTGCTTACAAATCAACAGTAACTGGTGATGAATATCTCGCCACTCACGCATTCGCATAAACGACAAATACTGCTTTTTAGCGAATTTACGTAACTGCGATTGGCTCAAGCTTTGACGCTGTTCTTCGTATAACTCCCAAAGATTCACCCAAGATAAAAAGTCAGATTGCTCATGAGCATAGGTTTTATGGGCTTGGTCAGACGCTTGTTTTTTATCCGCCGGACGCTCACGCGGGTCTTGCACGCTCAAAGCGGCAGCGATGATTAACACCTCGTTAAGTGCTCCTTCGCGGTTTGCCTGTACAATCATTCGAGCAATACGAGGGTCTACGGGTAACCGCGCTAGCTCTTTGCCTAGCGGTAACACTGAGCGTTTGCTGTTAACCGCACCGAGTTCCTCAAGCAGCTTGTAACCGTCGTTTACAAAGCGAGTATCTGGCGCGTCGATAAACGGAAAGTCGCTGATATTACCCAGCTTTAAGCTCAGCATTTGCAAAATAACCGAGGCTAAGTTGGTGCGGCGAATTTCAGGGTCCGTAAACTCAGGACGACCTACAAAGTCTTCTTCGCTGTAAAGACGGAAACAAACACCTTCTGAAATACGACCACAACGGCCTTTACGCTGATTGGCACTGGCTTGAGAAATAGCCTCAATCGGCAAGCGCTGTACCTTAGAGCGGTAACTGTAGCGGCTAATTCTTGCCGTACCCGGGTCAATCACATAGCCAATGCCTGGCACAGTTAACGAGGTTTCGGCTACGTTAGTCGCAAGAATCACCCGACGTTTGGCGGTGCGCTGGCTCGAAAAGATTTTATTTTGCTCGGCATTACTCAAGCGCGCATACAAAGGTAAAACTTCCACTTGCCCTTTATCCATGCGATGACGAATACCGTCGCCAATTTCGCGAATATCACGCTCACCGGGCAAAAACACCAACACATCTCGGGCACTGGCCGTAGGCTTTTGTGAGTCAATAGCTTCGATTTCATCAAGGGCAGACACCACACCCGCTAAGAGGTCAGTATCTTCATCTTGCTCGCTAAGCGGTCGATAGCAAACCTCAACCGGATAAGTACGGCCCGACACTTGAATAACCGGAGCATTATTAAAGTGCTGCGAAAAGCGCTCTAAGTCGATGGTTGCCGAGGTAATAATCACTTTTAGGTCTGGGCGTCGCGGCAGAATACGCTTTAGGTACCCCAGCAAAAAGTCGATGTTGAGGCTGCGCTCGTGGGCCTCGTCGATAATAATGACTTCGTATTTTTCGAGGTTAGGGTCATTTTGAGTTTCGGCCAGCAAAATACCGTCAGTCATTAACTTCACCAACGATTGATCCGTTACTTGGTCTGTAAAACGAATCTGAAAACCAACCTGCTGACCCAATTCAACATTAAGCTCGCTGGCAATACGGTTAGCTACTGAGCGCGCCGCCAAGCGACGGGGCTGGGTATGGCCAATAAGGCCTTTTCGGCCTAAACCCAACTCCAAGCAAATTTTTGGCAGCTGCGTGGTTTTACCTGACCCTGTTTCACCCGCAACCACCACCACTTGGTTTTCGCTAATGGCCTTTTTAATCTCATCGCGCCGATCTGACACTGGCAAATCAGGGTAATCAATCGCTGGGCAAGCCTGCTCACGCAGCGCCACCTTCTCAACCGATGCTTCAACCATCGACTGTACAGTGGTAAGCAATTTATCAACGGGCTGCCCTTTTGATAAGCGGCTTTTCAGTTGCGACAACTTATTGGCAACACGGCCACGGTCTCGTGTTTGTAATTGATTAAACTGCTTTTCTAAGTCGTTGATTAACGCTGACGTCATTAAAAACTGCCTTGCTGCATTAAAGAAAAAACGGCGACAACCGATACCAAAGTATAAGCGTGCTCCCCCCAACTCTGTCTTAGGACTTGTTGGGACTAAGAGAGCAACCTCATGCTGATACAACCTACTCGGTTCTGCTTTTTACAATATAAAGCGGCTGATTATAAATCAGCGAGGTAACGCAAGCGAAGAAAAAGCCACTAAAGCCGCGTACAAGTGCTTAAAAAGCAAACAAATATTCGTGACTCTTTGGATTTTTTGAAAAAAAACTGCAATCAAAGTGTGAAACCCAGAATTACTGCTACGCTTACTACATAAGTCCGCCCTGATTTAGGGCAAAGCAATACATGACTTATTGGTAAAACCCGTGCCCGTTGCGACGGAAAGAAGTGCACAGAATGGGAAGCATAGCCTTAACACAGGGATTTAAAGCATAAAGGTTCGCAGGCACTAACACTAAAAATAATGAGATGAGTTGAGCCATGACAATGCTTAAGATCGGATTCAAGCACCAGTTATTACTCGTAGTGTTTGTCACCACACTGGGGTTTGCTATGTTAATAGCCCTCTCCCTCCAGTCACTAAGTAGACAAACGGCCGCAGCCGAAGTGTCAGACACACTTTCTAGCCAAGTGGTTATATTAAGTAACCTGAAAGCCGATGTTGCGGTTAACGCCAGCAAAAGTACGCTAGAGGCCGCTCTTGGGTTAGAGCAGCTAATTGCTAGTAAAGAAAGCGAGCTTGAAGCCCTGAGTGACGCCGGCGTAAAAGGTGCGAATGGCATTCTTGATTCTTTGCATGCTTGGTCTAAGGCCGAACACGACGATGCCGACCTTCATGTGGAAATTGGCGCAACTGCAGAAACCGGTGTTCGCGGCGAGGTGCAAGCAGCACTCGACCACTTTGAAGAAACCATGTTCTCCATCTTTCGCCGTCACCACAGTGATATTTCTCGGCTCATCATCGAAATGTTAGAGAAGAAAACTCCCGAGTCAGTAGATGCCGTAGCAGCACGCATCGTTCAGTTTCGCGAGCAAGTCCTTGAGGGCACTGGATTTTTCGACACTTTCAACCCAAAACTCAAAGACATTGAAGACTTTGCATTACACCTAGGCGACCTTCTAGTCCAACAAACACTCGCACAAGACGCCGCTGCAATATCGCTCAGCGAGCTCAGCACACAAACCGACGCAGCACTTCAAACTTTGTTTGTGGAGCTAAATAAGGCCCGTGAAGAAGCGCAATCCGCTGCAACAATGGCCAAAGCCACGGCTCTCATTTCAGGTATCGTTATTATGGCAATTGCTGGCGCGCTGATAATGTTTATCTCACGCAAAGCCACCAACTCCCTCACTACCACGGTAACGACCCTAGAAGCCATCGCTCAGGGTGACTTAACCCTTCGTTTAAAAACGGCCGAGGGTACCCAGGACGAGTTTGATCGCTTAGGTGCGGCTGTTAACAACCTAACCGAACAGTTGGGTAGCCTGCTTGGTTCAGTGAAGTCCAGCAGCGAACAACTCCAGTCACAGTCCAGCACTTTGCGTAACACCATTGAGCAACAGTCGAGTTCGAGTGCACGTACCGAACAAGAAACCAGCTCTGTGGCTGCCGCAGTTGAGCAAATCAGTCAAACGGTTATCGCCATGGCCGGAGCCAGCGAAGAAACCAACCAGCTTTCTAACGATGCCCAAGCAGCAACCGACAAAGGCGGTGTGGTGATTACCAACGCTCTTGAGGCATTGGACCAACTGTCGGCTATGTTTAACAACATTCACGACCAACTCAACGCATTGAGCGACTCCTCTAAGCAGGTCGACGGCGTAACCGATATGATCAGCGGCTTGGCCGAGCAAACTAACCTGCTGGCACTTAACGCCGCCATTGAGGCCGCACGCGCAGGTGATGCAGGTCGAGGCTTCTCGGTCGTAGCCGACGAAGTACGCGCCCTCGCCGAAAAAACCGTATCGGCAACCGGCAATATCAACAGCATTGTGACCCAAATGCAGTCTCAGCTTAAACAAACTCTAAGCATCATGGCGCAGGGTCAAGAACAAGTGAATGACAGCCAACAGCTAGGAGGCCAAGCTATTAGCGAGATGGATCAAATTCGCGAGCTGTTCTCACAAGTGAGCAGCCGAAACCACCAGCAATCAGCCAGTATTGAAGAGATCGCCAGCACGACTCAGTCTATCGCAGCCAGCATGCAAGCCGTATTGGCGAGTATTTCGGCCGGTACCGAAGGTCTGCGCAGTGTTCAAAGCTTCTCAGATGATGTGGTGTCGCACGGCTCTCACCTACTAACACAAACGCAAAAGTTTAGGTGCTAACGCTTAATCGTTAAGGCCTTAAACACCTAAAAGGCGAGTACCTAGCGCAGCAATACGCAGAGTACTCGCCTTTTTTGTAGTCGCTCTAAACGTGACAAGTCTAAAGCGTAATTTAGAGCGCGATATCGTACTCTTGATCAAACGCAAAGTGGAAAGCAATGTCGCCCATCGGTGCGCTTTCATTAAAGTCTAGGGCCAACACATAGTCTGGGTGCTGGCCAACTAAGCGCAACCCATGCTCTGTGGTAAAACCAAACTTGCCGTAAAAGCTTTGCTCACCCAGCACCACAACACCGTTAGCGTTTTTGAGCGCTAGCCGATCTAGGGCCGCATTAATTAAACGCGCACCTATGCCCTTGGCCTGTAGCTTAGGGTTTACCGCAATGGGTGCAATGGCATACCAACCAATATCCCGCCGATCGACCGTAATTTTAGATAAGGCAATGTAGCCAACTACTTCACCGTCTAGTTGAGCGACAAGCCCGACATCAAGGGCTTTTTCAAATCGAAGGGTTTCAACAAACTGATGTTCGTTATGATGACGATAAGGGCTATGGACATAAGCTAACTGCAGCAATTCCGATACCCCAGCATGATCCTCCTTAGATTCAGGACGAATCGAAAGTGCACTATTATCAATAGCTTTCAACATGGATAATTCCCTCTGTTTGTTATTTTTGTTTTTGGAACACTTCTGTTTCACCGGTATTGTTACCAAAAGGTGACGTTTATTTGAACAACAAAAAAGCGCAATAAAGAGAGGGTAAGGCAAAAGAGTGAGCCAATAATGCAGCCACCCTTGGAGACGCTTCGCTATAGCTAGTCCTCATGAGCTACCGTGAACATGCCACGGAGAGATGAATAAGAAACGTTAGCTTTTTCGAAGAGAAACCAAGTAGCTTTTTCCATTACACTAGTGACCAATAGGCCCATCCTTAAACAAATAGTCTTTTAGCTCTTTATCCATCACCGAGTCTTTACGACGAATCCACTCGAGCACCATCGCCGCATGCTCTTTTTCTTCGTCTCGGTTATGAATCAAAATCTTTTTCAGCTCCTCATCTTTACAGCAGTCGATGCGCTGGTTGTACCAATCAACGGCCTCAAGCTCTTCCATTAACGAAACAATGGCTTTATGCATGTCACGTGTTTCATCCGACAGTTCAGCAACTGGCTCGTGGTAACCTTCGTTAGACATTTTATTTTCCTATTTGAGGTTCGATTAACGTTTATTTCACTTTCAGCTTATACCCTTCTTTTCCCACTTTGCATCACTCTAAGGCACTAATTTAGTGACGATTATCACCTTTGTTACAACAAGTGCGCATACTTAGCGCAAAGAATGAAGCTAGGTTTCAGGTTTGCGATTCAAATTTGCATCTAGGTCAAATTTAGAAGAGCATAGGAGCAAGTTATTAACCTTAAGGACGGCGTGTTAGAAAATGGCTATTCACCCAAATGCCGGCAAAGTTGCCGACGCAGACTCTCTGGTAAACATTCCCGCACTGATGTCGGCCTACTACCGACAAAACCCAAACATTGCAGACTTTCCCGGACAAAAAGTGGCCTTTGGTACATCAGGCCACCGTGGTTCAGCAATCAAAACCACCTTTAACGAAGACCATATTTTGGCCATTTGCCAAGCGATTGCAGAGTACCGCAAAGCTGAAGGCGTAACCGGCCCGCTGTACCTTGGCAAAGACACCCACGCCCTTTCAGAAGCTGCATTTGGCAGCGCGCTAGAAGTACTTGTGGCTAACGGCGTAAAAGTACGTGTGCAAACCGGTGGCGGTTACACCCCTACTCCCGTTATCTCTCATGCGATTTTGACCCACAACCGTGACCAGTCAGACATTGCTGACGGTATTGTGATTACACCATCACATAACCCACCCGAAGATGGCGGCATTAAATACAACCCAGCCAAAGGCGGCCCTGCCGACCAAGACATTACCAACTGGGTTGCTGAACGTGCCAACGAGCTGTTAGCCAACAACCTAGCAGACGTTAAACGCGCACCTGTAGCAAGCCTTGAGGGCTCCGAGTTGGTCGAAGACTTCGACTTTATTGACCACTATGTCTCAGACTTGGGTAGCGTGATTGATATGGAAGCCATCGCCAAAGCAGGCATTCGCATTGGTGTTGACCCTATGGGCGGTTCAGGCATTCACTTTTGGCAGCCGATCGCCGAAAAATACAACCTCAATATCGAGGTGGTAAACAAGCACGTCGACTTTACCTTCGGTTTTATGCCACTGGATAAAGACGGCCGCATCCGTATGGACTGTTCATCACCTTATGCCATGGCCAACTTGCTGGAACTTAAAGACCAGTTTGATATTGCCGTTGGTAACGACCCTGACTACGACCGCCACGGCATTGTTTGCCAATCGGGCCTAATGAACCCAAATGCTTACCTTGCGGTTGCCATCGAATACCTAGCGACTCATCGCCCACAATGGTCTGACGATATTAAGTTCGGCAAAACCCTGGTATCCAGCGGTATGATCGACCGTGTCGTTAACGGCCTAGGTAAAGAGCTTTGTGAGGTACCTGTTGGCTTTAAATGGTACGTAGAAGGCTTGTTCAGCGGCGAAATGGCCTTTGGCGGCGAAGAAAGTGCGGGTGCTTCTTTCTTGCGTAAAGACGGCAGCGTATGGACTACCGACAAAGACGGCATCATCCTCGACTTGCTCGCAGCTGAGATTCTTGCGGTAACCGGCAAAGCACCAGACCAGCTTTACCAAGAGCAAGTTGAGCGCTTTGGCAACCCTCAATACAAGCGTATTGACGTGCCTTGTGAAGCAGAGCAAAAAGCAATTTTGTCATCACTTAGCGCAGATGCGGTCAAAGGCGACACCTTAGCGGGCGATGCCATCACTAACATTCTAACCGAAGCACCGGGCAACGGCGCTTCCATTGGCGGCTTAAAAGTAGAAACCGCTAACGGTTGGTTTGCGGCCCGTCCATCGGGGACTGAAAACGTTTATAAAATCTATTTAGAGAGTTTTGTGTCAGACGAGCACCTAGCGGCGCTTGAGGCCGATGCTAAAGCTTTAGTGGATAGCGTTTTGGGGTAAGGTAGTCCTTTCTCTACTTTTGGAAAAGCCGAAGTGTTTTTGCACTTCGGCTTTTTTGGTTTTGGGCTGCTGGGCGGTCTTATGGCGGCTTGTCAGTTCTCGCCCTGTTGGGCGAGCAGAGAGTTTTGTGGCTTTGAGGTTGCTCCCAAACACTCTGGCTCCCATGCTCCCGCGTGGGAGTCTATAC
>JBMYSW010000038.1:0-14467 GCA_049603715.1 Pontibacterium sp. | reverse complement strand
AATTTCGGTCGCGAGGCGTTTACCTAGTTGCACACCCCATTGGTCGAAGGAATTGATGTTCCAAATCACACCCTGCACAAATACCTTATGCTCGTAGAGGGCAATAAGTGAGCCCAAGTTATAAGGGCTAAGGTTATCCATCAAAATCACGTTACTCGGGCGGTTGCCTGGGTAGTTTTGGTAACCGTGCTCTTCATCACTAGTATCACCTACCATTAACGCGTTAGCTTGGGCCAACATGTTGGTGAGGAGGGCAAAGTGGTGATCTTCGGTACCTTCGTCTGGCGACAATGAGGCAATGAAGTCGATTGGGATAAAGCGAGTGCCTTGGTGTAGCAGCTGGAAGAAGGCGTGCTGGCCGTTCGAACCCGTTTGTCCCCACACAACAGGGCCAGTAGCGTAGTCTACAGGTTTGCCGTCGATGTCGACTGACTTACCGTTACTCTCCATATCGAGCTGCTGCAAAAATGCGGGTAGCTGATGTAGGGCTTGGTCGTATGGAATAATCGCCTGAGTATCCGCACCAAGGAAGTTAATATTCCAAATGCCGATCAGTGCCAAAATAACGGGCATATTCTCTTCAAGCGGTGCTTCTAAGAAGTGTTGGTCCATCGCGTAAGCGCCATCCAACAGCTCGATAAAGCCTTCAAAGCCAATGCTAAGGGCGATAGGTAAACCAATGCTTGACCACAGCGAGTAACGACCGCCGACCCATGCCCAAAATTCAAATACGTTTTCGGGGGCAATGCCAAATTCACCTGCGGCTTCTTTGTTAGTTGATACCGCAATAAAGTGCTTAGAAACGTCAACGCCTTCGTCAGAGTTGGCAACAAACCAGCGCTTAGCCGTCGTCGCGTTAAGCAAGGTTTCTTGAGTCGAGAAGGTTTTAGTCGACACAATAAACAAGGTGGTTTCTGGGTCTAGGCCTTTTAAAATCTTTTTGATGTGCTGGCCGTCGACGTTCGAGACAAAGTGGAAGCTTAGCGATGGGTGCTTGTAGTTAAGCAGCGCGCGACACACCATATTTGGGCCCAAGTCAGAGCCGCCAATGCCGATGTTCACAATGTCTTTTACGGGTTTGCCTGTTGAGCCAAGCCATTCGCCGTTACGAACCTTATTTGAAAAGGCTTCTAGCTTTTCTAGCGAGGCTTTAATGTCAGGCATTACGTCTTCGCCATCCACAATCACTGGGCTAAAGTCGCGATTACGTAGAGCGGTGTGAAGTACGGGGCGCTCTTCGGTGACATTGATAATATCACCCGAGAACATTTGGGCGCGGCGCTGAAGCAAAGGCAAGTGTTTTGCTAGATCAACCAAGCCTTTGAGTACTTCGTCAGAGAGGCGGTTTTTAGAGTAGTCTAAAAAGAGTTCGCCCAAACGCAGGCTCATTTTGTCAAAGCGGTTTGGGTCTTTAGCAAAGTAATCCGTAATGCGATCGTCACGGGTTGTTTCGGCAAGGGTTTCTAGCTTGCGCCACATCACAGACGAATTTAGCTTGTACATGGTATTCCTCGTGGTTTGCATACTGCAGCCAGTAGCCAAATGGCTAGGGGAATGCAGCTGGGCTTTGCTCGTGTCAAAGCCTATTATTATTTAATGAAGTTGACGCAGTTTGTAACAATTGAAATCGTTACGGTTGCGAATCTGTGTTACCAAACACCTGTCGTCAGTGTGTTTTTAAT
The DNA here is from genome assembly GCA_049603715.1 of Pontibacterium sp. Taxonomy (GTDB): domain Bacteria; phylum Pseudomonadota; class Gammaproteobacteria; order Pseudomonadales; family Balneatricaceae; genus Pontibacterium. The sequence goes on along the minus strand of JBMYSW010000038.1, from coordinate 12,785 downwards.
TAGCGGTAGCAACATTCAGCGGGCAGGCTGAGAAAATGTTCATGCTACAGAAAATAAATAACGTTATTTTATTACAAATTGCCGTTTATGTTTGGCTTTATTTGCATGTATTTTATAAAAATAACGTAATTCTTCAAGAAGAATAGGGGTATTTATGAGCGACACCCAGCGTCATCGCATCCTTGTGGTAGACGATGAGTTGTCTATGCGAGAGCTTTTACAGGATTTATTTGAAGATAATGGCTTTCAAGTAACAGCTGTAAGTGGCGGTGCACAGATGCAACAGGCATTAAGCGAAAATGTGTATTCGCTGGTGATCCTAGATCTGCGTTTGCGTGGTGAAGACGGCATGCTGGTGGCACGTGAGCTTCGGCAAGTGTCGAGTATTCCTATTATGATGCTCACAGGCAAAGGGGACGAAACTGATCGGATATTGGGGCTTGAGTTAGCCGCAGACGACTTTTTGATGAAGCCCTTTAACAACCGTGAGCTGTTGGCCCGTGTCCGCGCGATGTTACGTCGCACCACTGAGCTAAGTATTCCGATGGTGCGCAAAGAAGATGCTCATTCTCATGAGCGACTGACGTTTGATGGTTGGGTGATGGACTTAACCAGTCGCGAACTGACTGACCCAAACGGCGATGCCGTGTCATTAACTTATGCTGAGTATGGGTTACTAGAGATTTTGGTGCGTTCGCCAAACCGAATCTTTAGTCGCGACCAGCTGCTAGAAGCAACCCGTGGGTTAGATGCCGATGTATTTGACCGAACCATCGATGTACTGATTTTGCGTGTGCGCCGCAAAATCGAGCCTAACCCTAAGCAGCCTAAGTTTATTCGCACCGAGCGCGGTGTAGGCTACACCTTCTGTGCCAGCGTGGTGCAGTGTTAGTTTTTTCATCTTTAAGCAACGGGTAACCAAGAGCAGAGCCATGACCTTTAAGCGACTTAGCGCTAAATGGCGAAAAATGCAGTCTAGCAACCGGTTGATGTTGGCCTTTTCGGTACTGGCCAGCTCTACCATCGTGCTCGCCTTTGTGGGCTGGATGGGTTTAACCAACACCGACAATGCACTATCGGACTTCGAACAAAAAGCACTGCCTGATGTGTCTAAGTCGTTGGAATTGGCCGAGCGGACTGCCAACCTCGCCGCAGTTGCGCCCTATGTTGCCAGTGTTAGCAGCCCTTTTATGCTCGAAGGGTTAAGCTCAACCCTTAAAGACCGTATCAATACCGTTTTGGTTTTGGCCCAAAGCATCCCCACGTTAGATGCCGCCGCCCCAGATCTACAGCCCTTGCTTGAGCGCCTCGAAAACAGCGTTGACGGGCTGATTGCTTTAACAAAACAGCACCTTTTTGTTCGAGAAGATATTCGACAAGCCCTCTATCGCTTGGACTCAGTGATAGAGGTGGTGGACTACCACCCGTTATCGCAGGCCCATTCACCTTTAGCGTCACAAGCCTCTCATTTGGTAGATGTTCTGCGCTTGGCCTCTTTAAGCGAGTCGGTGACGGATATTCATAAATTGCGCTATCGCTTTGACCTAGGCGTGCAAAAACTCAATGCGTGGAACCAACAAAATACCAGCGATAGTCACGACGAAGTAGGCCAGTGGGCTGTGTTGTTGAACGAGCTGGCCCATGGCAACAAGGGCATTTTTGAGCAGCGGATCCACCAACTCGAAATTCAAGAACGCAGCGCCTTTTTATTGGCCACCACACGTGCAATTTCTGAGCAGTTGTCGGGCGAGGTAAAGCGCTTTGTTGATCAAATCGAAAACCGTATGTCGAGCCAAAGCCATCAGGTGACCGCTGCGGTTAAGTCGGGTAAAACCGGTATCTTTATTATCAGCTTGTTGTGTTTAAGTGCTGCCTTGGCGGGTATTTGGGTGGTGCGCGAGCTGGTACTCAGCTTAGGGCAAATTACCCAAGTGATGACGCGCTTGGCCGATGGCGATACTCACCAAGACACGCCTGCCATAGAGCGCCGAGATGAGATTGGTGCTTTAGCACGAGCGTTTCAGGTGTTTCGTGAAAACGCCGTTGAGATTGAGCGCATCAGTATTAGCTTTCGTGAGCAGTCGCGCCTACTCGAAACCATCTTTAAAAACATGAACGACGGCTTGAGTGTGTTTGACGAACAAGGCCGAATGGTGGCGTGGAACCCGCAATATTTGGCGATTTTGGAATTGCCTGAAAGCCAGCTAAAGCCGGGCCTTACGCTAGACCAAGTGCATGCCATGCTGCCCAAAGAAGCTCAGGAAGCGTGGGCGCTAGACGGTATGGCCCTCGATAAAGACACCATTAACGCCGCGCGTAAAACCCAAAGTCAGCGCTTTGAGCGTCACTTCGCCAACGGACGAGTGGTAGAGTTCCGCAGTAACCCCATGCCCGGTGGTGGCTTTGTAACGCTTTACAGTGACCTTACCGAGCGCAAAGCCATTGAGGCTCAGCTGCGCCAGTCGCAAAAAATGGAAGTGCTTGGCCAGCTCACCGGCGGTGTGGCCCACGACTTTAACAACCTGTTGGCGGCGGTGTATGGCAACCTGCAAATGTTAGAAGACCGCTTGCCGTCAGACTCGAAAGAACATAAATACGCGAGGCGTGCACTGGCTGCAGCCGAGCGAGGTGCAGGCTTAACCAAACGCTTATTGGCGTTTTCACGCAAGCAGCTACTTGAGCCGCAACTGACCGAGGTAGACAGCCTGATTGAAGAGATGGCCGACTTGCTGGAGTACAGTGTTGAGGCGCAAATTGATATTCGCTTTGACCTTAAAGCCGCTGATCAATGGGTCAATGTGGATGTAGGCCAACTTGAAAACGCACTGCTGAACTTGGCGATCAACTCCAGCGCGGCCATGGCACACGGTGGCGTGCTCACGCTGGCTACCCAAGTATTGGCGAACGCTCGTTACGAAGGAGGCAGTGGTGAAGTATTGCAAATTACCGTATCAGACACAGGCCAAGGCATCTCCGAGCAAGATTTAGCCCGGGTGTTTGAGCCCTTTTTTACCACCAAAGAAATTGGCGAGGGCAGTGGCCTAGGCTTAAGTATGGTGTATGGCTTTGTTAAGCAGAGCCAAGGTGACATTCGAATTACCAGCGAGCCCGGAAAAGGCACGCAGGTCGAAATTCTCTTGCCGCTGGCAACGCCTGTGGCAGCAGCGCAAATTGGCCCTATGTCGTCGCCAAGTGACATACCACGAGGGCAGGGCCAACAAATCTTGTTGGTTGAAGACGATGTCCAAGTTCGCCAAATGGCGATCGCGCTTATTATTGATTTGGGCTATCGGGTGCACTGGGTGACCAGCGCGCAAGATGCCTTACACTATTTAGCTCATCAGCAGTCGGGTGACGACCCAGTTAACCTGGTGTTTAGTGATATTAACCTAGGCGCGGGAATGAATGGCTTGCAGCTTAAAGCCGAGGTGGCATTACACTGGCCAGAGCTCACCACGATATTGACCTCAGGCTTGAGCCCGGACCAGCTCGCTCATGACTATGATGTATCAGGGCAAACCTTGGTGTTGGCTAAGCCCTTCAGAAAAGAGAGCTTAGCCCGTGCGTTATACAACGGCTTAAAGAGTGCTCATTAAGAATAACGTAAGCAACATAAATGTAAGCCGCGAACAGCCATTAAGAGGCTAATACTTCTACCATGGCTTTCTTGTCGTCTGTCATGGCCTCGAGAGGTGTTACCAAGCCTGTGCTCAATGCTACATGGGCCTCGCTGCTAGGTGCATCAGCCGCAATGGCGCGAATAGCCGCTTGGGCGACAAGCACGGCACGCTCGGCGTTTTTCATTAAATTGGCAATGGCCGACTCAGCCGTCACATCGGCTTCTTTGGGGTGCCAGCAGTCAAAGTCTGTTACCATCGCCAGCGAGGCATAGGCGATTTGAGCTTCACGTGCGAGCTTGGCCTCTGGCATATTGGTCATGCCAATGACACTGGCATTGAGCGAGCGATAGAACAAAGACTCCGCCAATGACGAAAATTGCGGCCCTTCCATACACACATAGGTGCCACCTTGGTGAACCGTAACTTCCTCGCTCAAGCTTTGTGCCGCTTGATAAAGCAAGGCTGAAAGTGCAGGGCAAACCGGCTGTGCCATAGACACGTGAGCAACAACACCCTCACCAAAAAAAGTGCTTTTGCGGCTTTTGGTAAAGTCGAGATATTGGTCGGGTACTACAAAGTCCAAAGGTTTCATGTGCTCTTGCAACGAGCCCACTGCCGAGAAAGATAAAATATAGCCCACGCCCAGCTGCTTTAGCGCAAAGATATTCGCTTGGTAAGGCACCTCGCTAGGTAACAAACGATGACCTTTGCCGTGGCGAGCGATAAAGAAAACAGTTTGGCCCTCAAAACGACCCTCAACAACTGGATCAGAAGGGGAGCCAAAGGGCGTTTCTATGGCGTGCTCGGCCACGACCTCAAGTCCTGGCATGTGATACAGGCCACTGCCACCAATAATCCCAATCGCTTTTGCTTCTTGCGCCATAAATTCACCTACCTTGATCTGCCTAGCTGACTTATTGTTTTCAATGGACTATCAGTCTGTCTGGCGTTGGCGATTATTACAAGCGCTACGTAAGCCCTCGCCTTTGTGGCAGACTAATCAGTATTTTTTAGGCTAGTAGGTTAATGGCTTAATGGCTTAATGGCATATGGGGAGCCAAACTGTGCAGATATTGTTTGTGGGAGCAGGGCATAGTCATCTAATGGCGTTAAGTGTCTTATATCGACACTTTAAGGGCCGTTGGCCAGCGGGGCTGAGCCTTACTGTCGTGTCGCCTTCCTCATGGCAGTACTACTCTGGGCGCTTACCCGGTTGGGTGGCGGGCCATCATACCCTCGACGAGTGTCGGATTGATGCCGAACGCTATCTGGTATCGCTGGGTGTGCGTTTTATCGAAAACACAGTAGTCGACTTGGCTTTAGAGCAAAAACAAGCGGTGTTAAAAAACGGTCGCCGTTTGTCGTTTGACTATGTGTGCCTCGATATTGGCAGCGACGCGCCAACCGATGCGTTTAGCCAGTTTCAAGGGTTGCTGTTTAAAGTAAAGGCCATGCAGGCGTTTCAAGATGACCTGACACGCCTACTAATCCTTGCTCAGCAAAAGAGCCCACTTAATGTAGGTGTCGTGGGGGCAGGTGCAGGCGGGGTAGAGTTAGCCAGTGCCGTTGCCTACCGGCTACAACAGCAAGGGAGGCCCGCCTACGTTAAGCTCTTTACCGGCGAGCGAGGCTTGTTACCGGGCTATAGTGAAGCGCAAAAAGCGGCAGCCGAGCAGGGCTTACAAGCGGTGGGGGTTACTTGTGTTGCTGAGAGAGTCACCGCCGATGCAACAGGTGTAAAGCTCAATCAGGGGCATCAGCCGCTCGATGCGCTGCTGCTCGCTAACGGCCAAAAAGCATGGCCGTGGTTACAGAATACAGGGCTGCGTTTAAGTGAAGACGGCTTTGTGCTGGTGGACTCGACCCATCGTAGTTTATCTCACCCTTTTGTTTTTGCATGTGGTGATACCTGCAAACGCCTAAATGACGCCTTTGGTGGTGCTCGCGTTGTGCCTTCGGGGGTGCATGCGGTGTTTTCAGGTAAGGTGCTTGGACGCAATTTAGCCGCGCTTATTGGTGCAAAACCTGAAAAGCGAGACGACCTATTACTAAAACCTTACATTCCAAAACAAAAAAATTTGTACCTCCTTTCTCTCGGAAAACCCACGGCCCTATTGGCTTGGGGGCGAATCACCACCACAGGTGAATGGGTGTGGAAGTTAAAGGATTGGATTGATTCACGTTTTTTCAGGAAGTTTTCAGGCTAGCTGGTTACCTTGGAGTGGTTGTTACTGATAACACCACTTTTTATTAGGGAAACCAATGTATGGCCACCATCGACCTGCAACAAAAAACTGCACCTAGCCTTGATGATCCAGCGTTTTTAGAAACGCTCCGAGGACAAATGTTGAGTTTTGCGCGCGGTAAGCTCGCCGATGCACAGCTCGCTGAAGATGCCGTACAAGAGGCATTGGCTGGGGCCCTTAAAAACAAAAAGTCGTTTCAGGGCCAGTCGGCGTTAAAAACTTGGGTGTTTGCGATTTTAAAAAACAAAATCACCGATACCTTGCGAAAACGTCAACGCCAAGTGTCAGTATCTGAAGTCTTTGGCGACTTAGAAGAAAGTGATGTGCTTGATACGCTTTTTGACCAACATGGCATGTGGCACAAACAAGAACAGCCTATGGCATGGGCCAAACCAGAGTCTCTTGTAGACGACGATGAGTTTTGGCATGTGTTTCAAAACTGCTTGGCATCACTCCCAGAAAAACACGCCCGATTGTTTATGATGCGTGAGTATCTGGAGCTTGATAGCCAAGAGATTTGTGAAAGCGAAGGCATTAGTGTCTCTAACTTACACGTGATTTTGCACCGAGCCCGACTCAAACTGCGTAAACATTTGGAGAGCCAATGGTACGCAGAGGAAAAGGCCTATGCTTAACTGCAAACAGGTTTCTTATTTACTATCGAAAAAACGCGATACAGCACTTACTCAAGACGAACAACAGCAACTCGATGACCACTTGAGTGAGTGCCCACCCTGTAAACGACTGGGTGAGCAAATGAGAGACCTAGGGCAGTTACTTAAAACCTTTATGACACGAAAACCAAAGTAAGACCTAAATGACACTAACACGAATGCGATATTCCAACGCCACAAAGCTTTGCTTGTGAGCGGTTGATAATCGCCGTGAAAGGTCTGTCATAGGTCGTGTTATAAGTTTTATAAGGTTAAAGAAAGACAAAAAACCTTCGGCTTTTCTGCCGATGCTCCAAACCCAACGTATTACCCGTGTTAAGCTTGAGCCATAACGTTTGAATAAGCGTAAAGGTAGGGACTTTTCGGCTTAATAAAACCGTACTACAAAAAATAACAGTGTGCGATTTACACAATACGCCGCTAATAACTATAAAAGAATGCAGAACGCCTGCTGCAAAGGACGACCAAAATGCTAGATACCCTTCCCCTGTTAGAGGTTACTGACTTCCCCAAAGTAGCCCGTCGCACCACCGACACCTTGCAAGTTAATTTGGGCTACCTATGTAACCTTAGCTGTGTTCACTGCCACGTGAATGCAGGCCCTAATCGTACCGAGTTAATGAGCGATGAGGGGATAGAGCTGGTTCTGCAAGTGTTAGCCGCACGTGATATTAAAACCCTAGACCTCACCGGTGGTGCTCCTGAGATGCACCCCAAGTTTCGTTACCTTGTGGCTAAAGCTAGCGCAATGGGTGTGAAGGTCATTGACCGCTGTAACCTCACCATTTTATTTGAGCCAGACCAAGAAGGCTTGGCCGAGTTTTTAGCTGAGCACAAGGTAGAGGTGGTGGCCTCGATGCCGTGTTACTCGCCAGCAAACGTTGAAAAGCAGCGTGGTAAGGGCGTGTTCGATAAAAGCATTGCTGGCCTACAGGCGCTCAACGCCGTGGGTTATGGTATGCCGAACAGCGAGCTGGTGCTGAATTTGGTGTACAACCCGCTCGGCCCGAGCCTGCCGCCTAACCAGCAAGCCTTAGAAGCAGACTACAAGCGTGAATTAGCCAAGCATTTTGATATCTCGTTTAACCAGCTCTTTGCCCTAGCGAATATGCCAATTAAACGTTTTGGCTCCATGTTGCTGTCAAAAGGCGAGTTTGAGCCTTACATGCAAACCCTTAAAGACAGCTACAGCGCTGCCAATCTCGAAAACCTTATGTGCCGCTCACTGATCAGCGTGGATTGGCAAGGCGAGTTGTTTGACTGTGACTTTAACCAACAGCTCAATTTGCCACTCTCTGGCAAGCCTAAACACCTAAAAGACTTGCTGGTCGAAGACCAAGACAAAGCCGAAGTGTGGGTGGCCGATCACTGTTATGGTTGCACCGCTGGGCAGGGCAGTAGTTGTGGTGGCGCGCTGTAAATTGGTTTAAGGAGAAAGCCATGAAAAAACTCATTATTCTTGCGGTCGTTGTTATTGCCGCTATCGCCTTTTTTAGTTTCGATTTACATCTGTTGCTCACTCTTGAGGGCCTTAAAGAGAGTTTAGGTGCTTTTCAGGCGATTCAAGCAGAGCAGCCATTGCTGGTGGCGGGTGTGTTCTTTGCCCTGTACGTGGGTGTAACGGCGCTATCGTTACCGGGCGCTGCGGTGATGACCCTAGGCGCAGGCGCACTCTTTGGTTTAGGTTGGGGCTTATTAATTGTTTCGTTCGCCTCAAGTATTGGCGCCTTGTTGGCGTTTTTAGTATCCCGTTATTTATTGCGAGGCAGTGTTGAAGCTAAATTTGGTCATCGATTAACTGCTTTTAACCAAGGCATTAAACGCGAAGGCGCGTTTTACCTCTTTACTTTGCGCTTGGTTCCGGTGTTTCCCTTCTTTTTAATTAACCTGCTAATGGGCTTAACCAGTATTAAAGCGTGGACCTTTTATTGGGTTAGCCAAGTGGGCATGTTGGTGGGCACTTTTGTTTACGTAAATGCCGGTACTCAATTGGCACAAATCGAGAGCTTATCAGGCATTTTGTCTCCCGGCTTATTGGCCTCGTTGGTGTTATTGGGTATCTTCCCGCTAATAGCGAAGTTTGCGTTGGCGTGGTTTAAGCGCCGTAAAGCCTATGCAAAATGGCAAAAACCGACCCAGTTTGATCGCAACTTGGTGGTGATTGGCGCGGGTGCAGGTGGTCTTGTTACGTCTTACATCGCAGCGGCAGTCAAAGCCAAAGTGACCTTGGTCGAGGCCCATAAAATGGGCGGCGACTGCCTAAACTATGGTTGTGTGCCGAGTAAAGCACTGATCAAAAGCGCCAAAGCCGCACACCAAATGCGCCATGCCGAAAACTACGGCCTAGAGGCGGTAGAGCCTAAGTTCTCGTTTAAGCGAGTGATGGCGCGTGTGCGCGAAGTGATAAAAGCCATTGAGCCTCACGACAGTGTTGAGCGTTACACCAAGCTGGGTGTCGATGTTCGCCAAGGCTATGCCAAAATCATCAGCCCATGGGTGGTAGAGATTACTGATGCGAATGGTGAAGTCACTCAGCTCACCACACGTAATATCGTTATCGCCACAGGTGCACGCCCCTTTGTGCCAGACTTGCCCGGCCTAGATGAAACGGGCTATGTCACCAGCGATACCTTGTGGGATACCTTCGCCGAAAAAGACGAAGCACCCAAGCGCCTTGTGGTGTTAGGTGGTGGCCCAATTGGGTGTGAGTTGGCACAAAGCTTTGCACGCCTTGGTTCACAAGTGACTCAAGTCGAGCGAGGTTCAGCTTTGCTGGGCAAAGAAGACGCCGATGTGGCCGAATATGCCGAACAGGCTCTTCGCCAAGACGGTGTTGAGCTTAAACTCGGCTATCAAGCCATTCGCTGTGAGGTAGAAGAGGGGCAGAAACGCCTGTGGCTTAAACCCAGCGATGACGCGAGTGATGAAGAGCCGCATTTCATTGAGTTTGACGAACTACTCCTCGCTGTTGGCCGCTCGCCTCGCCTAACTGGTTACGGCCTAGAGGATTTGGGGATTGCTACCGATCGCACCGTACTCACCAACGATTATTTAGAAACCCTCTACCCCAATATCTTTGCGGTGGGCGATGTAGCTGGGCCTTACCAGTTTACCCATGTGGCGGCACACCAAGCGTGGTACGCGGCGGTGAATGGTTTGTTTGGCTCAGTGAAAAAGTTTAAAGCTGACTATCGGGTGATTCCTTGGACGACGTTTATCGACCCCGAAATTGCACGTGTGGGCCTGAGTGAAAACGATGCCAAAGCCCAAGGCGTTGCCTATGAGGTGACACGATACGGCCTAGACGATTTAGACCGTGCCATTGCCGACGGCGGCGCTAAAGGTTTTGTAAAAGTGCTCACACCACCGGGTAAAGACCGTATTTTGGGTGTGACCATCGTGGGTGAACACTCGGGCGATTTATTGGCAGAGTTTGTACTCGCCATGCGCTACGGTTTAGGTTTACAAAAAATCTTGGGTACGATTCACGCCTACCCAACATGGGCCGAAGCCAACAAATACGCCGCAGGCGAATGGAAGCGAAAGCATGCGCCCGAAATGGCATTACGCCTGTTAGAGCGTTTTCATGCTTGGCAGCGTGGTGAAGGCAAAGCAGCAAAAGCAGAAAAAGCCGCATCACAAAAGCCGACAACAGTCAGCTCAAAAGGTGACGCATGATCATGAGAGCTGCTGTCTCAAAACCGCTGCGGACAGTGAGTTTGGGTTTAGTGTTAGGCGCGACGACTTGGCTGTCTAACATTAACTCAGTACTGGCGGGCGAATTTAATCACCAAGCGTTTGATACTTTACTGGCAACACATGTAAAGCCGATCAAAGGCTCGACACAGGTGGATTACCAAGGCTTACAAAGCCAGCGTAACAAGTTAACCGACTACCTGAGGCGTTTGTCGGCGGTTGAGCAAAGTACCTTTGAGCAATGGCCATACCCAGAGCAACTGGCGTTTTTAATCAACGCTTATAACGGCTTTACCCTTGAGCTGATTTTAAACGAGCAACAAAAGCGAGCGAAAAAGGGCGATGAGCTAGAGTCGATCAAAGACATTGGTAGCTTTTTCTCATCGCCGTGGAAGCAATCGTTTTTTACCTTGCTGGGCGAGACTCAAACCCTCGATGGTATAGAGCATGGCCTGATTCGCGGAGCCATTGATTACAGCGAACCACGCATCCACTTTGCTGTAAATTGCGCCAGCGTAGGTTGCCCCGCACTGCGAAACGGGGCCTATACCGCCGAAGCGTTGGACCAACAGCTGGATGAGCAAACACGAGCATTTTTGTCGGATGCTAGCCGAAACCGATTTGATGCCGACAAAAATCGCTTGGCCATTTCCTCAATATTTAAATGGTATCGCGACGACTTTGACCGTGCTTGGGCCGCTCGCGGCACTTTAGCGGCGTCAAACAGCCTTGGAGGCTTTTTGTATGGTTATCGCAATGAACTAAACCTGACCGACGCGCAAAGCCAAGCCTTAAAAGCAGGGGATGTAGACATCTCGTTTTTACCCTACGACTGGGCGCTAAACCAAACCTCACACAAAACGAAAGCTGCGGGTAACAGTCGGTAATGGGATCGGTGAATCCTGCGCTCGAGAGGCAACAAACCATCCCGTGGCTCGCTATTGTGGTGCCCATTTGGAACGAAGCTGACAATATGACTCACCTTGCACAGCAGCTTTTGCCCTTAGTTAAGCAGGGGTGTGAGTTACTGTTAGTGGACGGTGGTAGCCAAGACGACTCGTTTCAAAAAGCGCAAGCGTTGGGCTTGCCGATCATAGAGTCGGGCAAGGGGAGAGCTGCGCAAATGAATGCCGGTGCAAAAGCCACCCATGCGCCGGTTTTACTGTTTTTACATGCCGATACACAGCTTCCCGAAGAGGCGGTCGATGCCATTAGCGATGCGCTCTTTCCCAAAGTGCATGATATGCAGGCGCTAGATTTCGCAACGGCAACACCCAATGCAGAGACTCGCCAGTGGGGGCGTTTTGATGTGTGCCTAACTGCCCACGAACAAAAAGCGCCGCTTATGTTTCCTGTGATCGGCTTTATGATTAATTTGCGTTCGCGTTTAACAGGTATATCGACGGGTGATCAAGCCCAGTTCTTTTTACGTAAATGCTTCGATTCTATAGGCGGCTTCCCTAATCAGCCCCTGATGGAAGATATCGAAATTTCTAAACGCTTACGCAAACAACACCCACCCGTCGCTATAGCAGCAAAGGTCACCACCTCTGGTCGACGTTGGTTGAGTCGTGGTGTTTGGAAAACCATCTTATTAATGTGGCGACTGCGCTGGGATTACTGGCGCGGCGTTAGTGCCGAAAATATTGCAGCCCGATACCGATGACAGCTACCGATCTTATTATTTTTGCAAAAGCACCCCTACGTGGGTTTGCCAAAACCCGACTGATTCCTGAATTGGGCGAAGCGGGGGCCGAGAAGGTCGCCCGCGGCTTAGTGGAACATGCCGTGGCTTCGAGTTGTGCGGCGAATTTCTCGCAACTAGAACTCTGTGTGTCACCAAGTATCCAGCATGAGGTCTGGGATACTCTAGACTTGCCTGCCTCCTCTTTGCGATGGACTGAGCAAGCTGAAGGCGACTTGGGCGCGCGTATGGCCAGTGGTTGTGAGCGAGTACTGCGTCAAGGCCGCTCAGTGGTGGTGACGGGTACGGACTGCCCCGACTTAACTCCTGAACGGTTGAATGCGGCTATAGCTCAGTTAGCTGATTATGATGTGGTGATTTATCCCGTATCCGATGGTGGATATAGCTTGCTTGGAATCAATCAGTCGTTGCTGCCACGAGTGAGTGAGGTGTTGGCTGGGTTGTTTGAGGGGGTTCCGTGGAGTACGCCAGAGGTTTATTCGACAACGCAGGCGCGGATTGAGGCGCTTGGTTTGCGTTGTTGGGTGGGGGAGACCTTGCATGATATTGATGAGGGTGAGGATTTGGTGCATTTGCCGGAGGGGTTTTAGGTTTTGCTGCTTTCAGTTAGTTGCTGAGCGCGCTGGCTCCCATGATCCTGCGTGGGAGCCTATACCTAAGTATTCTCAGGCGTTGAGTGGAGGCTAGGCAGGTAGGTTTTAGTTTCGGGTTGGGCCGCTGGGCGGCCTGAGGGCTTTATGCTCGCCGCTTGTCAGGTTTCGCCCTGTTGGGCGAGCCAAGACTTTTGTTTGGCCAAAAGTCTCAGCACTCTAAAGGCCACCCCGCTGCTTGGTCGGCAAGCCGA
>JBMYSW010000037.1:4819-14601 GCA_049603715.1 Pontibacterium sp. | reverse complement strand
CGGTCAAAGCCGCGCGTGCTCATCAAGACGAAATTCGCGCTAAGCAGCGTGTAGGTATCTAACTTTTAAACTTGCATATAAGACCAATAATACTAGGAGCCTTCAATGTCAATCATTGGAAACTGGATTAATAACGAAGCCGTTACCTCTAACAGCGGTAATGCACAAGCCGTATGGGACCCAGCCACGGGCCAATCGAATAAGAGTGTCGTGCTTTCAACTAAAGAAGAGACACTCGCTGCAGTTGACGCAGCACAAGCCGCGTTCAAAACATGGTCAAACTTCTCACCACTAAAGCGCGTACGCATCCTTGACCGCTTTAAGATGCTGATGTGGGAAAACATTGACGCCATTGCGGCAACCATCACCTCTGAACACGGTAAAACACACGATGACGCCGTAGGTGAAGTAACGCGCGGTATCGAAGTTGTGGAATTTGCGGTTGGCATTCCTCACATCATGAAGTCCGACTTTTCTGAACAGGTCGGTACAAATGTAGACTCTTATAACTTGCGCCAACCCCTAGGAGTGGTTGCAGGCATTACACCTTTCAATTTTCCTGCCATGGTACCCATGTGGATGTTCCCCGTAGCCTTGGCTTGCGGTAACACGTTCGTACTTAAACCTTCCGAGCGAGACCCTTCTACCGCGTTGATTATCGCTCAGCTACTAAAAGAAGCAGGCCTGCCAGACGGCGTCTTCAACGTTGTACAGGGCGACAAGCTATCCGTCGATACTCTACTAGAAAGCCCAGACGTTAAAGCTATTTCGTTTGTCGGTTCTACCCCTATCGCGAAATACATTTACGAAAAAGGCATCGCCAACGACAAGCGCGTTCAAGCGTTGGGCGGCGCAAAGAATCACATGATCATCATGCCTGACGCCGACCTCGATATGGCAGCCAATGCACTGATGGGCGCGGCTTTTGGCTCAGCAGGTGAGCGCTGCATGGCAATTTCAGTAGCCGTTCCGGTAACAGATGCCGTAGCCGACGAACTAATCAAGCGCCTTCTTCTAAAAATTGAGGCACTTAAAGTGGGCCCTGGCTCAGATAAAACATCTGAAATGGGCCCCTTGGTAACCGCCGAGCACCTCGCAAAAGTGAAAAGTTATATCGACAAAGGCGAAGAGGAAGGCGCCAAGCTTTTAGTAGACGGCCGTCAATTTAGTTGTGATGTTGCGGGTCATGAAGAGGGCTACTTTGTGGGCGCTACTTTGATGGACGGCGTAACTGAAGATATGACCGTTTGGAAAGAAGAAATCTTTGGCCCAGTACTCAGTATTGTACGCAAGCCTGACTACGCATCTGCCGTCGAGCTCATCCATAAGCATGAGTACGCAAATGGTACTGCCGTGTTTACCCGCGATGGTGATACAGCACGTAACTTTGCACGCGATATTCAAGTCGGCATGGTCGGAGTCAACGTGCCTATCCCTGTACCTATGGCATTTCATAGTTTTGGCGGCTGGAAAGCTTCGATCTTTGGTGACCACGCCATGCACGGCCCTGAGGGCGTGCGCTTTTTCACCAAGATCAAAACAGTGACCACTCGTTGGACATCCGGTCTGCGTGAGGACCCTCAGTTCACAATGCCAACTTTGTCATAAGTGAGCAGCCACGTCTTCTCTTGGAGCCAGACGTGGCAAATTTCGATGCTAATGCCACTCATTGGCTTAGCGGGCAAGCAAAGTACTCGCGGTTATCCCGCAACGCTTGCCTAATAAAAATAATAGCGAGAGGTAGAGGTAAATGAACACTACCAACGTACAATCAGGTACACCACCCAATTATGAGTATGTCCTAGAAGTTGCTGATGTACGCAAGGAGTTTCCTGGCGTTGTAGCCCTCGATAATGTGCAGCTCAACATTCGCCCAGGCACAGTTCACGCCTTAATGGGTGAAAACGGTGCGGGTAAGTCGACATTGATGAAAGTCATTGCCGGTATTTACCAACCCGACTCAGGCAAAGTTAAGCTCAGAGGGTCAGAAATCAAACTGCCAACTCCCTTAGCTGCACAAGAGGCTGGCATTGCGATGATTCACCAAGAGTTACTACTCATGAATCATATGACCGTAGCCGAAAACATTTGGATTCGAAGAGAGCCACGAAATTCGCTGGGCTTAATCGACCACCAAAAGATGCACGACATGACAGTTGAGCTTTTCGAGCGCCTGAATATCAACCTCGACCCAGACGTCAATATCGAGGAACTATCGGTAGCTAACCGCCAAATGGTGGAGATTGCCAAGGCTGTTTCATTTAACTCTGACGTGCTCATTATGGATGAACCTACCTCCGCCATCACAGAAACGGAAGTAGAGCATTTATTTAATATCATTAGAGACCTTCGCGCACGTGGTATTGGTATTGTGTATATCACCCACAAAATGAACGAGTTATTTGAAATAGCCGACGAATTCTCTGTATTCCGCGACGGCCACTACATTGGAACGCATCTTTCCAAAGACGTAACGCGAGATGACATTATTCGCATGATGGTTGGCCGAGAGATCGACCAAATGTTCCCGAAAGAAGAAGCCGAAATTGGCGATGTAATTCTATCGGTTAAAAACCTGTCACTAGATGGAATCTTTAACGACATTTCGTTTGACCTTCATGCAGGCGAAATCCTTGGGTTTGCAGGCCTCGTAGGTTCAGGCCGTTCTAATGTCGCAGAAGCCATTTTTGGAGTAACACCGCCCACATCTGGCGAAATTTTGATTGATGGCAAACCTGTCACAATTGATGACCCTGCAACCGCAATCGCCAAAGGCATGGCCTTTTTAACTGAAGACCGAAAAGAAACCGGCTGCTTTTTACCACTCAATATTCAAGAGAACACACAGGTTGCTGTTTTACACGACCAGTTCGTAAACCGCGGTTTCGTAGATCACGCGTCACTACACGCAAAGTCTGAAGAGTTATGCCAAACTCTGAGGGTTAAGACACCCAACATGGACGAAGCGATTGAGAACCTTTCAGGCGGTAACCAGCAAAAAGTGCTCATTGCACGCTGGCTATTGACTAACCCCCGCATCCTTATTCTAGACGAGCCTACCCGCGGTATTGATGTTGGAGCCAAGTCTGAAATTCACGCCCTCATCAGCCGGCTCGCTCAAAAGGGGCTTGCCGTCATTATGATCTCATCCGAGCTACCTGAGGTTTTAGGTATGAGTGACCGTGTACTTGTAATGCACGAAGGTCATGTGACAGGGATTCTCGATCGAGAGGAGGCTGACCAAGTATCTGTAATGAACCTTGCCGCACAATAAGCATATCAAATAAAAACAAGAGGTTGTTATGACTACAGCAAACGGTACTGCGATACCGCAACCAATTAAAGAAGACAAAAAAAGAAAATCATTACCGCCCGAAGTGAACATTCTACTTGTTCTGTTGGGCATCGCTGCCGTATTCGAAATTCTCGGCTGGCTCTTTGTAGGGCAAAGCTTCTTGATGAATATGAGCCGCCTACAAATCATTATTCTACAAGTTTCCGTAATTGGTATTATCGCCATTGGCGTCACCATGATTATCATCACCGGGGGTATCGACCTGTCCTCCGGCTCCGTCGTAGCAATGACAGGTATTGTCGCGGCAACCTTTGCCCAGGCTAGCTCTTGGCCAAAGGTACTTAACCCAATCCTAACCGACTTACCCTTCTTGATTCCTCTCACAGTCGGCCTACTCGTTGGCGGTTTAGCTGGGCTGATTAACGGTCTTTTGATCACAAAAACCAAGATTCCTCCGTTTATTGCCACTTTGGGTATGATGGTATCCGCTCGAGGCATTGCTCGTTGGTACACAGACGGCAGCCCTGTGTCTGGTTTTACTCCTGAATTTGCAATGCTAGGAAACGCGTTAGACCGCTGGATGCCTGTTGTGATTTTCCTCGTAGTGGCTGTCGTATTTCATGTCGTGATGCGCTACACCCGCTTTGGTAAATTCACTTACGCTATTGGCGCTAACGAACAAGCCGCTCGTGTGTCAGGTATCAACATCGATCGTCACCTCATTAAGGTTTATGCCATTGCAGGGATATTGACAGGGTTAGCAGCGATGGTAGCTATTGCACGTATTAAAACAGCACAGCCTGGTATGGGCTTAATGTATGAGCTAGACGCCATTGCCGCAGCCGTGATCGGGGGTGTTTCACTGTCCGGTGGCCGGGGGCGTATTGCAGGCACCGTAGTTGGCGCATTAATTCTTGGTGTTATGCTCTCAGGCTTCACCTTCCTTCGCATTGACGCTTACTATCAAGACATTATTAAAGGTGGCATCATTGTTGTCGCCGTTATAGTCGACCAACACCGTCAAGCTAAAGGCAAAAAGTCTACTTGACGACACATACCGTGCTTGGATCAAACGCAGCCTAGTGCTGCGTTTTTTGTGCTCGCCTACCCCCAGAGCCTTGCTTTTATATCCGCATTAAATGCTTCGTCGCTTTTACACTTCCCAAATCAGCCCACAGTTACCTAGTCACCTCTCTTTGGGCGACTTTAGCCGAGAGTTTAAGCAAGTCACTCGGTCTCACTCAATGCCCAGAGCTCTTTTCAACCACCCTTTAGCCCCCTAGACACACAGCACAGTAACGTGCAATTAATAGGCTCGATAGACACTAGTGACAATTGCGTCAATCCATGTCTCAGGTGTTTATTTATGAGCACCCCTTTATTCCCACTTTTCCTTGTAAACATATCACTAAGAAACGCCTCATACCCAAAAACCTAGGCACAAAAAAACCGCTAAGGTTTGTCGCCACCTTAGCGGTTTGAAAACGTCACTGCGTACTTTACACAGCTTCTGGCTTCAACCAGGGTTGGTTATTGGCTTCGTGGCTATCAACCACGGCATCAACAAATGCAACGCCTTTTAGCCCATCGTAGAGCAAAGGAATATCTTGTCCAATCAAGCCTGGCTCTCGGCCTGACTCATTTGCTCGAATAGCCTCAGCAAAGCCCCCATAAAGGTTAGCAAAAGCTTCCAAATAACCCTCTGGGTGGCCCGGTGGTGTCCGTGTACGCACCGCAGCATTCTCAGACAAGCCTTCACTGCCACGCTTCACAACTTCAGGACGCCCGTTGACAGGTGTAAATTGAAGCTCGTTTGGCTGTTCTTGATACCACTCGATGGCCCCCTTTTCACCAAATACGCGTAAACGAACGCCGTTCGAGTTGCCAATTGCAACCTGTGACGACCACAGTAGGCCCCGAGCACCACCCTCATAACGCAGCATGACATGTGCATTATCGTCCAGGGCTCGTCCTTCGACAAAGGTTGCCAAGTCAGCTGTCAACGACTCAAGCTTCAGTCCAGTCACAAAACCAGCAAGGTGATATGCGTGTGTGCCAATATCACCAATTGAACCGCCACGACCGTTTAACGTTGGGTTTGTTCGCCAAGAGGCTTGGGCATTACCCTCTTTCTCGATGGCTTCGGCCATCCATTCAAGCGGATACTCAACCTGCACCAAACGAATATCACCTAGCTCACCGGCGGCAACACGAGCTTTTGCCTCATGTACCATCGGGTACCCAGAGTAAGTATAGGTAACACCGACAAAGCGGCCACTTGCCTCGGCTATTTTTTGTAGCTCAAACGCATCTGCCAAGGTGGTCGTGAGTGGTTTTTCACAAATAACGTGAAAGCCTGCTTCTAGAAACGCTTTCGCAATTTCAAAGTGAGTGAAGTTAGGCGTACAGATCGTAACCACATCAATTCGGTCTTCACGTTTCAACTCGCCTTCGATCATTGCTTCGTAATTGTCATACGAGCGATCTAACGCAATACGCTGGCGCGCCGCAAACGCATGCCCTCGCTCAGCGTTGACATCAAACGCCCCTGCCACTAGCTCAAACTGATCATCGAGGCGCGACGCAAAACGGTGGATGCCTCCAATATAGGCGCCATCACCACCACCAATCATACCTAAGCGCAAGCGGCGCGTTTCGATTCCTGATTGCATCATCTTATTCTCCAATGCCTAAAATCTTTTTATTAATATTTCGATCAGAGTCCGCTTTCACAAAGTCATCAAACGCTCGTTCAGACACTTTGATAATATGCTCCTCAATGAATTTAGCACCTTCACGCGCGCCATCTTCAGAGTTTTTAAAGGCACATTCCCACTCGAGCACAGCCCAGCCATCAAAGTCGTATTGAGCAAACTTGGTAAAAATACTCTTGAAGTCGACTTGGCCATCTCCTAATGATCGGAATCGACCAGCACGCTTCGTCCACGGCTGGAAGCCACCATAGGCACCCGTCTTACCATCAGGGATAAACTCAGCGTCTTTAACATGGAACATCTTGATACGCTCGTGGTAGTGGTCGATGTACGAAAGATAGTCAATCGACTGCAATACCAAGTGGCTTGGATCGTAAAGCATATTACAGCGTTTATGATTACCCACACGCTCTAGGAACATCTCAAACGTCAAACCATCATGTAAGTCTTCGGCTGCGTGAATTTCGTAACAAAGATCCACACCCGCTTCATCAAACTTATTTAAAATAGGCAACCAACGACGTGCTAGCTCATCAAAGCCATCTTCAATTAACCCATCTGTCCATTGTGGAAACGGGTACAAATAAGGCCATAGCAACGAGCCACTGAACGTAACATGGCGGTCAATACCAAAGCGTTGGGAAGCCTTCGCGGCATTCAGCAGTTGCTGGGTGCCCCACTCCTGTCGGGCTTTCACATTATTACGCACAGCTTCCGGTGCGAATGAGTCAGCTGGAATATCGAAGGCTGGATGCAAGGCAACGAGCTGCCCCTGTAAGTGGGACGCAAGCTCTGTGACCTCCAAGCCATGTTCAGCGAGCGTTCCTTTCACTTCATCTACATAGGTTTGACTCTCTGCAGCCAAATCTAAGTCAATCACTCGTTTATCCCAAGAGGGTAGCTGTACCCCCTTAAAACCTTTTTCGGCAGCCCACTGTGCTAACCCTTTCAGGTTATTGTAAGGAGCTTGGTCATCAGCAAACTGGGCCAAAAAAACCGCCGGGCCTTTTAATGTACGCATAAAAAATTCACTCTTGTTGTTTTACGCTATCTCATAGAAGAAACGCGACTTGTGTTAGTAATTTATTGCACGCTACAGCGCCCGCCTCAAAGCATGACCGCCATAGCAAAAAAGATTATGGTAACGACTTTATTGCTAACTTATCTTATTTGCAATTTATATTGCAACAAAAAGATAGAAATTAGCCCCATTACAACGCGAGCCAAACAATAGAAGAGCACAAAAACCGGCTTGAGAAAAAAGGGGGAAGCCTTATCCCTAAGGCGTTTTTTCAAATATTAAAGAAAAGATAGGGTTACTAGCCTAAGCGCTAGTAACCCAAATGGTCACCGTGTGCTTTTTGCACTTCGGTAACACTCGAAAGGCGAGGCGAGCTAGTCTTTGGCTCCATCAGCCCTGCAGTTGCTAGGGCAATACTCTGAGCAAGACTCATCGGCGCTGCAAGCGAGCGAGAAAAGCTATACTCCTCTTCAGGAACCGTGAATAACACATCTGCGTCCTTTGCCAAAGGTGAGAGCGTACTGTCGGTCATACCCACGACGGGAATGCCTTCGCGTTTTGCAAACTCGGCGAGAGCAATGGTTTCTTTGGCGTAGTGTCTAAATGAGATCGCAAACAGCACGTCCCCTTGGCGCATCGTTTTTCCAACCTCTGGCGCCAAGCCACCTGCGCAATCTAAAAAAATGACAGGCTTGCCTAACATCGTCATTAAATAGCGAAAGAAACTCGCAATAGGCTCTGAGCGCAATTGACCCATCACATACACTGTATTCGCCTCTTTGAGCAGCTGAGCGGCTTGCGTCAGCATCTCTTCAGTCACCGTATTCATAAGCTCTTGCAGTGTTGCGATATCTCGCACAACAAGCTCTTGCATAAATGCCTGTAGGCCTTGTGTCTTAGACTTAGTGACCTCCTTTTCAAGCGCGTTGACACGCTCTTCGTAACCCGGAGCAGCCGTTGCTAAACGCGACTGAAAGACTTGCTGCATTTGCTTAAAGCCAGAATAACCAAATGTCTGAGCAAAGCGGACAAGAACCGACGGGTGGACTCCACACTTTTCAGCTACTGCGTTTACACTGTCCATTGCTACTGTTGTGGGGTTTTGGGTGAGGTATCGAGCAACTTGCTTGTAGCGCTCAGATAGCTCGTCATAATCTTCCGTGATTTGGTTTACAATTTTTTCATATGTCTCGGGAGGGTTAGGAATCGTTCGCTTCGACTTAGGTCTTCCCATCTTGACGCCTCTGTCACTTTTTCTAGTTTTTTGCATAGTTTAACCAAAAAGCAGGATTGATATGTATGATTTTCACGCCTCACAGACTGTATTTACGGAATGAATGTTATAAATTTTTCTGCAATATTTGTTGCATTTTATTTTTTTCTACAATATAACATTCAGCAAGCAGCGAGAACAGCCTACTGAAAAGTAGGTTTGGCTGTGCTTTAGACGGTGTATAGCCCTCGCTCGCTTCAACAATTAAAGCAGTAAATCTATGCTGCTAACGGAAATCCAGTCCAAACGAGAACTTACTTATGAAAAAAATAATATTGGCAAGTGCTTTAGGAACATTAATGGCTACTTCATCTTTCGCTGCAAACATCGGCGTAAGTATGTCTAAGTTTGACGATAACTTTTTGACGGTACTACGCCACAATATTCAGTCTCATGTCGATACTATAGATGGCACCAAAGTCCAAATCGAAGACGCACAAGGTGACGTATCCCGTCAGCAAGCGCAAATCGAAAACTTTATTGCGTCAGGTGTTGATGGCATCGTTGTGATGCTCATTGACGCAGACTTCGGAAGATCAATTTCAGAAACAGCGGCAAACGCGGGCGTTCCTCTCGTGTTTGTAAACATGTTGCCTAGCGGCATGGAAAACTTCCCTAAAGACCAAGCATGGGTTGGCTCAGACGAGTACCAAGCAGGGTTTTTGGAAACCACCGAAGTATGTAAGCAACTTGACGGTAAAGGCAACGCTGTCATTCTAATGGGTCAACTAGGCACCACCGGTCAGCGTGGTCGTACTGCAGCAACACTGGATGTATTGAATACCGACGCATGTAAAGGCATCAACGTACTCGATAAACAAACCGGCGACTGGATGCGTACTCCCGCTATGGACTTGACCACTAACTGGGTAAGTGCTGGCTTCGACATCGATGCGGTTATCGCAAACAACGATGAAATGGCACTTGGTGCAATCCAAGCGCTTAAAGCTTCAGGCATTGATATGAAAGACGTGGTGATTGGCGGTGTTGACGCTACTCAGGACGCGCTAAACGCAATGGAAATGGGCGACCTAGATGTGACTGTGTACCAATCTGCCAAAGGCCAAGGCCAAGGTTCAATCGACACTGTCCTAAAAATCATCAACAAAGAAAAGTATGACCAGCGTGTAACGATCCCATTTGAACTCGTAACCATGGACAACATCGGCAACTACAAGGCTAAAAACTAAGGCTTGTAAACCGATTCAAGCTCGCTAGTAAATAGACAGCTTTCTTCCCCGCAATACCCGTCACTCTTGGCGGGTATTTTTTTGCCCCCTCACCAGCTTTAAATCACGCTTTCTCGCCACTCAACTTCCATGCCAGAAACGACTTAGAACACACCTAACCCCGACTCCTCTGCCGCCTTTATCAAACCAACAACACAACAGTCAGGCCCACGAGAGGAGTGAAACTGTGAAACTGTGAGACTGTGAGACTGTGAGACTGTGAGACTGTGAGACTGTGAGACTGTGAGAC
>JBMYSW010000037.1:0-4719 GCA_049603715.1 Pontibacterium sp. | reverse complement strand
ACCGTGAGACCGTGAGACCGTGAGACCGTGAGACCGTGAGACCGTGAGACCGTGAGACCGTGAAAAGCCGCACTGGGATTCTAAATGCTAATATTCACACGAACAGATAACGCTGAGACTGGCGGCCTAAGAGGGCGCAAGAACTGCCAAGAGCATCGGGCAGCTTACGGGAAAGATGAAGAAAAAAAGAGCAAGGAATACAAAAAGGAGGGAGCACAAGGCTCCCCCAAAGTGTGACAAAGAGCAAAGGGTTACGCAGACAAGCGCTGCAAAATAAGGTCTACGCTTTGTTTAGCATCGCCAAACAACATACGTGTGTTTTCTTTAAAGAAAAGCGGGTTCTCTACATCGGCATAGCCACGACTCATGCCACGCTTAAGCACCACGGTTTGTTTACCTCTCCATGGTTCCAACACTGGCATACCTGCAATCGGGCTATCAGGTGACTCATTGGCAGATGGGTTAACAATATCGTTCGCCCCAATGACCACGGAGACATCAACCTTTGGGAAGTCATCATTAATTTCATCCATCTCGTACACAATGTCATAAGGCACCTTCGCTTCTGCAAGCAATACATTCATATGCCCAGGCATACGCCCAGCTACAGGGTGGATACCGAAGCGCACATTGACGCCTTTTTCACGAAGCTTTTTAGTGATTTCATAAACAGGGTGCTGAGCCTGGGCCACTGCCATACCGTAGCCCGGAATAATCATGACCTCTTTTGCCGCCAGCAACGCATCGGCGACTTCGTCCGCTTGGACTTCCACCACTGTTCCCTGTCCACCGGATTGAGCCACAGGCGCCTGCGCCTTTGGGGTACCCACGCCACCTAAAATGACACTTAAAAACTTGCGATTCATTGCCCGACACATGATGTAACTGAGGATCGCTCCAGACGAACCAACAAGCGCACCTACAACGATCAACAAGTCATTCCCTAACATAAAGCCCATCGCGGCGGCGGCCCAACCCGAGTAGCTGTTTAGCATTGAAACAACAACAGGCATATCTGCACCCCCAATAGCCACTACTAGGTGGATACCAAAAATCAGCGCAATAACCGTAATACACCATAAGGCCCATACACCCGAGTGCTCGCTGCTCTGAGCAAATGCGACCGTTAGGTAAATAGCAACCAACACCAGTGCCACATTAATGACATGACGCGCCGGCAAGATGAGAGGTTTGCCTGCGGCCTTCCCACTCAGTTTTAGGTAGGCAACAAGTGAGCCTGTAAACGTTACTGCGCCAACAAAGACGCCAATGGCCGTTTCAACATTATGGATACGCTGTGCAACTAGCGACTCAAAGCTGTGATCACCATAAGCGTTCGCAAAGCCCACCAATACAGCCGCCAGACCTACCAAGCTATGTAATATGGCGACCAACTCTGGCATCTGGGTCATTTCCACACGTTTAGCTAACAGCCAACCAATCACAGCACCAGGCACAAGGCCGATTAACAGTAAGCCATAATTTGCAGTCACTGAGCCCCAAATCGTCACCGACACCGCCAATGCCATACCGAGCATTCCGAACAAATTGCCACGGCGGGCACTGGTTTGATGGCTAAGGCCACCGAGTGCGAGGATAAATAGCGCACTTGCTCCTAAGTAAGAAGCCGTCATCATTCCTGTCGTCATAGTGTCACCTATTTACGAAACATTTTGAGCATGCGATGCGTTACTGCAAAGCCGCCAACGATATTGATACTGGTAATAAACACGGCGAAGGCCGCCACAATGGCCACACCAAGGTTAGCGCTAGATATCTGCGTTAAAGCGCCAACAACAATAATGCTGCTGACCGCATTGGTCACACTCATTAAAGGCGTATGCAGTGAGTGGCTTACGCCCCAGACCACCATGTAGCCAATAAAACAGGCCAATACAAATACCGTTAAGTGCCCCATAAACTCTGGGGGCGCAACTTGCCCAAGCCCCAAAAGAGCAGCGCCAGCGAGTGCAGTTGCACCCCAAACTCCCCATGACGACTCTTTTTTAGATTCATCTTGCGCAGGCTTAGCGACGGGTGTCGGCTCAGAAACATCCGTACGTGGTGCAACTGAAATTCGAGGAGCCGGCGGCGGCCATGTAATTTCGCCCGATTTGACTACCGTCGCGCCACGAATGACTTCGTCACTCATATCAATATCAATAACACCATTTTTTTCAGGGCAAAGCTCAGTGAGCAGGTGATATAAATTGGTAGCAAAAAGCTGGCTAGACTGTGCTGCCATTCGACTTGGCAAATTGGTATAGCCAACCAAGGTTACCCCACTCACATGAGTCACTTGATTTGGTTGGGATAAACGACAATTTCCTCCTTGCTCTGCCGCCAAATCTACAATTACACTGCCGGGTTTCATGGACGCAACCATTTCGGGCGTAATGAGCTCTGGTGCTTGTTTGCCAGGAATTAATGCCGTTGTAATAATGATGTCCACATCCTTGGCTTGTTCGGCAAACAGCTCCATTTCAGCAGCGATAAACTCAGGGCTCATAGTCTTTGCATAGCCCCCTTCACCACTGCCATCTTCGCCAGCAAAATCAAGCTCTAAGAACTCAGCGTCCATGCTTTCCACTTGCTCTTTCACTTCCAAACGTGTGTCAAATGCACGAACGATCGCGCCCATGCCCTTTGCAGCACCAATCGCAGCTAAGCCAGCAACCCCAGCGCCAATCACCAAGACTTTTGCAGGCGCTACACGCCCAGCTGCCGTAATTTGCCCGGTAAAAAAGCGCCCAAAGTGCTGCGATGCCTCAACAACAGCTCGATACCCCGCAACATTGGCCATAGAACTAAGTACATCCATTTTTTGCGCACGCGATATTCTGGGAATTGCGTCCAGCGCGATCGCATTAACGCCACGGTCAGCCAACCCATCTAGCTTCGCTTTATTTTGTGCTGGGTGCAGTAAGCTGATCAGAGTCTGGTTATCTGATAAAAGCTCAATACCATAAAAGCCTAACTCAGGGTGCGGAACAGGTGGCCGTACCTTTGCAATGATGTCCGAGCCTTGCCAAAGCGCTTTTGTATCTGCCGTTAAGCAAGCACCTGCCGCTTCATACTCTTCATCCGAATAAGACGCCGCAACTCCTGCACCCGTTTCAACTAATACCTCGAAGCCTAAGTCACGTACTCGAGATACGACACTGGGTGTCATCGCAACCCGCAATTCACCCTCTTCGATTTCTTTTGGAATACCGATAATCATAACTAGATTTTCTCGTTTTATTGGTAAGCTGATCGCGTCGTACTCTAGTAACAATATCGATTGACTAGGCACGAGCTCCCCTTCCCGCAAACTTTATTTGCTTGCAGGAGGGGTATATTTTTGAGTGAAAAAATAGACGCTAAGCTAGGACTCGAGAGATAGCCAAGCCTGCTCTTTTGACGATGCTTGAATGAGCTCGACTAGGCGCTGAATACGTGCGCCATCAGCAAATGAAAACGGCTCTTCCGTCTTACCAGAAATCGCTTCGACAAAGCCGGCCACTTCAATAGCCTTTAGGTCATTAAAGCCAAGCTGATGTCCAGGAGCAACACAGAAACGGCCATAAGGGTAATGCTCGGGGCCCGCTTCAATCCGACGAAAACCCCGCAACTCTTCGGCCCCATCGGTACTGTAAAAATAGATTTCATTAAAGCGCTCTTGGCTAAATGCAATGGCTCCCTTGGTGCCAAACACTTCAAAGTCATGCTGCATAGTACGCCCTGTTGCCACCCAATTTCCTTCAATGGAGCCCGAGGCACCGTTGGCAAAGCGAACAAAAGCTCGACCTACATCGTCAACCTCCACCGCTTTCATATCGCCAGTTTTAGGGTCTAGGCGCTTGTCAATACAGGTAACACAGTCACCCATCACAGAAGTGATAGGGCCCAGTAGAAACTCAGCAGTCGCTAACGCATGACTGCCAATGTCAGCCAAAGCACCACCGCCTGCTGGGTCATGACGAAACGTAAAAGGCTCTGCGGCATCAACCATGTAGCCTTCACAATGGATACCTCGGTAGCCTCTCACTTCGCCAATATCCCCTCGAGCAATCATTCGCTTGGCAAGTGCGAACATAGGGTTACACAAATAGTTAAAGCCAACCTGTGTTTTAACGCCTTTGGCTAGTGCAGCCTCGGTCATTTCAACAGCATCTTGATAAAGAGGAGCCAAAGGTTTTTCGCAATAAACATGCTTTCCTGCGGCTATCGCCTTCAATGCCATTTCTTTATGCAGAGCATTAGGGGAGGTAATACTCACCACATCAATATCAGGGTGGTTGACCATCGCTTCCCAATCATCGGTGGCATATTCAAAACCAAACTGTGCTGCCGCTTGCTCAGCAATGCTCAATTTAATATCCGCTACCGTATGTAGCTTCAGATCAAAGGGTAGATTAAAAACTTTCTGAGCAGTGGCGTAGCCAAAAGCGTGCGCCTTACCCATAAACCCAGTTCCGATCAGGCCGACATTCAACGTAGATTTAGGCATAACTGCATCCTCTTTATTTTTTTACTTGGGTTGCAAGTGAATTTTGATTGGGCGCGCCTTCAATTCTCTTTTTTGAGAAAGGCACCCAAAAATCTATTGTTTTTTAATGTGTTATCGAGCACTCGGCTGCAAAAAACTAAAGCGCAGGACAATTGCAGCAACAAATTAATTACAATTTTTGTTGCAAAGTAGTATTTTTGTCAATATAAATTTACAAATAAACATAA
>JBMYSW010000036.1:0-24568 GCA_049603715.1 Pontibacterium sp. | reverse complement strand
ATGATAGTGACATAACCAATTACTCTTCTTCGTCAAACTCATCGTCAAATTCGTCATCAAAGTCTTCGTCGGACTCACCCCAATCATCTGAGTCTTCGCTAAGCTCGGTCACTACTGGGCTATTGCACTGGTTGCATTGACCTTCAATAAAAATAGAGTCGCCCAAGGCGTATTCTATTGGCGTGTGCATACCCAAATCAGCTTGGCCACAGGCGTCGCACCAAGTCTGTTCAGTAAAAAGCTTTTGCTCGTCTTCATCACGGGCAAGAAAGTCTCGAACAACACGTTCAGTCATCATCTTCTCTCTTGATCTAACGATAGCCTTAGCTATCAAGCGGCAGTTAATCTGCGCTGCGAGGTAATTTAGGTGGCTTTGGCCAATTGATCTGCCAAGGCTCGGTAATTTCTTTAGTTTGGGTACTGTCTAGCGAATACGCCATATCCGCCTGCTCTGCCCCTTCTAGATAGGCTTTTAGCACCACAAACAAATCGTTAGGGTTTGACTCTCCCATCAAAGAAGCAGATGGCAAGTTAACAAAAGTTTTGGTTTCACCCTTCCACTCGAAGCTGAGCGCATAGGCATGCAGATAGCATCGAACATGGGCCACGGCCTGCTCAACAGCCCCGTAGCGCTCGTCGCCTGTAATGGGTGCAGATATGCTCTTTAACGCAACCCTAAGCTGGTGTGTTTTTCCGGTCAGTGGCTTTAACACAAATAAGCGCAAGCCGGGTTTTAGGCTATAGCTTTGGAATTGAGTCACGGCAGGGTTGGTTAGGCTTTTACTGAGACGGAAACTGCCGCGCCTCGACTTCTCCATATCACCACGAATTAAACCCTGCTTTTTATTCGGCTTATGCTCACTGAGCGCCCAGTAATATTTTTGCACCTGATGCTTAGCAAAGGCCTCACCCAAAGTCGCGGCAACTTGTGCTGTGCGCGCAAACACCATAACACCCGAGGTGGCTTTATCTAAACGATGAACAAGATAAACAGGAAAACCAAGGTCAGAGGCGAGTTGTCGGGTGAGTCCTTCGGCGTGATCATCGGCATGAACATTCACACCCGGCCACTTAGCCACCACGACAAAGTCGTCGTTAGACGCTAACAGTTGATACATGCTTAGGCCGTTTGCGCTTCGTGTAGTACACGTTTTACAAAGGTTTTTGTCAATCGGGCTTTTTCGGCCAAGGACTTTTGGTCGAGGGTTTCAATCAGCTTAGTAACATCGCGAAGGTCGAGACTGGCATGGTCGGTGATGTACTCAACCACTGGGTCATCAATGCGCATACCGCGGGCAATGATGCGGTTTTTAATCACTCGCTGCACATCTTCTTTGCTTAAACGATGAATCCAGTGAGCTACACCCGAGTTAAGGCGAGTCACCAAATCTTTCAGCTCAATACCTAGACTGTAAGGCTCAGCATTACCCGCAATCACCAATAAACGGTTATGTTGGATAATCCGGTTAAACAAATGGAAAGTCGCTTCTTGCCACTCTTTGTTACCTACCAAAGCCTCGATAGAGTCGATGCAAATAACGTCGGAATCTTCGACACCCATCAATACCTCGGGACGCATTTGCGCCATGAGCTTTTTCATGGGTAGGTATAAAGGCTTTTGCCCGCTCACGGCTGCCGCATGGCAGGTGGCTTGCAGTAAATGAGAACGACCCGAGCCACTGTCACCCCAAAGGTAAACAAAGGACTCGGCTCTGTGTTTGACACACGCCTGCAGCAGATCACACACAATGTCGTTGTGCTCTGCAATAAAGTTATCAAACCGGGCGTTATCGCGAACGGTAAGGCCTAACGGCAACTGAGGCGTGTCTTTTGTAGACGTCATGCTTATAACGTACTGTCTTCTCTATTTGGGTGCGCGTACAAGCCGCTTCGGGTATAGCCCGAGTGCAAGTGCCTTAGCAAAACCATAATGACCGCAGCCACAGGTAAGGCAATAAGCACACCCACAAATCCAAATAACTGGCCGCCTGCTAAAACAGCAAAAATAACAGCCACAGGATGCAATCCTATTCTGTCGCCCACTAACAGTGGCGTCAGTAGCATCCCTTCTAAAACTTGCCCTATGGTAAACACTAGGACAATCCAACCCAACATCAGTGGGTCACTAAATTGTAACAGACCCGCCACCAATGCGGCCATAATTCCCACTAAAAAGCCCATATAAGGGACAATGCTCGCAAGTCCCGCCAGCATACCAATTAAAAGCGCAAGATCAAGCCCAACCAAACTCAAGCCCACCGCATAAATTAGGCCGAGAGCAAACATCACCAATAACTGACCCTTCATAAAGGCGCCAAGCACTTCGTCACACTCACTCGCCCACAAAGACACCACTGGCTCGATGTTGCGAGGTAATAAGTGCTTAATCTTATCCATCATAATGTCCCAGTCGCGCAGCAAATAGAACATAACGACGGGAATAAGCACAGCATTGGCGACCCAACCCGCCACGGCAAGGCTGCTTTGCGTCAGGCTCGCCACGAGTGTTGCGACAATATCCGAGGTCTTTTGCCAGTCTTTTAATAGCAACTGCTTAACCGCATCAATGTCTATTACGGTAAGGTCGACACCCAAATGAGTTTGCAGCCAAGGAATCAGCCCGGTTTCGACGAGGTTAATAAGCGCCGGCACTTGGCTCACTAATACCTGTATCTGGCGGGAAATGTTGGGCAGCAACACCACCAGCGATAACACAAGTAAGACCGTTGAACAGGCAAACACCACCACAACCGACCAAGTGCGGCTAAAGCCAGCGGCTTCTAAACGATCTGCCACTGGGTCAAACAAATAAGCCAACAGGGCGCCCACTAAAAATGGCGTAAGGATGGGTGCAAGCAAATACAAGACGCCACCCAACACCAATGTGACCGTCAGCAAAAACCAACGTTGTGATTCGGTCATTTCCCTACTCCTTTAATCCCGAGACTCACCTAGCGCGATGCACCTAAGGTTGCCAGCGGTAGTTAAGCGCAACGCCATTTGGGTCATCGTCTGGGCGCTCAACACTTAATAAACGCGACTCTAGCGCGATTAACCTTTCTAGCTGATCGAGGTTACCGTTTAACGATATTTGCAACGTCAATGTATCAATTTCTAGGCTTGCAGCCTTTAACGAGGTCACCGATGGAATCGAGCGGATATAGTCGATAATTTCGAGGTAATCAGCAAAGTTGGTCACCTGCTCCACCACAATATCCAACTTATCCATGCGGTAGCTAAAACCAGCTAAACGCAATGGCGATAGCAAGGTATCGGCCACTTGATCTACCAATAGCGGCAATTGCGTGGATAACGCACCTTGGTAGTTTAAGCGCTCGGTTTGATCACCTTGCAGCAGCAACCATTCTTGGCTGTTAGTTTCACTCACCAAACGTCCCACCAAAATAGCATTCGGACGGTAACGCTTTGATGCTTCTTGAATAGAGTCGCCAAAAAAGCCCCATACATCACTTAATGGCATGGCGGCTAAATCTTGCTCGTCGAGCTGCGGAAAGGTTAACGGCAAACCACGTGCTTGAGCCTGTGCTTGAACTTGCTGCGCCACTGGGTCGTTGCTGGAAACAAACTCACGCAAGCCTCGCTGCGATTGCGCCAACCAAACCAATACGCTGGGTCGTAGTGCGCCCATGGGTTGGTCGCCCGCCGATACGATGAGGTTATTTACCGCACTCTCATCAAATTCCAAGGTGAGGCGCTGTGCGATAAAGGTATCGCCTTGGCTGGTTTCGATCACCTGCTCAACGGGCGTAAAGCTAAACCGACTTAACAACGCCGTAGCATCATCGGCAGCCGTTAAAACATCGGGATGCGATAGAATCTCTTTGCTGCCAGTAACCTTAACCAAAACGGCTTGTAAGCCGGCTTTAACATCCGCTGACTCTGGCGAAGCTGACACTTCTTCGACCAACTGCTCAAAGCTGTAAAGGTTTTTAGCGACCGTAGCATGCCCCATCAGCGCCCAAAAGGAAGCCAGCAGCACAACAACAAAACGAACAACCATAGTTTTTAATGCATCCAAGACTGATTAAATTGGAAGTAAACTCTAACACATCGTGGCTCAGCTACCAGCAAGCTGCTAGAATACCGACACATTTTATTAGGTGCTGGGCTAATGTTTTCGAGCAGCTGCTTTTGCAGGGCAAATTTGCACACAAATTAAGCACTCGTTAACCCCAAATAGCCGGGCACATTGACTGACCCACTTTACGATCGAAGGTTAAACCATTCATGTCCAACGGTTCTGAAAAAACATCCTTAAGCTACAAAGACGCAGGCGTAGATATTGATGCAGGTAACGCACTTGTAGAACGCATCAAAGGTGTCGCTAAGCGCACAGCACGTCCAGAAGTAATGGGCGGTCTTGGCGGTTTTGGCGCACTTTGCCGCATCCCAGAAGGATACAAAAAACCTGTATTGGTTTCAGGTACTGACGGCGTAGGTACAAAACTACGTTTGGCCATGGATTTGGGTAAGCACGACACCATCGGCATCGACTTGGTGGCTATGTGTGTAAACGACCTTGTTGTAGCAGGCGCTGAGCCTCTTTACTTCCTCGACTACTACGCGACTGGCGCATTAAACGTTGATATGGCAGCAGACGTTGTAACCGGTATCGGCGCAGGTTGTGAGCTTGCAGGCGCCGCACTCGTAGGCGGCGAAACCGCTGAAATGCCTGGCATGTACGACGGCGACGACTACGACCTTGCTGGCTTCTGTACAGGTATCGTTGAAGAAGACGAAATCATCGACGGCTCTAACGTTGCTGTGGGCGACGCGCTAATTGCATTGGCTTCATCTGGCCCTCACTCAAACGGCTACTCTTTGATTCGTAAAGTAATCGAAGTAAGCCAAGCTGACTTGAGCCAAACACTTGAAGACGGCCAAGTATTGTCTGACGCCCTAATGGCACCTACACGCATCTACGTTAAGCAACTGCTTAAACTCATCAAAGAATCACAAGTGAACGCGCTTTCGCACATCACCGGTGGCGGCCTACTTGAGAACATCCCTCGTGTGCTACCAGCCAGCGCGAAAGCGGTAATCGATACACAAAGCTGGGAGCTTCCAGCCGTGTTCAAATGGCTGCAAGCTGAAGGCAACATCGACGCAACTGAAATGTACCGTACCTTTAACTGTGGTACTGGCATGATCATCGCTGTTCCACAAGATAAAGCCGAAGAAGCCGTTGCACTGCTTACTGCCGAAGGCGAAACCGCTTGGGTTGTTGGCCATATCGCCGAAGCAGCCGAAGGCGAAGAGCAAGTTGAGCTAGCAGGCCTGTAAGCATGTCGAAACGCATTGTTGTACTGATTTCAGGCAGCGGTTCTAACCTTCAAGCCATTATGGACGCCTGCCAAGCGGGCGCCGTAAAGGGCGAAGTTGTCGCTGTTTTGAGCAATATCGCAGGGGTCTTTGGCCTAGAGCGCGCTGAAAAAGCGGGTATCGCAACAGACGTAGTTAGCCACAAAGACTTTGATAGCCGCGAAGCATTTGACGCAGAGATGGCTGCCAAAATCGACACCTACGCGCCAGACCTTGTGGTGCTAGCAGGCTTTATGCGCATTTTAACGGCCGACTTTGTGCGCCACTTTGAAGGTAAAATGCTAAACATTCACCCTTCTTTGTTGCCTAAGTACAAAGGCCTTAACACCCATCAACGCGCCCTAGAGGCAGGCGACAGTGAGCACGGTTGCAGTGTTCACTTTGTCACCGAAGAGCTAGACGCTGGCCCACCGGTTATTCAGGGTAGAGTCAGCATTGATGTGGATGATAGTGCTGAAAGCTTGCAAAAAAAGGTGCACGTGCAAGAGCATGTTATTTACCCTAAAGCGGTGGCATGGTTTTGCGAAGGCAAACTCAGCTTTAGCCAAGGTGTTGCACGCTTTGAAGGTACACCAGTACCTGAAGGCGGCGTTGCTCACTAATCAGGTTAAAGTACATTTGGGCGAATCAAACCCGTTAGCGACTCGCTAGCGGGCACACTTCGCCCTCTTAGCCTCACGCCGCTCTACTGCCCATCTGGCAAAAAGCCCTTGCAAGCAACAACCGCTAGATAACAGCGCTAAATTGATTGCAATTTAAGGAGCGACACCATGATGGCAAAAACTGAGCAAGTGAGCTCTCTCGCTACTCCCCCAGCCCTCCCCTCAGCAAAATCCAATATTGCTTGTTGTACAGACCTGCGCACGCCCCTATCGCTCATTTCGCCCCTGTTGCGCCGAGGGTCTGACCTTATCATCGTCACACTACTTTGTATTTTTGCGTTACCCGCCGTTTCCGATACATCGACTGGTTTAAGCCCACACAGCGCCCAGTACAAGCTGGTGCTCGACGGTAAAGGGCGATTTGAAACCAAGGCGATTCGCAAGCTCACCTCCGATGCAGAGCAGCAGTGGTCTGTATCACTTAAAGCCTCGACCTTTATCGCCTCTTTTAGCGAAATCACCCGCTTTAGACTCGACGATCAAGGCATCACTCCGCTGACCTACGATAAAAAAAGCAAAGTCTTTACTAAAAAAACCGAGCGACAGCTCAGATACGACTGGCCGGGCCTCCAGCTCACAAACGGGGAACAGCAATGGCCGCTCTCACTCGCCCAGCCGATCTATGATCCATTGAGTTATCAGTTGCAGTTGCAGCTCGACTTGGCACAAGGAAAAACCTCGCTTAGCTATCAGGTAAACACGGGCGAGCAGCTAGAGACCTATCAATTTGAGCGCTTAGGTAATGAAAAGGTTTCGGTAGGATACGGCACACTCGACACCGTGCACGTAGAACGAACTTACGCCCATACAACTAACGCGACTAACGAAAAAGGCGCTGGCAAGACAACCCGCCTTTGGTTTGCACCAAGCCTAAACTATCAGCTCGTCAAACTAGAACGGGTGAACCAAAAAGGGCAAACCACTCATCTCACCCTAGAGAAAATGCTGAGCCGATAACGCTGTTTTATCGGCCACTACAAATTGATCATCGAGCTTTGGTAACTCTCGCCAATTTCTTCGGTGCGAACGTCTGCCAACAAAATTCGCTGAGCATCTAACACCAAGGACAAGGTGCTACAGCGATTACCCGTAACAATATCAAGATAAGGGCTGGACTGAGTGATTCGCTGCTCTAAGTCGGCCATACCAATCAGCTGATAAATAAATGGACGCCAACCCCAGTGATGCCCAACCGCTGAAGGGTCTAGCTGCCACGTACCATCTTGGTTTTCGTAGTTAGGCGAAATTTGCTTGCCGCTGTGGTCGCAGATATACAAGCGAAGAATCTCTGGGCGCGGCAAATAGGTTTCCATCCAATCATCGCCGTCGCTGGCACGAATGCACGATCGAATCGCAACCAACTGCTGGTGCACCCGCTCTGCGTGAAAGTGCTGGCGACTAATACGCTCCACCGACTGATCGGTATAACGCTCTAGCAACTCAGTCACCCGTGCTTCAAAGGTGTTTTCTGGCAAGAAGTGGTCGAGCGCTGGCGAAAAAAAGTACCCCTGCATATAGCTGGCATTACACTCCAGTGCGTAAAAAAACTCTTCTTCGGTCTCTACACCTTCACAAATAATCCGTGCGCCCATGCGTGCGCCCAAATCGCCCATCATTCGAACTAACGCACTGTTTCGCCCACCGGCAAAGCCTTGTTTAAAAAAGGCCATATCCAGCTTAATGATGTCGGGCTTAAACGCAGCCACACGGTCGAGTTGAGAAAAGCCAGAACCAAAGTCGTCAATGGCGACTTTCATACCACATTCGCGATACAAGCCAACAAGGGTTTTTAGCTTGTCTAAATCGCCACTTAGTTCGGTGATTTCGACCAATACCTGATGCGGCTCAACATTGAGCTCTTTTAAAAGCTCTAAGGTAGGAGAAACGGAGTGATCATCAAGGTTATCAACCCATTCCGGCGAAATGTTAATGGCTAAATATTGGTCTTTACCTAGGCTTGCTGTTTGCTCAAGGGCCATGCGGCGCACCGTTCGATCGACTCCCACCCGAGAGTTCACACTAATGGATGTGTCATTTAAAAATTGAGCACCCGAAACAACCTCTTCCTCAACAGTTTGTCGAGCGAGCACCTCGTAGCCCACAACTCGGCCTGACGAAGTTTCGATAATCGGTTGATAGTAAGGGAATAATTGGGAAGTCATGAAGCATCCTTGAGAAAATTTGCCTAAACATAAGCAAGATGTGCACCACAACCTAAACTTTTATTGCGCCAAAGCATTAGGAAGCGCTTGAGTCACATGAGCATCAAAGGTTGTAAATAAACCCACCGAAATAACCAAACTCAGATTTAGCACACTTATTATTTTTGTAGTCGTTTATCGAGCCACAAGCAGCGTTTATGAGCCACCAACGCGCTGCGCGGTTAACTCACTGCTTATTCGCTATTAATAGAACATTCTCAGAGCAATTTCTAGCAGGCTAGTAATAAAGAACGATACGCATTTGTACTTTTACTGGTGAGCTATCGCATTTTAAGCTAAATTGTTGGACAACTTTTATACAAGATTGAACAAAGTGTATTGACCACTCGAGAGCAAAGCCTGCCCTCAGCAAGGCTAAAAGCTCAAGAGTTTAAGATACGATTAAGCGCCGCTTATCAGCACATAAAATAAGCGCTAGCGCACTGAAGTAGCCCTATGATGGATGTTGGGGCTAGCGGCTCACTGAGACGCACAACACAGGGATAACGAGTGATTTACGTTTTACGATTCTTAGTTTTACGATTCTCACAATTACGGTTATGCACACTTGGTTTCGTCCTCGCGTCAGCAAGCTTTAGCGCCCATGCCAGCAAAGTACCTATCGAGGCGCTTTATATTCCCTTGGCCGACCACTATGCCGCATTAGTCGCGCATCATCGATATCGCGATCGCATGCAGCATGCAAACTTCTCGTTAGAGCAAATGCCAAACTGGGACCTATTACGCGCCCGGTTTCAAGAAGGTCGCACCGATATGGCCTTTGTGATGACGCCGCTCGCCCTCGATATGTACACAGAGCGGCCACATTTTCGCTGGATTGGTTTAATGCACCGCGACGGTAACGCCCTTGCCATCAATGAGCGCCTTAACCACTATGTTCAGTTGCCTGCGCAACGCCGCGACCGCATTCCCAACGACCAAGTGGCTAAAGCGCTTAAACGCGCCCACCAAGAGCGCCAACGGGCCACCGAAATTGCCGTACCGCACCTACTCTCAACGCATACCGTGGTGCTCTATCGCTACCTAAAAGAGCACGGCTTACGCCTTGACTACGATACCAGTGAAGACGCCGAAGTCGTGGTAGTTGCCACTCCGCCGAGCCAGTCACCTGCATTTTTAAAATCCAGCTCGAATCGTGCAAAATTCGCCGGTTTTGAGCAGTCCCTGCCTTGGGCCGATGTGGTTGAAACCCAAAACTTTGGCAAAGTTGCATGGTATTCAAAAGACGTGATGCCTTGGCCCAAAGGTCATGTGGAGTGCATCGCCATTGCCAGTATTAAAACCATTGAGCAAAAGCAAGCAGCACTTAAAGAAGTAATGCACTACATCCGTCTGGCGGGTCATGACATCGAACGTGCTCGCTTAGTGGGCGGAAAGCAGCTTGATGCCATTGTCGATATTGTTCAAACCTACATCCCAGAGCACACCAAACCCGCAATCAAAGCCAGCCTCAGCGCAGAGTTAGACGTCATCAACTACACTGACCTAGGAGTAGATAA
This sequence comes from Pontibacterium sp., assembly GCA_049603715.1. Taxonomy (GTDB): domain Bacteria; phylum Pseudomonadota; class Gammaproteobacteria; order Pseudomonadales; family Balneatricaceae; genus Pontibacterium. Next base: position 14,842 of record JBMYSW010000036.1, on the reverse strand, counting down.
AGCAGGGTTGCAGCAGATCATGGGCTATGCACTTGAGGCGGGCATCTTAAAGCAGCCTGTTGATATTGACCGTTTTGCCGATGAACGCTTTGCAAGCGATCGAACATTTGCGCCAGTCACTGAGTAGGCAAAGAATAATATGAGCCGACTCTCCAATTCATCGACCGATTCATCAACCAACTCACGAGCCAGCCTTTTCACATCTCTCGCAGCGCTTAAAAAGTGGCCAATATTTCGGCAAACTTCGCTTAAGCGCAAGCTGATGTTTTGGCTGAGTTTGTTGGCGCTCATTCCACTCATTCTTGTATCAATCGCCAGCTATTACTTGGCCCAAAAAAGCTTAAGCGAGGCGGCTGAAAAAGGCTTAACCCAAGCATCGTCCGTTTCAGGGCAGTCAATTCGAAACTGGTTTGATTACCGCTTGATGGACCTCGAGATTCTAGCTGAGTCCTCTAACACTCGAGAGCTAATGTCCTCGTTGCAGGCGGGCTTTTCCATTAGTCAGCGCGACTTGGCCGACTATATAAAAAGTTATGACTGGGCTTTGCGTGCCGCAGATTACCTACCCGACTTAAAAACCTTACGTCGGCGCTACGACTACATCGCCGATATTTACTTTATTACCCCACAAGGGCAAATTATTTTTAGCCTTAATCAAGGTCCTGACCTAGGGGGTAGCCTGAGCGCCCCTGATATGCGCAACTATCAGGTGGCTAAAAGCTTCACCCACACCTTCACCACAGGAGAGGCCAGCTTCTCGGGGTTAGAAAAATACCCCTACGCCGAAACACCCGCCTCCTCTTTTATCATGGCACCTATTACCAACCGGGCAGGCGAAAAAATTGGAGTGGTCGCCATAAAAATAAAGCTCAACCGAGTCTACGCTCTACTCAATGACACACCGGATCAAGCCACTCAACACTATTTAATATCGACCAAGGGAGAGCTACTCTCACCGGTTAACCAACACCTTGGTGCCGTCTTATCCGGCCCTCGTGTATCTTTAGCGAGCACCTTAAAAGAGCAGGTCGCCCAGCGCCAACTACCCAATACCCGAACGCCGCAACAAGTCGAGCCAATGCTGCATCAGGGCCAGAGTATTATCGGCTATTTTGATCACAGCGAGACAACCCAAGTGTTCTCGTCCTTTTTACCCTTAACACTGGCCGATACAACTTGGTGGCTGGTGAGCGAAGTACCTAAAGACGCTGCACTTGGCGCCACTCAGGTCTTACGCTCCGCCATGATGGTAATTAGCCTATTGAGTATTTTTGCGGTGATGATTGTCGCCGCCTCCCTCGCACTCAAAATTTCGCGACCCATTTTAGCCCTCTCGCGCGTCAGCTTAAAAATCGCCCAAGGGGAGCCTATCTCACGAGTAGAGCTCTACGCAGACGACGAAATTGGTCAGTTGGCCGACGCATTTAACCATATGTTAACGGTGCGACGGCTCTACGAAAAAGAGTTAGTCCGCAGCTCTGAGCGCGCCCAAGAAGCCCTCGAAGAACTTGCAGAACAGAGCTTTGCCCTCGACCAGCACGCCTTAGTAGTAGTGACCGACCTCAAAGGGCGTATCACTTACGCCAACCAAAAGTTTGCCCAAGTGAGCGGTTACAACGATAAAGAGTTGGTTGGCCGCAATCATCGCAGCTTGGCATCGGCACACTACAGCGACCAATTTATTAAACAAATTGCACAAACCGTCGCACAAGGTGATGTTTGGCATGGCGAACTGCAACATACCAGAAAAGACGGCTCAGCCTTTTGGCTCGATAGCACCATCGTGCCCTTTAAGGACCATCAGGGTCAGCCAAAGAGCTTTATTGCTATTCACTCAGATATTTCGGCCCGCAAGGCCATCGAAGATGAAGTGAATAAAACCCTCGCACTTTTGGGCTCCATCTCCGAAACCACGGACAACGGTATTATGGTCACCAGCCTTTCGGGCAATATTCGGTGGATTAATCAGCGCTGTATCAACCTGTGGGGTCTCGACGCCAACTGCACCGAAAACGACAACCTTGAGAGTCTCAGAGTCCATATCGGCAGCCTGCTTAACCCAGCCTGTAAAGACCGAGCACTGGCGCTTATCACCCCATCTGTACCCCAGCCCCACCTAGACGTACTCACTTGTTTAGACGGTCGTGTATTCGAGCAAATTTTGCGCCCCCTCGACGACCTCAACCCTGGCGATGCTATTTGGACATTTCGTGAAATCACCAATCGCGTGCAAGCCGAGCGCGCCATGCGTCGCGCCCGAGATGCTGCCGAGGATATTGCCCGCGCCAAAAGTGAGTTTTTAGCCAGTATGAGTCACGAAATTCGCACCCCAATGAATGGCGTCATTGGTATGTTGGGGTTGCTTAAAAACAGCCAGTTAAGCGAGCTGCAGCACAACCGCGTCGCCATTGCACAAAACAGCGCCCAAGGCCTATTGGGGCTTATCGACAACATCTTGGACTTCTCAAAAGTGGACGCTGGCAAGCTGACACTTGAGTCCATCACCTTTGACCTACATGCGCTAATGGGCGAGCTCACCAAAAACTTTGCCCTCACCGCTCAAGAAAAAGGCCTTGAGCTTATTCTCGATCTCACTCAGGTTCAGGCCACTCACGTCAAGGGCGACCCAACACGTATTCGCCAGATTGTTAATAACTTGCTAGGTAACGCCATTAAATTTACTCACCAAGGCCGCGTTAGCTTGGTTTGCCAATTGGTCACCCCAAGTACGGGCCATTGGATCCTCAATTGTGAGGTTGCCGACACCGGCATTGGTATTCCCGAAGAGCAACTAGACCACCTCTTCGACGCCTTCAGTCAGGTGGATGCCTCAACGACTCGCGAGTACGGCGGTACCGGCTTAGGGTTGGCGATTACACAACAACTCTGCCAACTGATGAATGGAGAAATTCAGGCCACCAGCCATGTAGGCAAAGGTAGCCGCTTTAGCTTTAGCCTGACTCTGGCATCGGCCGAGCAACCTGAGTCACTGCCTGACCTAACCGACATAAGGGTACTGATCGCTGACCACCAGCCCGACTCAGCAACCGTGGTAGCCACACAGTTGCGGTTGTGGGGCGCACAGGTGACCTGTGTGAATAACACCGCAGACTTTATCGACCAGTGTCATCAAACCAGTGGCTCGCTCCCTTATCACGTCGCATTTATTGATCTTGGTCTTGTCGATATCGAAGCCAGCTTGCAACAATTAAAAAGCAGCCTGAAACCACAGGCCACCACATGGGTGTTAATGACCCAAATTATGGATAAAACCCCTGCGGCCTATCAGCACCTTGGCGTCAGCCACACCCTAACCAAGCCAGTAACACCACTCGACTTACTGGCAAGTTTAGCGACGACCCCTCATATTAAGGGCCTCTCGGCCTACCGCACCGATCGTTTACGAACAGCCGAGATAACACCTAAGGGGACGAGCCGCTACCCCATCGAACTACCTCCATGGCCTTCGGACACTAGAGTATTGCTCGTAGAAGACAACAAGACCAACCAGCTGGTAGCATCGGACACCTTGGCACAGCTGCAAATTGCCGTCGACGTTGCGAATAACGGCCAAGAAGCTTTGGTGATGCTACGCCAACACAGCCAACGGGCACCCTACTCTCTTATTTTTATGGACTGCCAAATGCCGATAATGGACGGTTACGAAGCAACCGCGCTGATTCGCGCCGGACAAGGCGGCGACGTGCACCAGAGCATTCCAATTATTGCGATGACTGCCAATGCCATGGCAGGTGATAAAGAGAACTGCTTGAGCGCGGGTATGAACGACTACATTAGCAAACCCATTGATGACGATATTGTCATGCGTAAGTTGGCCGACTGGTTACTGGGGCTTGATCAAAACATAGGCGCAAATGCACCGCTCATTGGCGAAGACAGCAGCCGTGTCCCTGTCGTCGACCTAAGCTGCGAAACCCTATGGGACCAAGACACCTTTCTTAAGCGCTTCGACTTTGAACGAGACCGAGCACAACCCATCTTAGCGGTGTTTGTAGAAGACGCACAAAGCCAACTCAAGCTCCTGGCGGACGCTGCCAGTCCAATGGAAACGGCACAGCGAGCAGCCCACACCTTAAAAGGCATGGCTGCCAATATGGCCTGCAAAGCCCTTGAGGACCTTACCTATCGAATAGAGCTTGATTTGCGTTTAGACCAAGCGCCCAGTCAGGCGTTACTCGCACATTTGGATGAACTATGGCAGGCCACAGAGGCACAAATTTGCAGTTACTTATCACCAAGCTCCGCAGATAACGCCTGCCAAAATGTGCAAAAAAAGAACAAACCCGCTAGAACAGACTACAATAATTTAAATTCTTATTTATTATCCCTTAAGCAACCGCTAGAGGCGGGCGACTATATCAACGCAAACCAACTCGCGCCGATTCGTCATTGGAACGATCAGTTTGATATAGGACCATTACTGCCTCAGCTGTTAAATCAATTGGACCACTTTTTATTCGACAAAGCCCTTGGCACCTTAGAGTCATTGGTTGCCCTTTGTCAGCATTCCTCACAGGATGAGAGCCCATGAGCGCACAACCACCTTTGGTGTTAATTGTGGATGACGCCCCCGCCAATATTCAAACACTGGCCAGTTATCTGTCAGACAGCTATCGCATTAAGGTGGCCCACAACGGCCAGCGTTGCTTGGAGCTGATAGAGCAATCAGAGCTGCCCGATGTCATTTTGTTAGACATCGAAATGCCCGGTATCGATGGCTATGAAGTGTGTCGTGCACTTCACTATCAGCCCCGCACCCGTGATATTCCCATTATTTTTGTCACTGGCCGTGAAGACGACGACAACGAAGCCTATGGGCTTTCTCTTGGTGCGGTGGACTACATCACCAAACCCGTACGACCCGCCATTGTTAAGGCACGGATAAACACCCATATCACCCTTAAAAAGCAACGAGATAAACTGGCCTACCTCGCCTTACACGACCAGCTCACAGGGCTTTATAACCGTCACTTTTTGATGGAAGCCGCCCATAAAAAAATCGCCTTGGCCCTACGACAAAAGCAAAGCCTCAGCTTTTTAATGATTGATATCGATTATTTTAAATTGATCAACGACCACCACAGTCACTCAATTGGTGACCAAGTACTGATAGATATTGGCCAATTACTCGCAGCACAAGTACGCGAAGAAGATATTGCAGCCCGTATGGGGGGCGAAGAGTTTGTGATTGTATTTAACCAGTGCAGCTTGGCAGACGCCTATCAAAAGGCCGAAACCATTCGCCAGCAGGTCGCTGAGCGAAACCCACAAGACTTACGCGTGACAGTGAGCATTGGCGTGACACAGTTAAGCGAGCGAGCGCCAACCCTCGACAGCCTTATTCAACAAGCCGACGATGCGCTTTATCAAGCCAAAGAAAAGGGGCGTAATCGCGTCGAGGTATTTGATCAAATTGAGCTATCAGAAGGCTCAACCGAGGGCAAGGCGGTATAACACCGCCCTGTGTGTAGTAAGACTAGTCTTTTGGTGTGTGCGTTGCAGGGTTCCAACCCAGCTCCCGAGACACCTCATCGGCTTGTTGCTGTAACAAAGCGATGTACTGTTCACGCTTTTCGTCAGTGTGACGAATGGTTGGGTAAGAAAGACTCATACTGGCCGTGACATTGCCAAAGCGGTCGTAGATCGGCGCCGCAATACAACGCAACCCCTGCTCTTGCTCTTCAACGTCCTCACCAAAGCCTTGCTCTTTTACAACTGCAAGCTCTTTAAACAAAGAGTCGATATCGGCATGAGTATTATCGGTGTGCGGCAAAAACACCACACCCTCTAAAATACCTCGAACCTCTTGGTCGGTAAGGCTCGCAAGTAATACTTTACCAATAGCGGTACTGTACAGCGGGTTACGGCCGCCAATTTTTGACTGCATGCGCAGGTTGTACTGCGAGTCCACCTTAAAGATGTACACAATGCTTTGGCCGTCGCGTGTACCCAAGTGCAACGCTTCTTTGGTTTCTTCGGCAATGCGACGCATGCGCTTTTCAGCACTGCCAATTAAGTCAACGTATTCAAGGGATTTTGAGCTCAGCTCAAACAACTTTAGGGTTAATGCGTAACGGTCAGTATCACCTTCTTGAGAAACATAACCGAGCATTTTCATGGTTTGCAAAAAGCGGTAGACCGTACTTTTAGAGGTCATCAGTTTTTGCGCCAAATCCGTCACACCAATCGACTTGGTTTCGGCTAAGCCCTCTAAAATGGCAAAGGTTTTTAGCACCGATGAAACGGCTTCAACTTGGTTTGTTTGTTTTTCAGACATAGGCCAATACTTATTCTTCTCTCGCTCCGTTGACGAGCCGATTTAAGTACAGGTATCAGCCGCCACCCCAAGTAAAATGTGGGCCTTATTATACGGGTAACCCACTAAATTAATCCACCAACGAAAGCCGTAAGCGCTTAAAAGCGCTGCAAAAATGCAGGTTTTCGCCAATAGGAAATTACCCTTTGTCTGGCACCCTCTCGGCCGATGGCATCGCCTCAATAGGAATAATAGCGCCGGGGTATTGAATCACCTTCGCTGCCAAACAATGGCCCGCAGCCAACGACGCAGCTGGTGCTTGCCCCGTGAGCCTTGCCGCTAAATACCCCGCAGCAAAGGAGTCGCCTGCTGCCGTGGTATCCACCACTTTTTCAACCCGTTGCGCAGCACACTGCGCTAGCGTCGACTTGCCTGCGTTTAAGCATCGCACCCAAGCTTGTGCGCCACCGCGTTTAATCACAAGCTCTGGCACTTGGTAATGGCTGAGCAGCTGCTCGGTGGTCACAAAACCCCACAGTGCTTGGTCGTCGTCTTCGGTTACTAAAGCAAGCTGAGTCATCGCCAATACTTGACGATACGCTGCTCGCGCCGCCTCGGGGCTTGCCCAAAGCTTTGGCCGGTAGTTGTTATCAAAGGCGATCTTGCCACCCTGCTCTACATATAACGACAAAGCGTCTAGCAGCACTGCTCGGCCTTTTTCCGTCAACACTGCCAAGCTAATGCCCGTCAGGTAAACCCAATCAAAACCCGACAATGCATTGGCCACTTGCGTCACATCTTTGTCATCAAAGATATATTTGGCTGCAGCTTGGCCACGCCAATAAACAAAGGTGCGCTCACCATGGTCATCAAGGCTGATTTGATATAAGCCCGGCATCCTGTCCGGTAACTGGCGAATAAACTGAGTATCTAAGCCTTGCTCCGCCCACGTCGACATAAGATGGGCACTCATCGGATCTTGGCCTAGGCCTGTGATATAAGCGATATCGGCCGCTTCGGCGGGCATCAAACGACGTAAATAAAGTGCGGTGTTATAGGTATCACCACCCCAACTTTGACTGAGCTGGCCAAAGGCCTCGCCCTTTAGCTCAATCATACACTCGCCAATAATGCCCACTGATATCTGGCTACTCTTACTCATCTTCATATCCTGTTAACCACCAAGCCTGTGTTTAACACACGGCTGGGCGCGATACGTAACCAACCCAGCGTGCAGCTTAAACACTCTCGTTTGGCGCACTTAACGTGCCAACCAACCGCCATCAACCGCCACGGTGTAGCCATTAATGTAGCGCGATGCGTCAGAGGCTAAAAACACCACAGGGCCAGCAACGTCTTCGGGTAAGCCCCAACGTCCGGCTGGGATTCGGTCTAAAATTTCTTTTGAGCGCGACTCATCATCACGTAACTGCTGGGTATTGTTAGTCGCCATGTAACCTGGCGCAATCGCATTGACGTTAATACCGTACTTAGCCCACTCATTGGCCAACAAACGGGTTACACCCATCACAGCACTTTTAGATGCGGTATATGACGGTACACGAATTCCGCCCTGAAACGACAACATAGAGGCAATGTTAATAATGCTACCCGGTGTACCTTGCTTCACCAATTGCTTGGCAAAGCCTTGCGACATAAAGAACACCCCTTTGATATTGATGTCCATTACCTCGTCCCAGTCTTTTTCGGTAAACTCTAGGGCATCTTCACGGCGAATAATGCCAGCGTTGTTCACCAAGATATCGACCTTACCGAAGGTCGCAACCGCTTCGTTTACCACCTTTTCAACCGACTCGACTTTGCCCATATCGGCGATGACATTATGAAAACGACGACCTGTCGCCTGAATGAGCTCGGCGGTTTCGGTGGGCTCTGAAATATTCGCGCCTACCACATCACATCCCGCCTTTGCCAAACCCAGCGCCATGCCCTGCCCTAAGCCTGTGTTACAGCCAGTGACGATGGCTACTTTTCCTGACAAATCAAATTGCTCTAACATAGTTATCACCTAAAAATTATCCCTTAAAAAGGGCAAAAGGGTCCCCGCTCGACGGTAAAACCATCAAGAAAAATAAGAGACCGGTTGTTACAGTTGAAACAAAAAACGCTTAAAGCACCTGCTTTAAACGCCCCCTTTATGCGAACCAAACCTTATGGCTCGTATACACATTGGGGAGAAAACAGCCGAGCCCGAGAGCTCGGCGCGCTCTATTTAGCGAATGGCACGACGCACAATGCGGTTACCTTGCTTCATAAAGTCTTCTGCGGCTTCTTCAACCGACTTTTCACCATGGTCAATCCAGTCGATGGCTTCTTGGAACAAGCTCACAAACTTAGGATTATCAAAGTGAGGAGACGCTGGAATCACTTTTGGCAGTGCATTGATCTGAGCAAGGCCCGCTACCGTTAGGTCGCTGTTGTTCAAGGTGCCTTGTGCCGTGAGCTGGTCACGTGCGGCTTTACTCATAGGAACGGCACGGGCAAGACCCATTAGTTCAATGCCCATTGGCTCGTTAAGTAAGTAGTTGATCAACTTCGCGGCTTCTTTTGGATGCTCAGAGTTTTTGCCAATCGAGAACATCATGCCAGGCTTGTAAAAAATACCGCTGTCGGTCGCACCCTCAAGCATTGGGTGGTCCGCCAAGGCCATTTTCATTGGTGGCATTAGGTTGTCGTTGTACTTGTTGATTGCTGAGTTCCACATGTACAAACCAGCCCACTCACCTTTAATCCATGGCTTATGTTCGTAAAGGTTGGCATTACCGTAAGAGGCAATGTACTTGGTGCTTGGCACCACATGGTTATCCACCAACTTTTTGTAAAACTGGAAAAACTCCAGCATTTGCTCGTCGGTGTAAGCGATTTTTTTGTTGGCTTCGTCAATCATGCCAACGCCGTATTTTTGAACCATGTAGGCGCGGATCAACGCCAAAGCATCACGACCTTCAAATACCAGCGGGAAATACTCATCGCCTAGCTTTTCTTTAAACGCAGGGCCAGCAGCAAATAGCTCGTCCCATGTGGTTGGAAAAGCCAAGCCCGCTTTTTGCCAAACCGTTTCGTTAAAGTAAAAAATACGCGCCGACATCGAAATGGGGATGCCGTTTAGCTTGCCGTTTTTAGACACCATGTTAAGTGCCGAGGCATCAAACTGGTCGAGGTCGATAATGTCGCCGTACTGACGAAGGTCGGTAAAGCCATTGCCATCAGTTGAGAAGATAGGCAACCAGTTCCAGTTCACCTGCATGACATCAGGTTCCGTGTTACCCGCGATTTGCGTAGTTAAACGCTCAAGGTGACCACCCCAACCGGTGTACTCGGTTTTAACTGCGATACTTGGGTTCGCCATTTCAAAGGCGTTTACTGCATCGTTTGTGGCTTCGTGGCGGCTGTTACCGCCCCACCAAGACATGCGCAACTGCGTATCTGCAGACATAGCCACTGGCGAAGCCGTCATAACGGCAAGGGATAACAAAGCGATCGATTTTTTTATCATTGTTTTAGCTCTCTAGCGTTGCTTTTAGTTTTAATGAACGGGGTGCCTGCCTTCCACCGCAGTCAACACCCGCTCCCGTATTGCTCTTAGTACGAAATTGGCTGTACCCGTGAGGCTACAGCGAAATGTTTTGCTCAGTTTTAGGGTCAAAAATGTGGCCGTAATCTGTTTCTAGACACAGCTTCACCTCTTTACCCACCGAGTCTTTTAAGTGCTCTTCCACCATGTAAGACTTAATGCGCGCACAAAATTCGTGGCCATCAATATCGACATAGACAAAGTACTCAGAACCCATGTTTTCCATGCGAATCACACGACCCATCACTTCAGAGCCTTCGTATTTATCCACCGCCAAGTGAATCGCCTCAGGGCGCAAGCCAAAGACAAAGGACTCCGCTGGTGTCTCTTTAAGGTTGGCCAATAAACGTGCGGCCATGGCCTCGCTCAGCTTGATGCGCTGTTCGCCAAGGCTGGCATAGCAGTTAGCGGCATCACCCAACTCAAGGTTGACAGACTTAAGGTTCATCTCAGGCGCACCAATAAAGCCCGCCACAAACAGGTTTTGTGGGTACTTATAAAGATTGTCTGGTGTGTCGACCTGCATAATGCGACCGTCTTTAAGCACACAAATACGGTCACCCATGGTCATGGCTTCGGTTTGGTCGTGGGTCACATAAACGCTGGTGGCGCTGCGATTAGATTGACGCAACTGCTTGTGCAAGTCCGAAATTCGCACACGCATTGAGGCACGTAGCTTGGCGTCTAGGTTCGACAAAGGTTCGTCAAACAAGAACACCTGCGGGCGCTTAACAATGGCGCGGCCTACGGCCACACGTTGTGCTTGGCCACCTGATAACTGACGCGGCAAGCGATCAAGTAGCGGGGTGATTTCCAAAATCTCAGCGGCCTCTGCGACACGCTCTTCAATCTCAGCTTTTGGTAGGCCCGCGAGCTTTAAACCAAAACCTAGGTTTTGCTTAACCGTCATGTGTGGGTAAAGCGCATAGTTTTGGAACACCATGGCAATACCGCGATCTTTTGGCTCAAGGTTGTTTACCACCTTGCCACCAATTTTCACTTGGCCACCGGTAATGGTTTCGAGGCCCGCCAGCATGCGCAGTGTGGTGGATTTGGCACAGCCCGATGGACCGACAAACACCATAAACTCACCTTCGTTAATCTCAAGGTCGATACCGTGCACCGCCTTAAAACCGTTGGAATATACTTTTTCTACTTTTTCAAACACTACATTAGACATAGCTATTAACCCTTCACGCCGCCGGCCGTTAGGCCTTCAACAAAGTATTTTTGAGCGAATAAGAACACCACAATCGATGGAATAATTGAGATGGTGGCCATCGCCAAGATTTCGTTCCACTGAGCCCCTTCCGTCACATCAATGGACAACTTAAGCGCCAATGCGATGGGGTAGTTTTCGACACTCGATACGTAAATCAACGGCCCCAAGAAGTCGTTGACCGACCACATAAACTGGAACAGTGCCACCGAGATAATCGCCGGTTTTAGAATCGGCACGATGATGTACAGCAGCAGCTGAAACGAGTTACAGCCATCAATCATCGCTGCTTCTTCCATATCCGTTGGAATACCGCGCAAAAACTGGATCAACATGAAGACAAAGAAGCCTTGTGTTGCGAATGCCATAGGAATGTAGAGCGGCATGTAGCTATCAAGCATGCCCATTTCACGGAACATCAAATACTGCGGAATCAACAAGACGGACTGCGGCAGCAAAATAGTGGCAATAAGAGCAGCGAACCAAAACTTCTTCCAAGGAAAGTCAAAGCGGGCAAAGCCATAAGCCACCACCACAGAAGAAATCACCGTTAGCACCACCTTGGGCAGCACATACCAAAAGGTATTTAAAATAAAGCGGCCAAAGGTGTATTCGGTGCCGGTTTGCCAACCGTTAATAAAGCCATCTAACGAAAAGTTCTCTGGCCATAAACCCACCGAGCTAAAAATCTCATGGTTGGGTTTAAAGGATGCAAAAAACATCCAAAACAATGGGTAGAGCATCACTAAGCCCGTGGCGATCAGCACCGCGTAGCGAATCACCTTGGCAATTTTTTCTTTGCGAAGGGTTTTGTTTAGCTCTTGCTGATGCTCAAACGCTTGATCTTCAGGCGCTACTGTAGAAATAAACTTACTCACCGTTCTTTCCTCCTTTATCACCTGAGTAGAACACCCAGTACTTAGACGACTTGAACGAAATAGCCGTAAAGATACCCACCACTACAAAGAGCACCCATGCCAGCGCGCTACCGTAGCCCATATCAAAGTACTTAAAGGCGGTTTCATAAATGTATAAAGAGAAGAGGTAAGTCGCTTTAGATGGACCACCTGCGGTGATGACGTATGGCGCTGTAAACTCTTGGAACGCCTGCGTGGTTTGCATAATAAAGTTGAAGAAGATCACCGGCGTAATCAAAGGCACGGTAATTTTGGTGAACATATGCCACTTAGACGCGCCATCAATCATTGCCGCTTCGTATTGGGTTTGCGGCACGTTTTGCAACGCAGCCAAAAAGATCACCATCGCCGAGCCAAATTGCCATACGCGCAACAAAGTCACCGAAAACATGGCAAATACAGGCTCGCCCAACCATGAAATAGGCTCGATACCAAAGTAACCCGTAAAGGTGTTGAGCAAGCCGTCGTAGGCAAACAACGCCCGCCACAGCACAGCAATCGCCACACTACTGCCGAGAATAGACGGCACGTAATACGCGGTACGGAAGAACTTAATACCTCGCAATTTAAAGTTGAGCACAAACGCGATAAAGAGCGCGAAGGCCAACTTAAGCGGGATGGTTAAAAACACATAGGCAAAGGTCACACCCATGGATTTATAGAAAGTCTCGTCTTCTAGCATGTATGCGTAGTTATCTACCCCGACGTATACCGGCGGGTTGATCAGATCATAGTCTGTAAAACTAATAATCAATGACGAGATAAACGGAAATGCGGTAAACACAATCAAGCCAATTATATAAGGACTGATATATGCCAACCCCAGCTTTTGGTTTTCGTACATAGTTTTTGCCGACTCTAGTTATGTTTATTCGGGCATCGAAATCGAGAAGGGCACTCTCCACCAGCTCCCCTTCGATGATTTTTATAATATTCGGTTTTTTAATTTTTGCAACACTGTTTTATAAATTTATGAAACGATGTTTTATTTTTATGAGATTCGGGTATAGTAACCATCATCACATAGCCCATTTGCTGGGCAAGAAAGGAAAAGGCGTAAGTCAGTGGCAATAAGAGCAGCACGGCTAATTAACTTAACCGGCACTTACGCCCCATTACCTATACCTAAGAAGCAATACCAAGGCATAACATGGATAACGCTACCCATATTTGCCGATGATAAAAATAAAAACTTAGTCTAATACGCGAGGAGACCCTCATGCCTGTAGGCAGCCAACGTACACTGGTACCCGAAACCCGCATCGATACCGATACTGGGGCCACCATTACTCGACTCACCCCTCTCGACGCGGTGTGTCATCGCAATTACTTTTATCAAAAGTGCTTTAGTAACGACGGCAATCAGCTGTTGTACTCGGCAGACTACGACGGTCATTGGAACTACCACCTACTCGACCTGACCACGCAGGTTTCAACGCAGCTCACAGCGGGCGCTGGAGACAACACCTTTGGCGGCTGTTTAAGCAGCGACGACCAGTACCTTATTTATGTAAAACACAACGCCGAACTCAAACGCGTTAACCTAAACACCTTTGAAGAAGAAACCTGCTACACCGTACCCAGCGACTGGGTGGGCTATGGCACCTGGGTACCCAACACCGACTGCACCAAGGTCGTGGGTATTGAGATGCACGCAGACGACCATATGGTGTTAGATGATTGGCAAAAATTCGCTGAGCTGTACCATAAAAACCCTCGCTGCCGCTTGATTACCATCGACCTCGCCACAGGCGAGCGCCACGTGGTGCTCGACGAAAAAACATGGTTAGGCCACCCGATTTATCGTCCCTTTGACGACAACACCATCGCCTTTTGTCATGAAGGCCCGCACGACCTTGTAGAAACCCGCATGTGGTTGGTGGATGAAGACGGTAATAACGTTCGCAAGGTACGAGAACAAAGCCCAGAAGAGGCCTGCACCCACGAGTTTTGGGTACCTGACGGTTCCAAAATGATGTTTGTTAGCTACACCCGCGGCGAATCTGAGCGCTGGATGTGCTCAGTGGATGCCGTTACCGGCGAGTTTGTTAAGGAATATAAAATGCCGCCGTGCAGCCACTTGATGAGCAACCACACAGGCAACCTCGTCGTAGGCGATGGCTCAGACACACCCGTCGACGTTGCCAACAGTGATGGCCACGAAGTTGAAAACGATCCTTTCTTGTACGTGTTTGACTTAGATGCCAAAACCGAAAAACGCATCGCCAAACACAACACCAGCTGGGATGTATTTATGGGTGACCGCCAAATTAACCACCCCCACCCGTCCTTTACCCCAGACGAACAGCAGGTACTTTACAGCTCAGATGAAGAAGGCACCCCCTCCGTTTATCTGACCACAGTTTGAGCCTAAACCGCTCCCCCAAGGCAACACCTCGAAGCAAGAAGCACCACGCAAGATGCAACACCGTTTTGACCACGCTAGCCCCCCATTCAGCAGCTAGCGTGGTTTTTTTTGGTTGTCTCGCTCTGTACACTTCGTACCCATTTCTCAGCGTGAAAGCACATAACGTCACACTATTTATTCAGGAAAAAGCCGCCACTCGTATTTTCCCAAGGCCCACCAGAAAAGTTCATCGTTAGGCGGCGATCAATTTGACCGGCATACAAAAGATAGGTGTAGCCATCGATATCCACGCCGGGTGCCATCACAAGCCCTTCTCCCCGCAACTTATACTTAACCGGCTGAACAGCGTTAGGAGCGAGCATAAAGTTAATACCTTTGAGCGCGTTTTGAAAACGATCAAACTCTGTTCCGTTAGCTAACTCAATACGATAGAGGCCATCATGCACATAAGAATCAGTCACACTGA
>JBMYSW010000035.1:0-28547 GCA_049603715.1 Pontibacterium sp. | reverse complement strand
GATGCGGCTACCACTATCATGCAAATGAGAAAGCTTTGCAATTAGCTTTGCTTAATTTAACAGCCACCTTCCTCGCTGCTGCCTTGCTCAGGCGAAAAAAAAGGAGGCCAAGGGCCTCCTCTAAATACAATGAGTGCTAACACTAACTGTTAGATACTATTGCGCTGCTATAGGGTAAGACCCCATCGCTTCGCAAAAGTTCAATTGACTTTGCATTTTTTTGAGCAAACGTTCTGCCATCCAGCTTTTGGCGTTACGCTTAACTCAATTTGCCAAGGGCTTAAGCAACGTCTAGCTTGTTTTTGAGCACGAATGCCAAGGTGTCGTCGAGTACTTGCGCCAAAATGCGAATTATCTCGTCGACTTCGTCTTTGCCAATAATCAAAGGCGGACACAAAGCAATGGAGTTACCCGCCACTGGGCGAACAATTAAACCAAGTTCTTGCGCGCGCATTTGCGCAAAGGCACCCACTCGGCCGTCTTTAAAAGCAGCTTTAGATTCAGGGTTTGCCACCAGCTCAACCGCTGCCAACATGCCTTTACCACGTACCTCACCTACCAGTGGATGAGCGTTAAACCCGGCTAACGAAGCCTGTAAGTAATCACCTGTGCTTGCAGCATGGGCAAAGATATTGTCGCGTTTGTAAATTTCGAGGGTTTTAAGTGCGACTGCACACGCCACAGGGTGGCCTGAGTAGGTGTAACCATGACCAAACACGCCCACTTGGCTGCTCGGCTCAACCATTGCTTCGTAAATATCACCCGTAATAACAGAAGCACTGATCGGCATATAAGCCGATGAAAGCTGCTTAGCAAGGGTCATTAGGCTTGGCTTTTGAATACCCATAGTTTCGCAACCAAAGGCGTTACCTGTCCGGCCAAAGCCTGTAATCACTTCGTCAGCCCAAAACAAAATATCGTACTTAGCCAATACGGCTTGTACTTTTTCGTAGTAGCCTTCAGGCGGAACGATTACGCCACTGGCACCGGTAATCGGCTCGGCAATAAACGCAGCGATGGTTTCTGGGCCCTCGGCAACAATAAGCGCCTCTAGGTTAGCCACAATGCGATCAACAAATGCAGCTTCGCTTTCGCCCTCTTTTTTACCGCGTAGGTAGTGAGGTGCATCGGTACGTAAAATACCTAAAGCCTCAAACGGCAAACCAAAGTGGGTGTGGTTTGCTTCTAGGCCGGTTAGCGAAGCCGATGCCACTGTTACGCCATGGTACGAACGCTGGCGCGCAATGATCTTAAACTTCTCTGGCTTGCCAATGGCGTTAAAGTAGTAACGCAGCATTTTGATATGGGTGTCGTTCGCATCACTGCCGGAGTTACCAAAAAAGACTTTGGCGTTTTCTACCGGTACAAGCTCGGCAATTTGCTCGGCCAAATCGATGCCCACTTGGTGAGTTTTGCCACCAAACATGTGCGCGTACGACAGCTGCGAAAACTGCTGGTTCGCCGCCTCAATTAATTCCTTGTTGTTGTAACCCAACGAGGTACACCACAACCCTGCCATACCTTCGAGGTAACGCTTGCCGTCAGTATCGTAAACATAAGCACCCTCGCCCTTTGCTAGGGTAAGTGTTTCGGTGTTTTTGAGGTTAGTGGTTGGGTAAATAACTTGACTCATGTGTGTTCTCCTAACTCAGCGCAAAATATAAAAAAGCGCTGAAATAACAGGCGGCCTTATAAGCCACCCATGCAGATGTATTTGGTTTCTAGGTAATCTTCGAGGCCGTATTTAGAGCCCTCTCGGCCTTGGCCTGACTCTTTCACGCCGCCGAATGGAATAACTTCGGAGCTAATGGCCGTTTCGTTCATGCCGACCATTCCGTATTCCAAAGACTCAGCCACGCGCCACGAGCGGGCCATATTTTGGGTGTACACGTAGGCAGCCAAACCAAAATCGGTGTCGTTAGCCATCGCCACGGCTTCTTCTTCGGTTTCAAAGGCGATTAGCGGCGCTACTGGGCCAAAGGTTTCTTCTTTGGCGATGGCCATATCGGGAGTAACGCCCGTCATCACCGTAGGCTCGTAAAACTGAGCGCCCAAGCTGCTTACTTGGCCACCAATGAGGGCCTTGGCACCTTGTTCGAGTGCCGCTTTTACCTTAGTATCAATGCTTTGTGCGGCTGCCGTTGAAATCACGGGGCCATGTGTCACGCCGTCGTCAACGCCATTGCCCAAGTTAAACTGAGCTACGGCGGCGGTGAGTCGCTTACTAAATTCGTCATAGATGCCGGCCTGCACCAAAATGCGGTTGGCACAAATACAGGTTTGGCCGGAGTTGCGGTATTTTGAGGCCAACACCCCCACCAACGCTTGGTCGATATCGGCATCGTCAAATACGATCACGGGCGCATTGCCGCCAAGTTCCATTGAGGTTCGTTTAACGGTGGCGGCACATTGGGCCATCAAAATTTTTCCGACCCGTGTTGAGCCCGTAAAGGTCAGCTTTTTAACCACTTTGCTATCGCACATGGCTTGGCCAACTTCTACGGCTTGGGTGCTTGGCACGATGTTAATCACGCCACTCGGGATACCGGCACGTATCGCTAGTTCACCCAAGGCCAAGGCACACAAAGGTGTCTCAGCCGCTGGCTTAAGTACCAAGGTGCAACCTGCGGCCAATGCTGGCGCGATTTTGCGAGTGATCATCGCCACCGGAAAATTCCACGGCGTAATAGCAGCAACCACACCTACACCCTGTTTAATCACCAAACTGCGGCGGTCGGAGCCGCTGGGTAACACATCGCCATAAATACGCTTCGCCTCTTCGGCAAACCACTTAACGTAGGCATTACCGTAGGCCACCTCGCCCTGGGACTCTGCAAGGGGCTTACCTTGTTCAAGGGTCATTAGCAGCGCAAGGTCGTCTTTGTTTTCGGCAATAAGCTGGTGCCAGCGTTCAAGGTAAGCCGAGCGCTGTGCCGGGCTCAGCGCTTGCCAAGGTTTGAGTGCCGCATCAGCTGCCGCAATCGCTTGATGTGTTTGCTCTGCACCGAGGTCTGCAACCGTCGCAATAAGGGCTTGGTTTGCAGGGTTCTCGACCTCAAATTGACGCAGCCCCTCTGCAGTGACCCATTCGCCGCCAATAAGGCCGGCTTGTTTAAGCAGACGACTGTCGTTTAGTGACATTTTTGCCATGGTTGATTCGTCTAAGCGTTCCATAATTACTCCAAACAGGCCGATAAAAAGTGCTGTTTTTGGCTGAATTTAAGCAAAAGCATCCCTGAGTGAGGCCACCCCAAGTTTTTTAAATGCTTATTTAAAGAAGAAAAGAAAAGCCGCCAGATCCGCCCCAACAGTGGCTAGCGGCAAACCGGTTACTCGCGCACGACAAAGACCGAACACTGAGAGTGGCGCACAATTCGTTCGGCATTGGAGCCAACAAAGTAGCTAGACAACCCCGGACGAGACGCCATTAATACGATGGCGGCTTGGGTCATATCTGAGGACATTTCTAGCACCTGCTCATGAATAGCGCCTTCTTTGATATGACAGCGATAGTGAACATCCGCTGGCACAAGGTTGCGTAACAGCGCCACCATTCGGTCACGAATATCGTGGCGACGGCCCGAGGATTGGCTGGCATCAAATGGGCTAAAGCTACCTTGGTGAATACGGCTGTCGTCTACATATACAAAGTTAAGTTCAGTAGAGCCGTTTTCATTCGCCAGCTTGAGTGCCGCACGAATAAGCACAGGCAGTTGCTCTTGGTGCGATAGATCGATTGGAATCAGCAGATTATTAAACATACAGCCCCCTATCCCATAACCGCATTTGGCAGCCACAACACGATTTGTGGGAATACCATGCACAAGGCCAATACCAGCAAGTTAAGCAAAATAAACGGTGTTACCGACTTATAGATATCACCCATGCTCACATCTGCAGGCGCTATACCTTTTAAGTAAAAGAGCGCAAAGCCATAAGGCGGCGTTTGTACCGCAATCAGGATATTGATGATCATTAAGACACCGAACCAAATCGGGTCGTAGCCCAAACCTACCGCAATGGGGGTAAAGAGCGGCGCACACATCAGTACGATAATGAACTCATCGATAATAAAGCCCAGCAGCAACATAACGAGCTGGAACATAATGATGATCATAATCGGCGGTAAATCGAGGCTAGAGGTAAAGCCCGCCACCATGCTTTGAACACCCATCAATAAATGGAAGTTACTAAAGATAGAAGCACCGAGAATGATCCACATGGCGACACTCACCAGTGTCGCGGTTTGAAAACCTGCCACGCGAAACATATCCGCTTTAAAGCGCTTAAACACAATGGCCAAAATAATTGCGCCAACCACACCTAATGCACCCGACTCTGTTGGCGTTGCGATACCGGTAATAATGCTACCGAGCACGACCACGATAAGTAACATCGACAGGAAACCGTCACGGGCAATTTGCAGCTTTTTAAGCACAGGCAAATCTAGGTTTTCTTGGTCGGCCGCGACTTTTGGTGCGCGTTGCGGGTTAAGCTTGCAGCTAATCGCGACATAGGCCACCAAACAAATAATCATTAGCAAGGCGGGTATCATCGCGCCTAAGAACATGCGCCCTACCGAGTTTTGCGTAGAAGCGGCAAACATAATCATAGGGATGCTCGGTGGAATCAAAATACCCAAACCACCGCCGGCCATAATTACACCCAACGCCAAGCGACGATCGTAACCGCGCTCTAACATGGGTTTAAGTGCGATACTGCCCGAAGTCATGATGCCTGCGCCGATAATACCTACCATGGCACCAATCATTGAGCACACACCAATCACACTAATGGCCAAGGAGCCACGCACACGGCCAATAATGAGTTGGCTGGCGTTAAACATGGCATCGCCAATGCCCGACTTAGTCAGCAGTTGCCCCATGTAGATGTACAAAGGGATCGCCAACAAAATAAAGTTAAAAAAGGTGGCCTCGATGGTGGTGGGAATGACGTTAAACAACCCTTCACCCCAAGTGAGGTAACCCACACCCATCGCTATACCCGCTAGCGCAAGACCGACTCCCGCGCCCAAGGCAAAAAACACAAAAATACAAGCCAGCAAAACGCCGGTGAGTAGCTCGATACTCATAAAAATTCCTCCGCGCCTTCTGATTCAGTCGCGGCTGGTAACAACAGGTGCTTACCTGTCACTACGTAGTAACTGTCGTTGATCATGTCGCGAACAAACTGCGCGACAAACAAACCGCCGGCGATGCACATCATCAGCCAAAAATGAAACATAGGCGGTGCCCACTCACTCTGGCGACGGTAGTCATACTCCAACGCTTCTTGAAACTTGCCAAAGCACATTTTGATAAGAATGAGCAAAAACAAAATGGCACAAAACGCCGTCACCAAATTAAAAATGCGCTTGGTTTTTGCGCTGACTTTTAAGTACAAAATATCGACGTTGATATGAGCGTGTTGTGCTTGTGCATAGGCTCCGCCCAGAGCAGCAATGTAGCCAAACAAAAACAGGGATAAGTCGAATGCCCAAATTGTGGGAGCGTCCAGCACATAGCGAGAAAACACTTCAAAAGCCACAATAAAGGCCAAAAGAGGCATCAGCCACGCTGCAGCTTTACCCGACACTGAAACAACCACGTCAATAAGCCGACAGCTTTGTTTTAACAGTAATAACATAAAGGTCTCTCGTTATGCTCAGTCCAAAAAAGGCCAGCCCCAAACCTATTAGGGCTGACCGAGGGGACTAGGACTTATTGATTGGCTTTAAGTACGTCAATTAACTGCTTGCTGTACATGTCCTTAGAGGCGTATTCATCCCACAAGCCAGCACCCGCAGCGGCCCATGCATCACGGTCTGCTTGTGAAGGTTCTGGGCTCCACTTAAGGCCCTTCGCTTCCATTTCGGCAACCGCTTCAGATTCCCACTTACGCGACATTTCTAGCTGCTCTTTAGCGTGAGTTTCAGTCGCTTGGCGAACTTCTGCTTTTTGCTCGTCGCTTAGCTTGTTCCACGCGCTGCGGTTAACAACGATAGGTAGCACCTGAGCACCGGCCAATGGCAAGCGGTACATGTACTTGGCCACTTCCACGTGGTTACCGTCGCGGTGGTCGATCATGTTACTACCGATAGAGCCGTCGATAGTGCCCGTTGCCAAGCTGGTGTAGATTTCGCTCCATGCCAAAGACACAGGAGACGCACCCAAGTTACGCAAGAACTTACCGTACGCACCCGGTGCACGAACTTTTAGGCCTTTAAAGTCTTCAACTGAGTTGATTGGCTCTTTAGTGATGATGTAAACCGGTGGCTGGATGTAAGGCTCAAGCCAAACCATACCTTGTGAACCGTAGGCTTTTTCAAGAATCTCGCCCCAACCTTGCTCGTGGAACAGTGCGTGCAATTCAGCTGGATCGTCGGTGCCACCTGGTAAGCCGATTTCAACAACACCAGCGGGTAGCTCACCTGCGTGCATTGATTGGAAAGGCGCGCCCATGGTGATCAAGCCAGACTTAACCGCACCTAGCAAACCTGCAGTACCCACACCTTCGCCTGAGTAAAGTACTTGTACTTTAACTTCACCGTCGGTGTTTGCTTCGATGTTTTTAGCCAAGTTTTCGTACAATTCGCCAAATGCAGTGCCGCGACCGTATAGGTTGCTAAAGCGCCAATTTTCAGCGGCGCTCACATCGCTGGCAATCACACTTGCCGCCAGAGCTAACGTAAGGCCAGAGCTACTTAAACTGCGTTTAATCCGTGTTGAGATTTTCAATTTGATTCCTACCTTTAAGTTTTTTTGAGTTCTTTATATGAGTTTAACAGCGACTTTCCGCGAAAATTCCTCTGAAAATAGAGCAACTTGTCCCGTGATGTTTTTCATACTTCCAAATATGACTTTTTGATTAAAGCTCACTGTTTCTAAGTAAAGTTTGATAAAACCTTACGTAAGTAGTAAAAATGATGTTTCGTTAATTCTTGGTACATTGGTTGCTTATGGGAGCTGCC
Source organism: Pontibacterium sp. (assembly GCA_049603715.1). Taxonomy (GTDB): domain Bacteria; phylum Pseudomonadota; class Gammaproteobacteria; order Pseudomonadales; family Balneatricaceae; genus Pontibacterium. The sequence continues at coordinate 21,577 of JBMYSW010000035.1, read as the reverse complement.
ACCCGCAAAAACCTCGATTTACCGGCCTTTTTTTGCACCAAACAAGAGCACCTAAATTCTATGAAAGCCAAAATCATCGGCCAGCTTGGCGACTACGAAATAAAACAGCTAAAGGTCTTTAAAGCCGTTGTTGAGTGTGGCGGCTTTAGTGCGGCCGAAGCCCAGCTCAATATCGCTCGCCCTACCATCAGCGTGCATATTGCCAACCTAGAGTCACGCTTGAGCCTCACCTTGTGTAAACGCGGCCGAGGCGGCTTTGCGCTCACCGAAGAAGGCGCAGTGGTGTACAACCAAACCTGCCAGCTCTTGAGTGTGTTAGACGACTTCCGCAACACCGTAAACAACCTCAGTGCCAGTCCTGCGGGGCAGCTGCGCATTGCGTTAAGCGACACCTTCTCTACCGATGAGCGGATTCGCCTTGACCAAATTATTGCCAACTACCGCAAGCTGGCACCCAATGTGGAGTTACACGTCACGGTAGAGCGTATGGTCGAAATGGAACAGCGCGTCCTTAATGGCGAGCTAGATGTGGGCTTTATCCCCTATCACCGCTGCCTTGACGGTCTTGAGTACATTCATTTGTTTACCGACCACTGCCAGCTCTACTGCGGCCACAAGCACCCGTTTTTTCAATTAGCCCAGCGCGATATTAGCGACGAGATGCTCAACCAAGCCGCACTCATTCACGCTGGCTTACAACCTCATGAAGCGGTGTTTAAACAGTTAAAAGATATGCGCCTTGCCGCTATTTCTTATCATTATGAGGCGCGCATTGCGATGATCCTTTCGGGCCAATACATCGCCTTTTTACCCGAAAAAATAGCGGAGCCTTATATTCAAACCAAACGCCTGAAAGTGATTGCGAAAAAGTCGAAATACTACCAATTGGGAGCGGCGGTTATCAGTCGAAAGGGCCTAAGCGCCGACAGGGCCAAGTCGCTTTTTTTGGCCTGTGTTCGTGAAGAGCACCCACAAGATGCAGACGCAGCGCCTTATTAAGCAAGTCATAAGGCCGCGCCCTAAAAAGGAATGGAACGCACAAGGTAAGTGCACCCGCCCGCCAAAACAACGCGACTAACGAGTGCTAAAACCAGCCCAAGCCAGAGACAAAGGCTGACGTTTAAAATTTATTTAAGCGATTTTTTGCGCTATTTTTTTGAGCTATTTTTTCGTTTTGCTTTCATCATTAACATCACCCCAATAACCGACAAGGTAACCAACAATCCTAACACCAGCACAGCAAACGCCTGATTAAGCCAAGAAACGCCCCACCACTGCATGTAATGGGCTTTGTAGAGGGCATTAATAAAACGGGTATCTTGGCCTTGCTGTCGCAATGATAAGTTTAACCAGTCTACGGTGATCTTAACGCCCGTTGAGGTTTCGGCTACCGGATGCTCATAAGCCACGACTTGACCAAAGCGGCTAGGATTTGACTCAATGGCATCACTGACAAGACGCTCAACCTGTATAGGTAACGGCACACCCGCACTTAGCTCGGCCACTTGTAGGGGCTGTCGGGTATCTACCGCGCCTTGCATCGGCATGGGTAAAAAGTAATGAACGGGCGCTTGGCCGTCAGACGCTAAAAAGTGAAGCCCAACAACACTGCGTACAACCCGCAAGTTTTGCCACGACTCAGGTAAGCTTAACGCCGGCAGTGGCGGCAGCGGATACTGTTTGATGTGCAGCGGCTGGTATGCCTGACCGTAACCCGGTTTAAACAAAAACACTAAACCTGTAATGACCCACACCAAAAGTGGCATCAATAAAAGCACACCAATACGTCGGTGCCACTGACGTTTTACAAATACGTTCAATACAACTTACCTACCCCAGCGAGCACACAACGCGCCCGCTGAACTGCCCCTTTAGGGCTTCCTTAGCTTTTTGGTTCAATCTGGCTTTTGGTTTCTGCCTGGCGGCGACGCACACGCTTCCGCGGTGCACGCCCTAGCGGCGCATCACTGCGGGTCGACGCATACTCGCGTTTTGGCTTTGCGGCTTGCTCATCGCTTCCGATAGCGACTTTACCTGCAGAGGGGCGTGCACGTCGACGACGGTTTTCATTAGGCGTTTTACGCCCGCGACCTTCTTGGCCTCGCTCTGGCTGCTTTTCAGGGCGGCGCGGCGCTTCGCTCTTGTCGCTTAAAATCGCAGCGACTTTTGGCTTTTTGGGTTTCTTCGGCTTTTTAGGCACACGTGGGCGAGAAGCAGGTAACGGCTCGCTAGGTTCAAAACCCTCAAGCGGACGGCGCTCAAGCGATTGCCCAATAAGCCCTTCGATGTGCTCTAGGTCTTCTAACTCCGCCGCACATACCAACGACAATGCCTGACCAAACGCCCCTGCTCGGCCTGTACGACCGATGCGGTGCACATAGTCCGCTGCTACGTTAGGCAAATCAAAGTTAATAACGTGAGGCAGCTCGCTAATATCCAAACCACGGGCGGCAATGTCTGTCGCCACCAGCACACGTACTTTACCCGCTTTAAACTCCGCCAAAGCGCGTGTACGTGCGCCCTGACTTTTATCGCCATGAATCGCTGCCGCAGTAATTTTAGCTGCGCTTAGCTGTTTGGCTAAACGGTTGGCACCGTGTTTGGTGCGGCTAAACACCAACACTTGCTGCCAGTTATTTTGGTCAACAAGGGCTAGCAAAGCTTTGGCCTTACGGCTTTTATCGATAGGCACCAACCACTGCTCCACCAAGTGGGTGGTGCTGTTGCGCGGGCTAACATCTATCTCGACAGGGTTTTTCACCAAGGCTTGGGCCAAGGCGCGAATGTCTGGCGAAAACGTGGCCGAAAACAGCAAGTTTTGGCGCTTAGCGGGTAGCTTAGCCAAAATGCGTTTAATGTCGTGAATAAAGCCCATATCCAGCATGCGGTCTGCTTCGTCGAGTACTAAAAACTCAACATCGTCAAAGCGCACCGCGTTTTGGTTATATAAGTCGAGCAAGCGGCCTGGGCATGCCACCAATACCTCTACGCCACGACGTAGCTGCTGCATTTGCGGATTAATTTTAACACCGCCATACACTACCGCGTTGCGAATAGGCAACTGGGCCGCATAGTCAGTCAGGTTATCGCCAATTTGCGCCGCAAGCTCACGCGTGGGCGTTAAAATCAGGGCTTTTACACGATTACCCTTGGCCCGTGGTGCATCGCTTAACTGGTGCAAAATAGGCAAGGTAAAACCCGCCGTTTTACCCGTACCTGTTTGCGCGGCCGCCATCACGTCCCGTCCAGCCAATACCGCAGGAATCGCTTGTTCTTGAATAGGTGATGGGGTTTTGTAACCCTTTCTAGTGACCGCAGCCACCAAAGGCTCGCAAAGGCCGAGTTCGGCGAAGTTTGTATCCGACATGTTCTATCTCTGAATGCGGCGCAAGCCGCGACTGGAGGGAGGCCGAACCATACGCAACTCTCGCTCATTAGGCAAATTTTGGCTAACGTTTGTACTCAACAGGCAGGCTTGCGCCCTCTTTCACTTCTTCCATGACAATGTAGCTTTTTGAGTTTTTAACTCCCGGCAAGGTCAGCAACATTTCACCCAACAACCCTCGGTACTGCGACATGTCGGCAATACGCGCTTTAATTAAGTAGTCGGCATCACCCGATACCAAATGGCACTCCAATATATAAGGCAGCTGCTTAACAGCTTCATTAAAGTCACGAAAGGCATCGGGGCTTTGGTACGAAAGCGAGATTTCAACAAACACCAGCATTTTAAAATCTAGCATGTCTGGGTTAAGGCGAGCGTAATAGCCTTCTATATAGCCACCTGCCTCTAAGCGCTTCACCCGTTCTATACACGGTGTTGCACTCAAACCGACCTTTTCAGCTAAGTCCACATAGCTAATACGTCCATTGTTTTGCAACACCTTAAGAATTTGAAAATCGAGACGATCAAGTGGCTTCGCCTTTGCCAACGGCTTCATAAGCAACCTCTGTTTAGACCTAACTTAAAACTAATAAAAGTATATTAGCCCCTATCCTGCCATTGATTAGCCCACCATCTCAATAATACTTTTCACCACATTATTTAGTTTTTACGATATTTATCTCTGTTTATAACCAAATAAAACAGGATAAAACTACAAAATCCGCCATATCATAGTTTTTATTAATTCATTACATCAGTGCGCCCTTGGCGGCCAATGACAGCAGGTAAGGACATGAAAATTATCGTTTTAGGTAGCGGCGTTGTTGGGGTCGCTAACGCTTGGTACTTAGCACAAGCCGGTCACGAAGTGACTGTGGTGGACCGCCAAACAGAGGTGGCTAAAGAAACCAGCTATGGCAATGCAGGGCAAATCTCTCCGGGGTACTCTGCACCTTGGGCAGCACCGGGCATTCCATTAAAAGCAGCTAAGTGGCTAGCACAAGGCATTATTCAAGACCTGTCACCTTTTCGCATTGGGCCACGCGCGCTGGACCTAAAAACCTTGTCGTGGATGGGCCAAATGCTGTCTAACTGCAGCGAAGCTAAATACCACACTAACAAAGCGCGTATGATGCGCATTGCTGAATACAGCCGCGATTGTTTTGTGGATTTGCGCAAACAACTTGACTTGCATTACGACGGCCGCCAACAAGGCACCTTGCAGGTATTTCGTACTCAAAAGCAATTAGACGGCGCAGCCAAAGATATTTCGGTATTAGAAGAGTGCGGTGTCGCCCACGAGCTGCTTGATATTAATGGCTGCGTGGCAGCAGAGCCTGCCCTTGATCATGTCCGCAACAAAATCGTCGGTGGCTTGCGTTTACCCAACGACGAAACGGGCGACTGCTTTAAGTTCACCCAAGCGCTGGCACAAGCCTGTAAGCAAGCGGGTGTGACCTTTTTAATGGATACCCAAATTAAGGCTTTAAAAGGCGATACTCACCAAATTACCTCTGTGGTTACCGACAAGGGTGAGCTAACTGCCGATGCCTATGTTATGGCTTTGGGCAGTTACTCTCGCGAGCTACTGGCACCACTTAACATCCACATTCCAGTGATTCCAGTTAAAGGCTTCTCGCTCACGCTGCCAATTTTGGATGAAAGCCGTGCGCCCGTTTCAACCGTCATGGATGAAACCTACAAAGTGGCGATCACCCGCTTTGACGATCGCATTCGCGTAGGCGGTACCGCCGAGATCACTGGCTTTAATACGCAGCTACCTGAAAAGCGTCGTGCCAACGTGGAACACAGTGTTAACGACCTTTTCACTGGCGCTACCGACACTAAGCAAGCTGAATTTTGGTCCGGCCTTCGCCCAATGACACCAGACGGCACACCAGTATTGGGTAAAACCCATTTGAACAACCTGTTTTTAAACACAGGCCACGGCACTTTGGGTTGGACCATGTCGCTGGGCTCCGGCAAGTACCTTGCGGATGTGATCTCGCAACGCAGCCCAGACATTTCGCCTGAAGGCCTCGACGTTAGTCGTTACGAAGCGCTTCGCGCCTAGCCCCTATGTACAGGCCTTAGCCACGCTAACGATCGGCGCTTATTGATTGTTGGTGTGGTTTGGGCCTGCTTCGTATTCCTTTTCGCAGTACAGCTTTTTTATTTATACATTTAGACTCAGGAAAGACTATGACCACCAAGACAATCATCGCTACGGAAAACGCTCCTGCCGCTATTGGCACCTACAGCCAAGCTGTTAAAGCGGGCGACACCGTGTACCTTTCAGGCCAAATTCCGCTGGACCCAAAAACCATGGAAATGGTAACCGAAAGCTTTGAAGCACAGGCTGTACAAGTGTTCGACAACCTAAAAGCCGTTGCCGAAGCTGCCGGCGGTTCGCTCAACGATTGCGTTAAGCTAACGGTTTTATTGTCTGACCTTGCTAACTTCGCCCAAGTGAACGAAGTAATGGCTAAGTACTTTGAAGTCCCTTACCCAGCACGCGCAGCTTTTGCTGTAAAAGCACTGCCAAAAGATGCCGACATCGAAGTTGATGCCGTGATGGTGCTTTAAACCATTGAAATAAGTTGGTTTACCTTAAGTTGGCTGTTATTTTTGATAACCAACGGTCAAGGTAACCCCCAGTTGCCACCACCCTGGCAAGGAGCTAGGGCCAGCCTTGGTCTTAGCTCCACCTACAAATTTTTACTTTGTTAAGGCCATTACGCCATGAGCAGACCCACTAAAGCCACTATCAACCTAAGCGCCATCGGCCACAATTACACCCTTGCAAAGCAATTACAGCCCAATAGCAAGGCCGTGGCCATTATCAAAGCAGACGCCTACGGGCATGGCGCTAAGGCAGTGGCCAGCTACCTCGAAAGCCAAGCAACATTAAACGTGGATGCGTTTGGCGTTGCCTGCATTGAAGAGGCGGTAGAACTAAGAGAGGGTGGCATTAAAAAACCAATCTTATTACTCGAAGGCTTTTTTAGCGCCGATGAGCTCGATTACATTAGCGAGAACAACCTTTGGACGGCTGTACACTGCCGCCAACAAATTGAACAAATCGCTCAAAGCCAGCCAAAGCAGCCCATCCATGTTTGGCTAAAACTCGACTCAGGTATGCACCGTTTGGGCTTTGAGCCTAGCGCCTATCAGGCAGCCTTTGAGCAACTTGCTGCCCTACCGCAGGTGGCCAGTGTAAATTGCATGAGCCACTTTGCTCACGCAGACGACTTAGATGCGCCGCAAAATAGCCAACAGCTGGCAACGTTTTTAGAAGCCACGGCCGGTCTACCCCAAGGCACCCAATTTAGCATTGCCAACTCCGCAGCAACATTAGGTCACATGGCTGCACGTCAACATTGGCAGCGCCCCGGTATTATGTTGTACGGCGCAACACCGTTTAACCATACGCACAACAACGGCGACCAGTTACAAGTGGCCATGTCACTCACCTCCGCTGTGATTGCTTTGCACACGCTTGAGGCCGGTGAGTCTGTGGGTTACAGCGGCACATGGACCGCAAAACGTAATAGCACGATCGCAACCGTCGCTATTGGTTATGCCGATGGCTACCCTCGCCATTTACCCAGTGGCGCGCCCGTTTTAGTCAACGGCCAAATCGCGCCCCTCGCTGGCCGTGTTTCGATGGATATGATTACCGTGGATGTCACCGGTTTATCCGGTGTTAGCATGGGTTCACCGGTGGAATTATGGGGGAGCAATATTCATGCTAATCAAATTGCCCAACAGGCCGATACGATTGCCTACACACTGTTTACAGGACTCGGCAAGCGTGTTCCACGCCAATACATTAGTCTCTAAATTGACTTGTTGATAGCGGCCCAGAGTCGCTGTCAGCCCTCCTTCCTTTCTCTTTTACTTGTATTCAAAATCGCTGCGCTGCAACAAAAGTATGAGCTTTATCTAAGCTGCCTTCCTATTCAAAAAATCTTATTTACTAAACTGGCGAAACCAAAATTTATTGCTAGGCTGTATAAAAACTACAACAAACTGCGTGCTTCTAGGAGACACATGTTTAGGAGACACCTATGTCATTTTTGAGCTTTTCTAAATCCAAGCAGAAACCTGTGGCCAAGGAAGAGCCCAATACTGACAAAGCCCTTGTAAACGCGATACACCGCTCACAAGCCGTGATCGAGTTCGAACCAGATGGCACCATACTCACCGCTAACGATAATTTCTTAGCAACCGTGGGGTACAGCTTGGCTGCAATACAAGGCAAACATCACTCGATGTTTTGCCCCCCCGCCATTGCCAACAGCGCTGAATATCAAAGCTTTTGGCCAAAGCTTGCTGCGGGCGAGGTTATTTCAGGTGAGTTTAAACGACAACGCCAAGACGGCGCTGTGTTGTGGTTAGAAGCAACCTACAATCCAATCTATGATGAGTCTGGCAATGTTGTTAAGGTCATCAAAGTCGCTTCGGATGTAACAAAGAAACAAGCAGCGCTAAAAGACACACAGGCGCTCCAAGACGCTATAAACCACTCCATGGCAGTGATTGAGTTCACGCCAGACGGTCAGATCATCACAGCAAACAGCAACTTTTGTGCGGCGACGGGTTACAACATCAATCAGATTAAAGGCCAGCATCACTCTATGTTTTGCACCTCCGATTATGCCCGCACGTCTGAGTACAAACGCTTTTGGGAGCGCCTCGCATCTGGCGAGACGTTCGGTGGCCGCTTTAAGCGTGTCGACTCGCAAGGTAATACCATGTGGTTAGAAGCAACCTACAACCCGATTTGCGATGATGAAGGTAAGGTTATCAAAGTTGTTAAGTTCGCTTCTGACATTAGTGAACGAGTTAACCTACAGACACGCAACAACGAGAGTGCTGCGCGCGCTTATGACCTCGCATTTGAAACCGACGAAACGGCACAAGAAGGAACCGAGGTTATATTTAAAGCTGCGGCAGAAATGAGCAAAATCTCTGATTACGTATCAAACTCAGCTGAAACCATCGGCGACCTAGCCGCTCAGTCTGAACAAGTCACCGATATCGTAAACACGATTCGTGGCATCGCAGACCAGACTAACCTACTCGCCCTCAACGCTGCCATTGAGGCTGCTCGCGCAGGTGAGCAAGGTCGAGGCTTCGCCGTGGTAGCCGACGAGGTACGTCAGTTGGCTGCTCGTACAAGTCAGTCGACGCAAGAAATCTCGGATATGATCCAAAAAATGCAGTCACTCACTACATCAGCGATTGATGGTATGGCGACCTGCCAAACACAAGCCCAAGAGGGTGTAGTGTTGGCCGACAAAGCCGGTGAAATGATTACTCAGATCAAAACCAAGGTTTCTGAAGTGGCCAATGCGGTCAGCGTGTTCAAAAACGCCATTGAAGAATAACCCCAGCACTCACAAGCACTCAGGGCTCCTCTTTGGCTGTCATTAAGGCTGTTATTAAGAAAGCTTTAAGCAAGCCTTTAAAAACAAAGCCCTCGCAGCTCACACTGCGAGGGCCTTTTTTTGCCAAAAGCTTACTAGAACAGGGTTAAGCCGAAGCGGCTACTTGGTCGATTTGCCACGTTTCAAAAACCAACTGTTTAAACGCATCAATCACTGGCTCCCCCTTACGGCGCTTAAGGGTTGCGATGCTCATAGGGATGCTCGGCACATCACCCTCCCAAATAGCCACCTCACCCAGCGCGGCCATGCGTTGTGCGTCATCCAACCTCAGCACCGACAGCCCCACACCTGATTTAACCAACTGGCGTACCGCATCCTCAGAGTCCACCCAGGCATGCTGACGTACTTTAACCGGGCAGTCTGAAAACACCGATTCCATTAACACAAAAAACGGACAGCTAGATGAGGTGTACACCCACGGCTGTTGGGCTAGCTTGGCAAGATCGGCACCTTCAATTTTGTCTGCCCATTTAGCGGGTGCGACAATCGCCATGGGCACCTCTTCGACCAAATACATTTCGACATCATTGGCGTGGTTTTCACCAAACATAAAACCGATATCTATTTGACCGTCGCGCAGTTGCCCGTTGGTAATGTATGAAGAGCCCTGCAAAAAATGGACGGGCACCTTAGGGTGGCGCGCATGCATATTGGCGTATAAATGCCCTGTGCGAACAAAGTCGAAGTCGGTGTGCACCCCCACTTTTAACTCGCCCACTAATTCGTTTTTTAGCGCCTGCGCCGCAAACTTAAACGCTTGGGCCGCGTCTAAAGTGGCTTGCGCCTGGGCGTATAGGCTTTTGCCCGCAGGTGTTAAGGACATGCCCTTGGCGCTGCGACTAAATAAGCGTAAGCCTAGCTCGTCTTCTAGTGCCTTAATATGGCCACTAATTGCAGGCTGACTGGTAAACAAAGCCTCAGAGGCACGCGTTAGGTTACCTGTATCCGCCACTTTAACGAAAGTTCTTAGGTGGTAAAGTTCCATAATTCCCCGCCCTGCGAGCGACTAGACCCCGCTTTTAACAACCTTGCAACCCACTTGGCAGTAGTCGTTTGGTAACAAGGTAAAAGCAGGCGGTAGCCATGCTCGCTATCAATTAACTCTTCTCTCTATTTAACCATAAGGCTTTGCAAACTACCCATCGGAATTACCGAAGGCCCCCTTTCAATAAAACGATTAGATCAAAAGACTGAGATTACCCACACTAGGCTCACCAAATAAGCCAATGTGAAATCTAACGCCGAGGAGGCCCGTGATGTTAAAACAACCTAGTTTCAACGCTGTAGACTACCCACACAAACAAGTGTCATTTGCCCGTGCATGCGCTGCGCAGGTTTACGCCTTTTTAAACCAATCTAAACGCCTAAAAGGCTGGTATAAAAAACAAGCTTCTCGCCATCAGCTTGCTAAGCTTTCACCCGAATTACTGGCGGATATAGGCAAAACCCAAGCACAAGCCGACGCTGAGAGTGCAAAGCCATTTTGGAAGTAGTACCCTCAAGAAAAGTCGACGTTATAGCCAGCGTATTTAGCAACTTGTTTGCCTTTTTAAAGAGCTCGTTTAATCACGCGCTGATAAGAAGCAACAACCCAAATTCTCTAAGTACCTCTGGCTCGCTCCGCGGGCGTATTGCAGGGTTGCAAGCGCGCCGCGGCTTTTCTAAAGGATGTATCTATGCTGTTTGCACCCGTACGAGCACTCGTTTCGTATCTTTGCTTTTTTCTTTTTCTTAGCCTTGCCAGCACGTCTGCCACCGCCAGTATCTTTGACGCACCTGACCTTCAACCGCCCATTAATCGTATTAGCAGCCAAGGTGGCGACTTTTATCAAAAAAAGGTGCAGCCGATTTTAGAAGCACGATGTGTGAACTGCCACGCCTGTTACGATGCACCATGCCAACTAAAGCTCACCTCGCCCGAGGGTATTGAACGCGGCTTAAGCCCACAAAAGGTTTATAACGGCACGCGCTTACTCGCCGACGACCCCACCCGCTTATACATTGACGCCACCAGCCAACAAGGTTGGCGCGACAAGGGCTTTTATTCGGTGTTATCACAAAGCCCTAAAGCCAGCGTAGAGCAAACACTAAACAACAGCATGCTTTACCAAAGCCTCCTGTTAAAGCAACAACAGCCTAAACCATCCGGTCCGCTGTTATCCAAAGACAGCTACGACTTTGCCCTTAATCGAGCGCAGGTTTGCCCAAAGCCTGAAAGCTATGCCGATTTTGCAAAAAGCAAACCGCACTGGGGCATGCCTTATGGGCTCCCAGCGCTGAGCGCCACTGAAATGGCCGTCATTCATCAATGGCTTGCCAGTGGTGCAAATATGCCAAGCACGTTTCAGGTCAGCGACAGCGAAGCACAACAAGTTGTGCAATGGGAGGCGTGGTTTAATAAAGCAGACCTGCGTTCGCAGCTTGTCGCACGTTATATTTACGAGCACATTTATCTATTTAGCTTATCTTTCGAAGGCTCTGACCGACGCTTTAAACTTGTTCGCTCTAAAACACCATCGGGTAAAGCCATTGTGCCGATTGCCACTCGACGCCCTTACGACCCACCCGGTGTAGATCGTGTGTACTACCGCCTATGGCCTGAGCGCGAGAGCCAAGTGGCAAAAACCCATATCCCCCTCAAGCTTACCGACGAAACTCAAGCGCGCTGGAACGCCCTCTTTTATGAACTGGACTACAGCGTAGATGCGTTACCCGATTATGCGTTGGGCACGGCCAGCAATCCATTTGAGGTATTTAATGCCTTGCCTGCCGACAGTCGTTATCGCTTTATGTTGGACCACGCTCAGCAAACCATTATGGCCTACATCAAGGGCCCAGTGTGTCGCGGCCAAGTGGCGGTAAATGTGATTAACGAGCACTTTTGGGTTTACTTTGTTGACCCTGATCTCGACCTAGACGGTGCTGCCCGCTTTTTAACTCAGCAAACACCGCATCTTGATATGCCCGCCGAAAGCTCCAGCAACGCTAGCCCATTGGATTTTTGGCTCACCTTTGCGAGTAAACAAAAAGCCTACCTCTCAGCCAAAACGCAGTTTATTGACGAGCAAATTACGGCCAATGGACTCAGCCTAGATGAGACATTAATTTGGGACGGTGAAGGTAATAACAGCAACGCCGCACTCACCATTTTTAGACACTTTGATAACGCTAGCGTGGTAAAAGGCTTAGTGGGTGTATCACCCAAAACGTCCTGGATAATTGACTACCCGTTGCTAGAACGGATTCATTATCTACTAGTTGCGGGCTTTGATGTGTTTGGCAACGTGGGCCACCAGCTCAATACGCGCCTTTACATGGACTTTTTGCGCATGGAAGGCGAGCTAAACTACCTACTGCTCTTTCCAAAAAACGAACGTACCCGTATTCGTAATTACTGGTATCGAGAAGCACCGAGCACCACCAACGATTACATGTTGGGCAAGCACGCCAGTGTAAACAGCGACTCACACCTAGCGTTCAATCCCAACCAACACTTACAAACACAGGTCGACAAAGCCTTACGGGCGCAAGTGGAGCCCGTGCTTGAGTACCGTTACGCACTCGAGCAGTTATCGCTGCCAGCACCTCAGTTAAAAGCGCTCAACCAACTACAAAAGCAAAAGTCGGCAAGCTTTCGCTTTTTACCTCCGGTGAGCATGGTCCAGCTAACCCAAGACGGCGAAGTAACGGGCTACCTAAGCCTAATACACCACCAGGCACACAGTAACATTTCGAGCTTATTGGACGAAAAGGAGTACCTGCTGCCGGAGGAAGACAAGGTTACCGTTGCCGCAGGCTTGATTGGCGATTACCCCAATGTGTTGTTAAAAATCGAACAGAAAGCGCTAACACAATGGGTCAATCAGCTGCTGACGCTTAATTCTGAGGACGATTACTTTAATTTACTCAGCCAGTATGGCGTAAGGCGAACAGACCCAGAGTTTTGGGCATTTAGCGACCAACTTCACCAAGATAACCAGAGCCGCTTTGCAGGTGGTATTTTGGACTACAACCGCTTAGAGAATCGCTAGCATAGGGCTTAGTTTTTCTATGTAGCAGCCCCCCCCTGCGCTACTCACAATCATTTAAACACTATACGGAGAACGCTCTTTATTTTCCCCCACCTTTTAAGTAGGCTGCGTGTGCTTAGGGACCTCGGCATAAATCTTTGGGAAAGCGACTTTGCACACTTTATCAGCGTTAAAATCCGGCCAGCTTGCGGGCGCCACTCGACTTACCCTGTCCGAGGGCCTTACTAAGTTTCCCATGGAGATTCTGTCTTTAGCTGACTCGCTAGAAATTTTGGACCTATCTAATAATCAGCTGACCGAGATGCCACCCGAAGTCGCACAGTTAAAAAGGCTAAAAATCTTTTTTGCATCGAATAACCCCTTTGAAACAGTGCCTGCTGTTTTGGGCCAGTGTGAAAGCCTTGAGATGGTGGGTTTTAAGTCGAATAAGATTAAGCACCTACCTGCTGAGGCACTGCCAGCCAAACTTCGTTGGCTCATTTTGACCAACAATCAGCTCGAAACTCTACCAAACGAATTAGGCGAACGCCCAAGACTGCAGAAGCTCGCACTCGCGGGCAATCAACTGCGCGAGCTACCGCAAACTTTAAGCCAATGCCACCAGCTGGAGCTGATTCGAATTTCTGCGAACCAACTAACACAGTTTCCCAAACAGCTATTAGAGTTACCTAAATTGGCTTGGTTCGCCTTTGCCGGAAACCCCTTCTGCCAAAGCTCCAGCGATACCGCAACAGACATCCCGCAAGTAAGCAAAAACGACCTCATCTTGCATCAGGTATTGGGGCAAGGTGCATCAGGACTTATCTCAGAAGCAAGTTGGGTAGAAAAGCAAAACCACTTTCCGGAGCGTGTTGCAGTTAAAGTATTCAAAGGCGAGATCACCAGCGATGGATACCCTCAAGACGAGTTAGACGCCTGCCTAAGCGCCGGCCAGCACCCTAACCTTGTCACGGCCTTGGCACAGGTCAATGAGCCCGATTTTTTAGCCGTGGTGATGCCGCTGATCCCGGCTAATTATGCAAACTTAGGCTTACCGCCCAACTTTGACACCTGCACACGCGATACCTTTCCGGCAGGCTTTGAGTTAGGTATCGAAGCCATCGTAAATATTGTTCATCAAATGACCGACGTTTTTGAGCATTTACATGGCCGATCGATTTGTCATGGCGATTTATACGCGCATAACACGCTATTCAATGAGGAAGGGCATATTATCTTTGGTGATTTTGGTGCAGCGAGTGTTTATTCGATGCTCAGCCACAAAGAGCAAGCGCAAATTAAGCAAGTTGAGCAACGTGCCCTTGGCTACTTTATTGAGGACTTATTGAGTATTTGCACTGCAGAGGGTAAGAGCAGCCAAAGCTATGTTGAGCTGCAAGCACACTGTGCAGCTTTTAAACGCTAAGCTTCAAAAACTCATACCTTCCCCTTTCAGCTCGTTCACGACAAGGCAATAGCTAAAACGAAAAAGACTCTATGCCCTAGAACTTAAGGGTGTTTGCACATCGTACAGGTCGGGAAAGGCTCGTCGCTCCAACGGAAAAAACAAAGTAAACCGGCTACCCTTTCCTTCCTCACTCTCTAACTCCACTCGCCCCTTATGATCCTTCATAATGCCATAGGCGATCGACAAGCCAAGACCTGTGCCTTTTCCTACTTTTTTAGTGGTAAAGAACGGATCAAAAATCTTCTCTTGTATACCTGGTGGTATGCCCGAGCCGTTGTCTTGTATGGACACATAAACATGGTCGTCTTGTACGCCGCTTTTAATAGTAATCACCCCTTTTTCTTCAATGGCATGACTAGCATTAATGATTAAATTTAACAGCACCTGCTGAATTTGCCCAATGTTGCATACCACCTCTGGGATCTCGCCTAAGTTGGTTTCAACCACCGCTTTATACTTAAGCTCAGAACGGGTGATTTTCAGTACATTTTCCACCGCTTGATTGAGGTTTTCGGCGCAGAGCACTTGTGTTGGCGACGAGTGGGAGAACTCTCTTAGCCCTGTCACAATATCCAGAATACGAGTGGTTCCCTCGAGTGTGTCAGTCATTAACTCAGGAATATCTTCTTGAATAAAGTCAATGTCCTGCGCTTCTAGCCACACTTGAAACGTCTTAAGCGCTTCGTGTTGCTCATCAGGGGCTTTAGCAAAAATTTCTCGCACCCGATGAATAGCTTTTTGATAAACCTGGTTATAGTCCGATAGCGTCCTAACATTGCTCACAACATAACCAATAGGGTTATTAATTTCATGGGCAACACCCGCGGCCAGCGTACCAATAGACGCCATTTTTTCAGCCTGAATCAGTTGTTGTTGCGCTTCTTCTAATCGCTGATTCGTCAACTCTAACTCTGCAATGTTACGCTCTAGCTGCTCTGTGCGGCGTTCAATACGGCTTTCAAGCGAATGGTTTAACTCAATTAACTGCTGTTCGTAAGCATTACGCTGCTCTGCTTCATAGGTGATGCGTGACGACATTTCATTAAACGCTTTGGCCACCTCTGCCACTTCATCATCGCCAACGACTTTAAGGTTTATTTGGGTATTACCATCGGAAATTTTATTCGCGGCCTCTCTCAGCTCTGTTAAGCGTTGAGTGAGATAAGTGCCTAACATATACGAAAACAGCGCCACCAAAATCATCTCGCCAAACGCAATCGTGGCACTCCACGTTCTTGCCTCGGTGATTTCATGATTCAACGACTCAGTATCTAAACCTAACTCAACACGCCCAAACAGCTCCCCACCCTCTTCAATGTTTGCACTCACATCGAATACACCGTCGTTAACGTTCGCAACGCGAATGTCTTCTTTAAATGGCTTAGTTAGGTATGCAGCATCGCCCGCTTCTGCAAATACATCCCCCCGCGGCGACAACACTTTGACATACAAAATGTCAGAGTTTTTCATTAACTCCGTGCAAAAAGCTTCTAGCGATGCCAAATCATAAGAAATAACCGCATCTTTGGTGGTGGTAGAAAACAAGGTAGCCGTGGTGGTTATGCGTTTATGCAGCCCGTCGTAGTTTGTAGACTGTAAATAATTTAACGTCATAGAGATGAGCAACGCCAATAGAGCGGCCTCTATTAGCGCAATACCAAGAATGGTTTTTAAACGAAGTGACATTCACACATCCCTTTCAAATCGAAACGATAAGCTAATCGTTTAACAGATGATTGAGCAGTGTAATATTTAAGCCACGAATGTCGTCCCAACGCTCGTTCGATGCGGCTTCTAAACCTTTAAAATTAAGCGCTTGCAGAAGCTTCATCGCCTCAGGGTCTTCATTCATCGTAAGCATCGCTTCAACAATTTTGTTTTGTGTTTGCTCAGAAACTTTAGGGTGAACGGCAATGGCATGGGAAGTATAAGGCTTTGTTTGCCACAACACTTTTAGCTGCTCGCGCACATCAGGAGAGGTATTGTTAAAGGTTCTGATAATACCGCCCCCAGCAGGAAAAAAGCCTTTGGCAACATTAAGGTAGACTGAATCGTGCGACGAAACATACTTAGGCGTAAATACAATATTCTCTTGCGCCATTTGAGCACGAGGCAAAATGCTCGCGGCAAATGCCGCAGGCGATGGGAAAGCCAATGTCGTGTTTTGAAGGCCTTCTAATGACTGAATAGAGCTGTCTTTACGCGCCACCAAAATGCCACGAATCATCGCCCCCTTTTGTTTTGCTATCGCTTGATATCCTGGTTTTTGACTAAACACCACGTAATGGTACGGGTTCATATACGCCACATCGTACTCGCCCGCTAACACACGCTTTTCAAATTCCGGAATGTCTTTGGCCGTTGCAAACTGCAGCTTGATACTGGCCTTGTCACTGATGTGACTTAACACAGGCGACCACTTGGCCGCTAAGGTTTTGGCCGACTGCTGTGGCACCACACCAAACGTCAGTGTTTCAGCAAAGCTCACCGTTGAAAAAGTCAACAAACCCACACATAAGGACAATATTTTCATAAAGCACTCCCAAGCCTCTCATTTTCTATTCTCTTAACTATAGAAGCCTTCTTAAAAAATTCCTGCTTGGAGCGATAAGAAAGGCGCATCACACGCCTTTAACAACATTACATTGAACGAGTGTACTGCAAATGTGTGTAGCCTAGGCTAACCTAGCGGATTGTGGCTTTTATGATCATTGCGACAGCCCTACCCGAGCACGGCCCTCGGGTGTTTTGAGTGAAAAGTCGGTACCTGCATACTCTTCTCCCTCAGGCCCACATAAAAATGCAACGGCTTTACCCACCCACTTGGGAGAGATATGGCTCGACCAATCGAGATCACTCACAACGTTGACTTGAGCCTCTTTTATTTTGGCCATCATCCCCGTCGCTACCGTTCCGGGCGAAAGACCAACGACTCTCACATTTGTGCCAATCAATTCACGATGAGCCACTTCAGTGAGTTTTTTAGCCGCTGCTTTGGTCGAGCAATAGTGGCTCCAACCAGGTAAATCACTATTGGCTGCCCCAGAGCTCATATTCACTACCACCCCCTGTCCCGACTCGACCATATGAGGTAGTACCGCTCGCATACCAAAATACACGCCTTTAAAATTTATATCTGCAGCAGTCCCCCACATGGCGGGGTCACTATCGATTAAATGGGTCAAGGGCTCTATGACACCCGCGTTATTAATTAACATATCGATTCGGCCCGTCTCGGCTAAGCAGTATTGCACCGTAGCCTCTACTTCATCATAGCAGCTCACATCACACACCTTTGCTTTTGCATGCCCACCCAATTGTATAATCGAGCTAACTGCTTCATCTAAAGCCTTACCATTGCGAGCGGCAAGCACCACCGTCGCACCTAAACCAGCAAGCACTTGTGCCGTAGCGAGGCCAATACCTTTGGACGCCCCCATGACAAGGGCGGTTTTACCGGTAAAATCCAACACTGGCGTCATATCAACCTCTGTTTAACCGTTCAGAAATATGGCGATCAAGTGCCTTCCTATTTGCCGCAAGCGCTTCTGGGCTCAGCATAGACGTGCCCTCTAAACGAAACACTTCCACATCATCAATTCCCAAAAACCCTAGTAAAGCGACAAGGTAAGGCTCAAAGAAGTTCATACTCTCCATAGGCCCGCCTTCGACATACCCCTGAGCTCCATAGGACAAAGCCAAAATCGCTTTTTTGCCTTTCAGCAGCCCATCAAAGCCAGCGTCGTCGTAGCTAAAGGTCTCGTTAATACGAACAATTTGGTCAATCCACGCTTTAAGCGATGAAGGCACCCCAAAGTTGTACATTGGCGCACTAATGAGCAACGTGTCGGCGGCTTTTAGTTCGGCGATTAGCCGATCAGACAGCTCCGTGGCTTGGGTAAGTTCATCGGTAAACTCCTCCTTGGGGGTGTAGAAACCCGTGATCGCCGTGCCGCTGAGTGCGGGCACCGCCATCACAGATACGTCATGATGTGTGATCTTTAGCTGTGGTATCACGCTGATTAGCTGAGACTCCACCACATCAGCGATGGACTTTGAATGGGAATCAGCGCCGCGTGGGCTGCTATCGATACGAACAAGAGATGACATAGTAATACTCCTCATAAGTCAAAATAAGCCAGTATCGTCAGCTTATTTGCCGCGCTAAAAACAATAAACTACAATCTTTGCAATTGATTAATGCAGAGTTCGCACCAATGAACCTAAACCATATCCAGTTGTTTATCGCCGTATACAAAGCCAAAAGCTTTGCCGATGTCGCTAAGGCGCAAAATGTGGCGCCTTCGTCAGTTTCTAGAGCCATCGCAGCCCTCGAAAAAGACCTGCAAACGCGCCTATTTCAACGCACAACCCGCACATTAATTGCCACACAAGCGGGCGAAGCCTACTTTGACCGCGTAGTCGCGCTGGTTGAAGAATTAGAGTTAGCTAAGCAAGCGGTTGTTAGCCAAAGCGCCGAGCCTTTTGGCCAAGTTCGGGTCACCACTTCCACCTCGTTTGGGCAAAAGGTGATTGCGCCCTTAATGAAAAGCTTTTGCGAGCGCTACCCTAAAATACAGCTAGACTTAGTGCTGGCCGACACTCAACATGATGTCATTGAAGATAAGTTTGATGTTGCCATTCGCCACGGCCGCTTAACTGACAGCAACCTCATTGCAAAAAAGCTGCTGGATGTCCGGTATTTGTTGGTAGGCAGCCCTCAATACGTTCAACATAATCCTCCCGTCACTCAGCCCAGTGACATTGTCGATCATCGCTTAATTAGCTTTGGCTACAGCCACTTTAACAAGGCATGGCGCTTTACCCAGCCAAACGCGACACAAACCATTGCCATACAACCCGCACTCACCATGACCACAGGCATGGCAATTAAAGCAAGTGTCGAGAACGATGTGGGCCTTGCCCTACTACCCGATTGGATGATTCAGCAGGAGCTATCGCGTAAACAACTGGTTAGCCTTTTACCCGACTGGCAAATAAGCGGCACTGATGCCGAAACGTCTATCTGGCTAGTTTACCCCTCTAAGGCCTTTTTACCCGCCAAAACACGCGCATTTATCGACCACCTTGTCGAGCACCTAGGTTAACGCTAAACCTAGGTTATTCGGCAGGAGCACCTAAAACCGTCGTGACATTAAAGCCTTCTTTTTGGGTAGGCGGCGTAAAATGCTGAGCCATGGCTTCAAACATTGGGCACCGAATCCTCATCGGCACTAAATGCGCTACTAAGGCGAACTGAGCTAAAGAACAAAGCTACGCTAAGCCTTTCATATGATTCAGATTATGTCTGCCAAAAGTGGTAGTATGATTGGCATGTTAAAGCAGGGAATACAGACCAAATTATGACTTTTTTGAGCGGTTACGAAACCCTTGAAGAAATCGCCTCTGGCGGTTTTTCAACGGTATACAAAGTAAGAGAACTGGCTCCTCCCTACCGCTGCTTTGCAGCCAAACAGTTCAAAAAGCTTTACGACCATGGTGTGTTTGAGCTGGAGCTTCAATCGCTCAACGCCGTAAAGCACCTTAGTGCCGTGCAACGGCTGCACCGAGCGATTCGGCAAGCAGACCAGCTGGTCATTATGACCGAGTATATTGAAGGCAAGTCTCTTAAAAGCTTGGTAAGCCGCGGCGGCCCCTTATCAGAGCAGCAAGCGTTGCCGATCTTTTTGGAGTTATGCCAAATCGTGGCGACAGTGCACGCCGAGGGTATGCTTCACCTCGACCTAAAGCCCTCGAACATTTTAATGACTGAGCAAGGCTCGTTGGTGCTAACCGACTTTGGCATTGCCTCGCCTAGCCACATTACCCGCAGCGAGGTCGCAAAAACAGACTTTAGCTACACCTCACCCGAAAAGTATGCGGGCGAGCAGTCACCGGCGTCCGATGTGTACACCCTGGGTGTCACGCTGCACTACCTTCTTATTGGCGAGCTTCCTTTCCAGCTTCATGCAACGTCTAACGCTTATAAAATGTTGCAGCACTGCACTCAGCCTTACGAGCCACCAACAGCGCTGTCCGAGTCTGTTCGCGAGCTACTGAGTCGTTTGTTGGCCAAATTGCCTGAGCAACGTCCTTCGTTAACCCAGCTCATTGGCCAACTTAAACCCCTACTAAACACCCCGCTTAGCAGCCTTGGGCAGCCTGCGCCGAATACCCCAGTGCTCAACACGCCTTCAGAGCGAGAGTGCTACGCCCAAGGCGCGCAACACCAGATTCCGTTTGCCCAGTACCACTTTGCCATTTTGTGCGAAGACGAAGCCAAAGAAGAAGCAAAACAGCTGTATCGTTCCGCAGCCGAGCAAGGCTTTGCTCGCGCACAAAATAACTTTGCACTGATGCTAATGAAAGGCGGTGAACCAGAACCAGCCGAGCGTTGGTACTTAAAAGGCGCAGCGAGCGGCAACGCTTACTGCCAGTACAACCTTGCACGCTATTATGGCGAGCAGAACGATCAAGAAAAAGAAATGTACTGGATGGAAAAAGCAGCGAACGCCGGGCATGATCGTGCGCAAAACCTCGTGGCGATCGCCAAAGAAGATAAAGGCCTATTAACCGAAGCCTTTAGCCTGTACCAACGCGCGGCGTATGCAGGCTTTAAAGCCGCTCAATACAACATGGGGCTTATGTACGAAAACAACAAACACCCCGACAAGTCGCAAGATGCCACAGCCCTCGCCCGTTTTTGGTATGAAAAAGCGGTGGAACAAAACCACGAAAAAGCCAAACAACGCTTAGCAAAGCTTTAAGGCGCAGCTGAGTCTTCTGGCGTTTGCAACACAACTTACTGTTGCCGACAACCAACATCAGTCCACAAAAAAGGCCCATATCGTTTGATATGAGCCTTTGTCATTTATAAGGGCGGCTCAGTCTAAGCTGAGCCTCACTCGCTTAAGTCCATTCAATCAATTCAATATTGATAAATGACACTTCTGAACCATCAGCAAAGCAAATGACACCTGAGCTGTTTGGATCCAACTGTAGCGCATTCGTCGATAGATCAATGTCTTGGCGCTCGCCATTCGCGTAGACCACAAAGCTATTTCCTGAATCATACTCAAAAGAAATAGAGTCGACCCAGCTACCATCGCCCCCGTCAAAGAAGTCTACACCGCTTTGAGCGTAATAGGTGTCTGCGCCATCACCACCATAGCCAGCGTCATTTCCGTTACCGGCATAGATGTCATCATCGCCGGCTTCGCCATACAAGGCGTCATCACCTTCACCGCCAGCTAATAGATCA
>JBMYSW010000034.1:0-30914 GCA_049603715.1 Pontibacterium sp. | reverse complement strand
TGTTAGGTTTTTTCTTTTTGGCTTTGTCCCTGGAAAGTACTCGCTGGCGATAAATGCCAGATCATCCTGCACATCAGAATAACCCAGGCTAAGCATGACGGGTTTTACTTTGAAGTACCCCAGAAGCAAGACAAAATAGCAGCGCTGCTGCCGGTCACGGATCGAATGAAAGGCTTCGATTTCCGGGTCATTGAGTGCAAAGTAGAGCCTCTTCTCCTCAACGGTGAGCTTTGGCGGACCAAACAGGTCTTGGATTTCTGGCTGATGTAGAATCGTCAGGCGCTTGCGAGAGGGCTTCATTTGCGGACCAAAAAGCCGGATCATACCTGAAACTGGCTATAAACCAGTCAATTAACTAAGGATTTAAAAGTAAGGCTCCTCTGGATGCCTTGGTATCCGTGGGATTTATGGAGTTATGCGACCGTTTGTGGGGATGTCCCCAGTACCCCAAGTACGCGGTGGTTTGGCCGTAGCCGTCACCTTTGTTGGCTTACTGCTCGCAGCTTCCACCGGCATTATTGGCGCATCCGTCGTGTTGCTTGCCGTGCTCGGCGTGCCACTTATGCTTCGTGATGGTTACAACAAGGAGCTCGCTTGCGGGACCGTTTGCTCTACCGGTACCTTGGGTATCCTTATTCCACCGAGCATTATGCTGGTGATGATGGGCGATCGCATTGGGGTGTCTGTTGGCGACCTGTTTTTAGGTGCGCTCTTTCCAGGGCTACTGCTAGCAACGCTTTATGTCACCTACATTTTTGCGGTTGGCTTCTTTAAGCCAGGTCATGCGCCTATCGCACAAGGCACCGAGAAACTATCGTTTGCTGTTGTATGGGGTGTGATAAAAGCGATTCTACCGACGCTGATGCTCATTCTGGCAGTGCTTGGTTCTATCTTCTTTGGCATCGCAACGCCGACGGAAGCGGCTGGTGTAGGTGCACTCGGCGCCATGCTACTGGCATTGAGTAAAAAGCGTTTAAACCTTTCGGTCTTCAAGGAAGTTGGCCACGGTACCACTAAAACCACTGCCTTTATTTTCGCTCTGCTACTCGGCGCAACCGCCTTCTCTTTGGTACTACGTGGCCTTGGCGGTGACGAAATGATTGAAGGCTTCTTACACGGATTGCCTTTTAGCCCAACCGGAATCGTCATCACCATCCTACTCGTGACATTTGTCTTGGGCTTTTTCTTAGACTGGATTGAGCTCACCCTCATCATCCTGCCATTGGTTGCACCGGTGGTAGTAGACCTAGGGTTTGACCTGGTGTGGTTCACCATTCTATTTGCGGTTTGCTTACAAACGTCTTTCCTAACACCGCCTGTTGGCTTTGCACTCTTCTACCTTAAGGGCGTTGCCCCTGAGGGGATCAGCCTAGGTCACATTTACCGTGGTGTTATTCCGTTCATTCTCATCCAGCTATTCGGGCTATCCGTTGTTTTCTACTGGGAAAACATCGTGCTTTGGCTGCCCGCAATGGCCTACTCACAATAAATATATGGAGAGCAACATGTCTACACAGGTAATTTTGCCAAGAATCATGCATGTAGGCGAAGATGCATGCATGGAAATGCCTAAGGTGCTTGCCAGCCTAGGCTGCCAGTACCCTTTGATTATTACCGATAAGGTAATGGTGAGCTTGGGGTATGCCGAAACCATTCGCGCAAACCTCGAAGAGCATGGTATTCCTTGCGATGTCTTTGACGATACCGTACCAGAACCTACCGTCCAATCCATTCAGGCCGGTGCAAAAAAAGCCGAAACCGGTAACTACGACTGCATTATCGCCCTAGGTGGCGGTAGCCCAATTGATAGCGCCAAAGCGATTTCGATTTTGGCTAAGTTCCACGGCGAAATGCGTGACTACAAGTTCCCCCGCGTCGTTAACGAACAAGGCTTACCGATTATTGCTGTACCTACCACAGCAGGCACTGGCTCGGAAGTAACACGCTTTACCATTATTACGGATGAAACCACCGACGAGAAAATGCTCTGTGTGGGCACAGGTTTTATGCCCGTCGCCGCACTCATCGATTACAAACTGACCTGCACCGTGCCGTCACGCATTACTGCCGATACCGGCATTGATGCACTGACCCACGCCATTGAAGCTTACGTTAGCAAAAAGGCGAATCCTTACAGCGACGCGCAAGCTTTAGAAGCGATGCGCTTAATTGGCCCGAACTTGCGCCGTGTATTCCATAACGGTGACGACAAACCCGCGCGTGAAGCGATGATGCTGGGATCGACCCTAGCGGGCGTTGCCTTCTCGAATGCCTCAGTTGCCATGGTGCACGGTATGAGCCGCCCAATTGGCGCCTTTTTCCACGTACCTCACGGCCTATCAAACGCCATGCTTTTGCCTGCGGTCACTCAGTTCTCACTAGATGCCGCGCCAGAACGCTATGCCGACTGTGCTAAAGCCATGGGCGTGGCGTCTTATGAAGACGATACCGCCACAGCTAATCAAAAACTCATTGCAGAGCTTCACGCACTCAACGAAGAGCTTGGTGTGCCATCCGTTGCTCAATTCGGCATTAACCAAGACGAGTTTATGAACGTGAAGCAAACCATGGCACAGCAAGCACTAGCTTCTGGCTCACCGGGCAATAACCCACGCGTGCCATCGGCAGATGAAATCATCGAAATCTACGAGTCGCTTTGGGCTTAAACAAAACAACAAAAATCACGATTTGAGGAATACACAATGTCACATATTGGACACTTTATTAACGGCCAATTTATTGAAGACAGCAACCGTACCCAAGCGGTCTACAACCCAGCTACTGGCCAAACCAACACTCAGGTCGCTCTTGCTACCGTAGACACTGTTGAAGAAGCCATTGCAGCCGCCCAAGCAGCTTACCCAGAATGGCGCAATACGCCAGCAATTAAACGCGCGCGTATCATGTTCCGCTTTAAAGAGCTGCTAGAGCAAAACGCGGATAAAATTTGCGAATTGATCGGTGCTGAGCACGGCAAAATTTGTCACGACGCTGCCGGTGAGTTACAGCGCGGCATCGAAAACGTTGAGTATGCGTGTGGCATTCCAGAGCTACTTAAGGGCGAATACAGTAAAAACGCAGGCCCAAGCATCGACTCATGGAGTGAGTTCCAGCCATTAGGTGTGGTTGCGGGTATTACACCGTTTAACTTCCCAGTGATGGTGCCTTTATGGATGTTCCCAATGGCAATTGCCTGCGGTAACACCTTTATCCTTAAGCCGTCAGAACGTGACCCTAGCTCAACGATGTACATTGCAGGCCTTCTGCAAGAAGCGGGCTTGCCAAACGGTGTACTTAACGTTGTGAACGGCGACAAAGTAGCAGTGGATACCCTACTTACCGACAAACGCGTAAAAGCGGTCAGCTTTGTAGGCTCAACACCTATCGCTGAGTACATCTACAGCACCGCGAGCGCTAACGGCAAACGTTGCCAAGCACTCGGTGGCGCTAAAAACCATGCCATCGTAATGCCTGACGCAGATATGGATAACGCAGTAAACCAATTGGTAGGCGCGGCCTTCGGTTCATCAGGCGAACGTTGCATGGCCTTGTCGGTTGCGGTTGCGGTAGGCGACGAAGCCGGTGATGCCTTGATTGAGAAAATGACCGCGGCAATGCAATCGCTCAAAGTGGGCGAACCAACAAACCCAAATAACGACTTTGGTGCGCTCATCACCAAAGAGCATCGCGATAAGGTCGTTGGTTACATCGACAGCGCCGAGACACAAGGCGCGACCATTGTTGTTGATGGCCGTAACCCTAACGTCCCAGGCGGCGAAGAAGGCTTCTTCGTGGGTGGCACACTAATCGATAACGTGACAGCCGAAATGGACAGCTACCAAAACGAAATTTTTGGCCCTGTGCTGCAAGTCATTCGCGTACAAACCATGCAACAAGCCATGGATCTGATCGACGCTCATGAATACGGCAACGGTACCTGTATCTTTACCCGTGACGGTGAAGCGGCACGTTACTTCTCAGACCATATTGAAGTGGGCATGGTCGGTATTAACGTACCTCTGCCAGTGCCTGTGGCTTACCACAGCTTTGGTGGCTGGAAGCGTTCTTTGTTCGGTGATTTACATGCTTACGGCCCAGACGCTGTTCGCTTTTACACTAAACGTAAAACCATTACCCAGCGCTGGCCTTCAGCCGGTGTTCGTGAAGGCGTTAACTTCTCAATGCCAACACTGAAATAGTGTCCCCATGCCGGTTTGTGGCTGCTTACCAAGCAAAAGCAAACCGGCCCCTTACACATAAGACCCATTGATTTAATTCTCTACTTCAGACACTTTGAGTGATAGCAGACCATTATCGCGCAACAAAGTGACCTAACCCCGAGGCCAGAAATTTACCTGCTGTTTTTTCCGCGCCTCTTTCTTATTCCATTAACTCTGCAGAGGTGCGCATGGAACCGGTTATTTTTGAATCCCACTCGACTCATGATGGCTTTATTGTCAGTGTCATTAAGCTCAACGCTCCCAAAAGCTTGAATGCACTCACACTTGAAATGGTTGACCTGCTACAAGCGCACCTTGACGAGGTGGAGAACAACGAGAAAGTGGTCGCCATTGTGCTCGATAGTGTGATCGAGAAAGCGTTTTGCGCCGGTGGTGATGTGGTATCCATTACCCAAACATGGAGCCAAGGCAATGAAGAGCTAGGTAAAACCTTCTTTGAGCGAGAGTACACACTCGACCTCACCATTCATAACTACCCCAAACCCATTATTTGTATCGCCAATGGCATTGTGCTCGGTGGCGGTATGGGGCTTATGAATGGCAGTAGCCATCGTATTGTTACTGAAACGACCTCTATGGCTATGCCAGAAATATCCATTGGGCTCTTTCCTGACGTCGGCGGCAGCTGGTTTCTCAATCAGTTACCTCAAGGTATGGGGCTTTTTCTAGGCTTAACCGCCGCACCTATGAACGCTAAGGATGCCACCTACTTGGGCCTTGCGGATTACATGATAGCGACAGAACAGACTCAGCAACTAGTGTCTGAACTGCTGAAAGCCGACTGGGAAATGCCCGCGCCCGAAGCCGTTGAGCAAGTGCTAAGTAAACTGCAAAGCGCTTCGGTAGCTCAATTTGCTGAGATGCAATCGAATTGCGAACGCCATTACCCGCTTATCAAAGAGGCAACCGAGAACAGGTCCATTACAGCGGTTGCCAATGGCATTTTAGCGATAGACGCTCAAGATAAATGGCTGGACAAAGCCAAAGCCAACCTAGAATATGGCAGCCCTCTTGCTGCTTGGGTCATCCACCAGCAACTTCAACGCGGCAAAGGGCTTCCTCTAAAAGAGGTGTTTGCCATGGAGCTTCATATGGCCATATCCAGCCTTGCCGTTGGTGATTTTGTGGAAGGTGT
Organism: Pontibacterium sp.; assembly: GCA_049603715.1. Taxonomy (GTDB): domain Bacteria; phylum Pseudomonadota; class Gammaproteobacteria; order Pseudomonadales; family Balneatricaceae; genus Pontibacterium. The sequence goes on along the minus strand of JBMYSW010000034.1, from coordinate 25,538 downwards.
GCGAGCATTATTGATCGATAAAGATCGCGCGCCTCAATGGCGATATGCAACAATCGACACGGTCGATCCAAATCATGTAAACCAATTTTGGCTGAATTAGGACTGTTATGGCGGAACGCAGAGAAAAAGGCTCATCTATTACACGTGTACTAGAAATCATCGAAGCAGTTGCTTGCGCTGATCAACCTTTGAGTCCCGCCGACTTGGCCGAAATGCTAGACATTCCCAAGCCCAGTATTCACCGACTGTTACAGCAGCTGCAAGCCAGTGGTTATTTGCAAACCAATATGCGCGGCAACCTGTTACCCGATGCGCGTTTGCATAAAATTTCGTTAGGCGTGCTCTACAGCAACCGCTATAAAATGGTTCGCAAAACGATTTTGCAAAAGCTGTCGTCAGAGATTGGCGAAACCTGCGGTATTGCGATTCCTGACGGAATTGAGATGATCTACTACGACCGTTATCAAAGTAACTGGCCGCTGCAAATCACCTTGCCCATTGGCACCCGCACACCCATTTGGTGTACGGCCAGTGGCAAGCTGTACCTGAGCACTCTTAGTGAAAGTCGTTTGGATCGGGTGGTTGAAAACTTATCGCTCGAGCAACTCACACGTAACACCATCACCTCACCTGCGAAGCTTAAGGCATCTTTGTATGAGATTCGTGAAAGCGGTGTGGGTATTGATAACGAAGAATTTATCGATGGGATGGTCGCCTGCTCAGTGCCGGTAAAAGACAAAGACGGCAGGCTATTGGCATGCCTGTTTACTCATGCACCAGTCATTCGACGCAGTCTTGATGACCTACTATCGCACGTACCGGCCATGCAAGAAGTTGCTCAAACGCTAAGTAACTTTGTAAACGAAGAAGAGAGTTAAGCACGAACGATGCGGTTGACGCAGGTAAGGCCTTTTAGGGCCTTCATCACAATGATGAGGTGATCCCGGTCGGTTACGCGAAGCATTAAATGTGCTTTTGCGAGTACGCCTTCGTCATCCGTCAGATCAATCATTGACGCTTCGGCATCAACAGACGCTAACGCACCCGCCAACGCTGCTAGCGTGCCACGCATGGGCATCACGTCACAGGTCAAAGAAACCGCATATTCAGACAAGGCTTCTTCTTCCCAAGCGACATAAACACAGCGATCCACTTCATCGCTGCTTTGCTTAGGGGCTTGGCATCGGCTGCGGTGTACCACCAAGCCTTTGCTGCCTTCGCCCCCCAAGTAGCCCACAATGGAGTCACCTTTAACAGGGTAACAACACGTGGCGTAACTAATACCTAGGCCTGCAGCGCCTTTAATAGACACAGGGCCCTCTTTGGCATGGGCGCCATCTTCTAACCCTTTAATACGTCGCGCCACAACAAAGGCTTGACGATTACCCAAACCAATTTCTTCAAACAACGCATCCATGGTTTTACATTGGGTTTCGGTCAGCAAAGAGGCCACAACCTCTTCGTCTAGGTTGTCTGGCGACAAACCAAACTTCGCCAAAAACTGATTCAGTAGGCGTTTGCCCAGCTCAATCGACTCGTGACGTTGCTGATGCTTTAAGAAGTGGCGAATGGCCATACGCGCTTTTGGCGTGACAACAAAATTAAGCCAAGCGGCGTTTGGCTGGGCACTTTTGGTTGAAATAATCTCAACCATCTGGCCGTTTACCAAAGGTACAGAGAGAGGTGCTAAGCGGTTATCCACCTTACAAGAAACACATTCGTTGCCTAAACCGGTATGTACATCGTAGGCAAAGTCCACCGGCGTAGCACCGGCAGGTAAGGTGTGGATACGGCCTTTAGGGGTAAAGACAAAGACCTCGCTGGGGAATAGGTCTTTTTTAACGTTCTCGATAAACTCCATCGAGTCGCCCGAACGCTGGTTGAGCTCTAAAAGCCCAGCAATCCAGCGCTGGCTACGTTGGTAAGAATCCAAGGCACTGGCCGAGTCGCCATACGCTTTGTAATGGCTGTATTCGGCCACACCGTGGCGCGCCACTGCATCCATTTCTTTGGTGCGAATCTGAAAATCGATGGTGGTGCCACGATGCACAAACAAACTGGTGTGCAGCGACTGGTAGGCGTTGGATTTAGGAATCGCGATATGGTCTTTCAAACGATTTGGTACTGGCTTATACAGCTGGTGCACAGCACCTAAAATGCGGTAACAGTCGTCTACGGTATTAGTAACCACACGTAAACTAAAGATGTCTTGCTGGTCGCGGAAGCGAACGCCCCGCTCCATTTTTTTGTAAATGCTAAAAAAGTGCTTTTCGTGAATCGACACATCGCCAAAGAGGCCAGCCGAAGCAAGGCTGGCTTTTACTTCGGACTCAATACGAGACAGCATTTTTTGCTTTTTACGGCGCGCCTCTAACAAGCGCTTTTGCAATACGCGCAATCGCCAAGGGTGATGGGCGCGAAAGGCGAGGTCTTCAAGCTCCACCTCAAAGTCTTTCATGCCTAATCGCAGCGCAATAGGGGCGTAAATTTCGAGGGTTTCTCGTGCTTTTAGGCGTTGCTTGTGAGGCGGCATCGCACCCAAGGTGCGCATGTTATGGAGTCGGTCGGCCAGCTTAACCAAAATAACCCGAAGGTCATGGGCCATGGCCAACACCATTTTTTGAAAGTTTTCGGCTTGTGCTTCGGCTTTGGTATCAAACTCTAGGTGAGTCAGTTTAGATACACCGTCCACAATCATGGCCACTGTATCGCCAAATTGTGACGCCACACCCTCGTAGGTAATGGCCGTGTCTTCAATCACGTCATGCAACATGGCAGCCATGAGGCTTTCGTGATCGAGGTGCATTTTTGCCAGAATGTCGGCAGCCGCTAATGGGTGGGTAATATACGCCTCACCACTTTTGCGAGCTTGGCCATCATGCGCTTGTTCGGCGTAATAATAGGCACGACGAACTTGGTTTACCTTTTCAATATCAAGGTAGTCGAGTAAACGGTGTGAAAGCGCATCAATTGTGGGCATGAATTCTCCGGCAAAAAGCCCAAAAGCCAGTTTTTCGAGTCAACTCAGTAGTAATACGTTGTGAGTATGTTTTTAGCTCGCCAAAGTACAGAGACTACCTTAATTTTGAGCCTTTCGGGTAGCCTTATTGTGAATTAGGCGCGGTTTTTTGCACCTGCGGGAGGCGTTTTTCTTAAAAACTTAAAATAGGTAACAAAATCAGCAAGATCCCGTGATGTGGGCCTGCGGTATTTTGGCCAAAAAAAACCTGCTTGTCGCAAAACAAGCAGGCTCCTAGTCGACCAATACTTAAAGTTAGTCGGCTATTTCATCCAATACAGATGCGTTGATGTGGCCTTCGGCAATTTCACGAAGAGCAACAACTGTCGGCTTGTCGTTTTCCCACTCAACGTGCGCATCGGCACCTTGAGTCGCTAACTGACGCGCACGCTTAGAGGCAACCATTACTAGTTCAAAACGGTTGTCTACTTTATCCAGACAATCTTCAACGGTGACACGAGCCATGATAAAACCTCTTAGTTAGAGCAATCTTGATAGACCGCGTAGTTTAAAGCCTTACTTAGCCTAAGACAATAGATCGCTGATGAGATTACGGTGTTTTATGGTTTGCACACCAAGGCACTGACGACGGCCGCTGAACACAGAAGCCAGCTCGGCCAATGCCGTATCAAAGTCGTCGTTGATAACGAGGTAGTCATACTCATCAAAGTGACTCATTTCAGAAACAGCCTCTGACATACGACGGGCAATGACCTCGTCCGAGTCAGTACCACGATTCGACAAGCGGCTTTGCAGCTCTGCTTTTGACGGCGGCAAAATAAAAATCGACTTAGCCTCTGGCAAACGTTTGCGCACCTGTTGCGCGCCCTGCCAATCGATTTCAAGAATCACGTCAAGGCCACGGCTCAGAGACGCTTCTACCCAGCGCTGAGACGTGCCGTAGCAGTTACCAAACACTTCGGCATGCTCTAGGAATGAGTCTTCGGCCACCATTTGGGTAAACATTTCTTTGGTGACAAAGTTGTAGTCTTGACCGTCAACTTCACCTGGGCGTTGGCCGCGCGTTGTATGGGACACAGACACCACGACTTGGGCGTCTTGCTGCAACAGCGCTTTAACTAGACTGGTTTTACCCGCACCCGAAGGGGCAGACACAATATACAGAGTACCTTGTTCGCTCATTAACTTTCTCTAAATCCGCTATAACGCGTACCTGCGCAAAGCCACTTGGCATGCGCTGTCGCCATTATTTTTTGCCAAAGTATAGCCTCTCACCCGCAGCGGGTCACGGCTTGCGCGCAATTGCTCAGACAAACAGTAAAAGCAGGTAAACAAAGCTATTACCTAACGGAAGGCTGATATACTATTAAACGTAACACTTGTGCACGGCGCAGACAGTTTTTGCACCCTTGTACGTTATTAGCTTTTAATTTTGACAGAACAGGCCCAGTCGTGACCCGACAAAACGATCTTATTTCTTCCGATATCCAACTGATTACTGATGTGGCTGTTCGCTATTACGTCGAAAACGAAACTCAAGAGCAAATCGCCCAAGCACTGGATATCTCTCGCCCACGCGTTAGCCGCTTGCTGAAGCGCGCGACTGACGAAGGCATTGTTGATATTCAGGTACGCAACCACTCCAGCGTACAGAGCACCTACGAAAAGGTGCTTAAAGAGCGTTTTAAGATCGACCGCGCTTTTATTGCCATTGACACCCCCGACCCAGAAAAACAACGCGCCAATGTTGCAGCCTTGGCCGCAAAATACCTTGAAGACACCCTAGAAGACCGCATGATTGTCGCGGTGGGTATGGGCCGAAATGTGGGCGCTATCCCCGACAATATTACTCAGGCCACGCCTCGTCGCTGCACATTTGTTAGCTCCATTGGCGGTTCGCACCGTGCGGGCGAGGTGATGAACCCCGACCACATTTGTCGCCGTTTAGCGACACGCTTTGGTGGCGAGTCTGAAACCCTTTACTCGCCAGCTTATGTTGACGACACTGAGCTACGTACGCACTTGCTCGCCAACCCTACTATCAAACAAACCCTGGATGCCGCTCGCCGTGCAGACCTAGCACTGATTGGCATTGGCGATATCAGCGAAGACAGCAACTTGGTGCGCATGGGCTGGTTCACACCGCAAGAAATTAGCCACGCTCGCCTGTCTGGCACCATCGGCGACATGATGGGTTACGACTTTATTAACATTTATGGTGAGCGCTCGGCGGTTGAGTTACAAAACCACGTGATTGGCCTCAACATTAACGAAGTGGCACGCATTCCCAATGTAGTGGCGGTCGCTAGCGAAAGTACCAAAGGCGCAGCCATTTTGGGCGCTCTGCGCACCGGTGCCATCAACACCCTAATCACCACCACCAGCAATGTACTCACCTTGCTGCAACTCGACGACGCGACCCGCAATCGCCCATAAAACCGTCAGGCAAAAAAAGAGCACCTTAGCCGACACTAGGGTGCTCAAAAAGCCAGAAAGCTGATTGGGACGACAGCCTCTAGCCCGCCAACAACTGCTCACACCGTGACACCACGGCCTCGCAGGTAAAACCAAAGTGCTTCATTAAGTCACCTGCTGGTGCCGACTCACCAAAGGTGTCGATACCCACAACATCACCATCTAAGCCTACAAACGCGCGCCAATAGTTAGACGATGCACATTCAATCGCCATACGCTTGCGCACATGCTTCGGTAATACGCTCTCTTGATAGTCCGCTGACTGCGCCATAAAGACCTCAGCACAAGGCATAGACACCACACGCACCTTGGTACCTTTAGCGCGAAGTTCATCGGCAGCCGATTGCGCCAGCGCCACTTCTGAACCTGTCGCTATGAGTATTAGCTCAGGCTCGCCTTCGCTGTCACTTAACACATAGCCACCACGGCGAATAGCCTCGACTTGCTCCGCACTGCGCGCTTGTGGCGCTAACCCTTGGCGCGACAAGATAAAGGCGCTTGGGCCGTCATTACGCTCCAATGCATTCACCCATGCCAATGCAGTCTCGGTTTCATCACACGGTCTCCATGTGTGCAGGTTAGGTGTCGTACGCAAGGATGCAATCTGCTCTACCGGTTGGTGTGTCGGGCCATCCTCACCCAAACCAATAGAGTCATGGGTAAAGACATATAAGCAGCGCTGCTTCATGAGTGCCGCCATACGCACCGCATTACGGGCGTACTCCATAAACATTAAGAAGGTGCCACCGTATGGAATAAAGCCGCCATACAAGCTCATGCCGTTCATCATGGCAGCCATACCAAACTCGCGCACACCGTAATGCAGGTAGTTACCGCTTGGCATATCAGGCGTGATCGCTTGTGACCCCGACCACATCGTCAGGTTTGACGGCGCCAAGTCTGCCGAACCACCCAGCAGCTCAGGTAATGCTGGGCCCAACGCTTCAATCACGTTTTGCGAGCATTTACGTGTCGCCACGGGTTTGTCTTGGCGACTGGCCTGCTTCACCAACTCAGTTACACAGCTCGGCCACTGAGGTGGCAACTCGCCTTTAACGCGGCGAGCAAACTCTTTTGCTAACGCAGGGTAAGCCTCGCTGTAACGATCAAACACACCTTGCCATGCGGCTTGCGCCTCAGCGCCGGCCTCTGTGGCCTGCCATTGGGTATAAACATCGTTGGGAATTTCGAAGGCCTCGTAAGGCCAAGACAAGGCTTGCCTTGCAGCTGCAATCTCGTCGGCACCGAGGGGCGCGCCATGACAATCGTGACTACCGCCTTTGTTAGGCGCACCAAAGCCAATGGTGGTTTTGCAGCAAATTAAGCTCGGACGCTGGTCTGCTCGTGCTTCGAGCACCGCCCCATGAATAGCCGCACTGTCGTGGCCATCCAAATCGGCAACCACATGCCAGCCATAGGCCTCAAAGCGAGCGACGGTATCATCGCTAAACCAAGCATCCACATGACCGTCGATCGAAATATTGTTGTCGTCATAAAACACCACCAGCTTGCCTAGCTGCTGTGTTCCCGCCAAAGAGCAAACTTCGTGCGAAATACCTTCCATCAAGCAGCCATCACCCACAAATACGTAGGTGTAATGATCAACCAAGGCATGACCTTCGCGGTTAAATTGCGCTGCCAAAGTCTTTTCGGCCAACGCCATACCCACGGCATTGGCTAAGCCTTGGCCCAGCGGCCCAGTGGTGGTTTCGACACCCGGCGCATAACCTAACTCAGGGTGACCCGGTGTACGCGAGCCCATTTGGCGAAAGGCTTTTAAGTCATCAAGGCTGAGATCGTAGCCACTCAAGTGCAATAGACTGTAGAGCAGCATCGAGCCATGACCATTAGACAGCACAAAGCGGTCGCGGTTAGGCCAACTTGGGTCGTTAGGGTTATGGCTTAAAAAGTCGCGCCACAAGACTTCGGCAATATCGGCCATACCCATAGGTGCACCTGGGTGACCTGAATTAGCCGCCTCAACACCGTCCATACTCAGGGCACGAATGGCATTAGCTAAATGGCGACGGTCTTGACTGGCTGTGGCGCCCAAAAATTGATTAAGCATGGGCCACCTCCACAATGCGCTCAGCCAACAAGGCTTCTAGCACTTGCTGATCTTGTGCAAATACACGAATGCCCTCGGCTAGCTTTTCCGTCGCCATTGGGTCTTCGTTCATCATCCAACGGAATGTTGCTTCTGATAAAGCTTCGGGTGCCGCTTGAGGTTCGCCTTTAAAGGTTAACGAAGGAGACAACTCGCCCTCTGTACTCGCTAACTCGTCTAACAAGGCTGGGCTAATGGTTAAGCGGTCGCACCCTGCCAACGCCAAAATTTCGCCGATGTTACGAAAGCTCGCACCCATTACCACGGTAGCGTAACCATGCTCGCGGAAATACTGATAAATAGAGGACACCGACTCGACGCCCGGCTCTTCGGCGGGTGCATAGTCCTTAGTGGGATTAGCCTTGCGGTACCAATCGAGAATACGACCCACAAATGGCGAGATTAAAAATACCCCAGCCTCGGCACAGGCACGGGCTTGGGCGAAGTTAAAGATCAGCGTAAGGTTGGTTTCAATCCCTTCTTTTTCAAGGACTTCGGCTGCTTTTACTCCTTCCCACGTCGCGGCAATTTTAATTAACACCTTGGCGCGACTGACACCTAACTCTTCGTAATAAGCCACCAATGCACGGGCTTTTTCGACCGTTGCTTGGGTATCAAACGATAGCGCCGCAGGCACTTCAGTAGATACCCGACCGGGAATGCTTTTCAAAATTTCGCAGCCCATCAGCACCACCAAACGGTCAGCGACTTTGGCTGCCATTTCTGATTCAAGGGTATTTTGTGACTGAGCCCAAGTAATGGCCTCTGTGACTAGAGCGTCATACTCGCCCGTATTAATGGCTTTTAAAATAATCGATGGGTTAGTGGTGGCATCTAAAGGAGAAAATCGGCGAATCGCCTCTAAGTCGCCCGTATCGGCCACTACATCAGAGTATTGTTTTAGCTGTTCGAGCAAGTTCATCGTGTACCTCTTTTTGTTATTTACCGGTCGCCAAATAAAGAGCCTTAGGCCTCGAGCGACACGCGCCTCACTCGCATTGACCTCAACTCTTTGTTGGGAACAAATGATACACCAAATGAACATATGATCAACACAAGAACAAAAGATACAGCTAAATTGTCATATAATTACTAATAAACACCTGTGAAACTCAAATAATGGATATAAACCCCAGACAATTAATAAGCAAGCCGAACAAATGAAACACCAATCACATTGATTTTTCGGCCCAGCAATTCAAAAACGTCGCCATAGATTGAGCCCACCCGCAAACTTGGATAGGGTTAAGCCCCACTTCCATAACCCAAAAACACCATGCTATCGCTGCTTCCGCCTGACTTTTCTACTGCCCTCAGCTTCTTTCTTATCGCTACCGCTGGGATCACATCATTTATCACTGCAGCCTTAGGCGCAGGTGGCGGAATCGTGTTGCTCGGCGTCATGGCACAAGTGCTACCCCCAACACTGATTGTGCCGTTACATGGCATTGTGCAACTGGGCTCTAACGCCAGCCGCGCCACCCTCAACTGGCGACACATTGATTGGCCGCTGTTAAAGCCGTTTTCGGCCGGTTCCTTATTAGGCGCAGCGGTGGGCAGTTGGTTACTCATCTCCCTCGACCCAGCGGTGATGTATCTCACCATTGCCGCTTTTATTTTGTTTTTATGCTGGGGTCCCAACCTGCCAAAAGGCGCACTCACCCCCTCTGGCATCTTTGCCGCTTCTAGCGCGACGGGGTTTATTACCTTATTTGTGGGCGCAACCGGCCCATTGGTGGGTGCTTTTATCAAGCAAATGTACACACAACGACACGTAACCATCGCCACCTTTGCCGCCGCGATGACATTTCAACATATCGTAAAGGTCGGTGTTTTTAGTTATGCCGGTGTCGAGATTATTCAGTGGCTGCCCTTACTCTGCGCCATGATCGCCAGCGGCACTGTGGGCACATGGTTGGGCCTTAAGTTACTCAGCTATATTCCCGATTATCAATTTAGCCGCGTGTTCGACATTATCTTAACCCTGCTGGCGTTTCGCTTAATCTGGCAAGCCCTATCACTTTGGTAATTTGAGAAACCGCAGTAAAAAACAGATTCCACGCTTTGCCGATACAATTCTCACCTTGTGTAAGGTGCCTTATGGTCACAACTGCTTTAAAATAGTGCGAGGATTTAACGTTAACCGCCTGCCATCGGCTGGCACTTTGCACGGTAGCCTTTTTTATGAGCTCTAGCCTTTCTGATCAACTTCGCGACTTAGGCCTTAACAAGCAACGCCCAAGCGGCCGCGCCCCTGACCAAATGCGCAAGGTCAACATCACTCGTCACTACACCATGCATGCGGAAGGCTCCGTGTTAGTTGAGTTTGGTAACACCAAGGTACTGTGTACAGCGTCTGTCGAACGCGGCGTGCCTCGTTTCCTTCGTGGCAGTGGCTCGGGCTGGGTGACAGCAGAATACGGCATGCTACCTCGTGCTACCGGCACACGTAACAACCGCGAAGCGGCACGTGGCCAACAAGGTGGACGCACCATCGAAATTCAACGTCTCATCGGCCGCTCATTGCGTGCAGCGATGGACCTTAACAAACTGGGCGAAAATACCATCACCATCGACTGTGACGTGCTTCAAGCCGACGGTGGTACTCGCACCGCTTCTATTACGGGCGCATTTGTCGCACTGGCCGACGCCGTCAGCTTTTTAGCCAAAGACAAAAACGGCGCCATTAAAGGCAACCCACTTAAGCACCACATCGCTGCAATTTCCGTGGGTGTGTACGAAGGCGAGCCAGTACTCGACCTAGACTACGCAGAAGACTCAAAAGCCGAAACGGACATGAATGTCATCATGACGGAGCAAGGCGGTTTTGTAGAAGTACAAGGCACCGCAGAAGGCGCGCCTTACACCAAAGCCGAGTTAGACGCGATGCTCGCACTTGCTGAAAAGGGCATTGGCGAGCTAGTCGAAATGCAAAAAGCAGCGCTTGCTAAAGACTAAGAAAGCACCCACAAAAAAGGCGCCACTCGGCGCCTTTTTTGTGCATGAAGCTTTTTGTTATAAATCGATGTCGTAATCGATAATCAAAGGAGCATGCTCACTAAACTGCTCGTCGCGGTAGATGCGAGCATCTTTTACGGTTTTGCGCAGGTTAGCTGTGCTAATTTGATAGTCAATGCGTGCGCCTTCATTCAAGGTACGTGCACTGTTGTAGTCAGGCCACCAAGTAAACTGGCGATCCGCTTTGTTGATTTCACGGAAGGTATCGATAAATCCCATTTCGGCAAAGATCTCTTCGATCATTTCGCGCTCTTCGGGCAAGAAACCTGATACTTCTTGGTTTACATACCAGTTGCTTAAATCAATCGGCTTACGTGCTGTGTGCAAGGTACCGCAAAAAATAAAGTCGCGGCGCTTACGCAGGGTTTTTTTCATGTGCGCGACATAGTGCTGCAAAAACTCGACTTTTGTTGCTTGCGCTTCTTCGTTCGCTAAGCCCGAAGGCACGCTAAGTGAAGAAATACTCACCTTATCAAAGTCTGCTTGGATAAAGCGGCCATGGAAGTCGCACAGCTCAAAACCCAAACCGGTCATCACTGCTTTTGGCATGGTACGAGTATAAATCGCCACACCACTGTAACCGTCTTCAAAGGCATCAAAAAAGAAGGGGTAATAACCCTCGGGATGATAGCGATCACCATCGAGCTGATATTCTTTAGCACGCAAGTCTTGCAGGCATACAACGTCTGCATTTTGGTGCTGAAGCCAGTCGAATAAGCCATTATCGGCTGCTTGTTCAATACCTTGTGTATTGAAGGTAATAACCCGCATAGGTAAAAGTTCCCGTAGAGTCGCGCGCGAAAAAAACCACCACCAGCTCAGTAACGCTGTCACGCAGTTTTGTGACTGGGGTCATGTCATGTTCAGTTAATCGCCCTAAGCGGCTTTAACTTTAGTTGAACGTTTCTTAACGTCTTATTGTATAGGGACTCACGCTAAATTGAAATTTTCTGTTTATATTCAATCGTAAAACCTACAAAAAAGAGTGTTATGACGAATTTGTCTACCTAGGCCTGCCTTTGCGCCGCCAGAGCAATAGAGACCAAACCTGAGCACTGGTAGAATAGACCAAATTTTACCCCCCGTGCCGGAGACCCTAATGCAAGATTATCAACGCGCCTTTATTGAGTTTGCCATTGAGCAAAATGTTTTACGTTTTGGAGAGTTTACACTCAAGTCTGGCCGCGTCAGCCCTTATTTCTTTAATGCAGGCCTGTTTAACAGTGGCGCTGCACTTGCAAAGCTAGGACGCTTTTACGCGCAAGCCATCGAAGACGCGAACATCGACTTTGATGTACTACTTGGCCCTGCTTACAAAGGCATTCCTTTGGCCACGACCACCGCCGTTGCACTTTACGATCAACACAACCGTGATGTGCCATACGTGTTTAACCGCAAAGAAGCAAAAGCACACGGCGAAGGGGGCAACCTTGTGGGCGCAGCGCTCGAAGGCAAAGTTATGATCATTGATGATGTGATTACAGCAGGCACTGCCATTCGCGAAGTAATGACACTGATCGACGATAACGGCGCAACGCCTGCAGGTGTTGTGATTGCACTGAACCGCCAAGAGCGTGGCAAAGCCGAGCTATCAGCGATTCAAGAAGTAGAGCGCGACTACAAAATGCCTGTAGCCAGCATTGTTTGCCTAGACGACCTTGTTGACTACCTAGAAGAAAAAGGCACTGAGCCTGCTCACCTTGCGGCGATCAAAAAATACCGTGACGAGTACGGCGTTTAAGCCTTCATGTTGTCAGGGCGCTTAAGGACGAATCGCCCTGACCTTGATGCGACGCGATGCCAAATCTAAGGCATTCGCGCCCTGTCCACACTGCCCTACCGACTCCAATGCCACATAGTCCACCGAGTCAATTTGCGTCACCGTGCACACCACCTGTGCCGAGCACCCCGCTATCCCTGCCGCAGTAAATGCATAGCTCGTTGTAGCCGTATTGGTGGCCGAGCAGCCGCCCGTTGTTTGCGGGTGCATCAGTTGATTGAGTTGCAGTTGAATACCGCTTTCAGCGGCTTGCATTGCACGTGTCGACGAAAAACTTTGCACGGTTTGCTTTTGCCCCAGCTGCATCAAAGAGGCCATTGCAGCCGCAATTAACGCCCCCACGGTAATTAAAAAGATCACTGAAATCAGGCCCAAGCCCGACTGTTGACGAAGGGAAACGTTAGGGCGCATTTCTCACCTGTATGGCGTGTTGTATCCGCACGCTTTCACCACCTTCTTCTACTTGCAGGTCGATCAACACCAAGCCGTTGCGTTGCAAGGCGTTTTCAAAGTAGGCAAAAGCGGGGTTAGAGAAAGGGGCGCTACTGCTCAACCCAGAGGCCACTATCACACGGTTAGGCTCACTGGTAGGTAGGCTACCCAGCATCGGCTGCTGAGTATAAAAAACACCCCCATTAAGGTAATTGCTGTAACGATACAAACGCCCGCTGCTCTCATCTAAACAAAAGCTAACGGGTGAGCGGGCGATAAAAAAACGCGACGATGGCGAGAAGGAAACAAAGCGATGATTATTGGCTAGGTTCACGGCAATCACACTGGTTGCGCCCTGGTCGTTAATAAAACCCGAGGTGCTGGCAAGCTGCGCCATAATCGCGTGGTTATCTAAGTCGTAAATAGGGTTTTCGGTGTGTATCTCGTCGGTACTGTTGGACGAAATAGGGTACACAGCCGCATAGAGCGTGGCGCTGGTAGACCAAGAGGAAACAAAAGACGCACCCAGTGGAATCGCGGTAAATTGGTTATCTGCCACCATCACAGGTATATCCTGATAGGTAGAGGCGGCCAGCGCCGGAATAAACTCTAAGCAGGTTGCGTTGGTATTACTACGAACGCGTACTGAGTTAGGTAAAGCGTTGCGCAGCTCCCGACTCATCCGTTCAATGGCCAGTTGGGTCACATCTGTCATGTTTTGGCGGCGTGTCATATCGACATAACCCGTCGCCATATTGGCAATAAACTGCACCGTCACCAACGAGGTGATAGATAAAATAACAATCACCACCACCAGCTCCACAACAGTAAAGCCGCGCTGATAAAGACGAGTTGCTGTGTAAGAGTCGGCCATCAGTAGTTCCCCTTATAGGCCGTAAACACCACGGCGTTTTGCCCCGGTGGCGTTACTGAAACACTGATGCGTTTAACCATATTGGCCGTTGACTCAAAGCCGGTGTCATAGGCCACCGAAATCGCCACGCGGTAGTTTTGATAAGGGTTGTCTGTAGTGCTGTACACATCGCGCAGTAAAGACATGGCCTCTTCGTTTAGGCCATGGTAGTCGTCAACATCGTCAAAGGCCTCACGTACTTCGCCATCTTTTGACACCACAGGTGAGGTCGTCAGCAGGCCAAAGCCACTCGCAGGAGTACAGGCTGGCATCGCACGCCCAGCAAAAAAGCCCGAACCACAAGGCAAAGAGCCGTCACTTTCGGAGTTTTCATCAAAGCGTTTGGTCAGTACTTCTTCGACATAGGCTTGCCCAACGTAAGCCGTTTTGGCTTGCCATGTGACTTCAGCACTATGCTCTGCCGTGAGTGCCCAGCCATAGATGATCGCCACCAGCGATACCGCACTGATCGCGAGTGTGAGAACCAGCTCAACGAGTGTAAAACCTTGGCTACGGACAGCTGCCAGCATAGGCGTACCCCGACAATGCGACACAGATGGTTTTTCCTGAAAAGCTGAGAGTAATACTGGTATTGAGCGGATAGAGGGTACCGTCGTCTAGGTGAGTAATGTTGCCTAAACTGTCGTACCGCAGGGTCACCGTATCGCCTACTGCCATGTTGCGATTAAAAGTGCCCAACGAAGAACCACCGCGATAATTCAGCGTCGTAGCGGCCATGGTTTCTTCGGTGAGTTGGTTTGCACTTGAGACACGAATGGCGTACTGCCACTGGTCAGCGATTGGGTGTGTGAGCTGCCACTCAGTTGCAGCCGCATGATGAGAAAGTGCACTGCGCTGGCTCAAACGCAAAGAGTTAATCAAGCTATCGCGTAACACGGCATCTTGATAGGAGCCTGTATCGGGTAATCGAGAAAATACCGCTGCGCTCAAAATCGATAAGAGCACGAGCACAGCGACAAGTTCAACGAGCGTAAAGCCCTTTACTGTACGAACATATGACAAACAGTAAAGTCGCATCACGCAACCAATCGTTACTTAGTGGTATCGATGGCCACACTGCCGTCTGCAGGCGTGTAGGTAATGCTGTAGTAAGGCGTGCTACCGTTGAGTGAACCTTGGTAAGAGTACACACAGTCGTTGGTGCTCAAGGTCACTAGGTAGTCTGGGCTACCGCTAGTTGCAGCGGTTGGCGCGCCGTCTTGTAGAATAGAAGACCATACAGTTGCACATGCAGCTGCGTTTAGGGTCGCAGCACTAGGGTAACCTGCCGCGTTTACGTAAACACTTTGGCCACCGAAGTCGACGTTGCCAGAAACAACACCATCTACTACAGATTGTGATTTAACCAAGGCAACAGCCGAACGGAAAGCACCGCCAGTACCGCTCACTGCAGATTGGTGAGCATCATCTGTTACGTTAAGGAAACGAGGTAGAGCAACTGCCGCGAGAATACCCAGCAGGGCAATTACGACGACAAGTTCAACGATTGTAAAACCAGCTTGTTTTTTCACAGGTCTCTCCATACACCAATACTTTAAAAAGTAAGTTGGACGATTAATTAATAAACTTTGAGGCTCATGCCTAATTTTTAACAGCGTCTAAAACAAAATCAACGCATTTATGTCTACGTTTTAGCGACTTATCCTTTATTTGCAATCATACCCGATAAGCATTCGAGGTTAAGCACTAATACCTAAAGAAAGTAATATTAAAACAGTCGTTTAATACTTTCGACCGCGGCCTTTAGCCATTAATGCTCGTACTGAGTTCCCACAATGGCAAAAAGATACCCAAGGCCAGAACAAGCACCAAGGCACCAATAATAGTGATCAGTATCGGCTCAATGGCGCTGGTCATATTTTTTAGCTCATAGTCGACTTCTTCTTCGTAAAAAATAGCCGCCTCTTCAAGCATCTGATCCACTTGCCCCGTCTCTTCGCCCACGGCTAACATTTGCATCACCAATGGGCTAAACATCTGAGTACGCGCAGCCGCTTGAGTGAAGGACTCACCGCGCTCGATGCTCTGGCGCATACCGGCGATTTTCTCGCCTAAGTATTTGTTACCCACAGCGCGCGACACAATAATTAAGCCCTGCTCAATGGGTACACCCGAACGCAATACAATACTAAAGGTACGAGAGAAGCGGGCCAGTGTGACTCGGTAAAAGACACTCCCCACCACAGGAAACTTTAACTTTATGCTATCCCACTTTACCAAACCTGCTTCGGTGTTGGTCCAG
Source organism: Pontibacterium sp. (assembly GCA_049603715.1). Classification (GTDB taxonomy): domain Bacteria; phylum Pseudomonadota; class Gammaproteobacteria; order Pseudomonadales; family Balneatricaceae; genus Pontibacterium. The sequence goes on along the minus strand of JBMYSW010000034.1, from coordinate 9,570 downwards.
CGCTTAAAGGCCACATAACTTCCCACCAGTATGGCCAACAAAAAGCCCCACCAATCCACCATAAAGTCAGAGAAGCTCATCAGCGCTTGAGTCTGCCAAGGAATATCGCCACCAAAGCTTTGAAAAACGCTTTTAAACGCAGGAATAACAAAGATGTTAATAATCACAATGGCGATGGAAATTGCCACCAGCACAAAGGTTGGGTAGCGAGTCGCCTGCTTGAGGTTTTTAACCGTGTCTCGCTCTAGCTCTAGGTAGCGTGCCATTTGCAAAAAGGCTTCGTCGAGTCGACCGGTATTTTCGCCCACGTGAATGATACTGATGTACAGGTCGTTAAAAATCTTGCCGTGCTTACTTAGCGCGGTAGACAATTCTCGACCTTTATCCAGATCCCCCGCCAGCTCCAACACAGTGTCTTTAAGCAGCGGGTTTTTAACACTAGAGCCCAAACCACGCATCGCACGGGTCACGGGCACACCGGCTTTGGTCAGGCTGTACATTTGTCGGCTAAACAAAATCAGCTCATCAAGGCTGACTTTTTCTAAAAACGACAGACGAATTTCACCGTTCGCAGAGGTTTTAGTCTCGCTCACCGGCTCGTCATTGCTTTTAGCCTTGCTTGTTTTGTTTTTACTCGGTTTTTTGCTGGGCAATTTCACCGATACAGGGGTAATGCCTTGCTGTTGCAGCAACGCCGCTGCATGACCTCGACCGTCGGCCTCGATGGTACCTTCAACCAAATTCCCTGTGGCATCACGGCCTTGGTAGGTCACTTGCGGCATGGCTTAGTTACTCCAACTCAAACTTAATATTACCCTTGGTATACGGCGCTACCTTGGGCTTTTCGCTGGCTGGCTTGCGAGGCGCTGGAGCAAGTGTGGACGACTTAGCAGGTTTAGCCAACTCGCTCACTTCTGCGGCCAATGAAACCCCTTCTGCCTCTGACGATTCCATTGACGCCAACACATGCTCTTCAGCGAGCTGCTCAACCTGAGCTTGAGTATTCAGGCTGGACTCATCAATTTGCTCTGTCACCCTAAAGACTTCGTCTAGCGTCGTTTCACCCCGTGAGGCAATGGCCAGTGCGCTTTGGTACAAAGGAATATACTTACTGCTGGCTTTGGCCGCTTGGCTAAAGCCGACGGTATCACCTACACGCAATGCGTTGATCATTGGCTCATCCAGTTCAAGTAACTCGAACACACCCACGCGGCCTTTGTAGCCGGTGTTATTACAGTAGGTACAGCCTTTGCCCTTACACAGGCGCTGGTTGTGCAACTCGGTTGCCGACAGTTTTTGCGTCAGCCAAGCGTTTTCTTGTGGCGTTGGCGTGTAAGGCTGGCTGCAGTTTTCACACACCTTACGCACCAAGCGCTGAGAAATAATGCCCTTAATCGCCGAAGCGGCTAAGTAACCTTCTACACCTACGTCCAGCAGTCGCATGGCACTCGATATCGCATCGTTGGTGTGCAAGGTAGACAACACAAAGTGACCTGTCATGGCCGCTCGCAGGGCGATTTCTGCGGTTTCTTGGTCACGAATCTCACCCAGCAACAGCACGTCTGGGTCTTGTCGCAAACACGCACGCAACACACTCGCAAAGGTTAAACCAATCTCTGGGTGTACCTGCACTTGGTTGATGCGTTGTAAGCGATACTCAACAGGGTCTTCGACGGTGATGATTTTACGGTCGTGGGTATTAAGCTCGTGCAAAGCACCATAAAGCGTGGTGGTTTTACCGCTACCTGTGGGACCAGTTACCAATAAGATGCCGTGTGGATCGCGAATTAAGCGACGCACTGTCGCCAGCATATCGTCTGGCAAGCCGGATTGGTCGAGAGAACGAATACCGCCCGACTGATCAAGTAAACGCATTACTACCGATTCGCCGTGTTGAATCGGCAAGGTCGACATACGCACGTCTATACTCTTACCTTTAACAGCGATGTTAAAACGGCCGTCTTGAGGTAGACGCTTTTCAGAGATGTTCAGGTGCGCCATCAGCTTAAGGCGCAATACTAAGGCACTTGCAATGCGCGTCTCTTTCATCACGTGCTCATGCAGCACGCCGTCTATACGCTGACGAATACGAAGCACCGAGTCGTCGGGCTCGATATGGATATCTGACGCACCCACCGCCACCGCGTCTTCAAACAGGCTTTTGAGCAGCTTAACCACCGGTACATCTTGCTCATCAGAAGCGGTTAGCTCGGCTAGGTCAAAGGCGTCTTCGGCAATTTCGTCGTTAAGCTGGTCAGCTAGAGTCTCAATATCGCTGGTGCGGCGATACAGCAAGTCCATGGACTGCAGTAATTGTGTTTCTGATACTACGGCCACATCCACGCGCTTAGGCAGCAAACGCTGTAGTTCATCGTAAGCAAAGATGTCCATGGGGTCGCCCATGCCCACCAAAAAGCTATCTACCTGCTCTTTAAGCACCACAGCGCGAAAACGGCGGGCGTGAATTTCGGACAAGCGTGCCACGTCTTTATCAATAAACGAATAGTGAGTCAGATCGACCATAGGAATGGCAAGCTGCTTGGACAAAAAGGTTAAAAACTCTTTTTCTTTAACGTAGCCAAGCGACACTAGGGTTTTACCTAGCTTTTGACGTGTTTGTTTCTGCCGATCTAGGGCTTCTTTAAGTTGTGCTTCGGTAATTACACCCTGCTGCACCAGCATATCGCCAATACGTAAACGTGTTTTAGGTGCCGCCATCGCAGCCCTCCTAGTTACTCAGGCAACTGTGACAGTCGCTGAGATACAAATTGTTTAAGTGAAGCGTTGATAGAAGGAACGCGCAGTGCTGAGCCATAGGCTGTACGTGCATCTGCATACTTTTGTCCTTTCTCTAACGCATACCCTAAACCCGACCAATACCTGGGGTTGTTAGGGCTTTGCTGTAACAATGAGTAATACGTTTTTGCCGCCGACACATAATCGCTGGTTTTTTGCTGTGATACTGCGAGCAGCTCATAGAACGGCTCATTCATTGCAATAGGGGGGAAAGAGCTCGAAAGCAATGTCATCGCTTTTTCTGCATGCCCTTGGTCTAGCCATAGGCGTGCTTGAAGGCTTTGCAACTCAACATCATCTGGCTGTTGATTTAAACCAGCGCTAATGAGTGCTTGGGCCTCGTCCCTGTCACCAGCTTTAATATTTAAAGACGCCAATAAAACGGTGCTTTTAATATTGTCGGCAGATTGTGCAATAGCTTTGACTAAAAGTTCTTTGGCCTTAGTTTCCTGACCCGCTTTAAGCAGCGTTTTGGCATTATCAACCACCTGTGCGTCGTCTAACGGCGCAAGCACAGAGGGCTGAATCACGGGTTGTTTCACAGACGTCGCCACCGTCTCAGTAAACGGCTGAGGTTTGACTTTAGGAGTGGTTTTTGGCGCTGCCGCTTTGGGTGAGGAAGGCTTTGGCTCAGAGGTGGATACACGCGCAGGCGCAACCGCAGGCGCTGCCTGTGGTTTTGCTAATTCTACGGTGTGTCCTTTCACCTTCATTGGTTCCTGAGGTGGTGCCGAGCGTATCCCCGCTGGCGCAACCTGAGGTGGAGGTGTGTTTAGCAATGTTATACCAAGTTGCCAGCGAGATTCGCTGACCGATTGTAGTGTGAAATGAGCAGGCAATTCGGTGCTCAGCTGCAAAAATAAGCGGCCGTCGCGCCGAGATATCTCAATGTTTTTGAACAACGCAGGATCATAACTGGGGAGCGTCGTTTGCGCGTAAGTATCGCCAAAATCTAAGAGAATTTCCTTAGTTTTTTGTTGAGAAACAATCACTTCTAAGGGTTTATTTACATAAAACTCCAGCTGCATGCTCGGCGCAACACCAATGATTTTCATTTGCGTAATACGAGTGGTTATTTCGGTACTAACCTCTGTCTCTGGCTCAGCTTGTGCGGGCGTGTCATTCACGCGGTTAGAGTCAGCTTGGCTAGTCACCGCCACGGGCTCTTGCGCCTTAAACCAAGTAGCAAATTTCGCCCCTTCCCCTTGGCGCAGGCTCGCATACAAGGCCACACAGGCGGCAAAAACGAGTACACCCAGTAATATCCATACCCAAGGTCGTTTAGATTTAGCCTGAGGGTGGGCCACAGAGCTCACATGGCTTGCGCTCACCGGCCGGTGGCCTCGGCTCTCCAGGTCTTTTAAAACATCATTCACTAAGCTCATAACAACACCTGCTCAACGATAAGCATACTGACAAACGCCAATACAAAGCCCACCACAAGACCGTGCCAAAAGCGATTATCAGGCGCGGCAGTCGATGCAAGTGTAGAGGAAAGCTGCGATGAAGAGTCGTCGATGGCCGCTTTGACATGGTCAGCTTCCACACGAGTGGAGCCTTTACCATACGCCGACAACAGCGCTTTGTGGCCAAGTATATTGAGTAACCTAGGCACCCCTTTACTACTTTGATGCAGCGCCTTCACAGCAGCCAAGCTAAACAAGGGCTCGCCTGTATAACCGGCCGAGCGTGAACGTGCACCAAGATACTCGGCTACTTCGTCGGCACTCAGAGGCTGAAGTTCGCAGCTAAAAGTAATCCGTTGCTTTAATTGACGTAACGAGGCTTGGTCAAGTTGCTCATCAAGCTCAGGCTGACCAATCAATACCACCTGAAATAGTTTGCGAGACTCAGTTTCGAGATTGGTCAGAAGCCGCAGCGCTTCTATAGTTTCCCGTGGCATGGCCTGTGCCTCATCGACCAATAACACCACCGACTGCCCTACTTGGGCATAATGAACAAGGCGGTCAGAAACAGCTTGGAGTAAGTCTTCGTGGCTTTTGCCTTCAGGATAGACGCCTAGCTCGCGCGCAAAGCTGGCACGAAACTCAGAAGGGCTAAGAAAGGAGTTGGGTAAGTAAACGCTAATATGACCTTGGTCGTCCAGCTCGTTCAGGAGCATGCGGCAGAGCATGGTTTTACCCAGCCCCACCTCACCTGTGATTTTTACAAAGCCATCACCACTGGATAACGCCACTAGCACCAAGTTTAACGCCTCTTGGTGGCTGGCCAGTGGTTGATAGTAGAGCGTATTCGGGGTTAGCGAAAACGGCAGCTCCGACAGCTTAAAAAAGTCACTGTACATGATCCTGTACCATTGGCTTAGCGGCTAGACGCTTGCGAGCGAAGACTTTTAAAGCCGCCCAAACTACGCTCTAGCTCGGCTTTCCAGCTTTCGTCGTTAGCCAGTACAGGACGCAACATAATCACTAGCTCAGTTTTGCTGCCTTGGTTATCACGTTGGCGGAATAAGTTACCTACACCGGGCACCTTACTCAGCAAGGGCGTCTCTTCACGTAGGTCGTTAGTTTGCGAAGTCATCAAACCACCAATCACGATCACCTGGCCACTGCGCGCTTTAACGATGCTATCCGACTCGCGGATAGAGCTGAATGCAAGCGGTAGCTCGTAGGTGTCAGAGCCAACGTTGATTTGCTTTTGTTGGTCTTCCACTTCCGAAACCGTTGGGTGAATATGCAACACAATATCGCCTTTTTGGCTGATTTGCGGCGTCACATCCAACGCAATACCAGAGAAGAAAGGCGTCAACTCAACCGAAGGTGTAGTAGTTGTGCTATCACCCGAAACGGTTGTGGTTTCGATATCTGTCACGAAAAACTCATCAGTACCGACCTTAATCACCGCTTTTTGGTTGTTCACGGTCGATACACGCGGGCTCGAAAGCACTTGTACATCGCCTTGGCTACCAAGCAGCTCAATCACCGCTGAGAAGTCGTTTAAATCAAGGGATGTACGAAAAATGCCGCCCAAGCCGTCTGCAACAATCGACGAAGACACTTGTTCTAAGCTGATCGAGTCACCATTACTGCGTTCAGACAAAGCAGACCAGTTTACGCCCGCTTGAAAACGGTCATTAAGGGTAATTTCTAAGATCTTCGCTTCCAGCACCACTTGGCGGTGCAAAATAGTCTCGGCTTGGCCGAGGTACTCTCGCACCATAGCCAGCTCGCTTGGCAAGCCACGGGCAATCACCATACCTGTCATCGGCGCCACCACCACTTGGCGGCCTTCGCCACTCACTAGGCTTTGCAGGTGTGTTTCTAGGGTGCTCCAAAAGTTGGTATTGGTTTGGGTGCTAATACGCGTACCTACCAACGAACTACCACTGGATTCGGTGTCGCTATCGCTGCTGCCCACGTCTTTAACCGAACCAGCGCTCACTTGTGTATCTGAGCTACCCTCACGAACGACATCGAGGTAGTTAACATAAAAAATTTCGGTTTGCAGACTCGCAGGCACCACTTGATAAAGATTGCCCTGACGAGAAAACTCAAAGCCATACACATTGCGCATGGCTTGCATTACTTCATCAACGGAAACTTGCTTGAGACGAACGGAAATTTGGCCTTGCACCTCTGGGTGCACCATCATGTTGTAGCTCGTGCCTTGCACCAGCCCCATGAAAAAGTCTTTGGCATTTACATCTTGCGCAGAAACATCAAACCGCGGCTCTTCCACTTGGGTTTCAACCACTTCTAGAGGCGGCATGAGTAGGTCATCTACCAAAGGTGTCGCAGGCACTGACTCTGCCTCAGTTGACGCCTTGCGTGAGGCAACCGCAGCTTCTAGCTCAGCGATGCTTTCGTCCGCTACTTGGGTATCTGGTGCCGTGAGCTGCTGACTTGAACAGCCGGCCAACACAAGGCTGGTTATGAGTAGTCCAGAAACGACATAAGGCTTGATCATTTGGCTATTCCTTAATCTGTTTTTTGAACCCAGCGCTCGAGCCTAAGCTCAGAACCCTTGTTCGTCCCGATACACGCAACACTACTTGGTCGCCGGTAATGGCTTTTACATAAGCCCCTTGTACCCACTGACCCGGCTTAACCACCACGCCGTTGACCATCGCGGTACTCCCCGCAGGCGATTGCTTGATGTAGTTAACAGTGTAACTCTTTACCACGCGCTTAACGGTGGCTTGTTCCTTTTTGACGTGATTCGTTGGCCGCGTAGGATCTGCAGGCAGCTCCATTGTGTGGGCGCTAGCCCAAGGCAAGCATAAGCAGATAACCATCAGTAAGCTACGCACCAATCCAACCCTCATCAATACTTAGGGTATGCACCCTCAATAAAATTTTACCTGTAGGGTACGCATCCGCTGTGTACTCTAGATACTCAAAGAAGAAACCGTCGTCTAAGGCTTCGAGTGCTCGTAAGTATAAGTATAGCGCCTGATAGCTACCTTCAAGCTCAATTTCAAACGCATGTTTATACACTAACGCCTTTTGCGTTACGTCCGCTGGTGATGCCGCCTGAGCTCTACTCGTCAGTTCAACATTGCTTGGAATGCCTCGCGGCAGCTGGCGACGTGCTGTTTCATTCACTTTTGTTACTAGGCTCGGCATCTGTTTTGCAAACACAGGTGTCACCGGTAGGCTTTTTGCCGATAGCACCTTAAGATCTTTTTGCTGTGCCAACACGGTTTTTAATAGGACCAGCATTTGCGAAGGTGATAATAGACGGTCACTAAATTCACTGATCTCTCGTTGCACTGAATTTAGGCGATTGGCAAGCTGCTCTATTTCTTGCCGAGCCGTTGCGTCTGGGTTTGGCTTTTTAGCGCTCTCTAACGCCCGAATGATCACTTGCTGTGACTCAACTTCTTGTTGTGCCATGGCAATTTTTTGATCCATACCGTCCAACGTATTCAACGCAGGCTCAATCACCAATACAAACAGCAACGCCAATGGTAAAGCCACGACCGTCGCACTTAATAACCACTGCTCACGACGGCTAAAGGCATCCCATGTCGCACAAGCCTTAGTCCATTGATTAGTCACCATCCTTCTCCTTAAGTGATGCAGTTAAAAAGAAGCGATGTAATCGCTCTGTTTGAGCCACTTCAAACTCACTCACACCAAAGCTTGAAAACGCCTGAGTGCTAACAAGGCTCTCGATCAAGGCAGGTACGCGACTCGGGTCATTCGCACTCCCTTCTAAAAAGGCGGTTTGCGCCACTACATCAATGCGTATGCGTGTCAGCCAAGCATCTTGAACCGTCGCATTCGCCATATCCAACAAGTAGTTAGACATGCTGTGGTAGCGATCAAGGTCTAACTCGTTAACCAACTCTGAGAGTTGGCGCTGGCTATCAATTCGCTCTAACAGCACATCTTGCTGACGAAGCAATGTAGGCGATGCCGTCACCGCTCTGCGCTCAGCCTCTAGCGCCTCAATTTTTGCGGGCAGTGTATCCAATGTCGCTTGAACAGACGCCAGTTCCTGTGCTCGTGACGCAGCGTGGCTATGAAGGTAAACACTCCCCACAATCAAGACCAGCAGTATGCTTGCCAGTACAGCACAGGTGAGCGCCAAGCTGCTGATCTCGCGCTTGGTCGCTTCTCGCTCCGGTAATAGGTTGATCCTTTGCTTCATCGGCGGCTACTCACTTGCCACAGGGCGAAACGCCCCCATGACGGCTAAAAGGCATTGTTGCTGCAATGATAGATTCAGGTCGAGCTCCGGCTTCACCTGAATTAACTCATTGAGATCCACACTAACCACTTCCAACGGTAAGCTGTTGGAAAGCTCCGTTAATAGGGGGCTGTCCTCTTCTTGCATCGGCAATACATGAAGCTTAACGCATGGGGGCTTGCCCACTTGGCTTTCGTAATAATCAAGAGAACGTTGCAGTTCGAGCACTGAAGAGGCCGCTGTCATGCTGGGGTTAAACACGGCCTGCTTTACGTCGTAAGACAGAGAACGCGTAAAGTACAATGCTTGGCTCGATAACAAGTTGATGGAGCTTGACGGCGAGGAAGTCAAAAATAGGCCTTGCCCGGTTTCATCTTGGGCAATGGGTGCCATTAAATTAAGCAACACAAGTTCTGGAATATCAATCGCATACGGTTCCAGCCCTACAGCTTCTGTGAACTCAGCCAAGCGCTTTAAATAACTCTCTTCAGCGACTACGGCATACATCATGTCAGAGCGGCTGCGATAAGCATCCTCGGGCAGCTCAACATAATCGATACGGGCTGTTTCAATATCGAAGCTGACTAAGTCCTTCACACGCCAACGTAACGCCTCAGGAATCTCATTTGCGGGAACATCGGGCGCATCAACCAGTAATAGCTGATAACTCGGTTGTGGCAACACTATTACCGTTGGGGTTCCTTCAAGCTTAAGCTTAGCGACCAGTTGATGAATCTCGTTATGAGAGGACAGTGGCTCAGCCGTATCATAAAAGGCACACTGCTCAAGCACTGGCTCACCATTGGCGCTATTCACATAGGCCAGCGCGATGCCGTCATCCGTCAACGCGAGAGACGCCAACCCTTTTGGTTCAGACTTGCGGTTAAGAAATGGAAGAGCAAATTTGAACATGCGACCGCCACATACCCTTGGTTAATCAACGGGGCCTATTAGAATGCGCTAGCCCCACGGAATCAAGCTTTTGAATTTATTCAGTTAACTTGTCTATCGGCCAGTAAGATAAATGTTTGACTCTTTTATTTTTGCAGTGTTTAATAGCGCCCTGTTGCCCAGATAGCTCAGTCGGTAGAGCAGAGGATTGAAAATCCTCGTGTCGGT
>JBMYSW010000033.1:0-34532 GCA_049603715.1 Pontibacterium sp. | reverse complement strand
GAGTACTCAGCGCTGCGAAGCGTTGTTTGTTGTCTCAAGCGAGGACGAGAATATTACGCGAATCTGACAGGGTTGCAACCCCTTTTATGAAATTAATTTTAAATAATTTCAATTGGTTAACTAATATACAGACGCCAGCCCAAATCGCTTAAAAAACGCACAAAAAAGCCCAGCAGAGCAGGGCTTTATAGAAATAGGTGCGACATTAGCAATGAGGCAACATTAAAAGAATAACGATAACTGCTTATACCGCTGAAGCGTCTTCTTCTGCAGAGTCTTCACTGCGAGGCAATAAACGGCCCATCAATATACCTAACTCAAATAGCATCCACATAGGAATCGCTAACAAGCTTTGTGAAATGATATCGGGTGGCGTTAATAACATACCGATAACAAAACAGCCAACAAGTACATAAGCACGCTTTTCAGACAGTGATTGTGCAGTGGTTGCGCCTGACCAAATAAGTAAAAGAGTCGCGATTGGAATCTCGAACACCACACCAAAGGCAAGGAAGATCTTTAATACAAAGTTGAGATAGCTGCTGATGTCGGTCATTACATCGACATTCTCGGGCGCCACACTGGTAAAGAATCCAAATATGATTGGAAACACTACGTAGTAAGCAAAGGCTATACCCGCATAAAAAAGCACAATGCTTGATGTAATGAGAGGCACAGCAAAACGTTTTTCTTTTGCATATAAGCCCGGTGATACGAAGGCCCATATTTGCTGCAGAATGAACGGCATGGCTAATACAACCGCAGCCACCATAGCCAACTTAAAAGGCGTAAAGAATGGCGAGGTCACATCGGTGGCGATCATGCTGGTACCTTCGGGCAAAAAAGCCGTTAAAGGTGCCGACACATAGGTGTAAAGCTCTTGCGAGTAGTAGAACAACCCCAGAAACAAAACAAAGATCACCAAGAGCACACGCATAAGGCGCTGACGTAGTTCTAACAGGTGAGAGATCAACGGCTGATCGTTCGCGTGGGACTCGTGGCTCATGGGCTATCTTTTGGTTTCTCGTTTTCAGGCGCTACGGCGGAGGTGGTGGGCGTGTTGCCAGCGGTTTCGGCTTCAGCACTTAGCTGAGTCACTGCGCTTTCTGTTGCTGGCTCACTTGCCGTTGGCGTTTGCGCGGGTGCTGTTGTAGGAATAAAGGGCTGACGCATTTCGGTGAGCTCGTCGTCGAGCTGCTTTTTGCTCACGGCAATATCTCGACGCAACTCTTCTGCGCGAAGCTCTTCAGAGATTTCACTCTGAATATTACTGACGGAACGACGTATACGACCAATCCATAAGCCCGCTGTACGGGCGGCCACAGGCAAGCGCTCAGGGCCGAGCACAACCAGTGCTACGACACCGATAATCAGAAGTTCGGCAAAGCCAATATCAAACATGATAACTGCCTAAGCCAGATTACTTGTCAGACTTGGTTTCAGTCGGCTGTTCAACCTTAGCAGCCGTCGCTTGGTCAAAGGTTGCGTCGTCTTTGTTTAAGGTTTTTTTATCGGTAGATTCAGTTTCGCCTTCGCTGACTGCTTTTTTAAAGCCTTTAATGGCACCACCCAAGTCGCCGCCCATGCCGCGAAGCTTTTTTGTACCGAATAGTAAGGCCACAATGACTGCGATGATCAGTAATTGCCAAATGCTAATGCCGCCTAAACCCATTGTTCTTCTCCATGCTTTAAGGGCTGGGTGGTTCACACTGATTGCGAACGCTACCCACCGCTTTATTTCGTGCGCTGTGCTTTTTCTTCTAAACCCGAAAGGTCAAAACGACGCGCGAGTTCATTAATAACCGCTTCAGGTGACTCGCCCAGATGCGAGAGCATCACGAGGCTATGAAACCACAAGTCTGCTGTTTCGTAGATTAGGTCGCTGTTATCGCCGGATGTCTTAGCATCTTTTGCAGCAATAATAGCTTCTACGCTTTCTTCGCCTACTTTTTCTAGGATTTTGTTCAAACCCTTTGTATGTAGGCTCGCAACATAGGACGTGTCTGCTGATGCGTTTTTACGTGCCTCGAGAATATCACCCAATTGTGACAAGACTCTACCAACTTGGACGTTTGTTTGTTCTGTATTTGACATAACTAACCCGTTATTTGTTGTAGATGGCCGATGGATCTTTGATGACTGCATCAACGGTTTTCCATTCACCGTCTTCAAACACGCGATAGAAGCAGCTTTCGCGACCCGTATGGCAGGCCATTCCACCTAGCTGCTCTACTTGCATGGTTATTACATCGGCATCACAGTCGAGGCGAATTTCGTGTAGGCGTTGAATATGACCAGACTCTTCGCCTTTCTTCCATAGCTTTTGACGCGAACGCGACCAATAGACGGCGCGCTGCTCTTCTACGGTAAGTTTAAGTGACTCGCGATTCATCCACGCGACCATCAGCACACGACCGGTTTTGTAGTCTTGTGCTATTGCAGGCACAAGGCCCGCTTCATTCCATTTAATGTCATCTAACCATTGATCAGACATTGTTATACCTTTTCTGTCACACCCTTAGCGAGTGCTAACGTTTTACAAAATAAATAAATCCAGCTGCAGCTAACAACCAAGTGAGCGCGGGTAGCTCTGCAACCATTTGGCTGTTTTCAGGCGAGGCTACTAGCCACGCGGCACCTGCAGCAAGTGCGGCTACCGCCCAACGACGGCGGCCAGATGCCGCGGCTTTGGCTTGCGCCTCAAGTAATGCTTGCTGCTGCTTTTGACGATTGGCCTCTATATTACGCACTTGTGACAGGGCGTCAAATGCCAACTGCGGTACCTGAGGCAGCTTTTCTAACCAATCTGGTGATTGCTGTTTAATCGCGGCGTAGGCACCTTTTGGCCCCATACGCTCTTTCATCCAGCGCTCTAAAAAGGGTTTACCCGTTTGCCACAAGTCTAACTCTGGATACAGCTGTCGCCCTAGACCTTCGATATTAAGCAGTGTTTTTTGCAGCAGCACGAGCTGAGGCTGAACTTCCATATGAAAGCGTCGCGCGGTTTGGAACAACCCGAGCAACACCATACCAAAGGAGATCTCTTTGAGCGGTTTTTCAAAAATAGGCTCACAGACACTGCGAATTGCGGTTTCAAACGCGTCTACATTGGTTTCGGGTGGCACCCACCCTGAGTCCACATGTAACTGCGCCACCAGCCGATAGTCGCGCTGAAAAAACGCCAAGAGGTTACGCGCTAAATAGCTCTGATCTTCGGGTGTTAAAGAACCCACAATGCCAAAGTCTATGGCGATGTATTGTGGCGAGTCTGGGTTAACCTCTGAGACAAAAATATTGCCCGGATGCATATCAGCATGAAAGAAGCTATCGCGAAACACTTGCGTAAAGAAGATCTCTACGCCCCGCTCGGCCAACAGCTTCATATCGGTGTTTTGGCGATGTAATGCGGCAACATCCGCTACGGGGATGCCGTAAATGCGCTCTAGTACCAATACGTTGGCGCGGGTGTAGTCCCAGTAAACCTCTGGAACATATAACATCTCTGAGTCACAAAAGTTACGACGTAGCTGCGACGCATTCGCTGCTTCTTTGCGCAGGTCTAACTCATCAAAAATGGTTTGCTCGTATTCTTCTACAACCTCTACGGGGCGAAGGCGCTTGCCTTCAGACCACACAGACTGAAGCAACTCGGCCAACATATACAGCAGCGCCATATCTTGGCGAATCACTTTATGAATGCCAGGGCGAACCACCTTCACCACAACAGTTTGGCCTGACTTAAGTGTGGCTGCATGTACTTGCGCAACTGATGCTGACGCCAGCGGCTGGGTATCAAACGACTTAAATACCTGCTCTACCGGCTCGCCCAGTGACTTTTCGATAAGTTGTTTAGCTTGCTGGCCATCAAACGCAGGTACTTTGTCTTGCAGCTTTGCCAATTCGTCTGCAATGTCGTCTGGTAATAAGTCACGACGTGTCGACAGGGTTTGACCAAACTTGATGAATACAGGGCCAAGGTCTTCGAGGGTTTTGCGTAGGCGCTCGGCACGAGGGCGGCGCTCTGGAAAGATAAAGCGAAGGAATACCACACTCATCAACACACGCACATACCAAGGCAAGTGTTGCGAGGGTATTAATGTATCGAGTCGGTATTTAAGAATGATGCGTAGAATTTTGAGACTGCGAAATAGGCCTTTCACGCCAACGTCTACCTCTAAAGCAAGCGTCCAAATAAAAATAAAGCCGCCATTCTATCGCATTCGACTGAATGGCGGCACAAGTATTACGCTTGGCTTGTCAAAGCAGGATCAATTTACTGCGCGTTACGCTCTTTTTCGACAAGGTAGTTAACGACTTCAAGCATTTTCTTTTGATCGCCTGCAGACTGTGCAGTCACACGGTATTTGCCGTTTACAACCATAGAAGGTACGCCTGTAATGCCGTAACCACGCATTTTTGCACCACCTTGGTTAAGCTTCATGTTAACCGCAAACGACTTGTAGTTTTTCATGAACTTATCTTTATCCACGCCAAGGCTAGCGTAAAAGTCGCCTAGCTGCGCTTCGTTAACAAAACGCTTACGCTCTACGTGCATGGCATGGAAAGTTGGCGCGTGAGTTTTGTCGAGGGTGCCCATTAGCTCAGAAACATAGTACGCGCGAGCCATTGGCTCCCAGCTCTTGCTAAATACGACGGGAATGCGCACAAAGTTAACGTCTTCTGCACGGCTCTTATCCCAATGCTCAATGAAAGGCTCAAAGGCATTACAGTGTGGGCAAGGGTAACCAAACATCTCTACCACTTCGATTTTACTTTGGTCAATCGTGCGCACCGGCGTGTCGATTTCGAAGTAATGCTGACCTTCAACAAAAGGCTCAGCGGCTTGTGCAAGAAAAGGTAATGTTAGAGCGACAAGCGCCAACCCAAGTTTTTTAAGCATACTAAGTTTCTCCAATACTTCTTTAATAAACCCGAAAGGTAACCAGGCTCCATGATCGAGCGCCCACAAAAAAGGCAGCCTAAGCTGCCCATCGTTAACTGTAACTGAATGCTGGTTTAGTAAAGGCCCTGCATGTAGCTGGCCACAGCTTTAATTTCAGCGTCACTTAACTTGGCGGCAATGTCCCGCATCATAGCATTAGGGTCGTTGGCACGCTCGCCTTTACGGAAAGAAAGCAATTGCTTTTCGATGTAAGCCGCGTGTTGACCACCCACCGCCGGAAAGCTTGCAGCATTCATGCCTTTTCCTTGCGGGCCATGACACGCTGTACAGGCTGCAACCCCCTTAGCGGCAATACCAGCACGGTAAATAAGCTGCCCAGTCTCAACCAGTGCTGGGTCTGCCTTGCCGCCCACCAGCGGCTGCTCGGCGTAAAACGCAGCAATATCGGCGAGGTCTTGGTCGCTCATCGCATCTAGGAGGCCGGTCATTTCCACTACTGGTCGCGTACCTGACTTAATTTCTTTCAGCTGTTTAACCAAATAGGGTGCAGTTTGCCCCGCAAGCTTAGGGAAAGTGGCCATTGCACTGTTACCATCGGCACCGTGACATGCACCACAGACGAGCGCTTTTGATTTTCCGGCTGCGGCATCACCGCCAGCAAATGCAACACTTGACGCACTGAGGGCCAGTAGTAGGCTAATCGTTAGTTTATTCATAGGATAACCCAGACTCTTCGTTATTTGTTTTCAGCCGGCCTGCCTGCAACTCTATGCAAAAAACACGGCCTGCTTAACCTCACTTGCCTGTGATACTAGAGCCTTTTGATTATCACAGGTAAAATTTGGTGCAATCGTTATCGAACTACAAATTAAACTGGAAAGGGCAAACCCCTGACCCATACGAATGACATAGGCTTATGACCACCGACGCACACGCAATTCATTTTAACAGCGCTGTATTCTCTACCAGTGCTGCCAAACTGCACCAATGCCCTGAAGACACAGGTGCCGAGGTGGCCTTTGCTGGTCGCTCTAATGCAGGAAAGTCGAGTGCGATTAACGCGCTCACCAATAATTCAAAGCTAGCGCGTATTTCTAAAACACCCGGCCGCACACAGCTCATCAACTTTTTTGACTTGAATGTGAGCGGCTGTCGCCTTGTGGACTTGCCTGGCTACGGTTATGCCAAGGTACCACTGGAGATGAAGCGTCACTGGCAGCGTCACCTCGACGAGTATCTGCAAAAGCGCGAATGCTTACAGGGCGTGGTGCTGGTGATGGATATTCGCCACCCCATGAAAGAGTTTGACGAGATGATGGTCAGTTGGTGCGAAAGCACAGGTGTGCCATTGCACGTACTTCTCACCAAAGCCGATAAACTCAAAAAAGGCCCTGCGGAAGCCACCAAGCTGAAGCTCAAACGCGACCTTAGCGCCCAGCTTGGC
Source organism: Pontibacterium sp. (assembly GCA_049603715.1). GTDB lineage: Bacteria > Pseudomonadota > Gammaproteobacteria > Pseudomonadales > Balneatricaceae > Pontibacterium. The sequence continues at coordinate 28,185 of JBMYSW010000033.1, read as the reverse complement.
GATAAGGTAACGGTGCAGGTGTTTTCGGCCCTCAAAAAGCAGGGTGTGGACACCTTGCAGCGTCAGCTCAGTCAATGGTTATTACGCGATCCAGAATAATCGGGATCACGTTAGCACAGGCGGGCGCTTAGTGCGCCTGCTCCCAGTTATCCCCATGACCTACATCAACAATTAGCGGCACATCAAGGCTGGCGGCGCTTTGCATCACCTCTTTCACCCTGTCGCTAAAGGCTTCAAGCTGCTCGGTTTTAACCTCAAACACCAATTCATCGTGCACCTGCATGATCATTTTGGCGTCCATCTCACCCTCTTTTAGCCACTGATCAACAGCCAGCATCGCGCGCTTAATAATGTCTGCGGCACTGCCCTGCATCGGCGCGTTAATCGCCGTACGCTCCGCCCCTTGGCGACGCATGGCATTTTTGGCGTTAATGTCTGGCAAGTAGAGTCGACGGCCGTAAATGGTTTCTACATAGCCTTGCTCTTTGGCCAAAGCGCGGGTGTCGTTCATGTAGTTTTCGACACCTGGGTAGGTTTTAAAGTAGTGATCGACATAGGCTTGTGCTTCGTTTCGGCCGACGCCCAACTGTTTGCCCAAACCAAAGGCCGACATGCCGTAAATCAAACCAAAGTTAATAGCCTTAGCACGACGGCGTTGCTCAGACGACACCTCGTCTACCGAAACACCAAACACTTCAGCCGCTGTGGCTTTGTGGACATCATCACCGTTACCAAAAGCGCCCACCAAGCCTGCATCTTTTGAAAGGTGCGCCATAATGCGCAGCTCAATTTGCGAGTAGTCGGCTGCGACAATGGTGTAGCCCTCTGGCGCGACAAAGGCGTGACGAATACGACGGCCTTCCGCCGTGCGCACTGGAATGTTTTGCAAGTTAGGATCAGTCGAAGACAAACGGCCAGTAGCGGTTACCGCCTGATGATAAGACGTATGAATACGGCCCGTGGACGGCGCGATCATTTGCGGCAGCTTGTCGGTGTAGGTCGACTTAAGCTTGCTTAGGCCACGGTTTTCTAGAATCAGCTTAGGCAGCGGATGCTCTAAAGCGAGCTCTTCTAGCACTTCTTCAGCCGTTGACGGTGCACCCTTAGGTGTTTTCTTCACCACACGAAGGCCCAACTGGTTAAATAGAATCTCTTGCAGCTGTTTAGGCGAGCCTAAGTTAAATGGCGCGCCTGCTTCGTCGTGTGCCGCTTTTTCAAGCTCAACCAAACGCTCGGCAATTTCTTGGCTTTGCTCGCCCAGCATTTTGGCGTCGACTTTGGCACCGTTGCGTTCAATGGCCGACAACACAGGCACCAAGGGCAACTCTAGGTCATTAAGCAAAGCTTGCAGCTTTGGCGACTCCTCCAGTTGCTTTGACAGCACCTGATGTAAACGCAAGGTAATGTCAGCATCTTCGGCGGCGTAAGGCGCAGCTTGCTCTAGCTCAATTTGGTTAAAGGTCAGCTGCTTTTTACCTTTGCCCGCAATGGCTTCAAAACTTGTGGTTTCGACACCCAAGTACTTCAGCGCAAGACTGTCCATATCATGGCGAGTCGCGGTGGAGTTGAGCACGTAAGACTCAAGCATGGTGTCGGCGGCAATACCGTTAATGGCGATGTCGTAGTTCGCCAAAACGTTCATGTCGTATTTGAGGTGCTGGCCCACAACTTTCTTTTCAGTGGATTCGAGGATCGGCTTAAGCTGCGCCAATACACTGTCGCGATCAAGCTGAGTCGGTGCGCCCATGTAGTCGTGTGCCAATGGAACATAAGCGGCATGACCTGCCTCAACCGCAAACGAGACACCCACTATTTGGGCTTCCATGTAGTTGAGGCTGGTGGTTTCGGTATCAAAAGCAAACACATCCGCTTGCTTAAGCTTTTCGAGCCACGCATCTAAGTCGGCTTGCTCCAAAATGGTTTCGTATTTGGCCTCAATGGCTGGCGCGCTAGGCTGTTCTGGTGCGGCATCGGCACTGGCGTTGCCTTGGCCAAGGGCTGCAATCCAGCTTTTAAACTCAAACTGAGTGTAAAGTTCACGCAGCGCTTCAACATCTTGCTTAGGCGGCTCAAAGCTCTCGACGGGCACACCGACTTCCACGTCGGTTTTGATGGTCGCTAGCACATAAGAAAGCTCTGCAGCCTCTTTGTTTTCAACCAGCTTTTTCGCCATGGTTTTAGAGCCACGAAAGCCAAGCGCTGCAATGTCATCTAGGTTTTCGTACAGGTCTTTGAGGCCACCAATACCCTGTAAAAGCGCGACTGCCGATTTTTCGCCTACACCCGGCACACCCGGAATGTTATCGACTTTATCGCCCATAAGTGCGAGGTAGTCGATAATTAACTCGGGGCCAAAGCCGTACTTTTCTTTAATACCTTCAACATCAAGGTGGGTATCGTTCATGGTGTTGATCAAGCTCACATGCTCATCCACCAATTGGGCCATGTCTTTATCGCCCGTAGAGATAATGGTGTTAATGCCTTTTGAGCTTGCTTCGCATGAGAGCGTACCAATCACATCGTCAGCCTCAACGCCTTCGACGCACAAGAGCGGTAAACCCATCGCCTTCACAATGGCGTGCACAGGCTCGACTTGTGCACGCAAGTCATCAGGCATGGATGGGCGGTTGGCTTTGTATTCGGTGTAAATATCGTCGCGGAAGGTTTTGCCTTTGGCATCAAACACCACTACAACAGGGCTTTGCGGATATTGGCGAACCAAACTGCGCAGCATAGAGGTAATGACGCGAATCGCCCCCGTGGGCTGCCCGTCTTGGGTTCTTAAATCGGCTCGTTGCGAGGCAAAAAACGCACGGTAAAGGTAAGAAGAACCATCCACTAAAATAAGGGGAGACGGGGTGTCGCTCATAACTGAGGCTCCAATGCTGGCGAAAAACGTAAAATTTGGGCTCCATCATAATGGTCACGCCCATAAAAACCAATTCAAGTCCTTGCTCAATCAGTCCATAATGGCCCAGTAACTCTTTATTAATGGAAGCAAACCTGTGGCTGTATACACTGCGATCACTCTTGATGAACTCAACCTGTTATTGGCCGATTACGACCTTGGCACAGCAGTGGCCTTAAAAGGCATTCAGGGGGGAATCGAAAATACTAACTACTTCGTTACCCTTGAGCATCAAGGCACCACCACGGACTATGTACTGACTATTTTTGAAGAGCTAAGCAAAGACGAGCTGCCTTACTTTATTCACTTTGGCCAAAGCCTCGACGCCAAAGGCGTTGCCGTGCCTTACGGTATTAAAAACCGCGAAGGCAAAGCGCAACTCGATATTCAAGGTAAGCCGGCCATGTTGCAGCCTAAGTTTTCGGGCGCTCACCTTGATAAAGACACCATTACCCCCGTACACTGCGCCGAAATTGCCGAGGGTTTGGCCCGCTTTCATATTGCCGCTCAAGACTTTCCGGAGCAGCGCCAAGCGCACCGCGGTGTGTTGTGGTGGCGTGAGTATGGCCCACAAGCAGCGGCGAAGCTGCCTGCAGCCGATGGCAAGCTCTTGTTAGATGAAGTCGCTAAGTTTGACTGGCTACGCGAGCAAGGCTTTGACTTGCCTGTGACCACCATGCACGGCGACTTGTTTCACGACAATGCCCTCTTTATTGGCGATAAACTGTCAGCCATTTTAGATATCTATAATGCCGCCACGGGTTACATGCTTTACGACTTGGCTATTGTCGCCAACGATTGGTGTAGCGATAGCGAAGGCAAGATTGATCCAGCTCGCGAGCAAGCGTTACTAGCCGCTTACCATCAGGTGCGCCCCTTTACCCAAGACGAAACAGCCCTTTGGCCAACGCTGGTTCGCACGGCGGCCATGCGCTTTTGGCTATCTCGCCTTATTCCTACCTTGGGTATTGGGCAGTCGATGCGTGCCAGTGGCGAAATTAAGATTCTAGACCCAGATGCGATGAAGCGCATTTTGCAATATCGCGTCGATCACCCTGCCGAAATACTACTGGATATTTAACCACCTTTCCCTTAGCAGCAGCGGAGACCTAGGGTATACTCCATACAACCCTTGCCGCTGCCATCGCCTTTATTGGCCCTCATCGCTTGCGGCACTTTTGATATCAGCAATCAAACAAGGCTTTGAGTGATGGATGTAACCGCAATTATCGATTCCCTAAACGACGCGCAGCGCGAAGCTGTTACTGCACCGGTGCAAAACATGTTGGTGCTGGCTGGCGCAGGCTCGGGCAAAACACGGGTGTTGGTACATCGTATTGCGTGGCTCATCCAAGCCGAAAACATGTCACCTTACTCCATTATGGCGGTGACCTTTACCAATAAGGCCGCTCGCGAAATGCGCGGGCGTATCGAGTCACTCTTGGGCATTAACCCTAATGGCATGTGGGTAGGCACCTTCCACGGCTTGGCTCACCGTTTGTTGCGAGCTCACTGGCAAGATGCCGGCCTCACGCAAAACTTCCAAATTATGGACAGTGACGACCAAATTCGTTTGATTAAGCGCCTATCAAAAGAAATGAACTTGGACGATAACCGCTGGCCTGCTCGCCAATTTCAGTGGTACATCAACTCACAAAAAGACGAAGGCTTACGCGCGGCTCACATTGAGCCAAGTAACGACCCTTTTGATCGCACCATGCTCAACATGTACTCGGCCTACGAAGAAGCCTGTGAACGTGGCGGCATGATCGACTTTGGCGAGCTGCTATTACGCGCCCTAGAATTGCTTCGCGACAGACGCCCTAACCTATTAGCCCATTACCAAGAGCGCTTCCGCTACATTTTGGTCGACGAGTTTCAAGACACCAACGCTATTCAATACGGCTGGTTGCGACTACTTGCTGGTAACGAAGGCAAGCTGATGGCCGTGGGCGACGACGACCAGTCTATTTATGGCTGGCGTGGCGCAAAAATTGAGAATATTCAAAACCTTAACCAGCACTTTCCGGGCGCAATGACGGTTCGGCTAGAGCAAAACTACCGCTCCACGCGTACCATTTTGGAAGCCGCTAACGCCGTTATTCGCAACAACCAAGGCCGTTTAGGTAAAGAGCTGCGCACCGACGCAGGCGATGGCGAGGCCATTTCGCTTTATTCTGCCTTTAACGAGCAAGACGAAGCTCGCTTTGTGGTCGATCGTATTCAAGCCAGCGTCGATGAAGGTCAGCAGCGACTCGAAAATGCCATTTTGTATCGCTCCAACGCCCAGTCTCGTGTGCTCGAGGAAGCACTGATTCGTGCCGGTATGCCTTATCGCATTTATGGCGGCCAACGCTTTTATGACCGCCTCGAAATCAAAAACGCCCTTGCCTACCTTCGCTTACTGACCAATCGCGAAGACGACACCGCCATTGAGCGTATTATTAACGTGCCGACTCGCGGCATTGGCACTCGCACCATTGATATTGTGCGCGAACACGCCCGTATCGAAGGCATCTCTATGTGGCGTGCCGCTAACGAGGTGGTCTCACTCGATAAACTACCCGGCCGTGCCACCAATGCACTTATCGCCTTTTTAAGCCTTATTAATAAGCTGGCAAAAGATACCGAAGGCTTAGAGCTTAACGATCAGGTTGAGCATGTGATTCAAGCCTCGGGCTTAATTGGTCACCACGAAAAAGAAAAAGGCGAAAAAGCTCAGTCGCGCCTTGAGAACTTGGCCGAGCTTTCTAACGCCGCTAAACAGTTTTTAAGCCAGTGGGAAGAACAGCTCGATGAAAACACCACCCCACTCGCGGCCTTCTTGGATCAAGCAGCACTGGATGCCGGTGACGCGCAAGCCGACGAACATCAAGACAGTGTGCAGCTAATGACATTGCACTCAGCCAAGGGTCTGGAGTTTTCGCAGGTGTTTTTGGTGGGTATGGAAGAAGGTTTGTTCCCACACAAAATGTCGGCAGATGAGCCGGGCCGAATGGAAGAAGAACGTCGCCTTTGTTATGTCGGCATTACACGTGCAATGAAAAAACTCTACGTCACCCACGCAGAGTCTCGTCGTTTACACGGCCAAGAAACCTATAACCGTGCGTCTCGCTTTTTACGGGAGATTCCTGAAAACCTTATTGAGGAAGTGCGCCTCAACGCCAGCATTCGTCGCCCTTATCAAAGCACCGAGAGCAGCCCTGTGGGCCATATGCTTAACCAGGCCAACCAAGGTACTGCCATGCCCAACATTGGCGAACGGGTTTGGCACAAGAAGTTTGAAGAAGGCACAGTGTTAAATTGCGAAGGCGAAGGCCACAACGCCCGCATTCACATTAACTTTGACGCGCACGGTGCCAAGTGGCTAATTTTGGGTATGGCAAAGCTTGAACGCCTTGGCTAAGCCTAGCTCTGAGTAACAGCTTCGCTAAAGACTAAAAAGCCAGCAAATTGCTGGCTTTTTATTGCGACGAAAATAGAAAATGAGAAAGCTTTAGCACGAAAGTCCGGTAATCAACGGCGGCAGCTCTTCGTGCTCCCAGCGTTGTACACAGTAGCCTTCCATCACCTCTACGTCGCACTCGTCACCTTGCTCGGTACGTAAACGCAAATGGCTTTTTAAAATTTCGATCAATTGAGTGGTGTCTTCGGCGGGCGCAAAGCGGTTGATGATGTGAACAAAACCATAGGCTCCATCAAATACACTTACAACAATACGGTTTACTTTGCGCACGTTTGCGGCGCCCGCATAAAGGTGTTCGTTGCGCTCATACTCTTCGCTGTACACCCACAAACACGGCTGAATATCGCTAACTTTGAGGTTGTGCTTGTGGCCCATCATATATTCCCACAAGCGAAAGTTGTCCATTTCGACAAGGCGGGTGCGCTTTTCGCCGTCTGTATTCTCAGTAGAACACTGCACCAGTTTTTGTGTTCGGTGAAACTCGTTGCTGGTCGACGAGGCGGCCATCAGCTGCTCTTCGAGCGTAAAATCCTTCATTATTTGTCTCCTAATTTGAGCATCACCCAAGTAAGTTTATACCGGCTTACGGTTTACGAGGGGGTACTCAACGCCCCATACTGAAGCCACACTAGAATACAACAATAAGTTTGCTATCGGCCGTTCTATAAAAGACTAAACCAAAAAAGCAAACCCGTGTGGCTTTCTAGCGCTACTCCTCTTCGCCAAACATAATTGAGCGGATATGACCATGACCATCAATGGCCACTTGTACGCACTCTGTCTCTGTGACTTTGCGCACTTCGCTGCCGTCTGGGTTTGCGCCCCAAACTTCAACGCCCACACGTAGCGAGCTGCGACCCAGCTCTTCAACGCGGGTATAAAATGACAATACCGTGCCAACGGTTACAGGCGACATAAACTCCATCGCTCCGGCAGAAACCGTCGCAACTCGCCCTTTGGCAACATTGGCTGCACACAACTCAGCGGCCATCACCACACGGGAAGAAACCCAGCCACCAAATACATCACCAAATACATTGGTAGAAGAGGCATCCGCAGGTAGGCAAAGGCTTAAGTCGCCACGCGGCTGCAATAAGGTATCGTCATTCATCATTATTTTACTCTGTATTATTTTTCCTTGGGCAGTCATCCCATAAAAGCAATAGTAAAGACTTACCCTAGGGCCGTGCAAGCCAATCCCCAGCAAGGAACGGCGAAATAAAGGTAAACACCTTACATCTTTACAATGACACCTTAAAAACAGCGACTTAGCAAAAACAAAATAGGTGGGCCATGGCGCGGCGCGGTCATTTTAACCAAAGATCGTGACATTTTCATGAATTAACAGGCTATTTTTGCGTTCCAAAAACATCGCCCCACCCGCGTGAAAATTTTAAAACCGTGTCATATTAGTGTCATCTTTGCTGCTTATTATGCCCAACATCTTAAATAAACAACTCAATATTTCATCTCCCTGGAGACAAAAATGAAAGCTATGAACAAGCTGTTTGCAGCCGTTGCGATGACTGCAACTTGCCTTACTGCAAGCGCATCTGATCTACTAGATAAGGACCTTCCTGTATACCAAAAAGCTTCTGGCGTTTCTGGTAACCTTTCAAGTGTTGGTTCTGATACCCTAGCTAACTTGATGACTCTATGGGCTGAAGAGTTCAAGCGTCTTTACCCTAACGTAAACATTCAGATTCAAGCAGCGGGTTCTTCTACAGCTCCTCCAGCGCTTTCTGAAGGTACGTCTAACATCGGCCCTATGTCTCGTAAAATGAAAGACAAAGAGCTAGAAGCGTTTGAAAAGAAACACGGTTACAAGCCTACTCCTGTAGCAGTAGCTATCGACTCTCTTGCTGTATTCGTACACAAAGACAACCCAGTTGAAGGCCTATCTATCCCACAAGTAGACGCTATCTTCTCTTCTACTCGTAAGTGTGGCGCTCCTGCAGACATCGCGAAATGGGGTCAAGCAGGTGTTGCTGGCGCTCTAGGCGACAAGTCTGTACAAATCTTCGGCCGTAACTCAGTATCTGGTACTTACGGTTACTTCAAGAAAGTTGCTCTATGTAAAGGCGACTTCAAAAACAACGTAAACGAACAGCCTGGTTCAGCATCTGTTGTACAGTCTGTTTCTACTTCTCTAAACGGTATCGGTTACTCTGGTATCGGTTACAAAACAGCATCTGTTCGCGCTCTACCACTTGCTAAGAAAGAAGGCGGTAAGTTTGTAGCTCCAACACCTGCTAACGCTCTTAACGGTTCTTACCCACTATCACGTCAGCTTTTGGTTTACGTAAACAAAAAGCCTGGCCAACCACTTGCACCTCTAGAGCGTGAGTTCTTGAAAATGGTGATGTCTAAAGTAGGTCAAGAAGTCGTTGTAAAAGACGGTTACATCCCACTACCAGCGAAAGCGGTAGAGCGTCAAATGAAGATGCTAGGCATGTAAGACTGATCTAAGATATAAAGGATTATATCGCAGGGGGTGCCTCATAGGGGCATCCCCTTTTTCAGTTTAAGTTGCCGCTGTAACAAACTGGTAATAATTCTGTTATATCTTACGCACCTCTTATATTTTCAGCACACCTCAGGACTCCCGGGCCATGAGTATTGAAACCTCAAACATAGCACCAGACCTCGACTTCGACACCCCCGCTGCTAAGCGTCATCGCAAGCTTCGTCGCTTTAAAGACAGCTCCGCGAGCGTAGCTATTGCTACTGGCGGTATCAGCGTGATTGTCGCGATTCTATTAATTTTCTTCTACCTACTGTACGAAGTAGCGCCGATGTTCTTTTCGGCTGAAATCAAGCCGTGGAACGAAGAAAAGACAACCTACGCAACGCCAGGTAAAGGCAACACCCTTTATCTAGCCATGGAAGAACAGGCTGAGATCGGTCTCCGTGTAGACGATCAAGGAACATTTACCTTCTTTGATACCCGCACAGGCGACGTGATTAGCGAAGAGGCCAATCAAGTGCCTGCTGGCGCGACAGTGACAAGCTTTGCCCTTGCATCAGATGCAAGCCGCACATTTGCACTGGGCTACAGCAACGGTGAAGTCTCTGTGTTTAAGCACAGCTACAAAGCCACTTACCCAGACGGTAAGCGCGTTATCACCCCTTACATTGAATACCCTCTCGGCGAAGCGCCGGTTGAGGTATCAAACCAAGCCGTTAACCACTTTGTTATCAACGGCGAAGGCGAAGAGTGGTCTATCATCACTCAAAACGAAAACGCCGTTGTTGAAACACAAATCAGCCTAACCGAGAGCTTTATCACCGGTGAAATTGAAGCTGAAGTGGATCAACGCAACCTAAACCGTCCTAGCTTCGATGCAGCGAAAAAGCTACTTACGCCAGATCGTCGTTGGTTGCTAATGGCCGACAATGACGCTCGCATTGCAGCCGTTGATTTGCGCAGCAGCAAGCCAATGGAAAAAATGCAAGTGATTGAAACCAACAACGGCAACATCACTGGCTTTGACCTGCTATTGGGCGGTAGCTCAATCATGGTATCCACTGAAAAAGGTGCCGTGAGCCAATGGTTCTTTGTACGTGATGATCAAAACCAGTGGAAGCTCACTAAAATTCGTGAGTTCGACACAGGTAATGCACCTGTCACTAGTGTTGCAATGGAGCACCGTCGTAAAGGCTTCGTAACACTGGATACCGAGGGCGAGCTTCGCATCTTTAACAGCACGGCACGCCGTACTGTACTAAGCGAAAAAATTGCCGAAGCGTCAGGCCATGTTGTACTAGCGCCTCGCTCAAATGCGCTTCTTCTAGAAGAAGGTGACAAACTAAGCTTCTGGTTAATCGATAACGAGCACCCAGAAGTATCTTGGTCTGCACTGTGGGAAGAAGTTTGGTACGAAGGCTACGTAGAGCCTGACTACATTTGGCAGTCATCTGCATCAAACAACGACTTTGAGCCGAAATACAGCCTAATGCCGCTGGCGTTTGGTACCCTTAAGGCCGCTTTCTACGCCATGCTATTGGCGATGCCGTTAGCGATTTGTGGTGCGATTTACACCGCTTACTTCATGGTTCCGGCTATGCGCCGTAAAGTGAAGCCGTTTATCGAGCTAATGGAAGCACTGCCAACCGTAATTCTAGGTTTCCTTGCGGGTCTATGGTTAGCACCGTTTATGGAAACTAACCTTGCCGGTATCTTCCTCACCGTGCTGATGATTCCTGTGGCTATCATCGCCTTTGCCTTTGTTTGGGCAAACCTACCATCAAAAGTGCGCTACCTAATCCCAGAAGGCTGGGACGTAGTACTACTCGTACCTGTGGTTATCCTTGCTACCTTGCTAGCACTTAGCTTGGCTGATGGTATGGAAGCAGCGATCTTTGGCGGCGACATGCGTTACTGGATCAGCAACGAGCTAGGTATTCCTTACGACCAGCGTAACGCCTTGGTTGTAGGTGTTGCTATGGGCTTTGCGGTTATCCCAACGATCTTCTCGATTACTGAGGATGCCATCTTCGCGGTGCCAAAACACCTAAGCTACGGTTCATTGGCATTGGGCGCTACGCCATGGCAAACACTGACACGTGTGGTAATGCCAACAGCGAGCCCTGGTATCTTCTCTGCTGTGATGATTGGTATGGGTCGTGCCGTAGGTGAAACCATGATCGTACTGATGGCGACCGGTAACACACCTATCATGGACCTCAACATCTTTGAAGGTATGCGTACCCTTGCCGCCAACATTGCCGTTGAAATGCCTGAATCAGAAGTCGGCAGTACTCACTACCGCATTCTATTCCTAGCAGCCTTTGTACTCTTCTTGTTTACCTTTGTGGTGAACACCCTTGCAGAGACTGTTCGACAGCATTTACGTAAGAAATATGGCTCCCTGTAATACGACGAGCAATTGAGGATTAAACAGTGAAAATTTCATTGAAAGAGTGGACAAAGTCAGGCGAGCCCTGGGTTTGGTTAAACGCCGGTGCCGTCGCCATTTGTATGATTATGGTAGTAGGCTTGCTTGGCCTAATCGCTGCTCGCGGCCTTGTACACTTTTGGCCTGCAGACGTTATCCAAGCAGACTACACCGATGGTGGACGCACCATCAAAATCGCCGGTGAGCGTGTCGACACCGAATCTGTGCCAGCCGAGCAGCTACGCACCAGTGGTATCGAAGTGCCAGAAGGCGTTGAAGCTATGGACCGCAGCCTACTTAAAGTAGGTAACCGCGACCTAACAGGCTCAGACTTTTTGTGGGCATTGGATGATCGTCTATCGAACATCGAAACCCCAGAAATGCTATTTGTAGCTGAACGTCGCGAGTGGGGTAACCTATACGCCTTCCTACGCGAAATTAAGCAAGACGGCCAAGTGGTAGCGAGCTACGCAGGTAACGATAAGTCGCCTGAAGCAGTTGCCATGTGGAACGACCTCGAAAACCGTATCGAGCGTACGCTTGAACTCTACGAAGAAATCAAAGAGATCGAAAAAGGTGCCATTGGTGCAATTAACCACGGTATCGAGCGTTTGCGTTTGCAAGAGCGTTCACTAGAGCTAAAAGGTGAGAATACCCCTGAAAAACTCGCTGCTATTGCACAAGAGCGCGCGCAACTAAACGCCGACTACGAAGTGCTACAACAGCAGTTAATTGACCTTTATGCTGCCGCTAACCGCGACGCCCTTGTGGCCGAAAGCGCCGATGGCCGCATCGTTGAAGTTAACCTATCTAAAGTGGTTCGTGCGTTTCAACCAAACAACATGAGCACCACGCAAAAGATTGGTCACTACTTCGAAAAGATTTGGGAATTCATCTCAGACGAGCCACGTGAAGCCAACACTGAAGGCGGTATCTTCCCTGCCATCTTTGGTACGGTGATGATGGTTATCCTGATGTCTGTGATCGTAACGCCATTTGGTGTAGTTGCTGCGGTTTACTTGCGTGAATACGCTAAGCAAGGTTTCATCACTCGCGTTATCCGCATTGCGGTAAACAACTTGGCGGGTGTACCGTCTATCGTTTACGGCGTATTTGGTTTAGGTTTCTTCGTATACTTTGCCGGTGGCCACATTGATGACATCTTCTTCCCAGAAGCGAAGCCAGCACCTACCTTTGGTACACCAGGCCTAATGTGGGCATCTTTGACCCTTGCACTGCTTACCGTGCCTGTTGTAATCGTGGCGACCGAAGAAGGCCTATCACGTATCCCACGTGCTGTGCGCGAAGGCTCTTTGGCACTGGGTGCAACCAAAGCTGAAACCCTATGGAAAGTTGTACTGCCTATGGCCAGCCCAGCGATGATGACCGGTGTCATCCTAGCGATCGCTCGCGCCGCGGGTGAGGTAGCACCATTGATGTTGGTAGGTGTAGTAAAACTGGCGCCAAGCTTGCCATTAGACGGTAACTACCCGTTCTTACACCTAGATCAGAAATTTATGCACTTGGGCTTCCACATCTATGATGTTGGTTTCCAAAGCCCGAACGTCGAGGCTGCTCGACCGCTGGTATACGCGACTGCTTTGTTGTTGGTGCTAGTAATTGCCTTGCTGAACTTCTCAGCCATCGCAATTCGTAACCACCTACGTGAAAAGTTCAAAGCGCTTGAAATGTAACGCTGTATCACAGAATTTAAAGTTAAAGGTTTTATCATGACTACTCAAAAAACCCACTCTATTGATATTTCTAGCATGCAGCGCGAAAGCCGCGAATTGAATATCGAAAACGAAGTGACTGCACTTGAAGTAAAAGATCTTCGCTTGTCGTACGGCGATAAAGAAGCGCTACACGGCATTAACATGACCATTCCACGTAACCGCGTAACTGCGTTTATCGGCCCTTCAGGCTGTGGTAAATCAACCTTGTTGCGTTGCTTTAACCGCATGAACGACTTGGTTGACAGCTGTAACATCCAAGGTGAAATCCTTCTTGATGGCAGCAACATCTACGACCGTAACGTTGAAGTGGCTGAACTACGTCGTCGTGTGGGCATGGTATTCCAAAAGCCCAACCCATTCCCTAAGTCTATTTACGAAAACGTAGCCTACGGCTTGCGTATTCAAGGCGTTAAAAAGAAGCGCGTTATTGACGAAACTGTTGAATGGGCGCTTAAGTCTGCGGCCCTTTGGGACGAAGTAAAAGACCGCTTGCACGAAAGTGCATTGGGTATGTCCGGTGGTCAGCAACAGCGTTTGGTTATTGCACGTACGGTTGCAGTAAAACCAGAAGTATTGCTATTGGACGAGCCTGCATCTGCGCTTGACCCAATCTCTACACTAAAAATTGAAGAATTGATTCACGAACTGAAAAAAGACTTCACAATCGCTATCGTAACCCACAACATGCAACAAGCAGCGCGTGTTTCTGACTATACTGCTTTCATGTACATGGGCGATTTGATTGAATTTGGTGTAACCGATACGCTGTTTACAAACCCAGAGAAGAAGCAAACCGAAGACTACATCACTGGCCGTTACGGTTAATGTCTGTCAGTCCCCTAAGGCTCTGAACCTTCAGAGCCTTAGTCTATGTTTGGTAATGCCTGCCCTCACCTCCATCAACCTGCTACGGGAGATAAGCCATGCAGTTTGAAGATAACTACTCCGATCACATTTCACAGCAGTTTAACGACGAGCTAGAGCAAATCCGCACCTCACTTCTTACTATGGGTGGTGTGGTAGAGCGTCAAGTAACCGACGCCATTGAAGCAATTTTAACCAGTAATGTTGATCTTGCTGATCAAACCCGCAAGCTAGACCAGCAAACCAACGACATGCAGCTTGAAATTGACGAACAGTGCACCCGCATCATTGCCCGCCGTCAACCGGCTGCAAGCGACCTTCGTCTGATCATCTCTGTATCTAAAGCCATCAACGACCTAGAGCGTATGGGCGACGAAGCAACGGCTATCGCACGTCACGCCATTGAGCTTGTTGAAGAGGGCGAGTCACCTAAGGGTTACCAAGAAGTTCGCCACATTGGCACACTGGTTAGCGCCATGGTTAAAGACGTTTTAACGGCCTTTGCACGTAGCGATGCCGAAATGGCCTACAACGTTGCTAAACGCGACAAAGCCGTAGACCAAGAGTACCGCAGCGCAATGCGCCTACTTGCCACTTACATGATGGAAGACTCACGCGCGATTTCGCAAATGCTGAACGTGATTTGGGTACTGCGTAGCCTTGAGCGTATTGGCGACCACGCGTGTAACATGGCTGAGCACATCATCTACCTCACCAGCGGTAGCGATGTTCGCCACGCAAGCCTGACTGAGCTGAAAGAGGCTGCCCGTAGCGAAACAGCTAAAAGCGCAAAAACAGAAGGTTAATCGCCTTTATTTTGCAAAATACACCAGAATGTAGCCTTCGTTACCTTCTGGTGTTCTTCCCTATAGTTATTCTGTGCTATTTTTAAATTGGTCGTGAATATAACTAGGGAATTTTATGGTGTTGCACAGTGCCTATGTGGACTTAAGCTGTCCGTTTAGCTTTGCGTTATTTGAGCAATTTATTGCGCGAAATAAGGCATCTGATGTTGCTTGGAAACTGATCGAGCACGCACCTGACTCCACCGTATACAACACCTCCCCCGAAAGCCAAGCCGAGTTGGCTCGCGACGTTTACACTGTTCGCCGCCGCGCCCCTAACGTTTCCGTTGCACTGCCACCCCTGCGCTGTGACAGCCGCTTTGCCACCCTTTGCGTTATCGCTGCCCAAGAGTTAAACCCCGAAAAAGCCATTCAGCTGATTCGTAGCCTCTTTATGGCCATGTGGCAAAAAGGCAAAGATATCTCCGCCACCGCAGTTATTTACGACTGTATTGTTGCTGCAGGGCTAGACGGCGAGCTATCCATTGAAGAGCGCCACGAAGTGACCCTTGCCGTTTGGCAAGACGAATGGGAAAACGGCGACCGTGAACCTCGCGCTCCGCTACTCATTCATAGCAGTGGCCAGCCTGCCCTTGACGGCTTTGCCGACGACGAACAACTCGACTGCTTTTTACAAGGCAAACCTATTCCTTCAGCCATTATTCGCGACGACCAACTGCACAGTAAACGCCGGCAAATTATCGCCTTGTACGGGCACAGCAGTATCGAAAGCGGCTGGAGTGTAGTGTCGCCAATTCGCGACGAGTTTGACGTACTCTTGCCCGTTAGCCCAATTGAGATTAAAAACCTCTTGCGCGAGCAGGGGCACATGCCCGACCTCATCATCCTTAATGCAGTCGACCATTTTCAAGAAGTCATGGCCGAAGCGGCAGAGATTGCCCAAATGGCTGCCGAAAGTCACACACCCGTGGCCCTGATTGGCGACCCTATCTCGGACCAAGACGAAGCCCGTGTGTATGAAACCGGCGCTGCAGACTACCTGATTCGCGGCCGCGCATCGGCGATTACTCGCGCGCGTATCCGAACCCTGCTTAAGTTGAAGCGATCGCACGACTTGCTAGAACGAGCCGCCCGTTACGATGGCCTTACCCAAACCTTTAACCGACGGGAGTTTGAACGTTGCTTAGAGGTGGAATGGCTACGTGGTCATCGTTCTGGCAAAACGATGAGTCTGATCTTAATCGACGTTGACCACTTTAAAGACTACAACGACAACTACGGCCACCTCAGTGGCGACGGCACGTTGCAACACGTCGCCAGCGCCATAAAAGACACAGCAAAACGCGCCCAAGATGCGGTTTGTCGATACGGGGGTGAAGAGTTTGTTGTGCTGCTACCCGAAACAGACCAACAAGGGGCCGAGGTGCTAGCGGAGAAAATTCGTGCGGCTGTGGCTGACCTAGGTATCGAGCACAGCCACTCTAAAGTCGCTGACCACATTACCGTTAGCTTAGGTATTGCCAGTCGTTTACCGAGTATCAAAGACGACCCACACACTCTGGTTGAGGCCGCCGACAAGGCGCTTTACCAAGCCAAAGAACAAGGCCGCAACCAAGCATGTGTGGCCGCTGACGCCCCTGAGACGATTGCCTAACGCCTCTCAAATGAGTACTTCAAACCGCGCTAGCGCCTAAGACGACTGAGCGTAGTCGGCAAACGGCGCAAAGCGCTCTATCAAACCTTTCGCTTGTAGCTGCTCAAAAAACGCCATGTTGCGCTCAGGAATTTTTTCGGTATCGCCAAAGGCTGCAATGGCCTTTTCTAGCGAAGCCTCACGCAGTAAATGAAAGGTGGGGTAAGGCGAGCGGTTCGTCCAATGGGTAATGTCGTCGGCAGGCAAACCCGCAAACTGATATTGCGGATGAAAGCTCGCCAGCTGAATCACCCCTTCTAACCCTGCCTCGCTAATCAAACCCTCTAAGGTATCCAACATGGCTAAATAGTCATGAAAGTCCGCCAAATGGCTTGGCACAATCAGCAAGGCCGTTTCGAGTGCTTCTGGTGGTTGTGACTGCAGCTTGTCCAGCTGAGACAAAAAGTAAGCCGGTAGCTGGTCTAGCTCACCGTCAAACACCGCATACTCCATTAAGCTTGGCTGGCGCACCACGGGCGCGGCAAACGGGCATAAGTTTAGCCCGACTACGACCTGTTCTACCCATTGTTGAGTAAGCGATTTAACCGCCGTTAATGAAGTATCCAGCGTCGCCATAAGCAGCCCTCTAATTAAACGCGTAACCACAGCAAGCCTGCCTTACGCTATATCGGTTAAGGCTGGCCATGTTACAATAATCGCGCAGGTTAACCCACCACTCGCAAGCCACTGGTCACGCCAGTGTGGTTCACGGTTGTGGCCCTGCTTCACTCACTTGGCCTTAGGCCTAACCGCAATGGAACCCTGCGTGGCCCCACAGTCGTTTACTCAAGTTGTTAAACCTTCGCCCATACGCCCGGCACAATG
Organism: Pontibacterium sp.; assembly: GCA_049603715.1. Lineage (GTDB taxonomy): Bacteria > Pseudomonadota > Gammaproteobacteria > Pseudomonadales > Balneatricaceae > Pontibacterium. Next base: position 10,989 of record JBMYSW010000033.1, on the reverse strand, counting down.
GCATACCGTGGTGGCAAACCAGCGCACCTTGGCACCCCATTGGCTGCAGCCATGGCTGACGGACAAAGGCTCGCTGACCCGCGCCTTACAAGCCTATGCAGGCGACGGCTTTAACGTCTTGATGACACAACAAGGTTGGCAGCGCGTGTTTGCCGACGAAGCCCAGTGTTTAAATAGTCGTCCTCAAAGCCAAGCGGTAGTGCGCGAAGTAGAGCTGCGTAACCACACGCAAGCATTAGTGTGTGCCCGTACGGTCATCCCGCTTAACACCTATCGCAAACACCAAACCATTTTTAGGGGGCTAGGTAATCGCTCTATTGGCGAGTGGCTTTTTACCAACCCAGTCATTCATCGCGGTCCTATTCAAGTTCACTGCTTTAACCCCACAACCCAACTGTGGGGGCGACGGTCTTTGTTTTATATTGATCGCGCGCCGTTAATGGTCTGCGAAATCTTTTTACCCGCTTTTACCCAAGGGTTAAACTCTTGCACACCTTCGTTACCCAATAGCCAACGCTAAAGACATGATGCTCACCAAAGACAAGCTGTACCAATATTATTTGCTGATGCGTGCCGACAAACCCATTGGCACCTACCTGTTGCTCTGGCCTGCCTACTGGGCTTTATGGATTGCTGCCGAAGGCGTACCTTCGTTATTGCTGTTTGTGGTGTTTACTGCCGGTGTATTTTTAACTCGCTCTGGCGGCTGCGTTATTAATGACTTTGCCGACCGCAAAGTAGACGGTAGCGTAAAACGCACAGCACAACGGCCGCTGGCCACCGGAAAAGTCAGCAGTAAAGAAGCCATTGGTTTGTTTGTTGTGCTCATGCTGGTGGCCTTTGCATTTGTACTCTTAACTAACCCGTACACCATTGCCTTGTCGTTTGCGGCATTGGCCTTGGCGTTTTGTTACCCCTTTATGAAGCGCTACACCCACTTTCCGCAAGTGGTTTTGGGTGCAGCTTTTTCATGGTCCATTCCCATGGCTTTTGCCGCCACGCTTAACGAAGTGCCCACCATCGCTTGGGTGCTTTATGGCATCGCTTGTATTTGGACCGTCGCCTACGACACCTACTACGCCATGGTCGACCGTGATGACGACTTAAAAATTGGCATTAAGTCCACTGCGGTTTTATTTGGCCATTACGACTTAGCCATTATCGCAGCCCTTATGGCGGTCTTTTTGGCTGGTATGGCCGCCATTGGCGTGCACTTAGGCCTAAGCTGGGTGTACTTTGTTGGCTTATTTGCCGCCTTGCTGCTCATCGTGCGTCAACTCTGGACCTGCCGTCACCGTGAGCGCGGCCCCTGCTTTGCTGCCTTTTTAAACAACCATTACGTTGGCTTGGTTATTTTTATTGGCTTAGCGACCCACTACTTTTTCTATCAGTGATTCTGCTTTTGCCGCGATATGTGCCTAAACACGAGTTTTAGGCGCATTTCGGCCTCCTTACACCTTACGACCCCGCTTATCGTCTTTTTGTATTAAACTGCTATACAGTGAGATTGCGTCATATTTTTGTAACACTATTGTCTTGTAATACATGCCACGTTAATTACTAATAAAGGCCCAGTTACATGTCTTCCTCCAAAACCGTATTGATTGTTGACGACGAAGCGCCTATCCGTGAGATGATCGCCGTTGCTCTCGAAATGGCCGGATATCGCTGCATCGAAGCAGAAAACGCCAACCAAGCACACAGCATTATTGTGGACAACAAGCCCGATATGGTGCTGCTCGATTGGATGATGCCGGGCATGAGCGGTGTTGAGTTTGCACGTCGCCTTCGCAAAGACGAGCTAACCGCCGATATGCCAATCATTATGCTCACGGCCAAAGACGAAGAAGACAACGCCATCAAGGGCCTTGAGTCCGGTGTAGACGACTACATCACTAAGCCTTTCTCTCCGCGTGAGCTTGTGGCTCGTCTAAAAGCAGTGCTACGCCGTACAACACCTAAAGGCGTTGAAGAGCCAGTTACCCTAGACGGCCTCACTCTCGACCCTGTATCACACCGTGTTAGCGCCGATAGCACACCCATTGATCTAGGTCCGACGGAGTTCCGTTTACTGCAATTTTTTATGACTCATCAAGATCGGGCCTACTCACGCAGCCAACTCCTTGATATGGTGTGGGGCGGAAATGTATATGTAGAAGAGCGCACCGTTGACGTGCACATTCGTCGCCTACGCAAGGCACTGGGCGAACGTCACGAATACCTCGTACAAACCGTACGTGGCACCGGCTACCGCTTTTCAGCCAATGTGGCCTAAATTGGCCTGAGGAACACCATGCAACATAGTCGCTTTTCGATGCTGGCCAACTTTGCCGTGGTCACCGGCTCGGCATTTATTGTGGGCTTGCTTTTTGGCTATGCGCTTGAGCTATTACTCCTAGCTCTTTTGTTTTGGAGCTTTCGCCAATACCGTCAATTTTGTCGCCTCTTCGACTGGGTTCATGAAGGGGGCGACAAAGAGCCACCCGAAGCCGACGGCCATTGGGGTGAGCTGTTTGATGAGCTTTGGCGCAACCGCAAACGCGGCTACAACCGCGAAGCTCGCTTACGTCAGTTCCTCAACCGTTTTCAACAATCCTCCACCGCCCTGACCGATGCAGTCGTGATTATTGATAACAACAATAATCTTGAGTGGTGGAACAAGTCGGCCGAGCGTCTGTTGGGCTTGCGTACAAAAACAGACCGACAAAAGCCGGTGATGAACCTTCTGCGCGACCCTCGCTTTATTCGTTACCTTAAGCGTGGTAACTACGAAGACCCACTGTTTTTGCCATCGCCAGTGAATGCCGAGATTGACTTGCAGTATCAAGTAACCAAGTTTGGTCAAGGTGACCGCTTACTGGTTGCCCGCGATATCAGCCGCCTTGTGCGACTCGAAAAAACACGGCAAGACTTTGTCGCCAACGCCTCACACGAGCTACGCACACCTCTCACGGTGATTCGCGGCTACATCGAAACCTATCTCGACCAAGACTTACCGGCACCCCTCAAGCGCGGCCTGAGCCAAATGGAGCAACAGTCGCAACGCATGGAAAGCTTGGTAAAAGACCTACTGCTCCTGTCGCGCCTAGAGGCTAGTCAGCCCCCAGCGGACGAGCACCCAGTGCAAGTGCAAAGTATGCTTAAGCATATTCAAGAAGGTGCTATTGAGCTGGCCAAAGGCCGTAACCACGTTATTGAAGTACAAGCCGAAGAAGGCTTTGACCTGCTTGGCCAAGAGCAAGAGCTTCATAGTGCATTTAGCAACCTTGCGTACAATGCTGTGCGTTACACCCCTAAAGACGGCCATATCGTGCTGAAGTGGTGGGTTGACGACAAAGGCGGCCACTTCTCGGTGGAAGACAACGGTATTGGCATTAAACCCATGCACCTGCCTCGTCTAACCGAGCGCTTTTACCGCGTTGACGAAAGTCGCTCTTCTGAAAGTGGCGGCACAGGCCTTGGCCTTGCCATTGTTAAGCACGTACTGACTCGCCACGGCGGTCAGCTCAGTATTCGCAGCAAGCCCGAAAAAGGCAGCGTATTTACCTGTAACTTTCCCTCTGAGCATGTTGTGGCATTAAAAAAACTGCCAAATAACGCAGCCTAACTCGCGACAAAGTACAGTTTGCCATACATAAAAATGCCCGACTCAGTGATCTGAGCCGGGCATTTTTGTAGATGTTATAAGGGAGCTACGATCGGTGTAGCGATAAACCCTTACTCGTCAGCAGCGTACTCTTCGACCCAGTAGTAGGTCGCACCAATCACCGCGACAGGCATAATCAAAAAGTTAATGAGCGGCACAACCGCTACCATTTGAATTAAGCCACCAAAGCCTAACGCTGTAAGGCGATCTTGCTTGAGCAAACGACGCATGTCTTTAAAGCTGACTTTGTTGTTATCCATTGGGTAATCGCAATACTGAATCGCCATCATCCAAGCGCCAAAAGCAAACCACAGCACCGGTGCGATAAGGTTGACCACCGGAATAAAGCTGACAATCAGCACAAACAAAAAGCGCGGGATAAAGTAGGCCAACTTGGCAAACTCTCGCGCAATGGCTGCAGGAATCATCGCCACCAGCGCCTTAAAGCCTTCATCGTTCACACGCTCGCCACGTAAACGCTGCTCTACCTTTTCAGACAAAACTCCGTTAAAAGGCGCAGCAATAAAGTTGGTGACCAAGGTAAAGGTGTAATACACCACCAAAATCACCAAGAGAGCAAAGAGCGGCCAAAGTAACCAGTGCAACAGCGACAACCAGCTCCAGTCTGGTAAGTAGCTTAAAAAGTAGTCCACCCAACCACCAAACTGCGATACCAGCAGCGAAATCGCCACCACAAACAGCAAGGTGTTAATCACTAAAGGAATAATCACAAAGGTGCGAATTCCCGGCTCTGGTAATAACTTAAACCCTTTAAACAGGTAACCCATGCCACGTATTGGGTTTCCTCGCATAAACTTCCTCCTGCGTTGGTCGATACACTCACTCGAACGTCGAATGGTATTAAGGCAATGAATAGCCACAATATCATTTTTTTAGGTCAGAGTGAGTGAAGTTATGTTACGGTTAATTCAAACCTTACAATCACTCAGTCGCGTATTTACCCCGCAGTCACGGTCGACTTTGCAGCCAATAACGAGTTAAACCATGCGCTCCATTCTTATTTCTTCGTTTGAGCAACCCAAGCTCACACCAACCTACAACTCTCCAAAGCCCAGCCCAGCCGCAGGCGAAGTGTTAGTTAAAAACCAGGCCGCGGGTATTAACCCCATCGACTGGAAAACCTGCCACGGCATTGGCCCCGTCAAAGCTGAGCAACTGCCCTTTGTCGCAGGTTGGGAGTTTTCGGGTGTAGTCGAAGCATTGGGCGAAGGTGTAGAGGGCTTTGCGGTGGGCGACCCCGTCTTTGGCTTGGCGCGCTTTCCAACGCCCGGTGGCTGCTTCGCAGACTATGTGAGCGTACCGGCAAACCAAGTGTGCCCTCGTCCCCATGGTGTGCCTAGCAGCACAGCAGCGGCACTGAGCATTGCTGGCTTAACGGCCTGGCAGGCCTTGTTTGAAATTGGCGAGTTTAAAGCCAACCAACGGGTGCTCATTTTGGGCGGTGCGGGTGGCGTAGGCCATCTGGCCATTCAGCTTGCCAAGTGGGCCGATGCCAGTGAAGTGATCACCACCAGCTCTGCGGGTAACCACACCTTTTTGTCGGCCCTAGGCGCAGACCAGCGAGTGGATTACCACACCACCGCTGTCGCTGATGCGGTCAAAGATGTGGATCTCATTATCGATTGCGTCGGTGGCCAAACAGGTATCGATGCCCTGCCGTGTTTAGCAGATCACGGCATTATGGTGACGCTACCCAGTGTCACCAAAGCCGAAGTGATTGAAGCAGCAAGCAAACAAGGCAAAGAAGCGCGCGGTTGTGTTATTCGCAACGACGTAGACCAACTCGCCAAGCTGGCATTTTTAATTGAGCGCGGTGCGGTGATTGCCCACATCAGCGCGCAATACCCGCTAGAAGACTTAGCCAAAGCCTTTGAACAAAGTAGGTCTGGCCGTACCAAAGGTAAAATAGTGGTGACCTTTTAAGCTCTTTCCACTTAAGGCTTTTCTCCTAAGCCCTTTCCTCGCGGCTTTTGCCTCGCTCAAACACAACAAAGCCCCATCATTGGGGCTTTGTGCGTTAAAGCAAATGCGATGATGAGCCGCGCTTAATCGAGTCGCATTAAGATCTTAAGCGATGTACGCAAGCGCTCAAAGGCCTCGGCCAAGCGCTGTACCTCGTCATTCGACTTAATTTCGATAGGGGTATCCACCTCACCACGACTTAGTTCTTCTGCCACCTTGGTCAGTTTAATCAGCGGCGACGTTAGCGAGCCCGAAAGTTTTTTCGCCACAAAGAACACCGCCACCAGCGCCACAACAATAAACACCGCCAAAGCAATCAAGAACTGGTTTACCAACTTAAGCACCTCAGACTTCGGCGCCACTGCAATGAGGCGGCCCAAGGGTGCACGAAGCTCATCCGCGGTTACCACTGGCTGTGTGGCCACAATACTGTCCGAGACACTAAACATAGTGGCTTGAGTCGCCGTGATGACTGGCTCAGCCATATCGGCATACATGGTCACCAAACCGCGACCGTGGGCAAGGTTTTGGTCACTGCCCCACAACAGGCTTTCATCTTGGTGAGCAATAAAGAAGCCTTGGTCATCCACCATCATAAAGTTCACGGCCGATGCGTCACTTTCGCGGGTCACTTGGCGCAAGAACTGATTAGCATCAACGCTCAGCATCAATACGCCCACAAGGCGATCACCCACAGCATACACGGGCGATGCAAAGCGAATAGTTGGGAACTTTGCCGCATCTTTACGGCCATTTTCTTGGTTTAAGTCCACCGACGAGACATACACCTCGCCCATGCCCAGTTTGCTCGCAGCCTTAAAATAAGGGCTATTGCGCTTATCGCGAAGCTGCTCGGGCTGCAAAATACGGCTAAAGCCTTCGTCTTCGTTGTGCTCAACGCGAATCAATTCTTTACCGTCGGCACCAATAAAGCGAATTTGGCTATAAATGCCACGGTTGCGCACCATACTCAAAAAATCACGGGCCATCGAGCGGCCATTCACATCCAGTACGTTTTGATCTTTAATCACTAACGCACGGCCATACTGAAACATCGATGCCGAATCGCGCAGATAACGCAAGTCGCCGGGCACGTGTTTCAACACACCCGCCATACTGCCGCCGAGTAGCTCAACTTGGCGATGCAGGTTTTCTTCGCTCGACGCGGTAAGGGTTTGCGAGGTCGCCACATAAACATAAGCACCCAAAAATAATAAGGGGACTAGCGCCACTAATAAGAGCACTCGCTCTACTTTTGTTTTGATGGTTTTCACTTAACAAAGCTCCATTGCTATCAAGGCATTAAAAGGTGTTGAGGTTCAAAGGAATAAAAAGGTCAAAAACTAGGGGTTTAAAATAGACTTAGCGTGCTCAACAAAGGCGACTTTGGCCGCTGGCTGGTCAATGTAGCTGGCTAAGTTATCTAGCATCACATCTAGGCCAGCTGGGGTTTCACCCGTGTTTTGCCATGCTTTGTAAGCCCGCGCCCACAGCACTTTTGCCGCAGGGCCCACATGCTCGGCCAACGCTTTTTGCAAACCCGTAATAGCTTGGTCATCAAAGGCCATCGCCGCAGGCTGAGCGGCCGCTTGTGCTAAGGTTTGCTCAACCATTGCCGCCTGTTTGGCCGCACTGCCTTGCGCTTTGTTAGGCTGGCTTACTTCGGATAAATCAAAAGCATCCACAAGGGCGTCGGCTCCTACTGCCGCCAGCAATGCTTGCTGGTGGGCAACAATGGCCGCTTTGATTTTTTCGATATCAGGTGTGGGTGAGCTACACACCAACACAGTGACCGTTGGCGATAAACGCAACGCAGTTAGGCCGTAGTACTCAAATGAAATATAAAGCTCTTGGTAGCTTCGTTGGATGGTGCTTGCCGATAAAAACAGCTGTAAAAACACCCGAGCAGCGGCGCTAATTGTGCCCTGCATCGCCGGAGGAAATGTCGAATCACCCACCTTGCCGTTAACCACAAGGCACGCAAAGTTGGCACCGGCATCCTTAACCAGTCCATTTAATGGTTGCATATCCTTAGGCCTCAAGCGCTAAACGCGTCACCGTATCCGACAAGTGATTTTTACCTGCAGCCGTATCACCCTGGACTGCCAGCAGTTTTTCGTTCTCAAGTGCCATGGCCAGTACATCTTGGCCACCCGCAAAAACGACACGCTTCATCGCACCCAGCTCTTGGCTTTGTGCCAAGGTGCCTGTCAGTGTCGTTACCAAGCTCAAAAAGCGAACGGTTTCGTCCTTAACCCCTTCAACATGGCGAAGGTTACCCTGTAAATCGGTAACGGCTGCGCCCTGAACACCTTCCGTTGCTCTGGCTTTTTCGATCAGCTTAAAGTCCATGACACCCTCCAAAATGGTGCTTTTTTGGGCTTATCGCACTAAAAAAGCACACGCTATTGTTTGATGCCGCAATGAAAACACCAACGGGTTACAAATAGATGACATCCCACGCTTTTGACACAAAGCAAGGCGACGTTAGTTATAGAAGTGATATGAGAGAGAATGGATACAGGTGCACAGTCGATAGTTCGACCATAGGGGTATCAAGTGTAAACAAGGAGGTGTTTGTTGTTACTGGCAGAAAAACTGCTTTTGGCGGAGCAACAAACGGCAACCGTCACTGGCAATATTTAGGTCCCAACAGGTGTGGCGAGCCCAAGTTTTTTCGTCTTCGGTAATGTCTTCTTGGTAAGCAGGCACATCATCACAAAAGTCTGCCGAAGGCTCAGCGGTTTCGAGGCAGGCTTTTAAAAACTTACCGTTACCAATGGTGCAGGTGTACCCAGTGCACTCATCAAAGCCTTTGAGGGCCTGCGTCAGACACTGGTTTTGATTATGGCTCTGGCCAAAGGCTAAGCCTGCGTCGCGTTTAACGGTGTATTCTTGGTTTCGATCGGCATTAAAGTTATCCAACCAACTCGACTGAGACCACACATAAACCAAGCCAGCCACAAGCAGTAAACCTGCCGCACCTACTGTGCGCTTTTTCATTGAGGCTCCTTGATATCCATTAAACAAAACACAGGACAAATACAGAACAAGAGTGTATCGGTCAGGCGGTCATGCCGCCTTGATACAGGCCAACCTTGCGGTTATTGCTCTAGGCTAATACCGATGTTGCTAAAGCCGTCGTTACTTGCCCACTGCTTAAGTGCTTTAATTGCCGAAACGTTGGGGTTAGGCGTGTCTTGTAAGGTTTCGAATAGGTCTTCAAAAAAGGCGTATTCTTGTTCCATTAGCTCGTGGGTGCTAATGAACTTGAGCACTTCTTCGTCCGACATTTGATCATCAGCTTCGGTGACTTCGATAAACGATGCCACACACTCGCGGGAGATATTCGCCACGCCCAGTGCGTCATCAATATCGCCGTCCATAAAGACGTTGAGGGTGCCACACAACGCCACAATTGCGTCGTTGGCCGCGTATGCGCCGTACATTGGGTACTCTTCTAAGTCCGGCAGCTGAGCTTCTATTTTGGTGAGCTGTGCTTCTAAATTAATTCGCGTGCCTTGCGGACTAAGCATATCCCATAGGCCATCGAGCAAGCTGCGTACCTTGGCGCGATCGCCAAACTCTACCACCTCAGTAAACAAGGCAAAGTTAGGGTACATACGCTCAGTGATGGCTAAGCACAGGGCGTTGAGCTGCCAAGGCTTAAGGGTTTTTAGTTCGGCATAGCACATTAAATCAGACATAAAAGATTCCCAACAAACATTACCCCTATTGTAAGGGAGCGAGCGCACAAGTCTATCTTTAAGGCTTCGTATGCACACACGCTAATACGTGGTATTTTTATAGCTCTTTGATAAGGTTGTTATACTTTTTCTTTATCAGTCACTGGTTAGAGCAGTCCGTTGAACTCACATAACTTATTACAGTCTATTGCCGATGCGCGTGAAAAGCTAAGAAAGTCAGAGCAAAAAGTCGCCGACTATGTACTGACCTACCCTAGCGACGTAATTCATATGCGTATCGTAGACTTGGCCAAAAAAGCCAATGTGAGTGAGCCAACGGTGGTGCGATTTTGTCGCGCCCTAAACTACGACGGCTTTCAGGGCTTTAAGCTCACTTTGGCGCAGGGCCTAGCCGCCAACGCTAACTTTGAGCAGTTCTCTTTCGACAGCGCCGACACCGTAACTGAGTTTAAAAGTAAAATTTTTGACTCAATGATCGGCAACCTCATCAACATTCGCGACCGCCTTAATCCTGAGTCTTTAGAGCTGGCTATTTCTGCGCTGGTCAAAGCCTCACGGGTGGAGTTTTTTGGCTTTGGTGCATCGGCCCCCGTTTGTACCGACGCCCAACACAAGTTTCACCGCTTGCAGGTATCAGCTGCCGCTTACTCAGACCCGCACATGCAAACCATTTCGGCTGTCACCATGCAGCCCGACGATGTGGTCATTGCAGTATCGCAAACAGGTCGCACCAAAGACTTGCTGCACACCGCAGGTTTAGCGCAACAGCGGGGCGCTACCGTCATTGCCCTTTGCCCCAGCGGAACACCCTTGGCGCAAATGGCCAATATCGCAATTCACATCGACCTTGAAGAAGACAAAGACCTCAGTGCCTTAATGTCCTCGCGGGTTATCCATCTGATTGTTATCGACGTTTTGGCCGTAGGTGTAGCCACCCGCTTAGGCCCAGACTTGGCAGACCACCTCAACAGCGTAAAAGAAGCCCTTCGTCAGCTTCGTGAATCAGATACTCACAACGATTCATAAACTGTCTATTTTTTCGTCACATCGCTGTCATCTTGCATCGCTACCTTATGGGCGCCTCTCACCCAGACGGCTAATTGTGTTTTGGCACAAATTATGAATAATCAAAAGTGTGCTTAGCATAATAAAACGATGCACATGCAGCTGTATCGCGTTTGCATATTGAGTTGAACCAACGTGATTGTGCGTTTTTCACTTTAATAAAGCCTAAAGCGCCCATTGCCACCGCGGTTCGATAATACCTGCGAGAATTTAGGAGTGTGGCTATGCAATCTAAGGAACAAAACAGCCTTTCTAACGTTCAGACTGAAGTATTTGATCTCATCGTTGGATTCGAAGAAAACAACAAGATCAGCCAAAAAAAGACCGCTTCAAAGCGCTCTCTTGAGGCACGACGCGCCATTGAGCGCCACTTTGAAGACAAAGCACTAACCGAAGCCGTTGACGACCCTTGGATCAACGAGCTATTTGAAGATTAAAGCACTTGCGGGATGTTAACTGTCCCCCTGTAACATCCCGCTTGCTGTAACTCTCTTTGCGCCCCGCCTTTTGGTGCTGCAGGGCGTATAGGTCAGTTTGCGCTTTTATATTTCTGGATAAAGTATATCTAGCGGCAACGATCGGCCCCCT
>JBMYSW010000032.1:0-40101 GCA_049603715.1 Pontibacterium sp. | reverse complement strand
GGTGCAGTAATTCCCTCTAAGATATTGAAGTTTTTCGTAAAAAAATTGCGCTAGCCCGTCATAAATTCGCCGCGAAAGGCTTGTGACGCCGGCAGCGATTGGCAATAATGTAGGCCTCGCATGTCTAAGCGCGACTAATGTCTTTTAGCTCGCACCCCCTACAGGCTGGATTCTCCTGTGCTGGGTCTTTAGGCAATCGGAGGCACCGCCTTCTGCGTAAAGATTTAAGGATAAAATCACTTATTTGGGCCGTATATGATCAAGTTATTGGATCTTGTTGACGCCGTTTTTGTCATTAATTTGCCAGAGCGTGTTGACCGCCGATCCCGTATGGACAAAGTCCTTGCCTCCATTGGCTTAAGCTTTGACCAAGAGAATGTCTTTTTGTTTCCTGCTGTTTGCGCTTCTAACAGCGCCTTTTCTGATAATGCTATCTTTTACCGGTCACCTCGTATTTGGCGAGATAGCCCTATCTGTTCATCGTCTAATCAGTACCTAAAGAGAGCCTTATGAGCGATTCGCAACACAAGTCTAAAACACTGAGTGGCATCAATTGGAGTGCAATTGCCATGCTGGTACAAACCTTATTAGGTTTGGTAGTCGGCGCAATTCTTGCCCGCTTACTCGCACCATCAGACTTTGGCTTGCTTGCCATTGTGATGATCATTATCGGTTTTGCAGAACTTTTTGCTTCTCTTGGTATGCGACCGGCAGTTGCTCGGCTTCCTGAAATTAACGAGCGTATTATCAAGCAAGCGAATACTCTCTCTGTTTTAATGGGCACAGGGTTCTGCGCCATTGTGTGGTTTGCTGCTCCTGCTGTAGCTAACTTTTTCAACGAACCCAATAGCACAGCCCTTATCCAAGTTACCGTTGTTGGGGTTTGGCTCACTGCTATTTCAGCAGCAAGCAGAGGGCTATTAATGCGCCAATTTGAGTTTGAATGGCTCAGTAAAGTGGATATGGCCGCCTATCTAATTGGCTATGCAGCTGTAGGCATTACTCTCGCGCTTCTCGACTTTGGTGTTTGGGCACTAGTATTGGCACATTTAGGTAGCATGGTTGTTACCTCTGGCTTGACGCTCTGGCGCGTCCGCCCTTCTTATACGCTTAAGCTGATCCCTGGAGAGGCCGGTCAGCTATTCCGCTTTGGTATGGGCGTAAGTTTTAGTAGCCTCATGGCTCACATTGCTGGACACGTCGATAATCTGTTGATTGGCCGCTACTTGGGTACAGCCGCCCTCGGCTACTACACCCGAGGCTTTCACCTTGTCACCCTGCCCATTTACAAGATCGCCAATATCCTCACCTCGGTGATGCTGCCCTCCTACGCCGAATTAGCACATGACGATGAACGTTTCAGAAAGGTTTTTTTGCGCCTCGTTCAAGCCGCTAACCTGCTCATGATCCCAATGTACGCGAGCTTTGTGGTATCGGGTGAATACATCATCATTGGTATGTACGGCGATCAGTGGTTACCCGCTGTTGTATCTTTTCAAATTTTAGCGATGGCCGGCGTATTCAAAACCATGAGTTTTATTGCGGGTACCGTGATACAAGCTAAAAACAAAGTACACATCGAAGCCTTTACTCAAAGTATCAATACGGTGCTTTTAGCAACCGCTGTATATTTTGTGGTGGATCACGGCATCGAAGTGGTTGCTGTATGCTTAGTAGTTAGCTGCTTCTTTATCTACAGCGCCCAAAGCTGGGTTGCTATTCGCGCTATCCAGCTGCCTGTTGTTGAGTATTTAGGCGCACATAAACCTGGACTAGTGCTAGGTAGCCTTGTCGCGGGCGCTCAGTATTTGCTCATCACCTTCGTTCTCGAGCCTATGAGCTTCTCCCACGAACTAGGGCTTGTATTCGTCATTGCGGTAGCCGGTGTCGCTTACCTCGTAGGCTTTGTCGCGCTTCCTCAAGCACTGATCGGCCAAACCCCTCGCTGGTTGCTAAACGAATACAGCAGCAAACTGCCAGGGCCGGTTCGCCGCTTGGTTAGCTAAACCTGCCAACAGATATCGCGTGCTTCGCCCACCAGCACCGTTTTTTACTAGGTAGCCTTGGGCCACCAGCTGAGCTAAGTGGCGCGATGCGGTTGGTTTACTCACCTTCGCAACCTTATGGTATTGCGATGTATTGATACCCTCTAAAAAGTCTCCGTCCAGCATACGGTTTAAGACTTTGACCATTTCATTCGAGAGCTGAGTTTGATCTTTCTGTTGCCAAAAGCAGGTTTTAAATATCGTTTGGTCGAGTCGCGTGAGCACCTCATCAAATGCATCATCCAAAGTATTCAGGAACCAACTAAGCCACGCTGTGATATCAAGGGTGCCTCTCTGACTTTGCTCCAGCACATCGTAGTAACCCTTGCGATTTGCCAAAATCGCAACCGACATAGCATAAAAACGAACGGACTGACGTTCGGCCTGTGCCAATGCTAAATCGGTAATCAAACGAGTGATTCGGCCATTACCATCATCGAGCGGGTGCAAAGTGATAAACCAAAAGTGCGCGATACCCGCCCTTAATAATGGGTCTAAACTAGGGTCAGTCGACGACTCGTTGAACCATTGAAAAAATCGGCTAAGTTCCGCGTCCAAACAATCGCGCCCCGGCGCTTCATAATGAACAACAGGCCTATCTAACCTACCTGAAACCACTTGCATCGGCTCGTTACCACGCAGCTGGCCCGCAACCACCGGATTAAACAACGCTCCACCCTCGACAAACAGGCGTTGATGCCAGCCTAGAATCCGCTCTAAAGACAAGTCGGAATCTAGGTTTTCGACGGCGTCCAGCCTAATATCAGCCAAGCCATCCGTACGCTCTGTAGTAGGGAAAGGCTCTGCTTCCGTTAGCCCGGGTTTATTCGCCAAAGAGGAGCGAACCGAAGAAGCATTCAGCTTTTCCCCCTCAATCGCGCTGGAGTTAAGAATGTTAGCGAGTAACGCATCAAGCATATCCAACCTATAATCACATCACACTATGATTTGATTAAAACTAACAATCACATCACCAAATGATGCGAATAGCTAAATTATTCGCATCACTTACCATTGAAGGCCACTTGGTGCATATAGGCTTCAGGATCAAAGGGCAGAACACAAAGAAAAAGGCCGTATGTTTACCATACGACCTTTCCGTTAAAGCGCCTGAGGCGTCCTTTCCTCAGTAGGTCTCCTGTTACGCTTTTTATTGGCTAGCAAGCCACGCTTTCCAGCCTTTGTGCTCGGTTATCTCAGTAGCGCCTTCGAGGCCACAAGGTTCGCAAATAAAGCCGCTCACCCAAGTGCCATCAGCCAATTCGACTTTACCAATACCCAAAGGTGCAGGAATACCCGCAACAAAGGAGCCAAACTGCTCTGTTGGCACAGACCAAATTTCAACTTCAATCGCCTCGCCTTTGCCTTCTGAGCGAATAAGGCCCGGGCGCATTGGAGGACCATCCGCCAGTGCATACATTTGGTAGTTTGCAGAAGTAGTAGTCGCATATTTGAAGAAAGCGCCACGCTCCGTGAGCTGCCAATTGAGTGGTAAACCTTTTAGGTGAGCACCACATACCAACACATCGATGGTTTTTGGATTTGTCGCCAACTGGTCTGCTTGTGCGGCCACACAATGCCCCGTATTACCCGCAGGCAACGAGAAGATCGATTGAATACGATTTGAAATCGATAGCAACCAACGATCGCTCAAGCAAGGGCCAACAACGGTAATACCAAAGGGCATAGATGAGCCTTCTTTACGCTCGAAGATTTGCGTTGGTACCGCCACAGAGGCCATGTCGAGCAAGTTCATAAAGTTGGTGTAGTAGCCTAAGTCGCTATTGGCTTTAATCGGCTCTGCAAGCATTTCTTCAATGGTGAAATGCTTACCCGCTGTCGGCGTGATTAGACAATCGTATTGTGCAAGTACCTTGTCGCACACCTGCTTAAGCTCTTTTAGGCGGTACTGGGCTTTAAACAAATCCGTCGCAGGTGGCTTGCCACCGGGTTCAATAATCGCTCGTACCACAGGGAACATGGCATCTGGGTTTTCATCGACAAGGGGCTGGGTCGCGATGTAACGCTCGCTCACCCACGGACCTTCGTACAAAAGCTTGGCTGCTTCTAAAAACGGCGCAAAGTCTACCTCTTCAAGCTCAAAACCCGACTCTTTTAGGGTTACCAAAGTCTTTTGGTAGGCGCTGGCGTAAGCTTCATCGCCAAAAAACGCGAGATGCTCTTGTGCTACCACACCCACTTTAAGCTGGCTTGCCGCTCGACCGTAGTGGCGAGCATTATTTTGGAATGGGTTTTCGCGACTATAGCCATAAGCTGGGTCATAGGCCGCGGCCACTTCGAGCACACGATTGGCGTCGTCGGTGCTGTAAGCAAACACCGTCATGCAGTCCAAACTTTTACAGGCATCAAGCATACCTGTGCCCGATAACAAACCAATACTCGGCTTAAGTCCAACAAGATTGTTAAAGCAAGCTGGGATGCGGCCAGATCCGGCCGTATCCGTGCCCAAGCTAAACGATGACAAGCCCAAAGCAACCGCTACCGCCGAGCCCGCACTAGAGCCGCCGCTGACATAATCAAAGTCAAAGCTGTTATGACACGGGCCATAAGGCGAGCGAGTACCATTTAAGCCAGTGGCAAATTGGTCTAGGTTCGATTTACCCACCGGAATCGCACCGGCATCAATCATGCGCTGAACCGCAAAAGCGGTTTCTTCCGGCACATGGGCAAACTCAGGACAAGCGGCAGTTGTTTCAACGCCCGCTAAGTCGATATTGTCTTTAATGGTAAAAGGCACACCCCAAAGCGGGTATTCAGCCATTGGTTTTTCAGCCAAGCCATCAATGTAGGGCTGAATCCAGTCAAGGCTAGGTTTGGTAATCCAAATGTTGTAATCCGCAACGGTTTCGCTATCGGCAATGATTTTTTCGATCACCGCTTGCGGCGTTAGCTCACCGCTCGCATAAGCCGCGTGAAGCGCCGAAATATTCAGGTTTAAAGGGTTCGCAATTGGGTTGTTCATTGGTCATTCTCCTTATTCGACATCACAATTAAGGCTTGGCCCGGATTTACCCGACTGCCCTCTTTTAATAACACTTGTTCGACTACACCTTCACTCGGCGCCGCCATCGGGATTTCCATTTTCATCGATTCGAGCACCATTAACGGCTGTCCGGCTTTTACCTCATCACCCGGTTTAACCAACAACTGCCAAACCGAGCCTGACACTGGGCTGTCCACCACCACAGCATCTTCCGCCCACTCAAATTCAGCCGCTTCTTCCTCTTGCTCTGGTGTGGTGAAGTTAAACTGACCATCGCGGTGCCAACGTTCCAGCTCCTCGCTAAAGGCTTGGTTACGCTGTTCGGTAAAGGCTTCGATGCTTGGTGCTTCTTGTGCCAAAAAGTCTTGGTAGGCCGATAAGCTAAATTCGCCCTCTTCGATCTTGATGGGGTAACGCCCTTGCGGGAAATCACGGCGAATTTTTTGCAGCTCTTCGTTACTCACTTCGTAAAAGCGAATTTGGTCAAAGAAGCGCAGTAAGTAAGGCTCGCTGAAAGCCTCGGTTTGGCGATAGCGATTCCACATTTGCAAGGTTCGGCCAACAAACTGATAACCACCGGGGCCTTCCATACCGTAAATACACAAGTACGAGCCGCCAATACCCACGGAGTTCTCGGCGGTCCACGTTCGTGCTGGGTTGTACTTGGTGGTAACCAAACGATGGCGTGGGTCGACTGGCGTCGCCACAGGTGCGCCTAGGTAAACATCACCCAAGCCCATCACAAGGTAGGACGCATCAAACACCACCTTTTTAACGTCTTCGATGCTGTCTAAGCCGTTAATTCGGCGAATAAACTCAAGGTTGCTTGGTGCCCAAGGGGCATTTTTACGCACCGACTGGTCGTACTTTTCAATGGCCAAACGACAGGCTTCGTCGTCCCACGACAGCGGGATATGAACAATTCGCGAAGGCACCGTTAGCTCATTAAGCTGCTGCGATAGCGCATACTCCGCATCTTGTAATTGAGCTATCAACGACTCAACGCTTAAAACTTGCGAATCGTAATGCAGCTGCAACGAACGAATACCTGGGGTCAGCTCTTTAACTCCCGTAATTGGGTGTTTTTCTAGCCACTGCATAAGCGCGTGCGCCCTAAAGCGCAGACGCAAATCAAGGGCCATTTCGCCGTATTCCACCAGCAAAAAGTGATCGCCTGCCGCACGATAGACAATATCGTCACCAAACTTTTCTTTGCTCAGTGTCGCTAAAATAGGCGATGTAGGAGCAATCGGCTTGACCGTAGTTGTCATCGGCGTGAGGTCTTCAACGCTTTGCGCTTGCGCCGCTTCTAACGCAACCGCATCGTCTAGGCTAATGGGCACAAACTTCACTTTATCGCCTGCACGTAATTGGCCAAGCTTCCATAGGTCTGCAGTTACCACCGTGGCTGGGCAAACAAAGCCACCTAACGATGGGCCATCTGGGCCAAGAATGACCGGCATATCACCGGTAAAATCCACGGTGCCAAAAGCATAAGCATTGTCGTGCAAGTTGGATGGATGCAAACCTGCCTCACCGCCGTCTTTACGCGCCCACGTAGGCTTTGGCCCAATCAGGCGAACACCGGTACGGCTTGAGTTGTAATGCACTTCCCATGCGGTATCGAAGAAGGTGTCGATATCATCGTCGGTAAAGAAATCAGGTGCGCCGTGTGGGCCATAAATCACTCGCAGTTCCCACGCCTCGGCTAGGGCTAGGGTAGTGAGGCTACAAATGCTTGGGCGCATCGTATCCGGTAGCGCCTCTGTTTCGATACTTGGCCACACAGCAGCCGAGTCTAGGTGCAAGACATCACCCGCGCGAATGGCACGGCCGTTATGACCGCCAAACTGGCCAAGGGTAAAGGTCGATTTAGAGCCTAAATAATCAGGGCACTGAATCCCACCAGCGACCGCAAGATAAGCACGAGCACCGCCACTTTTGGCCACTCGACCTAGCGCCAAGGTTTGGCCTGCGGCGATTTCGATGACCTGCCACTGGCTAACAGTTTGGCCATCGAGGGTCGCATCAATATCGGCACCGCCAATCACCACTTTGGTGTTTTCGCTAAAGCGAAGCGTTGGGCCTTGCAGAGTAATTTCCAAACCTGCCGCATCAATTGGGTTATCGAGCAAACGGTTTGCTAAGGCAAAGGAATGGCTATCAAATGGGCCTGACGGTGGAATACCCACATTCCAATAGCCTTCTCGGCTCGGCAAATCTTGGATCGTGGTTTGAGTACCGCCAGCCACTACATCGATACGTGCTGGTCGGTAGCTAAAGTCGTTTAGGTAACGCGTGGTCACCTCACCTGCGGCAAGAATGTCGTCGCCTAAAAGGCTCGCCAAGTAACCTAAGTTGGTTTCGCAACCATAGATTGTTGAGCCAGATACGGTTTTTTGCATCAAAGCGAGGGCCGTTTCTCGGTCATCAGCTTTTACAATCAGCTTGGCAAGCATCGGGTCAAAATACGGCGATACTTCAATACCTGCCTCAACCCAGGTATCTACCCTTACACGCTCATTATCGTTGGGCGAGTAAAACGCCACTTGAGTCAGCAAGTCAGCCGAAGGCTGGAAGTTTAAAAACGGATCTTCGGCGTAAACACGCACCTGAATGGCATGACCACTCGGTTTCATACTTTGCTTAAGTTCAGCCAATGGCGCTAAAGTACCTGCGGCCAACGACACCATCCAGTTTACCAAGTCGACGCCATAAACCTCTTCGGTAACGCCGTGCTCTACCTGCAAACGGGTGTTCACTTCCAAGAAGTAAAACTCGCCCGTGTCGGCATCTAAAATAAACTCAACGGTACCTGCGTTACGGTAATTTACACTCGCCAATAAACGTTCGGCGGTATCGTATAAACCTTGGCGTTGTTCATCGGTTAAGTGCGGTGCTGGGCACTCTTCCACTACCTTTTGATTTCGACGCTGACTAGAACAGTCACGCTCACCAATGGCTAACGCTTGACCTTGGCCGTCGCCAAATACCTGAACTTCAATATGACGTGCACGCTTTATAAACTTTTCTAAAAACACGCCATCGTTAGCAAAGTTATTGGCGCCTAAACGCTTAACCGCCTCAAAGGCTTCTTCTAGCTCTGCAGCCGAGTAACAAAGCGACATACCAATGCCGCCGCCACCTGCAGTAGACTTAAGCATCACTGGGTAGCCAATGACATCGGCTTGGGCCAATGCATCATTTAAGTCAGTTAACAGTTCAGAGCCGGGTAATAATGGCACTTGGCTCGCCAACGCTAGTTCACGGGCACGGTGCTTAAGACCAAAATCCAGCATTTGTTCACTGGTGGGGCCGATAAATGCGATGCCTTTTTGCGCACAGGCCGCTTCAAAGTCGGCGTTTTCGCTCAAAAAGCCGTAACCCGGGTGAATCGCTTGGGCACCCGTTTCGCTGGCGATAGATAAAATGCGCTTTGCATTTAGGTAGGTAAAGGGCGCTTGGTTTTGCTCGGGCGAGTCTGGATTTAAACAAATAGCCTCGTCGGCCAAGCGCACATGCAAGCTATCGGCATCACAATCGGCGTAAACCGCCACCGACTGGATACCCATTTGCTTTAAGGTGCGAATGATACGGGTCGCTATCGCACCACGGTTGGCAATTAACACCTTGCTAATAGATGAAGAAATTGAGGTGTCGGTCATGGAGTCGCTCCAGTGGCCAAGGCAGGTCGTCCTGCAAAAAACAAAGGCTTTTTAGGTCGTCCTAAAAAGCTGCGGGCTAGCGCTTGCTTATGCGTCCCACACTAATACTTCAATCGGTGTTGGGTTGTAGCCGTTACATGGGTTGTTCAGCTGCGGGCAGTTAGAGATCAAAATCACCACGTCTGTTAGCGCTTTTAACTCTACGTACTTACCCGGTGCCGAAATGCCATCTTCAAAGGTCAAGCCACCTTCTTGGGTGATAGGCACGTTCATAAAAAAGTTAATGTTGTGCGCAATATCAGCCTTATCGAGGCCGTATTCTGGGTGCTCTGCAATGGCTAGCATCCAGCTGTCACGACAGGCATGCATGCAGCGCTTTTCAAGATCGTAGCGCACGGTGTTACTCTCGGTTGCACAAGCACCACCTAAGGTGTCGTGGCGACCACAGGTATCGGCAACAATTTCCAGCATGGGGCGGTTAAGATTCGAGCGCAGCACCGAACCACAGGTTAGGTACACATTGCCCTGCTCACGAATGGTATCCGACGCGCTGTAACGTTCCGCCGGGTCATCGGCACAGTAAAACAAGGTATCTGCCGCTTGGTTACCCTCAAGGTCCAACAAACGCACGGTTTGCCCCGCCTTGATGGTATGAATGTAGTAATCGCCCGCATCTACACGGTCGGTAATAATCGCTTGTGTTGGGCTTAGTTGGCTTTCGGTGAGCATCGTTTATTCCCCTTTTGGCGACAGGTTAGACAAGCTGGCAGGTACAGGCTGAGGGTAATGATGACCTTCGCCTAAGTAATACAAGGCATTGTTTGCAAAGCCGCGGCGATTCTCGTCACAGGCGTTTAAACACTCATCATCGTCTGCCACAGGCTCGGCCAAACCTAGTTCTAGGGAAACACCGTAATTTGGGTAAGCTTCGGCCTTGTTGAGTGGATGTGGGCAAGCATGTAGCACCACTAGGGTATCCATTTCGATACGCAAGGTTACCTGTGCTCCGGCTTTGCTTGCAGTTGAATCTAACGCCAAATTGCCTTCAGCGTCGGTGGCGACTTTTGAAAAGAGATTAAGGTTCGAGGCTAAGTCTTTTTTGCCTAAGCCGTATTTAGCCAACTCAACCAAAAAGGCGTCGGTACCGTTTTGATGCCACGCATTACGGGCTGACTGGTAGTCGCGTTTGCCCCAACGCTCTGCCACTTGATCTGCGTGGCTGTTGCCACAAACGGTATCGTGCCAACCGTGAGTATCTTCAACCACAGAGGCAAAGATACGACCCATGTCTGAATACAAGCAGTGGCCTTGGGTGATACGAAAGGTGTGTTGGCACTTTAACGAGTCGGGCGCATTGTAACGCTCAAGCAAGTTTTCGGGGTTGTAAAACAAAACACCTACATTGGCTGCACCATGGGTGTCAGTAATACGCAGCACTGTGCCACGCTTTAAACGCAACGACCAATGGCCACCCGCCGGCAAATGAGTTTGGTAATGGATAGATTGGATCATTAGATACCTCTCTTCGGTAACACATGGAGTACCCCCGGCATAAATGCCTATGAGTCTCCCGGGCTTTTGTCCCGCCGTGTAACCTTCGCCGTTTTAGCGCCCTTACTTCGCGTAACACAAAGTAAGGTAGAAAGGTCGAGTGCTCTCGGACCAGTCGTAGAAAGAAAGTGAACTTCGTTTCTACCGGAACCCTAGCGCTCTATTTTAGAAGCAGATTGTATAGCGCCCCTCTCACTTATGGGAGTCAGGCCGCCCATCCGTCTGATGATAATCAGGGGTACGGACTAAAATTAGACTAGCAAACCCAATGCCATAAGGTAAAGCCCTAGTTCGCATTTGGCGCAATGACATGAAAAGCGCTGAGAAATAACGCAGTAAGAAAGCCCCAGCAGGCGCTTCAATACGCCACTCTATGTGGCAATCCATCAAATACACTTCCCAAGCCAGCTATCCCTTCACTCTTTAAAATAGCGTCTTATTACAGTGGCTAGCCGCCAAAACCAAACACCTGCGAAACAGCTTTTGCGCTAATTTTGCTCAGGTTTGCACCACAAACTCGCATACGCCCTCAAATTTTCTACCTCACTCAGTGCCCTCAAATGCTTCCGTTTAATAGTCCACATACTCTACCCACACCACAAAAGCGCGATTTTCACGCCCCCTATTTGACGCAGTGGTGGTTCTGGTTAAAAGAGCGAAAACCCAGTTATAGCAAGGCTTCTACCCCTCTACACCCTTCGAAATAACACTTTTTTGTAGGCTATTTGAGTGGGACAGAACGCGCGGTTTTTTTATAGCAAACAAAAACTCTGGCACGGCTAATGCAGTTATCAGTATTACGAATCACAGTTTTCGTAATACTGATAACCTTTTCGCACATTAATGAGACACGATCCTGGAGTACAAAATGAAAAAACGTTTTTTCGCCTCAATGCTCGCAGGCCTAAGCATGACCGCAACCGCTTTGGCTGAACCTTTAAAGATCGGATACAGCGACTGGCCTGGCTGGGTAGCTTGGGAAATCGCTATCGAAAAGAAAATGTTCGACAAGGTTGGTGTCGACGTAGAGTTTGAATGGTTTGACTATGTCGCCAGTATGGATGCCTTTGCCGCAGGCCAACTAGATGCAGTAGCTATGACCAACGGTGACGCGCTAGTAACCGGCTCTACCGGTGCTCAAAACGTGATGATCCTAATCAACGACTACTCTAACGGTAACGACATGGTCGTGGCTGCGCCGGGTATCTCTTCTGTTGAAGAGCTAAAAGGCAAAAAAGTCGGTGTAGAGATCGGCTTTGTAGGCCACCTACTGCTGCTTAACGCGCTAGAAAAAGCCGGCATGAGCGAAGCGGACGTTGAGCTTGTCAACGTACCAACTAACGAGACCCCGCAAGTACTGGCTTCTGGCCAAGTAGATGCCATTGTTGCATGGCAGCCAAGCTCTGGTCAGGCACTTAACCTAGTACCTGGCTCTTCTCGCATTTACTCATCTAAAGATGAACCGGGCCTTATCTACGACGTTTTGGCGGTATCACCAAGTAGCCTAGCTGAAAGCCGTGACGATTGGGCCAAAGTCCTTGAAGCATGGGACATGGCGGTAGATTACCTAAAAGACCCAGCAACTCGTGAAGATGCTATCTCGATTATGGCGGCACGCGTTGGCCTATCTCCAGAAGAGTACAAAGGCTTTATTGATGGCACCAACATCATGAGTATTAAAGAAGCCTTGCCATATGCAGCCAAAGCAGACGGTTTTAAGTCGCTATACGGTTCTAGCAAAATCGCCGACGACTTTAACGTAGCTAACGACGTTTACGGCGATGTGCAGCCTATCGATGCCTACATCGATATGTCTTTGATGGAGGCGGCGAAATAATCGCTTTCTGTCTATCACAGCCACGTTAAGGCGTGGCTGTCTCTTCTTTCTGCTTTACCTAGGGCGAGCCTTGGCTTTCCCCTCGTTTTAACCAACACCACCGCGAAAGGATGGAGCTTATGACCCTTTTTGCCGTTAACAAACCGCTGCCCCCTCGCTCGCGCTCTTTTATTGCCGTTATGAGCTTTGCTTTGCCTTTGCTGCTTTGGTGCCTTGTGAGTTATGTGCCTTTTATTTGGCACCCACAAACTCAAATCACGGAACCCGGCTCTGTCAGCTATTTTCGCGCGGACATGCTGGTGGACAACCCAGTTTTTGAAAGAGAATTTAATAAAGCCGTAGAAGCTAACAAAGCCGTGCCCGAAGGCATACCCGCTAACCCTGTTTACTTGCCTGCACCACATGAGGTAGCGACTGCCTTTTATACTGCCTTTACCACAGAGCCTAAGCGCCGTAGCGAAATGTGGCTACACGAGAGCCTTTGGAGCAGTATCCAAGTGATTTTTTGGGGCTTTGTACTGTCATCTATTATAGGTATTCCTTTGGGCATTTTGGCCGGCACCTACGACTTTTTCTCTCGGTTGTTCGAGCCTTTTATTGAGTTTTTCCGGTACTTACCCGCTCCTGCATTTGGCGCATTGGCCGTCGCCATTTTGGGTATCTATCAAGCCCCTAAAATCGCCATTATTTTTATCGGTACCTTTTTTCAGCAGGTCTTGGTTGTCGCCAATACCACTCGAAAGCTTGACCCAGCACTACTCGAAGCAGGTCAAACGCTGGGCGCTAGTAATAAATCGATGCTGTTTCGCATTGTGATTCCCGGCATTTTGCCAGACCTATACCGCGACGTACGTATCTTGCTTGGCTGGGCGTGGACTTACCTGATCGTTGCGGAATTGATTGGTACCAGCTCAGGTATTACTTGGTTTATTACTCAGCAAGCCCGTTACAAAAACTTCGATAACGTTTTTGCCGCCATCATCATGATTGGCATCTTGGGCCTGACCATCGACTTGTTACTCGCGTGGTTTGGACGTCGCTTATTCCCTTGGCAAAAATCTCAATAGGAGCCCACCATGTCTGATTCGAAAACAATCGACTACACCCATCAAAGCGATGCGGTAAAAAACCGCTTTGATCGCCTAAAGCAGCGCCCTATTGCTATGGAAGTGAAGGGTTTAACCAAACGCTTTAAAACCCGAAATGGCGAAGTGACCGCCCTAAAAGACATTAATTTACAAATTCATAAACGCGAGTTTGTCTGTGTCATTGGCCCGTCGGGCTGTGGCAAATCAACATTGATTCGCATTTTGGCTGGCTTAGAAACAGCTTCTGAAGGCGAAGTGTTGCTGGATGGCAAAGCCGTAACAAAGCCGGGCCCCGAGCGCGGCATGGTATTCCAAGGCTATACCCTATTCCCTTGGCTCACGGTAAAAGAAAACATTATGTTTGGTTTACTCGAAAGCGGCCAAAACAAGGTGAGCGCCGAAGCCGATGCTCGCCAATGGGCTGACTTAATTGGTTTATCCAAATTCGAGAACCACTACCCAAACCAGTTGTCTGGCGGTATGAAGCAGCGTGTTGCCATTGCTCGCGCCCTCGCCAACCAGCCCAAAGTGCTGTTGATGGATGAGCCCTTTGGCGCACTCGATGCACAGACCCGCGCCAAAATGCAGGCTTACCTTATGGAGATTTGGAAAAACATTGATATCACCGTGTTTTTCATCACCCATGACCTTGATGAGGCGGTTTACCTCGCCGACCGTATTTTGGTGTTAAAAGCCAACCCCGGCGAAGTACAAGAGCTGATTGAAGTACCTGTGCCGCAACCACGCAGCCCAGACCAACTGTTATCGCCTGAGTTTTTAGCCACCAAGCGACATATTGAAGCGCTCATTCATCCACCGGGCGAAGACACAGATGATGACCACCTCAACCTTGTTCGTATGGTTAAAGTCGACTCGGATGTAGGGAGCGTTTTTTAATGTACGCCCTTCAACAAATGACATGGCCAGAGGTAGCCGATGCGGTTAAAAGCGGAATCGACACGGCGATTTTGCCCGTGGGTGCCACAGAGCAACACGGCCCCCATTTAGGCTGCGGCATGGATACCGCCATTGCCCACAGGCTTTGCCAAGACGCAGCAGCACAAGCGCCAGTAGTTTTACTGCCCACACTTCCTTACGGCTGTTCCGTCGGTCATTCCCACCGCTGGCCGGGCACCTTGGCCCTTAGCCCTAAAACCCTAATCGATGTAATTAGCGATATTGGCGATTGGGTTTTTGCGTCGGGTATTCGCAGGCTTTTGTTGATTAACGGCCATGTCACCAACGAAGCACCGCTGCGCTGCGGCTTAGAAACGCTCAGAGCCAAGCACGATGGTTTTATGGTGGCCTTGGTTCATACGGCCCAGATTTCACCTCGCGTAAAAACAGCACACTTTAGTGATGCCGACGATTGGCACGCTAACGATGCCGAAACCGCATTAATGATGGCACTCGCACCCGATATGGTTCGGCCCGATAAGTTAACCGAAGCCGACGATCCTGATCGGACCGATGGCTGTGTGTTTAGCCACCCGGTTAATCGCACCAGCCAAAACGGTGTCACCGGTAAACCATCGGACGCGACCGCAGAAAAAGGCGAGGAGCTCTACAGCTGGATGCTCGAAGATTTTGTAGCCCTATTAAATAAAGCCGTGACCGAAGAGTCACCGCTGAATGTTTCGTACCACCAGAGCGTGTTGTCTGGGGAATAAGCCAAAACGACACACAACCTTCCCGGCGAAAATATGGGTCTTGCGCCGTTAGCGCAAGCACTCGACGAAGTTTTCGGCTAGCCGCCCTAACGGCTCAGCTGGGGTCTATATCATTGCTAAATTAAGGTAAATGACATGATTGAGACCAAAACCGACGAACAAATCGCAGCCATTCAAAAAGATCTAGCCGCTAAAGGCGTAAAATACTGCATGGGCACCTACGTGGACATTCACGGCGTACCCAAAGGTAAAATTGTGCCCTTAAGCCACCTCAAGCACATGGCCCACGGCTCTGAGCTTTACACCGGTTACGCGCTAGACGGCTTAGGCCAAGCCCCCAACGATGACGAAATTGCATCGGTGCCCGACCTAGACCAAATTATTCAGCTGCCTTGGCAACCCGAAATTGCGTGGATGCCCGCCGACAACACCCTTTACGGGAAACCATACGAACTCAACACCCGCGTGTTGCTCAAAAAGATTCAGCAACAAGCCGCCGAGTTAGGTTATGGCATGAACCTAGGTATCGAGGCAGAAGTTTTTCTACTTAAGAAAAACGAAGATGGCAGCCTCGTTGCGCCAGACCCTGACGACATTCTTAAAAAACCCTGTTACGACACTCGTGCTTTTTTGAGTAACTTTAGCTGGGTCGACCGTATGGCCACCAGCATCGACGACTTAGGTTGGGGCTTGTATTCCTTTGACCACGAAGACGCAAACGGCCAGTTTGAATTCGACTTTAACTACGCCGATGCCCTCACCACCTGTGACCGCTTTACGTTTTTAAAGCTGATGGCCAAAGAGTACGCCAAAGAAGAAGGCTTGCTCGCCACCTTTATGCCTAAGCCTTTTGCCAATAAAACCGGCAACGGCGCGCACTTTAATATGTCGTTGTACGACTTGGAAACCGGTGAAAACCTCTTCCAGTGCGACCCAGCTGACGACCCTCACGGCTTAGGCTTAACCACCTTGGGTTACCAGTTTATTGGCGGTATTTTAAAGCACGGCCCAGCGCTTTGTGCCGCGTTCGCACCAACGGTTAACTCCTATAAACGTTTGGTACGCCAAGGCGATATGCCTTACTTTACATGGGCACCGGTATTCAACTCCTTCGGCTCAAACAACCGAACTAACTCCGTACGTGTACCTATGGGTGGTGGTCGCTGTGAGTCTCGCAATGCCGACGGTGCGGTTAACCCATACCTTGCTGCAGCCCTTGCACTTGCTGCAGGCCTAGAAGGCATTAAAGAAGGGCTCGACCCAGGTAAACCTCAAGAGACTAACTTGTACGAGCTAAGCGAAAGCGAACGTGCCGACAAGGGCATTGGCTTTTTACCACGCACATTACAAGAGGCGATTATCGCCTTTGATGAAGACCCATTCATTGAAGAGGTGCTAGGTGTAGAGCTTAAATCGGAGTTTATTCGTTACAAGCAAGAAGAGTGGAACGAATATCACCTTCACATTAGCCAATGGGAGCTGGCACGCTACAGCCACCTTTTCTAGCCACCTGTTAACCTGCGATTTGTAAGGTTAGTAATAAACGACACCTGAGCCATTGGGTGTCGTTTTTCTTACTCATCGGCAACGAACCTGCTACCCTAGCCTCGTAAGTTGCAGGCTCAGATACAACACAAGGACTTTTTATGAGTAAAGAGAAGCTCAGCCGCATTAGCATTTCGTTACCCGAAAGCCTTCTAGAAGGGTTAGATCAAATGGTAAACGAGCGAGGTTTTGAAAGCCGCTCACAAGCCATTTGCGACATGATTAACCTTCAACTGAATGAGCATCGCGCCAAACAAGGCGATGAAGTGATGACAGGTACGGTCAACCTTGTTTACAACCACTCCACTCATGGCTTGCAGCAAAAACTACACGATTTGCAGTTCGAGTTTATCGACGAGGTCATTTCTAGCCTCAACGTTAACTTAACGCACACCAATACCTTGTCCATCATTTTGGTTCAGGGCCCAGCCGATAAACTCAATACAATCGCCGACAAAATGATCACCCTTAAAGGGGTGGTATATGGACGACTCTTACTCAACTCCTACATTATTCCGCCCATTCACCCCTTACCACCCAAAAGCTAGCGTCTAAAAAGGCTTTTTGCTAGCGAATACAGCGGGTATAGCGATCTAGGGTGAGCGCCTCTTTTTCTCGCCATGCTTTGGCATTCAGGTCGTTCACCGCAGTTTTTGGGCTAAAGCTCACCTCAGGTAAATAGGTATCCACCCGCCAGTGGCGCTTAAGTGCACGTCTGTGCTCCGTAACCAGCTGTGTCACTTGCTCACCACAGGGGCTAACTTCAAAACCATCAAGGGGATAGAGCAGCTGCCCCTCGCGCTGCGGATACAAGCTGTGTTGAACGCGATACTCACCTTTGTAATCGCCTTCTGTAACCCGTTGGGCAATTGAAGTTTCCATGGCGAGTAGCTGGCGCTGCTCGGCCTGTGTTGATAGCTGCACCCCTTGCTTGAGGGACAACCCTTGGTTTTGCAGCCTCGCCTCAATTTCTGTGTCTTTACGGCCAATAACAAGGCCAGCATAGTCGGCCATGAGCATAAGCACACCTTGTCGCGGATAAGCTCGCTCGGCCTCTAAATCCACCTCTTTTACTAACTCTAATGCCACCAAAGGTCCTGAGGTGTGTTGATGCAGCAAGCGCCAATCCTCAACATAGGCGCCGCTGGGAGCGAACTCCATCATACAATTGCCCACTCGCTGTAGCTGAGCTGGTTCAGGCCAGCGATTATGGAGTTGGAAACTACAACCGCCTTGCCACGAGAGTTGTTGGTCTTGCCAACGACTATGGGCATACCAAGCTTCTAAATCCGTCTGCGCCAACATTGCAGACGAAGGCTCGAGCGTCTCTAAGTCCAACCTCGGCTGCTCGCCCGATAACGGTAGTCGTAAATCAAGGGTCAAACCTTGGCTTTGTAGCCAAAACACCCGCGTCTCCGTATCAGTTAGGCCATCGGCAAAGCTTATAGAGCGACGTCGAAACGCCCCCCACAACCAAGACGGGGCCTTAAATGTATTTGCTGTTTGTTGCTCGCATAATTGAGGTAAGTCGAGTAAGTGCATTACATCCCTCGTAAAAAATAGACCAGGCAAGTAGTGCTGCCTGTGTTCGCAATGAATGGGGGTTGGCCGTGGGGCCCAATTTTATTTAGCCCCCACGACTTTGAGTGGCGGCGGCTTTAATCGGGCAGCTTTATTTCACCGCGCTCAAGGCGAGCTTGCAGATAGCGAAAGGTTAAAATCGTTTCGCGATACAAGTGCTCACCGCACACCCGAGAGCGATAGCGTTTGGTCGATTGTGGCAAAGGCGGCATCACCGGTGCCACCGTCGCGTCGTAATCAAGGCTACAAAAAAGCGGGAACGAATAGCGCTCTTGGGCCACGGCTTGCACCCGATGCACTGTGGCTTTAAAGCGACCATTGGAAAGGGTTTCGAGCATATCGCCGATATTCACCACAAAGCAGTCTGGCTTATGAGGAGCATCAACCCACTCCCCTCGCCCATTTTGCACTTGTAAGCCATCGGCCGTGGTTAATAGCAGCGTAAAGCATTCATAGTCCGTATGCGCACCAATGCCCTGCTCGGGTTTGGCGTTTGCATCATAAGGGTAATGAATCAACCTAAGCTGGCTTGGCGGCTGCTTAGTGAAGGGTACAAAGTAATCCTCATCTAACCCTAGTGCTAAGGCAAAACCACTGAACAAACGCTGCCCCAACGCCAATGCCTGCTCATAGTAGTCGCTTACCGCTTCTTTAAATCCAGCCTGCTTAGGCCACAAGTTAGGCCCCAACATGGGCCGCCTGCCTGGACTCTTTTGATAGTCAAAACCGAGGTCATACGCCTCTTTATTATCTGGCGCATCAGACGTATTTTGGCTGCCATAAAACTGCTCCTCACCTTTGGGTACATAACCACTATGGTTTTCGGAGAAGCCTATATAGCTACGCATTTTGGCTTCTAGCGGCTGATCAAAAAAGCGCTTCGCCGCCATTTGCATGTCACGCGTAGCTGCCAATGACACTTGATGGCCAGTCACATACAAAAAGCCCACCTGTTGCGCTGCCTGTTTAAGCGCTTGTGCCACCGCCATTCGATCGCCAAGATCATCGCTGTAGAGGCCAGCAATATTTACGACGGGGATTTCATCAAAGTCACCTGCGACGGCTTCGTTTGGGGCGATGTTACGGGGCGTATTTCTTTCGATATATTCGACGCTATATTCTGCGCTGTGTTCAGCACTGTTAAGCGACGAAGACGGTAAGGTTGAATTAGAAGAATCAAATTGAGACATAGCCGTTCTACTCCTTAGGTTTGTAGAAACTGGCCGTCCAGCGTGGGCTACCGTTACATTAGAGTCGCCTTTGCGCTCAATGTTTATTAGTCCTTTTACGGTAGTTCGGGTCGTCCCGAAGGTTTAAACATACCCAGCGCCGATGATTAACGCAAGCCTCTGTCAATGTCATCGTGGTTTTGGCACACTTGCGCTTTCCAATGACCTAACAAGGACACTTTTGCCCATGTCAGCCACCGAGTTTTTACGTAGTCAATGTCAATCAGACTGGGATGCAGCCACACAGCATGCTTTTTGTAATGAGCTAGCAGACGGCACTCTGCCTATCAGCAAAATGAAATGGTATTTGGCACAAGACTATAAGTTTATCGATGGCTTTGTTCGCCTCTTGGCCACGGCCATTGCACATGCTCCGACCCTTGCCGATAGTGTTCCCGCCGCGCAATTCTTGGCCGTGATTACAGGCCCCGAAAACACCTACTTTTTGCGTTCGTTTGAAGCACTAGAAATGACCGAGGGCGAGATTAACGCCGAAACTGCACCAGAGACCAAAGCCTTTCAAGAGCTAATGGACCAAGCGCGTCATTCTGGTCGCTATGAAGAAATGCTGGCGGTGTTAGTAGCAGCAGAGTGGACCTACTTAAGCTGGGCCGAGCCATTTGAAAACTACAGCGATGACCTACCCTTTTGGTTTGCAGAGTGGATTGACCTGCACTGTGGCGATTACTTTAGCAGTGTAGTGAGCTACCTGCGCGAGCAGCTAGACCAATGCTGGTTAACACTGGACGAAGCACAGCAGCAAAATGTCCTTTCGGTATTTAAACGTGCGATGGCGTTTGAGCGTGCGTTTTTTGATGCGTCTTACCAGCAAGGCTAAGCACGCCTTCGTTGCAGCGGCTCCAAACTCACACTTACCCCGCAAAGCTCGTTAGCCGACTTTGTAGGGTAAGCCCCTCTCCTTCTTTTTCGCTCGCGCGCTATGATTTATTAGAGACCCTTGTTAGTTTTTGCAGTGGGCTTTTTTCTGAGCACGACTACACTTTTAGCTTACCCTTGAGATAAAAACAGGTTAGCTAAAATGACCAATAAAAATCGGCAACCTCGGTCATTAAGAGCCGTTCGCTCTCGCCCCCTCGCACTCGCATGCACCTCATTAGTATGCACTTTATTAGTAAGCGGGTGTGAAAACAGCATCGAAGCTAACCCTGCCATCCCGTTAACGTTGCGCTCTGATATACCGGTTACACTGGCGACTGCCTCCAGCCAAGCCATCGTGAACGAAGCTCAAGCATTTTTAGCAACACTGTCGAATGATCAGCGGGCCGCTGCGGTCTTTGCGTTTAACGACAACCAACAGCGGGCCAATTGGTCTAATTTTCCTCACCCAGTGGTGAGTCGCGCAGGCATTATGATTGCCGATATGACCGAGGCTCAAAATAACGCCCTGCACCGCTTACTTAAATCCGTTATGAGTGAGTCAGGATACCAAAATATTCTGTATCAACTCGCTGCCGATGAGGCCTCGGACGAGGGCGATACCCACCCATTGTTTGGCGAAGAGTACTACTTTATTTCGTTTTTAGGCGAGCCCTCGACGCAACAGCCGTGGATGCTGCAGTTTGGTGGCCACCACCTAGCCATCAACGCCACCTTTGTCGGCAGCGATGTGAGCTTTTCGCCCATGATGACAGGTGGCGAGCCTTTACATATCCAGTTTAACAACAAGGCGGTTTTTATCACCGAACAAGAGCTCAAGGCCGCCACTAGGTTGTTAAAAAGCTTGAGCAGCGAACAACAAGCTGTCGCCATTCGTTCATCACGCACCACCGACCTTATCTCTGGGCCAGGCCAGTTTGGTGTGACGCCTGTCCCTGAAGGCATAAAAGGCAGTGAGCTAACCGCCGAACAGCAAGGCCACTTAAAAGCATTAGTCGCGTCACGGGTGGGCATGATTTACGCCGAGGCCGCCGATAAAACCCTAGACACGCTATACCAAGAGATAAACGAAACCTATTTTGGTTGGTGGGGGCCACAAACACCCATGGGCGAGGCTTATTACCGTATTACGGGGCCAAACATTTTAATGGAGTACTCACCCGAGGAGAGCGACCAGCCCGCCGACCACGCTCACAATATGTATCGCAACCCCAAGAATGATTATGGTGCCCAGTGGATCACACAATAACATCGTTTAGATTATGGCTTTGGCTCGCAGCAATGGCCTTAATCCCAATTATTGGCTTTGCTCACCCTCATACGTTGAGTAGCCAGCGTGCCAACTTAGTGATCGCGAAGGACGAAATTACCGTGCATTTGATTATTAAGCCCTCACCTGCAGAGGGAGCAAGGCTTCTGGCGAGTATTGATACCAACAATAATCAACGCTGGGAAGAAGAAGAGACCGCAGCTGCCGCATCACAGTTTACTGCAGCGATACAGCTAAAACTGAACGGAAGCCGCTCAACGCTGCCGCTAAAATGGCACAGTATCGAGGTAAAGCATTTTGACCACCTTGCAGCAGGCCATGGCGAAATTACCTTAGAATACAAAGCAAACAGCCCGCTAACTGCGGGCCGTATTGAACTAAGTATCAGCGATCAGTGGGTGGCAGCGCCTTGGTTTATTCAACCTTGGTTAGCCGATGATATGACCGCTAACCGCTTTCCAAAGGTGATAAGAGCTGAAACGCCCAACGCCTACTTGGCGTTAGAGTTTTAAGTCAGCCGCCTTTCAACCTTTACGCTCTTTTACTCGCTTTTGCGGCTAGGCGTTAATCTTGAGTAAGGTCTTGAATGGCCTGTGCTGCGCGACGGCTCATTTGTGTCGCCGTTTGCTGGTCATATTCGGTCGCATTCGCAGAGAGTGTAATCTCCCCTTGGTACCCCAAACTTACCAACTGCTGGTAGATGCGCTTGAGTGCATCGCCGTGTACGCCCTCGCCCACAAACAAGCGCTGGTGATGTTCGGCCTCGACCAAGTCTTCAATGGATGTAATACAGGTCGACTCAAAGTCTGATAAGCGCACCAAAAACACACGATCGATATGTTCAGGCAACAAAG
Source organism: Pontibacterium sp. (assembly GCA_049603715.1). Lineage (GTDB taxonomy): Bacteria > Pseudomonadota > Gammaproteobacteria > Pseudomonadales > Balneatricaceae > Pontibacterium. Next base: position 17,865 of record JBMYSW010000032.1, on the reverse strand, counting down.
CCTCAATCAAGCCAGGTTCGCTAAGCTCGCTAATGGCATCTAACACCACTCCCAAGTTTGCATGATTTGCTTTAGCAACAATATCAAGGGCGGCTTTTTCATCAGGCACCAGCGCCGACCAAGCCGTCGGCCGAAGGGCAACACGAATACCTTTGATCATTGCCAAACGGGCAAGTGCTGCCAACTGCTCTACTAATAGGTCGGCACTCACCGCGCTACGACTGGTGGTTGGTGTAACCACCAGCAAACCACCTTTTAGCGCCGAGAGGTAACCCAAATGGGATTTTACCAGCTCCATTTTGTAGGGCATAAATTGAGGCGCACAACCCACCACCTCTTTTAGCTCGCGCAAACAGGTCACCGCAACGCCACTGGCCAACACATCGCGAATAGCGCCTTCGGTGCCTTGCTGGCTACTTAAAAGGTCGGCAGCGTCTAGCTGAATATGGTGAATGCCCGATGCATTTAAGGCCGCCAACTTGTGCTGAAGTGGGCCACTAAACGCAGCGGTGGTAACAGAAATAACAGGACGTTGCTTATCCATAGGCGTTTACTCACTCACATAAAACGCAAGATTAAGACCCGCAGGCAGGCCGGATACTCGGTAGCTACCCACTTCGGTGCTGGGTGTTAAGTCTAAGCCTTGCTCGTTAAGCCATTCGCCATAAGCCGCTACGTCACTCACTTTAAGTGCGATACCGGCCATGCGCTCACCATCAAGGCTCGTTTCTGGCTGCTCCGCTAAATACAGTTGCGATGGAATTTGGCTTAAAGACAGCCATTGCCCTTGGGCTTGATAACCAAAAAAGTCAGAGAAGTAGGCTTGCCACTGCGGCAACCGCCCTTGGGCAACATCGACCTTAACGGCAGCTAGCTCTGCGTCTAAGTTAAGTGGCACTTGGCTTTTAGGTGCAACACCGCGGGTAAAGTCGACATCAAAAATACTGACTGAGCCTGGGCTACCGTCTACTAAAAAGAGCTGACTACCGCCAATGCACTCAATCGCTGGAATATTAAGCTCCATGATACCGGCCGAAAGCTCCACGCCCCACGCGCCTTTTGCAAGTAGCTGAGCATAAGCTGTGGCGGCGTCGGTCACCGACAAACCCAGCGCACTAATCGACGTACCCAGACGCTCTACATGACTTTTGGCATAACCGGCTTGGTCGGCATTCACAATAATGTTCACCTGACCTAAGCGATAGAGTTCAACCGATTTGTGACGATGCTTTGCCACATAAGCAAAACCTAGGGCGGCCAACATGCGACCGAGCGCACTCGCGTCGTCTGTGGCGATTTCGATGAACTCTATACCCGCCAACGTAGCGGGCGTTTGCGTGTGATCGAGCATGTGAATGCGACTCCTTAAATAACATATAACTAAAATAATACTACTTAATTAACCAAGTAGTATCTTTTTTTAGTTGTTTTTATCCCTTTCTATCGGCTTTTTTACTTTTACGGGCAAGAAGCCGCTTAAGCATCTGCCAAATATAAGTTTTTATCACTTTTATATATGATTTTCCTACCTATTCTTTAGATTTAAGCATAGTTGCACCTAATAACAATTACACTTAGTCTACACACTTGATTATAAAAATCGGCCGAAAGGCCAGATAATGCGTTTTTTTGAGGTTTAGGCACATATGACAGAAAACACCCAAAAAGCTGAAGCTAGCGTTTTTGAGCTTATTCGCAGTGATATTCTCAATGGCACCATTGAGCCGGGTAGCAAGCTTTCTATAAACAACCTCACCCAGTCCTACAAAACCAGTGCCGCGCCCGTGCGCGAAGCCCTCTCTCGCCTTGACGGTGAAGGCCTTATCACTCGCAAAGGCCTGCGCGGGTATTGGGCAGCCCCCATTTCAAAGGACGAATTTATTGATGTATCGCGCTTGCGATTGATGCTAGAAGTCGATGCCTTTCGACAGTCTATTGTGCACGGGGACCTAGGATGGGAAGCCAATATCGCAGGTGCTCGCCACCGCGAAATGAGCATTAAAAAGCTGGCACAGGAGTCCAGCGAGGATATGTCGGCAGAACTAAACCGCGAAAACCGCCTGTTTCATATGGCGCTGATCGCCAACTGCCCTTCGGCTTGGCAGCTCAAGTTTATTTCGACCTTGTACGATCAGTCTGAGCGCTTTCGCCGCCTGTCGCTTAACACCCTTGCCAAAAATGGCGACACGAACAAAAGCAGCAATAAAACCGACGAACACGGTGCTATTGTGGATGCAGCCTTTCGCTACGATGCCGAAACAGCCTGCCAACTGCTGCACCAACACATCGAGCGCTCTAACCAGCTGGTGTTAGACACGGTCTTTCCTGAATAGCTGCCCCTGAATAGCTAAGCCTGAATGACTACCCTCAAATAGCTAAAGAGTGACGCTTAATGGCGCCACTCTTCATAAGCAGAACTTGAAAGTAACGCTATGCGTAAGACTGGCTGAGTTTAAAAATAAGGTTCTGCTCTACACCAATCCATTCATTTGCAATGATGCTAAACATCACCGAGTCGCGAATACGGCCGTCGGGCATAATCATGTGATTTCGCAAAATCCCCTCTTGTTTCGCGCCCATGCGCTCAAGGGCACGACGAGAGTTTTGATTTAAGTAGTCGGTGATAAATTGCACCCGAATCATTCCCAAACCATCAAAGGCGTATTTAAGTAACAGCGCCTTGGTGTTGGTGTTAATCGGCGACTTTTGGTAGCGGTGGCCTAAAAAGGTATAGCCAATTTCGACACAGCCGTGGGCGTTGTTGGCATGGGTGTAGCGAGTCGTACCCGCCACCTCGCCTGATGCTAAGTCGATAATCGCAAAGGCTAAACCATCACCCGCCTCGTAAGCCGCTTGAGCATCGTTAATAAACTGCTCGACGTGGTCGGGCGCGGGAATAACCGTGACAAAGCTCTGGTAAAGATCGCCTTCTGCGACGACTTTTTTAAGCCCCTCTAAGTGGTTTAAGCTGAGCGGCTCTAAACGCACGTATTTTCCTTCTAACTCGTAACGCTCAAAAACTTCTGCCACCTTTGGTACCCCTGCTAGCTGTCGATTAACTCGATTGTAAAAGCCAGCCAGTGTAGCACAGCAAGCAACTGATCATAGCCCCGCCCCCGTTCACGCTTGTGAGTTCAAAGGCTTATTAGTGCCCATCAGGTAATTGGCTAAACCAGGGCAAAACTGGCCCTTGAGGCACAAGACCACCGGGGTTCAGCGCTTTAATCGAGTAATATCCCGCTTTAATGTGGTCAACTCGAGTGGCGTGAGCAAACGCTGAAATCTCTAGTAACCGCTCTAAGTAGCCCGATAGTGTAGGATAACTGAGCAAAGTACGCTGGTTAGTTTTAAACAACCCGACATAGGCGACATCAAAACGTACGAGCGTCACAAACAAACGAATGTCCGCAAAGGTAAGCTGGTCTCCTACCGCAAATGGCTGCTGACTAAAGTGCGCTTCTAGGGCATCAAGTTTATCAAACACCCCCGCAAAGGCCTCCTCGTAGGCTTGCTGACTTGAAGCAAAACCTGCTTTGTAAACGCCGTTATTTAGCGACTCGTAAATATCATCACAAAACGCCTCTACAGAGGAACGCAGTGGCTCAGGGCAAAGGTCGCAGTCAACCGAATGCAGTGGTCGCAGGTCGTGGTTTAAAACCTCAAGAATATCGGCAGACTCGTTATTCAAAATGCGCTTATGGGTGTCATCCCACAAAACAGGCACCGTGGCACGGCCGGTGTAATGAGCATCCGACTGGGTGTAAAGCGCGTGAATATGAGAGATGTCCATCTCGCTAGCAGGTGTGGCGCCGTCAAAGTCCGAAAAGCACCAGCCTTGGTCACTAAGCCTTGGGTCTACTACTTTAACGTCGATATAGTCTTGTAACCCCAATAACCCTCTCGCAATTAACGTGCGTGTTGCCCAAGGGCAAATGTAAGCCACATATAAGGTTAGGCTTAACTCGCCATCGGCTACAGCCTGCACCTGCGAAGGCGATAGACGCTCTCGAAATTGGCTGGTTTCACGCACAAAACGCCCGTCTTTGTCTTTCTTTTGTACTGGGTTCCAGTCTGCATCCCATTGACCGTTAACTAGCATCGTGTCTCCTCTCTCACACGTTCATCACACTAAATAGCACTTCTAATTTCAATTTATGTCATTCGCAGCCAAAAAAACGCCCCTCGAAAGGGGCAATAGCTGCTTGTTTCAAACTCGTTTCTCGCGCTTGATGCTCAACTCGCGACAAAGCGCTTTCTGCAATCGTTAGCTACCGCGATGATGGGAGCCGTTGGCGGTGCTATGGGCTGTAGCCAACACCGGCTCGTTGAGCGTCGCTTTTAAAAGAACGTACGCACCGGTGATGGCCAAAAGTACACTCGGCAGCGCTGCACCCACCGCCACTGAACCAAAGCCCCAACCAAGGCCGGACACAACCAGACCGATTGAAGAAGCGAGTGCAGTCATTAACACCAAAGGTGCCCAAAAGTAATGGCGAGATAACAATAAAAACACGCCCGACACAAACTCAGCGACCATTAACACCACACCAAATAGCTGAACAGCCGTTGGCGTATTAAATTCGCCCTGCCCAGCCGCCACCGAAAAGCTGATGAGCTTGAGCGAACCATGGGCAACAGCCATTACACCCAGCCACAATCGGGTAAAGTTGAGTAGACGCGTGAGTGGCGTTACCCACTCGTGTGATAGGTCACGGGAAATTTGATCTAAGTGAACCATTGCCTGACTCCTTAACGCTAAAAGCTTCATTGCTTAAAAGTATCCTCCTCACCGAGCCAACGAACAATACCGATTAGAATTGACTTACTGTTCAGCAATATTTAACAATAAGCCGAAACTTTTTCTCGCCTAGTGCGACAGACAATGGCGCGACAGTAGTGCAACAAAGTCCGACATCTAGGTTGCCCCGCTTTACCACGCTCGTAAAAAGTACAGGCCAGCAAAATAAAGAGGCTCGACAATGGATAAGCTCAATTTGATGAATAGCTTTGTGCAAGTAGCCGAACAAGGCTCCTTTACCTTAGCCGCCAAAAAGCTAGGCAAGACCAAAGCTTTGATGAGCACCCATGTCAGCCAACTTGAAGATGATTTGGACGTCAGATTGATCAATCGATCTACCCGTGGCATGCAGCTGACGAGCACGGGACGAGCCTATCTAGAACAAGCCAAAAAGCTATTGGACGACCTCAGCAACCTTGAGGCCCAGCTTCAACAATCGCACCACAGCTTGGCCGGTCGACTTCGAATCTCTGCACCCGCCACCCTTGGCGAAAAAGTCCTTACGCCGTTTATTACTCAATTTTGTGAGCAACATCCGCAGCTCACGGTGGATTTGGTGTTGAACGACCGCTATGTAGATATTATTTCGGAGGGTTATGATGTCGCCATTCGCATTGGCGATTTAAAGGACTCTAACCTTGTGGCCCGCCCAGTGGGCGAAGTTGCCCTGCTACTGGTTGCTTCACCCGAGTTTGTTCGCCGATTTGGTCTACCCAAATCTCCAGAGGAGTTAAATGGCCGCGAAGCCGTAGAAGACAGTAACGTACAAGCCGAAAAGCGCTGGCGTTTGGGCCCAGCCACGCACCGGCTAAACTCGGCTGAGAATAGCGACAATAAGCAACACCATTTCATCAAACCGGTAGCCCGTATCACCGTAAACAGTGCCTTAGCTGCCGGTCATATCGCGGCAGATAGCTGCATGATTGCTTTGTGCCCTAGGTTTGCTATTGCTCACCTAATTAAAAGTCAGCGCTTGGTTCAGCTATTGCCCGACTATCACCTCGATTCCAGCCCCATTCATGTGGTGTACCCTTACCGACAGCATTTGTCGGCAAAAGTGAATCTCTTTAGCGATGCACTCAAGCAATACCTGATCGACAGCCATGTCGTATAGCTGGGTTTAGCTAGTCTAGCGATGGCTTAGCCGACCTTTCGAGAATTTAACGCAAGCGGAGCTGCCTAAAGGTTAAGTTAATGCGAGGCTGAGTGACTTGCTTAGCTTTGGGCAACTGATGAAGCCAATGTTGCTGTGTCGAGCCTCGCATCAGCAACAGGCTACCGTGCTCTAAGTGCAGGTCGATACGATTTTTTAACACCTTGTGTTTAAACGAAAAGCGACGCTGCGCCCCTAAACTCACCGACGCAATCAGGCCGTCTTGCACAAGGTCAGGCTCATTATCCTGATGCCACCCCATACTCTGCTCGCCATGAGCATAGTAGTTGAGCAAGCAGGCATTAAACCTTTGCTCAGCGCATGCCTCCACCTGCGCTTTTAGCGCTTCCATTAATGGCGACCAAGGTAACGCCTGCTTTTTTACCTGCGAGTAGCCGTAACTTAAGGTGTCACCGTTGGCGAGTTTATCGCTGTACAGGGCGATTTTGCGTTCCAATACCCGTGTTTTGCCAAAAAGAGTCACCTGCTCCTGCTGCCATGGCACATCGGCGCTTAAGCGCTCGAACCATAAATTCGCCTCTTCGTTTGGCAAAAAACCACTGTGGTAGTTAACCTCGCCATCGCAAGGCAAATGGTTGATAAGGTGGTCGGGCGTATCGTCAAAGAGATCCACATTTACTCCATTGAGTGCATTGCTGGCCTTGCTAAAAATTGATGAAAAGCGCGACTAAAACTTAGCGCCACCCGCCAAGTTCAATGCTATAACTAGCACTCTTTTCTTTGGCTTTTTTAAGGAGCCTCAACCCATGGCAGGCGCCAGCTTACTTACTCTGATCGACGATATTGCCACATTGCTTGACGATATCGCTGCACTTTCTAAAGTCGCCGTTAAAAAAACGGCAGGTGTGCTCGGCGACGACCTTGCACTCAACGCACAACAAGTATCGGGAGTTCGCGCTGAGCGAGAATGGCCCATTATCTGGGCGGTTGCAAAAGGCTCGCTGCTAAACAAAGGCATTTTAGTCCCCAGCGCGTTGGTTATCAGCCACTTTGCGCCTTGGTTAATTGGCCCGCTTCTCGTGCTGGGTGGCCTCTATCTCTGCTTTGAAGGCGCCGAAAAGGTACTGCACTATTTGTGGCAACCGAAAACCGCTCACCACGACGAAGCCAAAAATACTCTACCAGAAGAGACAGATGTTACGGCACTAGAGCAAGAAAAGATCAAAGGGGCTATTCGTACAGACTTTATTTTATCTGCCGAGATCATTGTGATCACACTGGGCAGCGTTGCTGCGGCATCGTTTATGAATCAGGTGTGGGTACTCATCACTGTGTCGATTATTGTCACAGTGGGTGTCTACGGTTTGGTCGCCATGATTGTAAAGTTCGACGATGTGGGGCTATCGCTACTGCGGGACTACGATCGCGCCAAACCTCTTTTGCTAAAACACCGATTAGGTTTGTGGTTGGTTCAGGTAGCACCTAAGCTAATGAAGGCCCTAACCGTACTGGGCACATTAGCTATGTTTTTGGTCGGCGGTGGTATTCTGACCCATGAAATAGGTTTACTACACCACGTTGTAGAAGCCGTTTTGGCTGCGACGGTGTCCGGCCAGCAAAGCATTCTGAGCTTTTTAATATCCACCAGCTTTGACGCCCTAGCAGGCGCGGTATCTGGTTTGTTACTGGTAGGCTTGGCTCATATTGCCACTAAGCTTCGGGCGAGCTAGCCCAGAGAGGCCTGCCCAGATGAATCTGAGCAACAAGAAGATCACCCGCGCCAGCAAAAGCGCGGGTGATACAAGGCAAGTGGGCCAGTTACACCGCTTTGGCGTTAAGGTGTGCCTCAATGGCCGCCAAGTCTTCGGGGGTATCCACCCCAGCAAATGGTTTTTCGAGTGCCGGTGCAACGTGAATCAGCTCACCGTTCCACATCGCGCGTAGTTGCTCTAAACGTTCAATACGCTCAAGGGGCGCTTCTCCCCACTGTACAAAGCGGTTTAAGAAGCCCACACGATAACCGTAAATGCCAATGTGGCGTTGCCAGCTAAAGTCGTCGTTTTGGTCGATGGCCGCTTGGCTAATAACCCCTTCGCTATCGCTAAAGTCACGGGCATAGGCGATTGGCGCACGGCTAAAGTACATGGCAATAGAGTCGACGTTTGCCACTACCTTCACCACATTAGGGTTTAGCAGTTGCGCCACGTCTTCAATCGGCTCACTTAAGGTCGAGATACTGGCTTGAGGAGCGTTTGCGAGATTACCCGCTACCTGATCAATAATCGCCGGTGGAATCAGAGGCTCATCGCCCTGAACGTTTACAACGATTTCATCGTCACCTAAGCCCAACGCCGCTGCAACTTCTTGTAAACGGTCGGTGCCCGATGGGTGATCTTCTCGGGTCATACACACCTGTGCACCAAAGCCTTCACAAGCATCGGCAATACGCGGGTCATCGGTTGCCACGACAACACGCGTCGCTTGGCTTTGCAGCGCTTGGCGATACACACGTTCGATCATGGTTTGGCCAAGAATATCGGCTAACGGCTTACCCGGAAAACGCGAGCTGCCATAACGCGCCGGAATGACCACGGTAAATGGTGTGGTCACTTAGCGCTCTCGCTCTTCTAGAGAAAGTTGACGTGCTTCTTCTTCCAGCATCACTGGAATACCGTCTTTGACTGGGTAAGCTAAACCACTGGCTTTGCAAATTAGCTCTTGGGTTTCAGGAGACCATTCTAGCGGCGCTTTTGATACTGGGCATACCAGCATATCGAGTAGTTTTCTGTCCATTCTGACCTAGATGCTCTTATTAAATCTGTTATATCTGCTGTACCCGCTAACCGCAGGTACAAATAAAGTAAGGCGTTTATTACAACGATATAAGGTTACAAGGATAAAGCTAGCGACAATACAGGCTACGGCAACAAAGGCGCTGCAGCTCAGATGAGCCACAGTTTATCACTAACCTTACGCCGAAGCAGCGGCGTTTTTGGTTTCACCTTCAGATGATTTACGCGCCGCAACTTTGGCGAGTCGCGTTAGCACACCCTCGTCAAAAATCGGTGGCAGTGTCGCCGAGACGCGTAAGTACCACAAGGGTACAGAAGCCTTATGCTGACCTAAGTCGATGAGTTTAATGGCGTCTTTTTCGGTGCAGACTAACGCCTGACTTTCTTGCGGTTGCGGCAAGCCTTTGCGGAAGTCGGTATGGTCTGCCAAGGGCACGCCCTCGACCTTAAACGCATAATCTTGGCTTAGCTGATCAAAAAAGCGCTGCGGGTGGCCAATACCGGCAAATGCTGTAACAGTTTGGTATTTATTCGTCTCTTCGGCCGATACAGGCTGCGAAGGTGTACTATTCACGATATCAGCAACAGAAAACAAACCGTCGCTTTGTAAATTCATTTGGTGACTCTTAGGCCACTGAATTTGGTCAGGGTGACCGTTTTGCACAACAAACTGACAACGGTGTAATCGTTCAAGAGGCTCACGCAGCGGGCCTGCCGGTAGCAAAGCTTGGTTCCCAAACCCTCGCTGGCCGTCAACAACGGCAATTTCGATATCGCGACCCAAGGCATAGTGCTGTAACCCATCGTCACTGATAATGACATCGCAACGATGGGCTTTTAGCAAAGCCTTAGCCGCCTCAACGCGCTGCGGCCCTACGAATACGGGGCATTGGCAACGGGTTTGAATCAGTTTAGGTTCGTCACCTGCTTGCTGCGCACTGACCTCGTTAGTTACCTCAAGTGGGTAGCGATCACTCTTACCGCCATAACCTCGGCTAATCACACCTGGGGTGTAACCATTGGCGCGCAGTAGCTCAACCAAGTAGGTAACCAGTGGTGTTTTACCAGTGCCACCTACCGTGATATTGCCCACAACAATGACAGGCACGGGAGCGTCCCACACTTTACTGGGTGAATTTGAGTAACCCAGACGACGGCGGTGAGCCAAAGCACCAAACAGCGCCGACAAGGGGCGCAAGCAAGTGATTGGTTTAGACTGATACCAGCGTCGTTCTATCCAGTTCATAAAGGTCTCTTAAAACACAAAATAAATAAACAGCCAATTGGCTGAGCCATCACCGCGACCAAAGAGCAGCCAGCAGCTGATTCTCTCAGCCAAAAAACAGGGGGCGCAACTCTATCACAGCCCACGCTTAGCCACCATGCCAAGGCTTTGGAGAAAGGTCGCGGTAGCCTTTGATTTCGCATCCCTCACCCTTTTGGGGGCGAATGCGAATCGCTCCCTCAATCGCCGTATGATAGCTCGCCATACCCAAAGCATTCACCCGCTCCATAACTTGGCTGCTGGGGTGATTAAAACGATTTAAATACCCCGCGCTGTAAATCACAGCTTTTGGCGACAAGGCATGCAAAAACCGCAAAGACGACGATGTTTGGCTACCATGGTGCGCCGCGATTAACACGTCGACGGAGTACTGGTCTGGCCACTGGCCTTGGGACGTTTGCCAACGCTCTAACAAAGCCCGCTCTTGTCGCGCACTAATATCTCCCGGAATTAAAACGCCACACTCGCCTACCTGCACATGCAGCACACACGACTGATCGTTGGCCGATAGTGATACGGGCCGCTGCCCAAAACTCGGTTCAGGCAACTTATTCGCCACCCTCCCAGACGTTTCAGTCGGGGTTAGAAACGAAAAGGCTACATTTGGCCAGCTCCATCTTTGTTCTCGGCAGGCGTTTGCATTTTTTAACAGCGAATCTGGCAAGTAGCGGCGACGAACAGGCTCAGTAGGCACTTCGCCTAGCCATACCCGCTCAATTGCGACGGCAGAATCTAACCACTCAACCCCTCCTGCATGGTCGAGGTCGTTATGGCTAACAATCAAACCCTCAAGGTGATACACGCCCTTCTGTTTGAGCATTGGCATCAAGGCACTTTCGAGTGCGACAAAGCCACTTAAAGAACGAGGCCCAGCATCAAAGAGTAGGCGCGACTGCTGGTCGGTTATGTAAAGACTGAGCCCTTGGCCCACATCCAGTACCCAGATTTCGGGCAGCTTATCGCTATTTTGAACGACTCCTGCAACGGGGTTTCGCTCATTGAACAGCGGCAGCAAAGCAGCCAACCCCATTAAGGCCATTGCAGAGGTCACGAGTATTCGCCGAAACGGAAAGCCTGTTGGCAAACAACCGTAGATCACCACAGTAACTAGTAACCAAAGTGCGCCAGCAGAAAGTAAAGGTACAGGTAAAAAGTCGAGCTGCGCTGAACCCCACTCAAATGGCGGTGCGAATAACGACAACCCCCACCAAAATTTTGATATCAACCACACAAGCAATGGCAGTATTAGGTCAACACCTACCAAAGCCAGCAACACATCCAACATAAAGGCGAACAGCACCAGCGCCACATAAGGAACAGCCCACAAATTCACCAAAACCGATAACCAAGGCACCTGCGCAAAAAACAGCAAACTCAGCGGCATTAGCAACCACGACATGCGCAGCTGAACCCACAAAATTGCCCAGCCCCCGCGCCGATACCAACAACTAAGCAAAGCAGCCACAGCAAGAAAAGATAACCAAAAACCCGGCGAGTAGACGGCTAATGGAGACAGGGTAAGTACCAATACGAGTGCACAGAAAAAGCGGCTCGCCAAATCGATTTGCCAACCTCGCCACGAACACACGCAAAAGCAGACGACCATGACCAACGCGCGCTGAGCCGGAAGCCCCATGCCCGATATCAAAAAGTAAGCGAGCGCAAAGCTCACTGCCACAAACGATGCACAGCCGGCACGCTGAAACACAACAAAACGCCCTGCTACGATCGAAAGTGCAGCGAAGCCTCGGGCAAGTAAAAAGCCCAGCGCTGCGGCAAAACCAATGTGCATGCCACTAATGACCGCGATGTGCACGGTACCCGTATCAACTAACAGCTGTCGTGCCACATCGGGGATATAGCGACCTTCACCCACCACAAGAGCATGTAATAGCCCATTCACTTGCTCAGCTTGGCCATCTTGATGATAGCGCTGAGAGAGGACTTGGGTTAAGCGTGCGCGAAAACAACCAAGTCCACATTGGGGTGTTGGCTGAATATGTTCAACTTGGCGAATATAGCCTGTCGCACTCAGGCCCTTTTGCCAAAGCCAGCCCTGATAATCAAAGGCATTTGGATTATACAATCCGTGAGGCGGCTTTAGGCGGGCGGTTAAGCTGACTACCGCACCTTCTTTGAGTTGCTGCGATTGTTGAATAAATACCGCTTTTGCTTGTTGGTCCTCACCCCTTGGCGGATACCAACTTACGCGAAGGCGCGAAAGCTCAAATGAGCGATCAAGGGTGCGCGAATAACAAAAACGCCTCAGCGCGCTTAACCAAGATTGCGATAAAAGACCTTCTATTCCGTGACATTGCGATAACCCCTGCCGAAACGCTTCCTCATGGGCAGAACTAAGAGGCCAGCGTTTCACAAGCGAGGCACTTTTCACCTCTAGGTTAAACCTAAGCCCTCGCTCAAGTGCTGCCAATTCCTTGACCACTCCCGTAACTTGCCATTCACTTTTGCCATAGGTCACCGGTAAACGACTTTGCCATTGCCCATCCAGTACCCCAAACGCCCAGAGAGCACCCACTGCAAAAACAAGTAAACGACGCCTTAGAGTCAATAACGATTTGGCAAGCAGTCCCAATGAGATAAGTCGCCAAAGGTGTAATTGGCAAAGGCCAAGCACGACAACAATAGCCATCGCTAAGGCTATAACAAATAGTAGTCTTGAGCCGTAGTCGGTTATCGCGACACAGGTCATAAGACCGAAGGAATAACTGATCATCCATGATCGCATCGGTTGGATTCCTAGGCCGGTACAGGCATAATGTGGCCCTTGTGTTCAATTAAAGCGGCTTTATTTACGCCTTAGCGGTTCCTAAAAATAGAATAATTTTTAAAAAAACCCGTTTTGATTCATACATTTAAAAATAATAATTTAGGTCATCCCTTAGTCCAAATACTCTTACTGGCGTCATGGGTTTGTCATCAATTTTACGAATGACACAGCTACACTCACGTCAATAAAACTCGACTTAAGCGACCAAACTCAAGTGCAACGCTTCGCCTGTTAAGAGGCCTTGTATGATTAAACGCAACATCATAAACAGAGCCATATGCCGCGCAAACTGATACGAAAATATATGCCCAGCGAGCAAAGCTTGAAGCAGAACCGCGCTTTAAGTTGGCTTGGCGACCACCTCTACTCGCCAAACCTTTGGCACCTTACGCGCAAAAGCGTGTCACTTGCTGTGGGTCTAGGCCTGTTTTGCGCAATGATTCCTCTTCCCGCTCAAATGATTATTGCAGCGGCCTGCGCCCTAATTATTCGTTGTAACGTTGCCATTGCCATTAGTCTGGTATGGGTTACCAACCCACTGACCATCCCACCTATTTTTTACTGTAACTACGTGGTAGGCAGCTTTGTGCTAGGGCGGCCAGAAATGGCCTCAGAGTTTAAGTTTTCGTTGGAATGGCTTCACGATAGCATTGCCCATATTTGGCAACCACTGCTATTAGGTTCCGTAATCACGGGCGTGATTACGGCATGTATCGGCTATATTCTGGCTAACCGACTATGGATTTGGCACGTAAACCGCGCTTGGCAAAAGCGTAAGCGCAAAACCCTAGACCAACGTTAGGGCGGCGCATTAAGGCAGTTAAACCGCAGCTAACTGCCCGCCCTCAAGCCTCAGCGTTCGCTGAGCTCTCTCGGCCACTTTTAAATCGTGTGTCACAATCACAAAGGCCACGCCCTGCTGCTGGCTAAGCTCATCAATAAGCGCCTCTACTGCTAGAGCAGTATCGCCATCGAGATTACCTGTCGGTTCATCCATAAGCACACACGCTGGCTCTGTCACTAACGCACGAGCAATGGCAACACGTTGACGTTCGCCGCCACTAAGCTGACTAGGCTTATGACTTAAACGATCGGCCAAGCCCACCGCTGTGAGTAATTGAATCGCCTTTTGTTTCACCTCGGCAATCGACTGTTTACGCAGTAACAAAGGCATAGCGACGTTTTCGAGGGCACTAAACTCGGGCAACAAATGATGAAACTGATAAACAAAACCCAAGTGCTGGTTACGAATTTTGGCACGCTTTGATTCTTTCAAGCGCCCCATCTCCTGCCCTTGTAAACACACACTGCCTTCGCTCAGGTCTTCAAGCCCGCCCAAAATAGACAGCAAGGTACTTTTACCCGAACCACTGGCACCAATAATCGCCACGCGCTCGCCTTGGTAGAGTTCAAAGTCTACGCCTTTTAAAACTTCGACTTGATTACTGCCATCCACAAAAGACTTACGCACGCCTTCGGCTTTAAGCACACAGGTTTTATTCATAACGAAGCGCCTCGGCTGGCTGAGTTTTTGTTGCGCGATAAGACGGGTAAAGCGTCGCCAAAAAGCTAATACACATAGCTGCGGCGGCGATCACGTAAACGTCGACCATGTTTAGTTCTGACGGAAGCTCACTGATAAAGTAAACCTCGGCATTCAAAAACTGAAAACCAAACGCCTGCTCTACCCACGCTACAAGGTCGGCGACGGTATACGCAAGTAACACACCCAGTCCTGTGCCCAGCACCGTACCAATTAAGCCAATCAAACACCCTTGCACCATAAAAATGCGCATGACTTGGCCTGACGACATACCAAAGGTTCGCATAATGGCAACATCAGACTTTTTATCCGTCACCACCATTACCAGCGTCGATACAATGTTAAAGGCCGCCACTAATACAATTAAAAACAGCAACAAGCCCACCATCCGTTTTTCTAGCTGAATAGCCTGAAAGAGGTTGCCATGGGTTTGCGTCCAGTCTCGGGTGGTGTAAACACCCTCAAGTTCAAGGGCTAGCGCCCGCGCTCCCGCAGGCGCATCAAAAAGATCATCGTATGCAAGGCGAACACCGTCCACCTCACCGTTGCGATAACGCTTTAGCTTTTGTGCCGAGGTCAGGCTCATATAGGCCAAGGAGCTGTCGATTTGCGCCCCCACTTCAAAGGTACCAACAACGGTAAAACGCTTAAGGCGAGGTACAACACCCGCAACACTAATACTGGCCTCAGGAAGCACCAAAGTGACTTTATCACCCACCGACACACCCATAGAGCGCGCCAGTAAGCTGCCCAGCACAATGCTAAATGACTGCTCTTCGAGAGCCTGCAAGCTACCTGTAACCATATGGTTTGGCAAAATTGAAACCTTCGCCTCCTCAGTCGCATCAATGCCATAAACCATCACACCACGCACAACGCCGTTTTGGCTCAACATACCCTGAATTTCGAGGAAGGGAGCAGCAGTAACATCCGGTTTTTTATCAATTTTTTCGGTTAAAGTTTGCCAATTTTCGATTCCTCTACCAAACTCATGTAAGGTCGCGTGTGGAACCATGCCCAAAATGCGTTGCTTAAGCTCTCGGTCGAAGCCGTTCATAACCGAGAGCACAACGATGAGCGCAGCAACGCCAAGAATTAAACCCAGCATCGAAGCCAAAGAGATAAAAGAGATAAAGTGGTTTTGACGTTTGGCCGCGGTGTATCGCAGGCCAACAAATAAAGAAAGTGGTTTAAACATAGGCGGATTTAACCATATAGCGCGCGAATTCCCTAACAAATTCAAAGAAATATTCGTTATACTCGCACAGAGTTAACGTTTAAAGAAACAACGTAAAACAGGACAGCTCGGATGCAGGTAAATAACCGCCGCAAGTATTTTCGAATTGATCATGAAGTCTCTTTAGAGCTTAAAATCATCTCAGAAGCAGAGATGCAGCAACACTCTACGCCTGTCCAGTTTGATGTTACGCCTAACTTTCATCTACTCACGCAACTTCAGGTTTTAGAAGCCGACAGCGAACAGCTTCTGCAAAAAATCGGTGAGCAAGACGCCAACATTGGTCGCTTCTTACGTCTTATTAATGACAAAGTAGACCTCGTGGCTCGCACACTCGCGACCGGCGGCATGGAAATCCAAAACATCACCTCTCAGGTAATTAACCTATCTGAAGGCGGTATGATGTTTACCTACGATGAAGCCCTACCCGAAGACCAATACCTCGCAGTGAAGTTAATCTTCCCTGAAACTTGCGTGGGCATTTTACTTTACTCCAAAGTATGCCGCTCCACCCTGTTGGAAGACGGTAAGTATAGAGTCGGTATTGAGTTCCTATCGCTTCCTGAAGCCTACCGCACCCTTCTCGCGCGCCAAATCATGCTGTTTCAGCGCAAGCAACGCCGCGAAGAGCTAGGCAGCCAAGGGCAAGAAGACGACCTTTCATAACCTTGCCAAGTAAACCACCTTCTTCACCCTCCCCAGCTGATGAGCAGGCCATTATTCACGATGTCCGCCTGCTCGCTGCACTGGTAAACGAGTTTGCTGAGCGATTTGCTCATGGTGTAGAACAACACCGGCTTTTTACCGCAGACGAACAACAGCTCCACACCAAACAACCCGCCGATGCCGCCCTCGCGTTTCAAAGTATTTGGCACACCCAAAGTGGCGACGGTCGACAAACACAAAACCTCTATGGCGCGATAGCGTGTCAGGCTTCAGTACTGGATTTAGCAACGGCTATTAACCAACAAAAGCTCACACTTAAAGAAACAATTACGCAGTGTTACTCTGCCCACCCATCCCTTTCGCACTACCGACGTCAAAAGCACCTTAACGACCTATTAAGCCGCGAAGGCCTGGCACGATTACACCTGCAGCAAGCGTATCGACAAATTCCTATTTTACCCAGCGCCCCTAAACGCATTAGCTTTAGTTGGTACAAACAAGGAAAAAGTATCAAACGCATTAGCATTGAGCAGGCACAACAGCAGCTTTTACAGCTCGCAACCGAAAGCCCACATATTCAAGCTCAGCTAAAGCAACTTGAAAGCCTGCGCCCCAATACCAAGCTTGCGCAAGTACAAACGCAAGCGCCGTTACTCAGGGCAAATATAACTTGGGAACTAAGCGGCGAGCCACTTCGCAAAGCGCAAAACAGCCCCTTGCCCTTGCTGTTTTTGGCGAACGGCTCTTTTCCGAATATCCAACTCCCCAAATCAGCCAAAGCACAAGCCGCTCGGCCACGTCGCAACGATACTCAACTCGCCGATAGCCCTTTGCTCCCAAGCATTCGCGTGTACACCTACCTGAGCTAACCTTGCCTTTAGCGCGAAAAGCCAGTACCTTGCGGCCAAACAATAATCAACAAAAGGTAAAACGAGTGGATAAGCATCGCGTACACGCGTCTGACTCTCCCCATGCCGCACCCGAAAAAATCGAACTCACATCAAGAGGCAAGCTATTGTCTCATGTGAGCACCGCAGTGGGATTAATTGGCTTAGGCGCTTGGTACCTCGCCGCAAAGGCGTTAGGCGTTTTAGATTGGGCGGTTTCGATTGCACCCCAAGAGTACGCAGGCGCAGGCTTGATGGTGGCCATTATGTTGGTTATGACACCTGGCCTATTTTTATGGAATCAGTTTCAGCGCTGGAGCTTAAACAAGATACAACAAGGTCATCGCGCTGAGTGAGGGGCTGGCATGTGGGTGAGTGTGCCTGGCCTTGTTATCGCGCTCACTCGTAATGCGTCCAAAGCCTTAAGACCTTTACTGATCTCTGATCTTCTAGCACTTGATACACCAGACGATGCTGTATATTGATTCTACGAGAGCACGCACCGGATAAATCCCCTACCACCTTTTCGTAAGGCGGTGGATTTTG
Organism: Pontibacterium sp.; assembly: GCA_049603715.1. GTDB lineage: Bacteria > Pseudomonadota > Gammaproteobacteria > Pseudomonadales > Balneatricaceae > Pontibacterium. The sequence continues at coordinate 209 of JBMYSW010000032.1, read as the reverse complement.
ATATGGGTTTTCTTTAATTATGCGTAGAAGTTCTTGAGCTTTATTTTTGAGACCTGACGATGCTAATTTTTTTGCATCTTTTTGTGCCTGCTGTGTGTAGTAAACAGACCAAGTCACCAGTCCAGCTCCTGATCACATTCACTTAGATTGGAGTCCAAACCTTCTTTTATAGACTCTCGCATACCCGGAACGGAAAGTAGGTGAAGAGT
>JBMYSW010000031.1:0-40313 GCA_049603715.1 Pontibacterium sp. | reverse complement strand
GTTTGGTTTCACCCTAAGCATAGCTTAGGGGTGAGGCGGACCATCTCATTAAGCCTAGCTCCGTAAGAGCTAGGCCAAAAAATGATAGAAACCACGTCGAACAATAAAGAACTACAATAAAGAGCTACCCTCGCCCTAAAGGCCACGGTAATGACACTGCCTCCTGTAATAACCCGTAAGGTAGGTCGAGCACCATAATGTAAGACAGCCCCAGCAATCCGCCCATTGCTGCCGCGGTTAACAGTAGTGCTCGCACCCACGATAGCTGCGCTTTTACCTTTAAAAAGATGATAAAGAACGCCGTAATTGCCAATACATAACCAACCAGATAACAGCCCACGATAAGCCCCACCAGCCAATAAACATAATGCATCAGGCTGATGGAATGAGGGTCATCACGATAACCTGCTTCGACTTCGTAGTCGTAGTTAACGCCCGCTGCTCGCCCACTCCACAGCTGCCAAAATACGGTGACCGTTAACAACAGCATCAAGCCACACAAGCCCGCGGTAAATACACCCCCAAGCATCGACTGCAAGCTCGCATCATAAAGACCATAAGCGAACACCAGTACCATACCCGCAGCAAAGAAAAGCTGCGGCATACGCTCTTTGCGGTTTTGTGGTTGCGCGATTGAGCTCTCTTCACCCGACGGTGCTTTTTTACTACGAACGGCAATGACCACCGACAACACGGTTAATGCACCGATAATCAGCACTCCCGGCTTAGTTAAGAAGCCAACACCATCAAACTGAATAGCTTGGTAAAGGTAAGTTTCCATACCGCTGGCCAACACAAAACCAATCAAAAATGCAGGGCGAGGCCAGTCAAAGCGCTTCATGAAGATACCCAGCACACCAATCGCCACCAGCGCGATAAGGTCACCTAAATCACGGGTCGCCTGAAACGCCGCAAAGCAAATCACCATCACCATAAACGGTGCCATTAAGGCATAAGGAATAGTGGTTAACTTAGCCACGTGCTTAGACAGCATCAAACACGCACCTGCACCCAGTACATTGGCAAAGGCCAATGACCAAACAATGGTGTAGGTAATTTCTAAGTCTGTGCTGACCATGGCTGGGCCAGGTTCTAAACCAATCAGCACCATGCCGCCCAAAAACACAGCCATACTGCCTGAGCCAGGAATACCAAACAGCAACGTAGGAATTAACCCACCGCCCTCTTTGGCATTGTTCGACGACTCAGGTGCAATGACCCCACGCACATCGCCCTTACCAAAGTTTTCGGTATCTTTTGTGGTTTGCACCGCATGACCATAGGCTATCCAGTCAACCACACTGCCGCCCAAGCCCGGTAAAGCGCCCACGACACAACCAATGGCACTACAGCGCACTGCTAACCACTTGTTGCGAATTAAGTCCTTCACGCCATCAACCCAGCCTGAGCCAATTTTAGATGCTTCTGCGATCGCTCGGTTTTGACGAAGTAAATCAATAATTTCGGGTAATGCAAAAATACCTAAACCCAAGACAACAAGAGGAATACCATCCATTAGGTAGCTGTTGTCAAACGTCATGCGGTACTCACCTGTTGCAGGTGCACCGCCCACACTTCCTAGCAATAGGCCCAAACCACAAGCACTTAAGCCTTTAACAAGGCTTTTGCCCGCTAACACTCCTACCATACTTAAGCCAAGTAAGGTGAGCATAAACAGCTCGGCTGAGCCAAACGCCAAAATTACTGGGCGAGCAATCAACACAAACGCCGTTAAAATAATCGCGCCAAATAAGCCGCCAAACAACGAGGCGGCAAAAGCTGCAGAAAGGGCACGCGCAGCATGCCCCTGCTTAGCCATTGGAAAACCATCAAGTACTGTCGCTTGGGAGCCACTGGAGCCAGGAATCCCCATCAAGACTGAAGTAAATGTATCCGACGTCGGAATAACCGCTACAAGGCCAATTAACATCGCCAGTGCGGACACTGGCTCCATGCCATATAAAAAAGGTAAAAGTAAGGACAAACCGGCTATGCCACCAAGGCCCGGAAATATGCCAATTGCAAGCCCTAGCAATACCCCGCCACCTAAGTAAAGCAAATGGTGGCCGGTGAGTATGGTATCTAAGGCGGCTAAGAATGCGTCTAACATAGCCATTTCTCTTTCAAATAAGGAAAAAAGCGGGGCCCTAACAAGCCCCGTATTAGAAGGTAAAAACCTGACTTAGAAGCGAACGCCGTACTTATCGGTGAGCCAAGTGCGGATCCACGCTTTATCCGCATCGCTCAACGCAAGCGCCGCGTTAAATGCCGCTGCCGCTTCGCCATGTACCGCTTGTGGGTATTTACCCAACACTTTCTCTGAAGTGCTTAAAAACTCTTCAGACTCAACAACGCTTGCCGCAGCTTGCTTCCACGCTTCAACCACATCATCTGGCGTGCCTTTTGGCAGGAAGATGCCTTTTTGCGCAGCAAAGCCAGCCACAAAGAACGAACGCCATACGTTAAAGGCTTCACCTTGTGGCGCCTTGCCATGAATCATTTCGTACACTTCGGCAAAGTGAGGAAGGTCTGGGAAGGTTGGGTCACGTACCAGCTTGCCGTTTTCGTTTAAAGCACCCCACGTCATGATAGGTACAGCACGCCCCTCATCGACCATAGGCGTCACTTTCTTCAAAAATGCCGAGGTTGTTTGGTAATCAACATTGACTTCGCCACGCTCAAACGCCAAACGACCCGCACCACGACCTTTCATGCCAAACACTGCATGAACATTGACGTCTAATAAATCCAGAGCAAGCAACGGAACCAAGTCGAGAGAGGTAGCGCCTTGGCTCGCGTACTTCAACTCTTTGCCACGCAGCTCAACCAACTGCTCGGCAGAAGTAATGCCTAGCTTGTCGCTAACGTAAAACACACCACCCGTTGGCGTTGCTAGGACGGGTGTCCAATCCTTGTATTCGTAATTAACGCGCTTATCGCCCAACAAGTAAGGGAACTGAGTTGAGCCAGAGGTACCCAAAACGTTGGTACCGTCGGTTTTGGCACGACGCTGGAACTGGTTAGCGCCTTTGGTTGAGCCGCCACCTGGGATATTTTTTACTACCACAACTGGCTCACCCGGTAGGTGTTTAGACAGCATAGGCGCGTAGTAACGAGCCCAAGTATCCGAACCGCCTCCCTCTTTAAACGGAATGATCCACTCCACACGCTTACCGGAAAAATCGGCTGCCACCGCAGGCAATGTGGCTGCACCTATAGACAAACACGCAACACCGGCAATCAAGTGACCTAACGCTCGCTTAACGCCATTTTTATGGTTTTCAGTGCTCATGTTAAAACCTCATTAACTATTATTTTTAGAATGGGTCAGGCAACCAAACCGCTTGATCTGTTTTGGCTACCTAACAGCAGGCCCTACCATAAAAAGCCAAACTGTCACCGACCTGTCAGATTTCAGGCGTGATAAACATGAGCGAATAGCTAGGTCTCCATAACGAAAAAAGCCCCTAATAAAGGGGCAAACAAACGAGACCCGACACAACAAGCCTCTAAAAAACAGAGGAAAAACTTAGATCTCTTCTATGTGCAGCTCGCCACTGAATATTTTTCGGGCGGTTCTAATCAGTCCAGCTTTGGGAATTTGAGTGGCTAACCCTGCTTCATTAACTTGCAGGCTTAACGATATTTTTCCGGAAGGATGCTCTAAATTAATTTGCGATGGGTCATCACCCAAAACGGCCAATTCATAGGCTATAGTTCCCGGAATCAAAGCCGCTGAGCCAATACAAATGGCGCCTGTAACGGCATGAGCGCCATGGCAGCTGTCTGGCACAAAGTATCGCGATGACAAATTTCCGCCCTTCGCCGGAGCAGCTAACAAGCCCACCTTAGGGATCACTTTGCCTGTTGCATCACCAAGCCCCATTTTAAGCGAGGCCGCGAGCCTGATCGCTTCGATCTTTTCTAACAGGGTTGTATCAGCATCCAGCTCAGCTTTTGATTCATACCCTGTTTTACCCAGCGCCTTGGCAGGCATCAGCACCATGGGAACGGCGGCATCGACGCAGGATACTTCAATACCCTCAATTACCTCTTTTAGGTACCCTGTAGGAAACAGCTGGCCGGTTTTTGTGCCACCGACATCTAAAAAGTTCAGCGTGATGGGTGCCGCTACGCCAGGAACACCATCAATGGAGGCACTCCCTTCACCGGTAAACCGACCACCGGGAGTAGGTACAACCACCTCGATAATTGAACCTGTATTGACGTTGCGGACTCTCGCTACGGTCTCTGGTGCCTGCGCCTGAATAAGCCCTCGGTCAATCGCAAAGGGCACCACACCCGACAACATATTGCCGCAAGACGGTGAAAAGTCGACAAAGCCCGCTTCTGTTGAGACCTGAGCAAACAAGTAGTCTAAATCCGCCCCCTCTTCACGCGAGATAGATACAATCGCGACTTTGTGGGTCAAGCTAGAACTCCCGCCCACGCCGTCTACTTCGGCGGAGTTACCCATAGCAGCCAACAACACTTTAGCCCTTGCCTCGTTATCAACGGGCAAATCTGAACTTAAAAAAAAGGGACCACGTGAAGTGCCACCGCGCATTAACGTACAAGGAATTGTCATCGACATAGAGCGACCTCAAAGCAAACTTGCATGGACGAAGGGCGCCAATGAAGTAGCTCGACGCCTCAGTGCCGATGGATGCTAAAAGCCGTTCCTGTCATGAGCCTGTCTCTACAAAAAATTCCGGAAAGCTATGACTGACGGGCAATCAACGCAAAAACCACTCAGATAAACCTGTCATTTACCTGTCAGTTACAAAACTTATTTCTCTGCGTGTTTTAGCTAAGTGCTGCTAATATTTTTATATTGAATAAAAAATAGCTCTTAAAAGAATAAAAACGTATGCGCCTGTTAATTGTCGAAGATGATGAGACGCTTCGCGAAGCACTCTATCAACGCTTTAGTAAGCAAGGTCATGGTGTCGACCTCGCAGCACATGGAGAAGAAGCCAAATCAATCCTCAACCACCAAACCTATGACTTGGTGATTTTGGACTTAAACCTTCCCTTTTGTGATGGCGACCAGCTGTTACGCGCGCTTAGGGGCAAAAAGAACAACGCACCTGTACTGATCCTAACGGCTCGAAGCCAAATCGAAGACCGAATACAGTTGCTGGACTTAGGTGCCGACGACTACCTCACTAAGCCTTTTGACTTTGGTGAGCTAGAAGCCCGCTGCCGAGCCCTGTTACGCCGCCACCAAGGCCAAGCGCAAGACGCTATTTCGTACGGCAATGTCACCCTTGAGCTCAGCTCTTGCCGGGTCACCATTGATGGCCAGCCCATTGATATAAAGCCCAGAGAACTCAGGTTACTGGAAGTATTTTTAACGCGCGTTGGCAGAGTGTTGAGCAAAGAAGAGTTGCTTGACCATCTCTACAACTTTGATGAGAGCCCAAGCCCCAACGCCATTGAGCTTTATGTCGCCCGCTTGCGAAAAAAGCTCAGCCAAAGCTCGGTAAACATTCGCACACTGCGAGGGCTTGGCTATCTACTCGAAGAGCTAGAGGGCTAAATGCGTTATTCCATCCGCCGGCAGCTTGGGCTCCTCGCTGTACTCACCCTGGGTTTTTTATCCGTGGTTATTTTCTTTGCCGCCCAAAACTACGGTAAAAATGCTGCAGAAACTTCTTACGACCGCCTCTTGGCCGGTGCGGCGCTGCAAATTGCAGAAAGCACCCGGGTACAGCAAGGCGAAATTATCGCCAACCTCCCCTACTCAGCATTTAAGACGTTATCGCTGGCACCCGACGATCGGGTGTTTTATCGCATCACCGACGCCAACGGCCAAGTGCTGACCGGTTATGCCCACTTGCCGAGTTCGCAAAAAGCAGAGCGACAAGCGCGTTTGTTAGCGAGGGAACATAGCCCTCGCCCCACGTTTTTTAACGCCGAGTATCAAGGTGAAACCGTGCGCTTTTTGCTCCTGTCTAAAATTTTTACAGAGAGCAGTTATCAAGGCGAAGTGATTATCCAACTGGGGCACACTTTTAGCGCGCGTCAGCAAATGGCAGAAGATATTAGTTGGCGGGCGACTCAACTGATTATTCCAACCCTGTTAGTCGCCCTACTGCTCGTCGCGTTGGCGGGCTGGCTACTTATGAGGCCCATCGAGCGATTAAACCGCTCCTTAGCTGAGCGCTCTCCGGCAGACCTTAGCCCAATAGCCTTGTCGGCCCCCGCCGAAGTGATGCCACTGGTCAACACAATTAACCACTTTATGCGACAGCTAAGCAGTACCCTAGATAATCTTAAGCGCTTTACAGCCGAGGCAGCACATCAAATAAAAACCCCGTTAGCCGGTGTTAGCTCGCAAGCTCAAAATGCTCTAAATGAAGAAGACAAGTCCCTGCAAACGGCTCAGTTAAAGCGTGTACTGGAAGCCTGCGACCAGCTCAACGGCACCGTTGAAAAGCTATTGGAGCAAGCGACCTTGACCCATCGCCTTAAAAGCGAGCCTGCTCTGCAGCTTAATTTTACCAAGCTGGCCCAGCGGGTATGTGCCGATACGGCCGTCACGGCTTTAAAAAAAGGGGTGACGCTCAACTTTGAGGGGCAAAACTGCTATTTGCGCGGTGACAGCTTTTCGCTTGAGCAGCTGGTACTCAACCTGCTCGAAAACGCGATCAAATACAGTCCGCCCTCAAGCCAAGTTTGGGTTGCGGTACAGCCCACCCATGACGGTTTTTTACTGTCGGTAAAAGACCAAGGCCCAGGAATACCCGATAGCGACAAGCCCCATGTGTTTGAGCGCTTTTATCGCAGCCCTAATAACCCGAGGGCTGGCAGCGGCTTAGGACTGAGTATCGCGCGTGAAATCGCCCTGCATCATCACGGCATATTAAAACTCAGCGACAATTTACCCTGCGGGCTTGTGATTGATTGTTACTTTAAGACGCACCAACAAAAGGAGGGAAAAAGCTAATGTTGCCTTCGATTTTATTACGCGGTTTGTTCGCGCTTTTGGTGAGCCTTCCGAGCATAGCTTCTGAGTTTGCACCTACACCTAGCCGCTCCCCCCTTGTGATATACGGCGCGGCAGACTATCCCGAAATCACCCCGTTGGTTGAGGCTTTTAGCCAGAAGTACCCCAATATTGAAACGACTTATACCGAGTTTAGTACCCAAGACCTTTATTGGCAGGCCAGCCAGCAGGCAGACCAACCAGACTTGTTGCTCAGCTCGGCCATGGACTTGCAGGTGCGGCTCGTCAATGACGGCTACTCGCAAACCTATCGCTCCACAGAAACCGAGCAGCTTCCTCCATGGGCCACGTGGCGCAGCGAAGTATTTGGCTTTGCGTATGAGCCCGCAACCATTGTGATTAACACACGCTTCTTCCCCGCCAGTGAGCTACCTAAAAGCAGAACCGAGTTACTGGAATATATTCGCCGACACGAAAATGTCGCGCAGGGGCGTTTGGCAACTTTTGATATTCGCAAAGCCGGTGTGGGGTTTTTGTTATGGGCCCATGACAGTGTAAAAACCGGTAGCTATGGCCGACTGCTAGAATCGTTTGGGGCACACGATGCACGCATTTACGACAGCAGCGCGGCAATGCTATCGGCTCTGTCCTCCGGCTCTGTAATGATTGGCTACAACGTTTTAGGCTCTTACGCGGCGAGCTGGGCCAAAGAAAACCCGTTTTTAAAAGTGATTTTACCCAGCGACTACACAACGGTATTAATGCGAACGGCAATTATGCCCAAAGCCGCAAAAAATAAAGACAACGCCGCTCGCTTTCTCGACTTTTTACTTTCTGAGGAAGGCCAAGGGCTCATTGCGACTCAAACCAGCTTTTACCCTATTCGCCAAGATATTGATTCTAACGTGGCCGCAAAAGCTTTGCGCGTTTCGGCCAACGGACTGTTACGGCCGATTCCGCTTGATGTATCGCTCTTGGTGTTTTCTGATCAAATGAAGCGCCAGATTCTACTGGACGAGTGGGAAAGAGCCCTGCTTGAGTACGAATAACTCAGCAGGGCTAAATGAGGCGATAACGAACCTCTGAGACAACTAAAAGTAACGAACAAACTCTACTTGGATGTAGTCGTCACGGTCGTAGCTGTAGGCGATGGTATCGTCGCTATCGGGTGCAAAAAACTGACTCTCAACCGACACCGTCCAAAGGTCACCTAAACGACGGCTGGCTTCTAGCATCAGGCTAGCGCCGCCGTAATCTAAGTCTGTGCTCACGCCCATCAGCGCTTCGCTACTGGCTTCGTCATTTAAAGTGAGTCTAGCGCCAGCAAAAGCATCGTTTTGCGCATAAACCATGGCATTTGTGCCGCGGTCATCCCAACCAAGCTCCAACAGCACACCGAGATCAGCAACGCCGTCAATTACGCCGTAAAAGGTGTACTCAAAGCCACCTTGTAGCGCGGTATAGTCGCCGCTTTCACCACTGCGCCAAAGGGATTCAAGCTTCCATAGCCAGCTGTCCAATGTGGCTTGAAGGTCAAGGCCAACTTGGTCAACTTGCTCGTAATAGGGCACGAGTCGCGTCTCGCCATTAACCTGTTGCTGTAACAGCTGCGGGTCGCGGTTAGTGCCCGAGAACCAATGCAAACCCATGTCAAAGACATCAATGCTGTGGCTCCAACGCAAGGCATAGTCGATGTGTGACTGGCCATCGCTAGACTGATAACGCGCAGCATCTTCTGCCACCGTTAACCCCGAACGAAAGCGGCCCGCTTGACCGGCAAAGGTGCGTTCTCTAAAACCCGGCAACAGGTAAATATCATAGATACCCGAATCGCGAACCAAAGAAAGGTTAACCATGGGCTGGCCAAGTTTTTCTTCACCTGTGACACTGTCCACACCGTCGGTTTGGTTAATGGTGTCGACCAAGTGAACAAACTCGGTAACGCCCCAAAACACCTTACCTAAGCCGACACGCCATTCGTAGTCATCTGCCAAGTGATTCCACAACAGCTCACGCACATCAAGGTGGGTACGCTGGCTGTCAAAGTCGTCGTAGCGAGCAAAGGGTACAAAGGTCAAGCTATCGTCACCGTTGTTCCACTCCCAATAAAGCTCGGCCTCAGATGAGACACTGAGGTTTAGGCCCTCAGCTTGGCCAGCATAGGCAGGGCTTTGTAAAAACCCCTGCGCTGCCCCCGCCACCTGTCCTGTCGCTTCAAAGTAAACCTCGTCTGCGCTCGCCACCAAAGGTAGGCTCGCGGCAACGATCAAGGCTAAGGATTGTTTATCCATTTGATTTACCTATTAACGCGCTCGCTTGAGAGTATTTTGGTTAAAGTCGCCGTCTTCTAAACCGGTTTGAAACTGGTAATCGCTCCACACAAGGTCTGTGCTTTTACCCGACTGATGGTTCACCATTTTTTGGCTGTGAGCACGCCAGTGCTTACCAAGGTATTGGTTGTAGTCATCAAAGGTTAGTGTTTTTAGTAGGCTGTTTTTGCGGTCGTAAAAATCCACCGACCAAATGCGGTACTCTTGTTGGTCAATTAACGCCACCTGACGGGTATAGCCCGAGTTTTTGTCTACCGGATACTGCTCTACTTCAAAACACTCACCACTTGGGCACGCCTTGGTGCCTAGGTATTTGTAGGTGTACTTTTCCACCTCAAATGACGATAAGTCTTCGTAAGCAAACTCTGAACCCATAAATGGGCCAGATTTGTTGCGCGACGAAATACGCTTTACTCGCTTAAGCGCAGGCAAGTACAGCCATTGCTCATCAGCCTCTAGGGCATGAGAGAAACTTAAAAACGCGGTGCCTTTTACATCACGAGGCTCATTAAAAACTGTTAAGCCTTTATCACCATCACCCTCAACTTCGAGGCTTTTAATGCTGATTTGACGAACACTTTCTTGGCCTTGGCTGTTGCGTAAGGTCATGATCATTTGCGCTTGTGAGTCTTTCCAACCATGGTCACGCACTTTAATTTCTTTGGCGATTTCTAGGCCTTTTTCTTCTGGTGTTTGCGCCCAGCTAGGCAGTGAAAAAGCAATCGCTGTAGGCAATATACAAAAGCGAAGTAGATGATTCATTGTGGATAGCATGATTAAGCCTCCTGAGCCTTAACTTGTTTAGATTCTTCGGTTTTATCCAGCAGCATAAGCAGTGGCGGCAAGAACAAAAAGTCGACGATGAGCGCGATGAGAATCGTTAATGCCGTTAACAGTCCCATATCTGCGTTGAGTTTAAAGGTAGATTGCGCCAACACCATAAAGCCTGCCACCAGCACCAGTGTGGTAATCCACAATGCGCGACCAACGTTATTAAAGGAGTAGCTCACGGCTTGCTCTGCGCTGTAACCCTTCTCACGACGGGCATGTAAGTACTTACTTAAAAAGTGCACGGTATCGTCAACCACAATACCAATGGTCATACCGGCCACAACAGAAAGCGCCAAGCCAATTTCACCATCAATTAGGTACCACAAACCAAAACCCATGGCCGCTGGTGCTAAGTTGGGGATAAGGCTGATTAAGCCAAATTTCACTGAGCGCAGCGCAACACCTAACAAGAATGAGATAAGCAATAACGCCATGGCGGTACCCATCAGCATGCTTTCAATATTACGCTGGCCAATATGAGCAAACATCAGGTTCGGGCTGGCCACCGTAATTTGGTAATCATCTGCAACACCGGCACGGCTAAACCAGTCGTAGATACGCTCTTCCAGTACAATCAATTCATTGCTGGTGAGGTTTTTAACCGTCGCCACCACACGGGTGCCAGACTTATCTACATTCAGCTGATTGTTTAAATCTAAGCCGTAGGGCAAAGACATTTCGTAAAGTAATAAGTACTGAGCGGACAACTCTCGGTCTTCAGGCAAACGGTAATAGCTTTGGTCGTCCGCATGCATGTTTTTGTTCAGACGCTTTAGTGTGTCCGAAATGGTATTCACGTGGTCAACTTCAGGCTGTAGCAAGAGCCAGTCGGTTAGCTCGCCCAGCATGGCCAAAAACTTCGGATCATTAATGCCACTGGACTGGCCGCTGTCGATAGAGATTTCCATCGAACCAATACCCGATACGTTATCAGCCATGTAATCCGTCGCTTCGCGGAAAGGCACACTGGTATCAAAGTATTGAACAAAGTCGTCATTAAGCTCGTTTTTTGGCAAAAACGAAATCATAACCACCATAATAAGCGCCATAGCAGGCAACAGACGCGCGCGCTGAGTAATCACAAAGCTGCTTAAGCGTCCCATTAGGTCTTGCTTGCCCTCTTCGACAGGCTTCACTTTCACTGGCAACAACATCAACAACGCAGGCAGTAGAGTAACGGACAGTACAAAGGCAATCATCACGCCAAATGCCACCATGTTGCCAAGGTCTCTGAACGGCGGTGAGTCCGAAAAGTTCATGCTCAAAAAGCCAATGGCCGTGGTGACGCTGGTCAGCAAAATAGGCTGGAAGTTAACCCGTAAGCTGGTAAGAATGGCTTGTTTTTTGGTGGCGCCATGGCGCATTTCGTAGAACATGGACGCCAAAATATGCACCGAGTCGGCCACAGCCAGCGTCAAAATCATCGTGGGTGCGGTTGCCGAAGGCCCTGATAAGAAAAAGCCAGCCCAACCGGCGCTACCCATAGTGCCCAGTATCGTACCGATAATCACCATAAGCGTGGCAAAGGTGCCCGAGAAGGTGCGCAACAAAAAGATCATGGCCACCAACACAATCAAAAACATCAGCGGTACAAGGGTCGCATTGTCATCTAGGGATGCTTCTGCAAAGGCGTTGTTCATCATCACAATGCCAGAAAGGCGCACATCCATGTCTGGGTACTGAGCCATTAGCTCACCCTGTAGCGCTCGCACTTTTGTAACCACTTCGGGTACTTCGGTCACTGGGTCGATGCCGGGCAGCTGAATAGTGACATTAACAATCGCCACATGGCCAAGTTCAGACACTAAACGCGGTACCAACAGAGGCTCAGCTAAGGCAATATCGCGAACACGATCCGCCTCGGTTTGATCCACCGATTCAGCGTCTAACACCAAGTCTTCGACGATCATGTCGTCTTCTTCGGCCCAGGTGTATTGGTAGTTGGTAATTGAGTCGACTCGGTTGGAATAAGGAATCTGCCAACTTTCGTGGGTTAGCCAACTAATAGCCTGTAGGTTTACGGGGGTAAATACGTTTTTATTTTTGGGCGATAAAACAAAGGCGACGTTATCGCTTTTGTTATAGATCTTTTGCATGTCTTCAAATGCAGTCAGCTGAGGGTTGTCCTCAGAAAAGTAAACTCGGTAGTCGCTTTTGAACACTAGGTTCTGACCACCAGCTGCCATACCCATAATCAACACCAATGAGACCAGTGTGACTAAAAGCGGCCGTTTGAGTACCCATTCAAACAAGCGCGTTTGCATTGCTTTCCTCTCCATGTTTTGAGTTGTTGACTCTTGTTTATAAATGACGATTCGTCACTTAAAAGTTATTAAAAAACGCAGTAAATCAAAGCATTAGGTTAGGCCTAATGAGGTTTACTGCGTTGATACAGGCGGCTAAGCCCAACGGTTACTGCTCACTGCGATTGAGCAGCTAGAAACTCTGATTCTGTTGTAAATAGCTCAGATTTAAATCGAGCAATCAGGCTTTGAAGCGCCTCATTTGAGGTACTCGGCTGCCAGCCTAGCCCGTCTAATACTAAGTTAGTGTTTTGCATAACTTGGTGCTCAAGCACCATTTGCTGACGAATAGAGCAAATGGCCGCACCGGCATTTTCTTCAACTAAAAGCGCAATGGTGCCAAAGGCCATTGCCCAAACCGAAAAAGCGATTTCGGGTGCTGTTAGCCCCTGAGGCTGAGTTAACTCACGCTGCTCAATCGCATGGGTAATCACACCGCAAAAAATACCCATTAATCGCGCTTCTAACGCTTTGTGAGTCGCTTGCCGCTGCTCACTGGCCTTTTCTTTTACTGCAGGACCCTTGGCAGTAATCACCAAAAGATAACGCTCTGGGCGTAGCTGCACCGACAGTAAATAAGCATACGCCACGGCTAGCATGCGCTCACGGCTCGGCCCTTCAAACGTGACGGCCTTTTCAAACAGCTCACACAAATGGCTAACACATTCATTACATAGCGCCACCAGCAAGTCTTCTTTACAGCTAAAGTGGTTGTACACCGTTCCCTTAGAGTAAGGCACTTTGGCTACGACTTTATCGACCGTTAGGCCTGCGACACCCACTTGGTTAATAACCTCGGTGGTTGCCTCTAAAATGGCAGCTTCACGCTCAGCAACCTGGTGTTCATCAAGAAGTTTTGGGGCCATAAATGGTTCGGAGCCTTTTAATGTGACGATTCGTCAATAATAATCAAGCCGAGTGATAGATGTAAATAGCTCTCGGCTATTTTTTAGTCAACTAAGTTAATTTGAGCCTGAACTTGACTCCAATCGTAGGTGGGTACTGCGCCTTGTCGAGCCAAATCCAGCCAAGCACCTTCACTAATAATCTGAGCATTATCATCCAGTGGAGGGTAGGCAAAACCATGAAGGCGACAGTATTTGGCAATGCTGGGGTAGCCCCACTCAAAAATGCGCTGGCTTACCTCTGCTTCAGTAAGTTGCTGCTGATCATAGCAACCAGCTTGCAAGCGCTGCTCCATCGCCTCGGCCATAATAATGCCTGCCGCTGTGGATACATTCAGAGAGCTCACTAGCCCCATCATTGGAATAATCACGTGTTCATCAGCCATTTCTGCGGCCAAATCACTCACGCCCTGCTTTTCAGCCCCCATGAGTAAAGCACACGGCTGGGTGTAGTCAACACTGCGATAATGCACCGCGCGTGTAGAAAAGTGCGCAGAAACAATCTTTTTACCCTGCGCCTTTACTGCCAACAAGGCATCTTCGTAGCTATCGTAAGGCAAGACGTTAACGTAACGATCGCTGCCCTTCGCGGTACCCGAGTAGCGCTCGTACCCGGTTTTGGGCGCGACACAATGAATTTCGCCTATCCCTACGGCATCACAATTGCGGATCAGTGCCGCAAGGTTACGAGATTTGTGAACTTGTTCGGTAACAAGAGTCAGGTCAGGTTGGCGCTTGGCCAACATGGCGCGAAATCGCGCTACGCGTTCGGGTGTCATAAAAGCTTACTTTGGTTCTTCAGTTATTTCGGTATTCTGTTCAGGCTGCGTTGCAGGCGCCGTATTATCCGTTGCTGTTTGCACAGCAGCCTTAGGTGATTCGCTTGGCTCGCTCGGCTGCGACTTAGTGATTTGGTGTGCTTTATAAAGGCTCACATTGGGCGCGACTTGAGTTCTTACCCAGCGCACAAGGTCTACCCACATTTGGCTGACCTGCCCGGGTCCCGGCATACTGCCCGCAGAGGCCAGCTCTACAGTGACAACAGGGATGCCGCGCATATTCCAACTGTAGTTGCCCAACGACCCAGGGTAGGTACCTAAACGCTTGAGCTGCAGCGCGCCCAAGCTGTTAGGTGGTGGTGTGTCACCGTCAAAATCCACAATGCCATGAGGCGCATGGACAGAGACGATAGCCGTCGGTTTATACTCGGCTATTAATCGATGCACCATTAACGATTCCGGCTCACTCAATGGCGACTCACCGGGGTAGTAACGCAAACGCTTTTTGCCATGGTCACGCCAATGAACCAGTGGTGCCTCGTCATTTGCAGGCGACATAAAGTTTCGATTTAAGTCGACGCCTCGGCTGTTCACTCGTGTTGCTGGTTGAGCAAATAAGCCATCAGGGTTCGCCAAGGGCGCAAACAGCCAGTCATAGGCGCCACTGTGGTAGATATTTAGTGTATTGAGCCACTTAAAGGTCACACTGATACTGGAGTACTCATCACCATGAATCCCACCCAAAACTAAAATACGGGCAGGGTCTTTTACCGTGTCGTTAGCAGCATAATGCGCTTCGATGATCGGGCGTTTTTGTACCGAAAAGTAGCGCGGTGCACGGTATGGAATATTGCGGCATTCGTTATAGCTCACAGAGGCTAGACGTTGGCTAATTTCTTGGCAGATGTCGTCAAGCTGACTATCTGCTTCCGCTTGCTTCGCAACGGCGTCATCGCCAGCTTTGGTAACTTGGGACTGGGCATTAACAGGACTAACCATGCCCAGTAATACCATCGCCACTAATAGCCCTATGAAGCCACGCGTCTTTTGCGACAGACGGATCAATTGACTTGTTACTTCCTTTTTAAACATGGTTCCTTACTTCATTATCCGTCGCGCGGGGTACATTTAACCAAGCGCTTGTGCCAATAGCTGGTCAGCCTGGCCTAAGGTCATAATTTGAGTTAACTGCTCAGCAGCCAAGGGCATCACACTTAATAACGCATCAGCAGGGACTACCCACTGGTCAAACACGGCGTCATAGTCACCAATTAATACCAACATAGGTAAAGCTTGTGTTGAAAGTGCGGTGACGTTCACACACTGCTTTGCCGAGGCCTGGAACACCAGGCGAGTGTCATCATGACATTGCGCCACAAGGTTACCGCTGGTGGCATCTAATCGGTATTGAGTAATGATTTTTGCTGCTTTCATTCGCGCTCCGCTCCTACTGCCCTAACTAACGCTTACATTGTTAAGGGTTATAGCGGCCAGCTCCTTCAAAACCTAACTGTCGCCACGCTTCGTAAACCACAATGGCACACGCATTAGACAAGTTAAGCGAACGTGAGTCTGGCATCATGGGTAAACGAATACCTGCTTGTGGGCCAAGGCGCGTTAAAATTTCGTCGGGTAAACCTCGGGTTTCGGGCCCCAATAAAATCACGTCGTCTTTAGCAAAAGAAACTTGTGTGTGATCGCCAGTGGCTTTGGTGGTCATGGCCCATACGTTTTTGGGCTGTATGGCTTGCATCATGGCATCAAAGTTTTTGTGAATTTGCACATTGGCAAACTCGCGATAGTCCATACCTGCACGGCGGAGCTTTTTGTCGTCAAAGTCAAAGCCCAGTGGCTCAATTAAGTGCAGTTGAAACCCTGTGTTGGCACACAAGCGAATAATATTACCCGTATTAGGCGGAATTTCTGGCTCGTATAAAACAACATGAAGCATGGCAGGCTGACCCTTCTAAACTAAGAGGGGCCAGTGTATAGACGCCAAGCGCTGCTGGCAACGCTTGGCAAAGCGGCAATAAAAGCGGTTAACTAGCGGCCTCATCATCGGAGTCGCTATCACTGTCCATTCCCAACTCTTTGATCTTGCGGGTCAGGGTGTTGCGTCCCCAACCTAGAAGGTTTGCAGCATCGCGTCGGCGTCCAGCGGTGTGCTTCAGTGCCGACTCAATCATAATGCGCTCAAAGGCTGGCACGGCTTCATCTAACAAGCCTGTGCTACCTAAGCTAAGCTGCTGATCAGCCCAGTTTTTAAGCGCGCCTTCCCAGTTAGAGCTGCTGGTCGCTTCATCACCCTTGTCGTCAACAAGCTCAGGCGGCAAGTCTGCCACGAGGATTTCGCGACCAGAGGCCATCACCGTTAACCAACGACAGGTGTTTTGCAGCTGACGAACGTTACCTGCCCACGGCAAGCAGCACAGCATCGCTTCGGCTTCTTTGCTGAGGGTTTTGGCTTCGACACTGAGCTCCTCTGCCGACGCATTTAAGAAATAACGCGCAAGCTTTGGAATATCTTCGCGGCGGTCAGCCAGCTTAGGAATATGAATACGAATTACGTTTAGGCGGTGAAACAAGTCTTCACGAAAACGACCTTCTTTTACGAGCTGCTCTAAGTTTTGGTGAGTCGCAGCGATAATACGCACATCAACTTTCACCGGGGTATGACCACCCACACGGTAAAACTCGCCATCGGCAAGTACACGCAAAAGACGCGTTTGTGCATCGGCTGGCATATCACCAATTTCATCTAAGAACAGCGTACCGCCATCGGCCTGCTCAAAACGGCCTCGGCGACCAGCCTGAGCACCGGTAAAGGCGCCCTTTTCATGGCCAAATAGCTCAGACTCAATCAAGTCGTGAGGAATCGCAGCCATGTTAAGTGGGATAAACGACTTGTCACGACGTGGGCTATGGCGATGTAAGGCATGGGCCACCAGCTCTTTACCCGTACCCGACTCACCGTTAATTAACACGGTGATGTTGGATTGAGACAAGCGACCAATGGCGCGAAACACTTCTTGCATGGCAGGTGCTTCACCAATGATCTCGGTGGTTTCTTCTGCCTGTGTTTCTTCTACTTGGCGCTGTTGCTCATGAGCGTGTTCGCCTGCTCGTTTTACCAAGGCAACCGCTTCATCCACATCAAACGGCTTAGGCAAGTACTCAAAAGCACCACCTTTGTATGACGACACCGCTGACTCAAGGTCAGAGTGCGCTGTCATAATAATAACCGGAAGATCTGGATGACTTTCATTTAATACCGACAAAAGCTCTAGACCGTCGGTGCCGGGCATACGAATATCGCTGATAATCGTATCGGGCACATTGGTTTCTAAGGCATGTAATAACACATCTGCATTTTCAAAAACGGTCACATCCAAACCTGCCGCTGTGAGTGCTTTTTCTAACACCCAACGAATCGATCGGTCGTCGTCAACAACCCAAACTTTAATTGGCAGACTCATAATTTGACTCCAAAGGTATATATAAATCGAAACTGGTTTGACCTGGACGGGAGTTACATTCCACAAGGCCTTTATGCTGATTGATAACCGACTGTGCGATAGATAAACCCAAACCAGAGCCTTCGGCGCGGCCACTTACCATTGGGTAAAATATTTGGTCAACCAGCTCTTCTGGAATGCCCGGTCCGTTGTCAATAATTTGCAAACAGCACACAAGACGGAAACGCTCAGCACCCAAGGTCATTTTGCGTAGGGTGCGGGTTTTTAAGTAAATCTCTGGGTTTTCAGTGCCACTGGCTTCAAGGGCTTGCATTGCATTACGCATGATATTGAGCACAGCTTGAATAAGCTGCTCGGCATCGCCTTGAAAGTCAGGAATACTCGGGTCGTAGTCGCGAATAATTCGAATCGCGCCATCGGTTTCGGCACTAATAAGGCTACAAACACGCTCAACAATGGCGTGAATGTTCACCTCTTCAATTTTTGGTAATTGGCGCGGCCCTAATAGACGGTCAACCAAATTACGCAGGCGATCAGCCTCTTCAATAATGATGCGGGTAAACTCGTGCTGATCTTCGTTATCTAACTCGCGCTGTAACAATTGCGCTGCACCGCGAATACCACCCAGTGGGTTTTTAATTTCGTGCGCCATGCCACGAATCATAGTTTGCGTGGTGGCTTGACGGGTAATCAGCTCTTCTTCACGTTCGATTTTGATCAAGCGGTCGCGAGACTGCACTTCTAAAATCAAACGATTTTTACTATCGGCCTGCATCGAGCTCACACTGTAATCGACGGTCAGGTCGGTACCCGCATGGGTCATTAGCTTGGCTTCGCGGCGAGTATATGGGTGCCCCGACGAAATTGACGCACGAATATCATCAAGCTCATGAAGAGGCACCGTAAACCACTCCGCAATATCCTTTTTGCGAAGTTGACGGCTACTGGCTTCAAATAACATTTCGGCCGCCGGGTTCATGTAGTCGATATGGAGCTTTTCATCCAATACGACAATCCCAGCACTCATGTTCTCCAAAGCTTTTTGATAAATATTGGTAAACTTTAACATTCCATTTAAACCAAACGCACCAAATCAGGGCATTGTTTTTTATAATAGTTCAATATAGAGCAGAAACTAAAAAGACTTTTTGTATCAGCCTAACTACAGCCCTTTCTTAGGGCACTTTTAGGGCACTTTTTAAATTAAGCTTTTACGTGTTGCTCTACCCTATGCAAGTTTTAAACCAAGCTGTCATATTTGCAGTGACCGTTCGCACAAACAAAAAAGCCTCCCGCAAGGCGGAAGGCTTTTGATAACTAAACGATTTTTATCGTTTATGGCAAAGACTTAGATTGAGTAGTACATATCAAACTCAACTGGGTGAGTCGTCATGTTCAAGCGCTCAACCTCTTCTTGCTTAAGTGCAATGAAGGCATCCAGCATGTCATCAGTGAACACACCGCCTTTGGTCAAGAACTCGCGGTCTTCTTTTAGTGCATTCAAGGCTTCTTCTAGAGAACCTGCCACTTGTGGAATTTCAGCTGCTTCTTCTGCTGGCAAGTCGTACAAGTCTTTATCTGCTGCATCGCCAGGGTGGATCTTGTTTTGGATACCATCAAGGCCTGCCATCAACAAGGCAGCGAAACACAAGTAAGGGTTAGCTGCTGGGTCAGGGAAACGTGTTTCGATACGACGCGCTTTATCGCTGGTCACGTAAGGAATGCGGATAGACGCCGAGCGGTTACGTGCTGAGTATGCCAACATCACTGGTGCCTCAAAGCCTGGCACCAAACGCTTGTAAGAGTTTGTTGATGAGTTGGTCAGTGCGTTCAACGCTTTAGCGTGCTTAATGATACCGCCAATGTAGTACAAAGCGGTTTCGCTCATGCCGGCATAAGCGTCGCCAGCAAACAGGTTTACACCGTCTTTTGATAGTGATTGGTGAACGTGCATACCAGAGCCGTTATCGCCCACAAGTGGTTTAGGCATAAAGGTCGCTGTTTTACCGTAAGCATGAGCAACGTTGTGTACACAGTACTTAAGCACTTGTACTTCGTCAGCCTTGTTAACCAAGGTGTTAGCGCCGACGCCGATCTCACACTGGCCTGCAGTTGCCACTTCGTGGTGGTGTACTTCAACAGTTAGGTCCATTGCCGTCATTGCATCACACATCGCCGCACGAAGGTCGTGTAATGAATCTACTGGAGGTACTGGAAAGTAACCGCCTTTTACTGTTGGACGATGACCCGAGTTGCTGCCATCCATTGCATCGTTTGATGACCAAGCCGCTTCTTCAGAAGTGATTTTGTAGCCACAGCCGCTGATGTCTGCGCCCCATTGTACGCTATCAAACACAAAGAACTCTGGCTCTGGACCAAACATCGCGGTATCCGCAATGCCTGTAGATTTAAGGTAAGCTTCGGCGCGTTTTGCTACCGAGCGAGGGTCACGCTCGTAACCAAGGCCAGTGGCTGGTTCAACGATGTCACAGCGGATAATCACGGTTGCTGCTTCGGCAAAAGGGTCGATAAGCGCAGAGGTATCGTCTGGCAACAAAATCATGTCTGATTCGTTAATGCCTTTCCAACCTGCGATAGATGAACCGTCGAACATTTTCCCTTCTTCAAAAAAATCGTCGCCCATCTCAGATACCGGAATGGTCACGTGTTGCTCTTTACCTTTGCTGTCGGTAAAGCGCAAATCGATCCACTTGGCACCACTTTCTTGGATTAGGCCTTTCGTTTTTTCTGACATTTGATTCTCTCCGTTTGTCATTCCATCGCATTACCGGCGTTATGGTTGCCGCAGGGTCAGGCGATATTTGTATGTAATTGCATTGAGCAACCGCTCTTGGGTACGCACCAAAAGCAGGCGCGTATTACCCAGCCTTCAAACAGTTTCACGTGTCTACATCGATATGGTAAGGAGGTTTTGATAAGTACTCACCCTTCCATATAAACGATGTCTATTTATGCACCTTTTTCAGCCGTTTTCCAAGGGCATAAATCATTAAAATATTCGCTGTTTTCTTGCATTGGTATGAACGAAATATGAGTTTTAACACACTAATCAATGTATAATGCGCGCTTTCTGATAGACCTACAGGTAATTTAACGTGATCGACAACCTTAGAAACATCGCGATCATCGCCCACGTAGACCATGGTAAGACCACTCTTGTTGACAAACTTTTGCAACAATCAGGCACACTGGGACGTCGCGATGAAGGCACCGAACGCATCATGGACTCTAACGACCAAGAGCGTGAGCGCGGCATCACAATCCTCGCTAAAAACACTGCGATTAAGTGGAATGACTACCGCATCAACATCGTAGACACGCCGGGACACGCCGACTTTGGTGGTGAGGTAGAGCGTGTACTTTCGATGGTTGACTGTGTTTGTTTGCTTGTAGACGCCGTTGATGGTCCTATGCCTCAGACTCGCTTTGTAACGCAAAAAGCATTTGACCAAGGCCTTCGCCCAATCGTTGTAATCAACAAAATCGACCGCCCAGGCGCGCGTCCTGATTGGGTTATTGACCAAGTATTCGACCTTTTCGATAGCCTTGGCGCTACCGATGAGCAGCTAGAATTCCCAATCGTTTACGCTTCGGCGCTAAACGGCATTGCTGGCCCAGAGCCAGACGAAATGGCTGAAGACATGACACCGCTATTCGAAGCGATTGTTGAACATGTTCAACCACCACAAGTAGACCTAGACGGCCCATTCCAAATGCAAGTATCTGCATTGGACTACAACAGCTACCTAGGCGTAATTGGTGTTGGCCGTGTGACTCGCGGTAACGTATCAACGAATACTCAAGTTAAAGTCATTGACCGCGACGGCAAGGTTCGTTCAGGTCGTGTACTTAAAATCATGGGTTACCATGGTCTTGAGCGCGTTGAAGTTGAAACAGCACAAGCGGGCGACATTATCTGTATTACAGGTATTGATGCGCTAAACATCTCTGACACTATTTGTGACCCAGATAACGTTGAAGCACTACCTGCATTGAGCGTAGACGAGCCAACGGTTTCGATGACGTTCCAAGTAAACGACTCTCCGTTCTCAGGCCAAGATGGCAAGCTGCTTACAAGCCGTAACATCAAAGACCGCCTAGATCGTGAACTTATCCACAACGTTGCATTGCGCGTTGAAGAAGGTGACACACCTGAGAAGTTCCGTGTATCTGGCCGCGGTGAACTTCACCTTTCTGTACTGATCGAAACCATGCGTCGTGAAGGCTTCGAGCTTGGCGTATCTCGCCCAGAAGTAGTTCAGAAAGAAGTAGACGGTGAGATTCACGAGCCATACGAGCTTGTGATGATTGACGTTGAAGAAGAGCACCAAGGCTCAATCATTGAAGAGCTTGGTAAGCGTAAAGGCGACATGACCAATATGGAAGTAGACGGTAAAGGCCGTGTACGTCTAACCTTCATGACCCCTTCTCGTGGTTTGATCGGTTTCCGTTCTCAGTTCCTAACCATGACCTCTGGTACGGGTATCCTAACCTCTATCTTCGACCACTACGGTCCTGTGAAAGACGGTGAAGTAGTCAGCCGTACTAACGGTGTTATCGTTTCAATGGTAACGGGTAAAGCGCTAGGTTACGCACTTTGGAACCTTCAAGAGCGTGGCCGTTTGTGCATCCCACCAAACGTTGACGTTTACGAAGGCATGTTGATCGGTATTCATAGCCGTGCAAACGACCTAGCGGTAAACCCAACTAAGGGTAAGCAGCTAACTAACGTACGTGCATCGGGTAGTGATGAAAACATTCAGCTAACGCCGCACATCAACTTCACGCTTGAGCAAGCCCTCGACTTCATCGAAGACGACGAGCTAGTAGAAGTAACGCCAAACTTTATCCGTTTGCGCAAAAAGCTTCTAAAAGAGAACGAGCGTAAGCGTCAGAAAAAATAAGGTCTAATCACCTTAATATCGGCGGCCATTGTGCCGCCGATTTTGTTTTAGGCCCTCACCCTTTTTTAACAAGGACTTTTTCTATGAAGGCACTCATTCAACGAGTAAAACATGCAAAGGTAGACGTCGACGGTAAAACCATTGGCGCCATTGACCAAGGGCTTTTGGTATTTATTGGTGTGGGTAAAGAGGATACCGAGGCAACGGCGGACAAAATGATCAACAAGCTGCTGGGCTATCGTGTGTTTGCCGACAGCGACGACAAGATGAACTTAAACGTCCAACAAATCGACGGCGGACTGTTACTGGTGTCGCAGTTTACCCTTGTGGCAAATACCCAAAAAGGTACTCGCCCAAGCTTTGCCTCTGCCGCCCCACCCGCTCACGGCAAGGCCCTCTATGACTACATGGTCAGCCAAACAAAGGCGAAGTACTCAAAGGTTGAAACCGGCGAATTTGGAGCTGATATGCAAATCAGCTTACTTAACGATGGCCCGGTAACGTTTATGCTCGAGGTCGATTAACCGCTTGAGCCACGCACGATCGGTATGAGGGTGAGCTTCGTAAGCAGCAATCAACCGGTCGGTCATCTCGGTCATTTCTTCAGGGCTGACAATAAAGCTCTTACGTGCCTTAGCATATAGGCCGTTAAACAAACCAAAGTAAGCGGCCAATACTTGAGCCGAATGCTCATCATCAATTTGCTGCAGTAAGCCTATCGCAACCTCAGCTGTGCATAGGTGGTGATCTTGTTCTGCTTTTCTGAGCTTGTACTGTGACACCGCAGGTGTTTCCAAGTCGACAATCGGCAAGTCTTTTAAGTAATCCGAATGCCTAAAGGCTCTTCTCGCTTGTCGCCAAGTACCATCCAAAATCATAAAGACGTTGGTGATATTGGGGTCAGTTTGTGGCGTTGCCATGCGTTCAACATAGTCATCATCGCGCGGAAAAACGATATAGACCTGTTTTTGACGGTCCGCTAAAAGGTCTTTTAGCCCTTGCTCTTGTTCAATACGATGCCACTTAAATGTCTGGGTACCCTGCACAACATCGTCTATTAAGCGGCCAGTGTTGGTTGGCTTGTAGAACTCTCGCGGGTGAGTCAACAAAGCAAACTCAGCTTTCGCTTTCACCTTACTGCGATAAGGACACAAACACGCTAC
Organism: Pontibacterium sp.; assembly: GCA_049603715.1. Taxonomy (GTDB): domain Bacteria; phylum Pseudomonadota; class Gammaproteobacteria; order Pseudomonadales; family Balneatricaceae; genus Pontibacterium. The sequence goes on along the minus strand of JBMYSW010000031.1, from coordinate 16,649 downwards.
TTCTGGCATTTGACACGCCTCACAGCGAATCACATAAGCACCGCGAGCATTAAAGGGTTTACGGGGGTGTTGAGAATCAGACAAGAGTAAAGCCACCAAATAAAATTTGGCGACAATATACCATGCCCAATCAAAGATGCTAGCCACGGCTCGCTTTGCACGCGCTGAGGGCACAAAAAAGCCGGCGCTTAATAACAAAGGCCGGCTTTATTTTGATGATTCCCGAATTAACGAGGGTACTCAGGAATTGTGTATTCGCCCGTGCTTAGCAAACGGTCGAAGTACGGAATGGTCTTTTGCAGACCTTCATCTAACATCACTTGAGGCTGCCAGCCGTCGAGCTCCTTCTTAGCCAAAGAGATATCTGGGCAACGTTGCATTGGGTCATCGCTTGGTAGGTCTTTGTAAACGATTTGAGACTTAGAACCCGTGAACTCGATCACCTTCTCAGCAAGCTCTTTAATCGTAAACTCACCTGGGTTACCAATGTTTACGGGACCTAGGAAGCCGTCGCGTGAGTTCATCAAACGAACAAAACCTTCGATTAGATCAGACACGTAACAGAACGAACGAGTTTGCGAGCCATCACCGTAAATAGTAATTGGGTGACCAGCCAGCGCCTGAACAATAAAGTTAGACACCACACGGCCGTCAGACGGGTGCATGTTAGGACCGTAAGTGTTGAAGATACGCGCGACTTTTACATCAACGTCAAGCTGACGGTTGTAGTCAAAGAAAAGCGTCTCAGCACAGCGCTTACCTTCGTCGTAACATGAGCGAAGGCCCGCAGGGTTTACGTGCCCCCAGTAATCTTCTTTTTGCGGATGAACTTTAGGGTCACCGTAAACTTCACTGGTAGATGCTTGGAAGATCTTCGCTTTTACACGACGAGCCAAGCCCAACATGTTGATCGCACCATTCACACTGGTTTTAGTGGTTTGAATAGGGTCAAACTGGTAGTGAATAGGTGACGCTGGGCACGCCAAGTTGTAAATCTCATCTACTTCTACGTAAAGCGGAAAGTTAATATCGTGACGCATAAACTCGAAGTGAGGGTTATCGAGTAATGGAAGAATATTATCTTTGGTGCCTGTAAACAGGTTATCTACGCAAAGAACGTCGTTTCCTTCTTCTACTAAGCGCTTGCACAAGTGAGAGCCCAAAAAGCCCGAGCCACCGGTAACAAGAATTTTTTTACGTTGTGCATTCTTCATAAAGGTCTATTTCCTACCTAGTTAACACGCCCTTGTGTTAGGAGGCGCCACGACTGAGTAAAACCGCGGGCACGGTTTTTAACAAAATGACAAAGTCGCCCCAAAAACTCCAGTTGTCAATGTAGTCCATATCCAACTGCATCCACTGGTCAAATGAGATGTTATCTCGTCCACCAGCCTGCCAAGTACAGGTAATGCCCGGTAACACGCTCAAACGACGCATATGACTTACTTCTTGAAAACGCTTGTAGTCAGCAAGCGGCAAAGGGCGAGGGCCAACAAGGCTCATCTCGCCTTTAAGTACGTTGAACAGCTGAGGTAGCTCATCAAGACTCGTTTTTCGCAAGAACTTACCTGCCGACGTGACTCGCGGGTCGTTTTTAATTTTAAAGGCCGCGCCTTCACGCTCATTTTGTTTTCGCAGTGCTTCTTGCAACTCATCGGCGTTTTGAATCATTGTACGGAACTTGTATACCCCAAAGATACGGCCGTTATAGCCGTATCGCTCTTGGATAAACATGACATCGCCTTTCGAGCTCATTTTAATCCAAACGGCAATAACAATAAGCAGGGGTGAAAGTACGATGATACCGATCAGCGCGGCAAAGAAGTCAAACACTCGTTTGGCGATGTATTCCCAGCCTAACTGGAAACCGGATGTAAGGACGAGATCGGTTCCGATACCATTAGCTGACTGAGGTGTCGCCTCCGTTTTCAAACGAACAACATGATCTCCAAACAGGTCACTAAACAGCGGCCCAAGCGGCAAGCGAACGCGAATACCATAGGCCGATGCATGCTCAATGACATGCTCAACCTCTTCGGTAAAATCGTGAAAAGGCATGGTCACAACAATTTCGTCGATAACCTTGTCTTTTAAAATCTGTTCGAAGCTCTCCAGCGTTCCCAAGTAGTCGGCTTTACGCACACCCGGGCTACACTCGTCTGCGATGTAACCCACAAAACTAAAACCAAGTCGACGATTACGACGAATCTTTTTCACATAGTCACGGGCATCGTCACCGGTACCAATCACCATAATGCGTGTGTTGTTTTGATCGCCTAGGTGAATACGTTGTAGCACCATACGCATCACTCGGCGGAACAGCAGTGTAGCTGCCGTACTAATCACCCAAAAGCTAAACAAGAATGCCAAGCTAAACAGTGATATTTCGAAGGCGTAACCCATGACAAAGTAAAGCAAGGTAGCGATACCTGTGGCCCAGCCGACCACGGCGACCTCTTCTGTCTGCCATGTTCGAATCTTGCTTTCGCTGTAGAGATGCATCCAGTCAAAGACAATTAACCAGATCAATGCGAGTGAGAAGTAACCAATAAGGTTAGCGAGTGAAAAGCGAGCAGCTAAAATATCGTATAAATCAAAAGATTGGGTGTAGATACCCGATACCCACGCGGCAAGAACACCAGCGACTAAAAACGCCAAAAAATCTGAAATGCGATACGCTTGCAGTATTAGTTTATGTTTCGAAAAGCTCATAAAAATCCATCCCGACGACTGCTACGGGTCAGTCTTACTTCAATAATGACGAAGGCTAATATAAACGTTATTTAAACGTTACTCACGCCCTGTCCGGTTCCATCCAAGGTTTTTCTCCTTGAGGGAGGATACTACGATAATCCAAACCTTCCACACGGTGTACCAAGGAACAAAGCAAGCAATGCGGAACAACCCCGAAAAGCTGCCGTACTTCGCACTTGCGATCACATAGTGCAATACCAATAACATCAGCATACCTAAGGCCACGGCCTTAAGCGCCCAGCCACCAAAGATACCCGCAATGATTAGGGGGTATAGAATCAGCGTGGCCGGAGGTGTAAGTAAGTCAGAGAGTGCGTCCATTGCGCGCACATTGCCTTTGAGGGATAGTTTCCATAGCTCTCTGGCATAACTTTGAATCGTAATCCAGCGACCTCGTTCCCAGCGAACTCGTTGCGTCTCTGATGCCTCGACACTGGTGGGCATTTCGGCATATACACATGCCTTATCGGTAAATACCGTTTTAAAGCCACTTTTACAGAGATGAATATGATACTCAATGTCTTCTACAATGGAGTGCGCTAGGTAAGGAACGGTCTCAAGTGCCTCACGGGAGATACAAAAGCCATTACCAAAAATGCCCGAAGACATGCCCAAAGCGGTACGACCTTTAGGGCGAAGTGCATTGAATGATGCCATCCCCAGCTCTAACGCGCGGGTACGCACAGACTCCTCTGGGTTACGAATTGCATAACGCAGTTGAATAACTTTAGAGCCATTAGAAAGCTCTTGATCAAGAACAGTCAGACCTTGAGCGTGGAGCAACGAATCAGCGTCCACAATCAAAAATGCGTCCCACTGCTCAGTTAGCAGGGTTTTAAAGGTATCAAACAATGCCTGCCCTTTGCCCGGTGGGCCCGTGCGTTCAATCACTCGAGCACCTGCTTCTCGTGCAAGCTCCGCCGTTTCATCTGTACAGTTATCAGCAATTACGACCACTGTAAAATCATCAGCAGCATAGTTTTGGGCTTTGGCTGCCTTAACGGTCTCTGCAATTAATAACTTTTCATTATGGGCAGGAATGACTACGGCAATTTTTGACCCTTGGCTGGGTTGACTAAATGCTTTACGCGGCAATAAGCCTGCTAGCGTAATCACCGTAAAGTAGGTCACAGGTATAAATGCAATCACCAATGCAATCACGGCGATAACCTGAGCCAGTGTGTACAACATATTTTTACCTCTCCTTAGAACCCCAAACAGTTTTGCAAGTTCGCTTACATCCCGCAAGCGATGTTAGCACTGTGATATTACAACTTTTTGTGCTGGAGCAACGACTCTAGCATTACAATTAACGCCCACCCGAAAGGTAAGGCACCCGCAAAAATGACGGTGGTGTAAACAAAAACCCAAGCTTGAGCTTATCAATGAACCACGCACCAATAAGAGGCAAAACAATACCAAAAACCGTTCCGGCGACCAGGTGAACGGTCACATCATCGATACCCAAAAACTTGTGTAGAATAATGCGAATACCACTACCCGCAATTAGGTGCATAAGGTAAATCTCTAGCGAACGACGCCCTAAGAAAGCCAGCAATCCCAGCTCAAACTGACCTAGCCATCGCGAAAAAACCACAAGCGTGTATACACCCAACAAAGCTAACGCTAGACGCCAAAGTACCGGGCCTTCATCCCATGTCCAACCCGCTTGTAGGTGAAAACTGTATTGCGCCCACGCAAACAAAAGCAAAGTTAATGCCACCAGCGGTGTGGAACAAAGCTGACCAAACCAAGATGCCTCGGAGTATTTCGCAAGACTCACCCCGAACATCAAAAAGACCGAAAAGCCAAGGATGTAATATTCGACTGGCGTTGAAGAAATATCATAACTGTTACCCACGAAGTACATGGCAACACCTAATGCGAATATTAACAGCTGCCAACGACGATCCAAGAAGGCGTAGATGAAACTGCAAAAAACCGACACAAAGAATAACGCGAATAAAAACCAAAGATGGTTACGGGGGTGGTTGCTTAATGTGAAGAGCTCATTAAGAGTAAGCTGGTTATTGGTAAACTTAGACAAGCCCACCTCAATTAAACCGTGTAAAATAGACCAGACCACAAAGACATAAAACACTGAGTTAACTTTACTGCCAATTTGGTTAAGGGCTCCTTTACGCTTCACAGCATCTAGGAAAAACCAGCCCGCAAGAGCAAAAAACAGTGGCATATGGAAGCTATATATGATGCTGTTGATTAATAAATAGCTCGGAGCATCTATGGACAACCCAGCTGAAAATATACCTTGGGCAACATGGCCGTATACCACCAAAATAATACCCATGCCCTTGGCGTAATCGACCCAACTTAACCTATTTTCCATGTAAAGCTCTCTCAAGGTAATATCAATTTATTTTAATAAAAGGCATATGCTGAAATGCAAGTGAAGCTAATCGCCCTAACGCTTGAGTCTCTGTTTCAAAACCCATCAGATAAACGCGATAGTGATTCCTGGAGTCAACAACATGCAAGTCAATCTCAGCACTGATCTGCTGCTCGGCGAGAGCGTCAACCAAAGCCATCGCCTTAACACCGCTCGATAAAGTACCTGCATAAATAATATAAGCACCCTGATAGGGCTGAATCAACGCTTCTTTAGGAAGCAGCGGTAAGTTAACTCTGTCACCGCGCAGTAAGCGATTCATACGCTTACCTAAATGGGGGTTCGACTCCCGAACTAGGTCCTTTACAGTATCATTCCATGTACCGTAAGTATCTCGAGCAATTTGGCTAAGGGTTTGCCCAGATTGAACTATGTTGTGCCGACTCATCGGCTGAACATTTACAAAGGGGCTTGTTGGCGGCGCAGCCATTGTTTTAAGCTGCGATAGGCGATAGCTCTTATTTGACGCTCCGGCAATAAGCACTCTCTCATTTCCCTCTAACAACCACACGCCTGGGGTTGCTGGACGATTACTAAAGGATTGCGTAGTGTTCGTCGGGGCTAATACCTTGCTTTGACTCGACGTTGAACTTACAACCTTTTTAGACGCATCAACAGACTCTGGTGCCGAGTTAATTGGAGCCGCTGAAGTTTGATCCGGCATATTACCGTCAATACGATTGAGCGCAAGGGAAAGCTCATCGGAGGCAGTTTGAGGTGCCTTAATAGCCTGAGTAGACTCTGAATCCGATAGAGGTATTGCTTTTACTTGCTGCTCAGGCTGATAATTATCGATGTCTCGAACAATCGTAGCATCAACCTCAGAACGAATTTGATCAAATAATGAAGGTGTTTTCGTATTTTGCTTTAATTCTCTTTCTGCCTTCTGACGCTCGATTTCATAGGCCTGCTGTTCCAAAATAGCTTCTTGGGCTCTTCGCTCATTGGCAGCATCAATAAGTGCCTGCGCTTCTCTATTCTCATACCACTTTGCAGCACCCCATGTAAGCGGAAGCAAGAGTAATAACGTAATCCAAAGCCAACTACTACGCCCACTGCGCCTATCGCCCGATTCGTCACGACCAATCCCCCCCATAGACCTATCTTCATTTAAGCGCTCGTCATCAAAGTACTTGTGCTTTTGACGAATATCATCGTTAGGTGGGTCTGACTTTGTAACTGAATTAAGTTTAGCTGACCCGCTAGAACTAGCCTTAACCTTCATCACTTCGGCTTCGCTGCTTTTATGAACCGACTGAGGCTTCGGCACCTGATTGCTCTCAAAACTGTCGGCAGCTGTTGGTTTAGCAGCGTCGCTAACCTTAGGTATAGCAGAAGCACCATCATTGGCTTCGACTGTTGAAACAGTAGGTTGGGGAGGAGCATCACCTTCCGGATTCTCGTTCATCTTTTCGGCTAATACTACGGGCGCAGGCTTATCTATAACTTTAGGTGCAGGTACCGTGTTGGCGATCGGTAAGTCTTCAACTACATCACGAACTATGTCTGGACCAATTTCTTTTACCTTCTGCGCAAAACCTGTAATGAGGCAGTTATCACAAATAAGGTTGATAAGGCGGGGTGAGCCGAGGGATGCACGGTATATAAGGGTTAAAGAAGCTTCCGTGAAGATAGGGTCGTTGCTGCCCGAAACCAGTAAGCGATGTCGAATATATCGGCGTGTTTCTAGCTCGCTCAAGTAATGTAGTGAACGACTGAGCGTAATACGCTGCTGAATTTGGCGAAGTGAGTACTTACCCAGAGTTTCGTGTAGCTCGTTTTGCCCAACAAAAATAATCTGAATAAGCTTGGCGTTTTCAGTCTCATAGTTCGAGAGCAAGCGCACACCTTCAAGGGTTCGCTCTGGTAGCTGTTGCGCCTCGTCAAGCAATACCACCACACGACGATCTTGCTTAAACAAGGCCACTAACTTGTCTTTTAACTCGTTCTGAAAATCAATAGAGCTCCACTGAATATCGCCTGTCATGCCCAACTGTTTTGGCAATTCGGCAAACAGTTCCTCGGCGGTAATCCATGGTGTGGTGACTTCTAAGAAGATCGGGTCTTTTTCGCGAAGCTCGTACTTAAGGGATTGGAGTACGAAGGTTTTTCCTGCACCGACATCACCGGTCAGGAGCATAAAGCCTTTACAAGCCTCTACGCCGTATGACAAGGCCGCCAGTGCCTCTCGGTGCTGGCGACTTGCAAAGAAAAACTCGGGATTAGGTGTATTCTCAAAAGGACGTCGTGACAATCCGTAATGGGCTTCGTACATCTAGCGGGCTCTTATAACATCGTTGTTATGGCGATTTAGTACTACAATTTTACTTACTAAACGGGCGTTTCAAAACATGATGCCAGAATACTCGCCACATAAACAGCGGGTTACCCAAAATATAGCGGCGCCACGTATGCGGCTGCATGGCCAAACGGTAGAGCCACTCAAAGCCATTATCCGTCACCCACTTAGGCGCGCGATCAATGTCGCCCGTGAAGATTTGGTGAAAAGCGCCTGTTGCCAAACGAACAGGGGCGTTAAGCTTATCTTTGTTATCCCAAATCCACTTTTCTTGGATAGGCATACTCATGCCAACTAAGATAATTTTCGCGCCACTCTCATTAATTTGACGAACCACTTCTTCATTTTCTTCGCCGTCGCGATCAAAGAAGCCATGGTGGCGACCAGCAAATGGGCAATCGGGGTAACGCTCTGCCATCGCTTTTTCAAAGTTTTCACCCATTTGGTCAGTATCGCCAAGTAAGAAGATGGGCCAGTTGTATTTGGCACACATTTCAAACATTTCTTCTAGCCAATCTGCTGGCGTTAACCGCTGGCCAACAGGTAGTTTGGCAATCTTACAGCCGAGCTTAACACCCGCTCCGTCCACAAAAACAAGATCAGAGGAATTAAGGATGTTTCTAAAGTAATCATCCGTGTAGGCAAGGTTCATCGCGTGAATGTTCACGTTTGTAATGTTACCGCCCTCGCCGGTCTCGGCGGCGTATTTAATTTGGTCAAAAATACCTTGACGCTTTACGACGTGATAGCGCACACCGTTAATTTCAGATGACTCAAATACTGGCTTTTCCATGACTCAATCTTCCTTTTAACGACGCGAACCAACGAGCTTCTCAAGTAGCTCTTTAAAGCGTATCGCGTTTTTGCCTTGATCAAAGTTTTCAAGAATAAACGTCTGCGCGCACTGGCTGAGGTCGGCTGTATCAATTTGACCCGAAATCATATCCCGCATCGCGTCTGCTATGGCATCGGCATCGTGTGTTGGTACAAGTACGCCCGCGTTGCCGTGATCTAAAAGCTCTGGGATTCCCGAGATCGCCGTAGAGATCACAGGCACACCTGCCTGCATGGCCTCCATCAACACAATGGGCATGCCTTCGGCGACGCTAGACATCACAAAAACATCTGCATCTTTATAAAGAGCCAGAACCTCGTCATGGAACTTTGCGCCCGTCAAGGTAATGTATTCACTCGCGTCTAAGCGAGCGATTTCCGCCTCTAAAAATTCTCGCTGCGGACCTTCACCCACAAGGGTACAGTTTACATAAAGTCCTTCTTTCGCAAGCTTTGCACACGCTTGAACTAAATACTCTTGTGCCTTTTGAGTCGATAAACGCCCAACGCTTAGTACCTCTAGCGGACACTCTTTTGAGCCAACGCCTGCTTTAACCTGTTTTGGCTCGGGCGCTGGCGACAAGGGCGCAACTCCCAAAGGCAACACCTCTAGGTTACGACCTTCAACTCGCGGAAAGTTTTTGCGCACGTAGTTGGCATTAAACTCGGAAATACAAACGATACAGTCGGCTTCTCGCAGCTTAGTGTAAAGATCAGGCGGGTTATCAAAAGTAAGATCAGAGCCATGCAACGTGATTGAGAAAGGCGTACCGGCAATACGCTTACACCACATCGCGATACTGGTCGCGCCATAGGTAAAGTGAGAGTGGTTCCAGTCATTCGGTTGAGCTTTTGCAATGACAAGAGCTGCACCCGTTAAATGTTTGAGTGTAGTAACAAAAGACTCTTCAACCGATATCGACTTTAATAGTGCTTTAATATAGCCCTTGGGGTGCTTGAATAGGGTCTTAAAATGAGCACACAAAGCTTCGCTCGCAGACGCGTGATTCAGGTAGTCCACTTCTGCTTTAAGCTCTTCCATCCAAGGGTGTACTTGATCTGAGCTTGGCTCATTACTGGATACCAATACCATATTAAGGCCCTCGGCCTTCATTTTGGTGTATTGGCTATATAAAAAAGTTTCGCTTAATACAGGAAATATGGAGTTTAAAAAAACAACGCGTCCAATGTGCATCTGAGAGATCCTAAAGTGTTGGCGCACCGCTAAAGTCCTACTCGACGATGCTCCTCAATCGTAAATTTAATCTAGCTACTTTATACCGCTTTCCATGCCTATTTGCTCATACCACGTTTCCGCTAAGTAAGCTTCAATCAAAGCGAATACTTAATCAACTGGTTTGATCGGTGTTTTGTTACGAACGTCCGTGACCCGTGCGTGGATTACGTGAGTTCGATCGTTATGAAAAGGTAATACTATTAAGTTCTCGCCAGGGTTAATATAAATATCCCGGAACACAGCTCGACTTTCGACAATCATATTGTTTGTATCGTCGTAATAACCTGCCTCCAACCGAACATCAATTTGAGACTCACTTACCAGCAAGGGGCGCTGATCAACCACGCGCAACAAAATGCCATTAGGTGGGTCATACTCCCAGGCTTTGATAATCACCTGCCACTGTTGAACGTCCCGGGTGTCATTTTGATAATAAGGGGTCAATCTCTGCACAAGTGGGTCATTGGGGTTCTCGTATACGTCCCACCCCATCTCAGGCACCGCATCTTGACTAAAGGGAGGCAAATTTCCATCTTGGTAATAAACACGGTCATCTTGCGTGGAGTAGGCATTAAAAGAATAGCTTGAAACAAAAAAAACTAAGCCACACCTGGCTATGTTGCGACATAGGTTGTTCTTGAAATCAAGGAAACTAAGCTTTGGAATGATCATATACATCACTTAAAAGTTTAAACACTCTCTCTGCATTATGACGCCAAGTAAACTCAGATTCCATCCTAAGTCGCGCCGCTTGACCAACCGAGTCCCTTAAAGCTTTATCATCAACCAGTTTGATCATAGCGTCAGTCATGGCTTTTACATCCCCCGTAGGGAACAAAATGCCTTCCTTACCATTCTCGAGCATCTCCTTCACAGGGTTTGTCGCAGAGGCTAAAACCGCAGTTTCCATCGCCATATACTCGAACATTTTAAGAGGTGAGCAATAGTAAGCCGAATTTTGTAAAACAGTTATGTCCATCGCTGCAACATAGTTTGGAATGTCCTGACTTGAGACAAACCCCGAAAAAACAACTGAGTCTTTTATTGTTTCATCTTTTGCAGGCGCTAAACTTGATTCAGATTCGGGTTTAACTTGACCTACCAAAAGTAGCTTAACGTTTTTATAACCGCGACGCTTTAGTTGAGAAAAGCTTTCAAATAGCATATCCATACGGTGCCACGGAGCAAAACTACCCACAAAGCCAATAACAACGTCCTCACTGTCAATTCCTAGTGTACGCCTAGTCTCTTCACGCTGTCGACGTGGAACAAATTGCTCTATTGATACACCGTTTGGAATACTTCTTACAGGAAGGTGTTTAGTTTCCTGGACTCGGTATTCTTCAGCAAGAGCTTCACTCACTGCGAAGCCACCGTTGGCAATAGACAGAGCCCTTGTTCCACTAAAGAACCGCTTCATACCAGGGAAACGATAGTATTTACTCTCCCTCTCTTCGCTATCCGGTGAGTTAAACTCGATAACGACAGGAATCTTAAGAGAGCGGCACGCCCATATAATTGAAAATGTGTTGTAATTAAATCGTGTCAACACAATGTCAGGCTGCTCCTCCTCGAGCATGGCTTTTTCTTGCCGCATGTTCCTCATTTGAGTAAAGAACGCCTTAATATCAGACAAAAAAAACCGAGATAGGAAAGACTTGACCGTTTGTAATGTAGAGTGTGTCTGCCCTGGAACCCCCTGAACAAGAGGAGGCGCCACGACCGAAAACTTAATATTTTTACTATCACATATTTGACCAAACTCTCGAGCAAAGTTGGTCACATGAACAAAAGAGCCATCGCGCTCGAATCGTTGATAGTGAACATAAAGCACTTTTTTAAAACTTTTATGTGTTTCAGATGACACTAGCATATTCCTTATAGCTATGAGCAAACTAAACGCTAAGGACAACCCAATAGCCTATTATTGCTGAGAGTTCTTCAAACGCGCATACATCGCAACTATCACGCCAGACAGTATCCAGAACGGATAGTCAGCATACAGTGAGGTCGGGTCCACCATGTTATGTATTACCCAAGTAAGCACTCCCCCGAACACACCTAACGCAAAAGCGGCTTCATGATCCTGTGCTTCCCGAAAAACTTTAAACGCAAAATACATCACGCTCAGGAGTATAAATATCACAGCAATAGCGCCTGGGATTCCTACCTCACCAGCTATTAGAAGGTATGTGTTATGTACAGGGGCTCGATAGTTGAATGATATAGCATCAAACGTTCTATCATATGCTTGCATGAAATAGGTATAGTGATTAAGTCCTACGCCTGTAAGCGGGTTCGCAGCAATGAGGTTCTGAGCTACCTCCATCAACGGCCAGCGAACCTCGGCCGTACCCGCGTCGTCTTGGGTAAGGCGATTTCGAAACGCCTCTGATGCACCGAATAAAATACCGAAAAGCGTTGAGCCAACTACTCCAATTAGACCCACACTTGAAATAAAACCATACCCTCGCTTAAGAGTCATCCACATGACGAAACAAACAATAAACGAGGCCGCTAATGAAAGCCAACCACCTCGAGAAGCTGTAAAGATCTCACCTAAAACCGCACACATTAAAGCAATGATAAGTAAGAGCTTAACTCCAAAGTTTTTTTCAACTATCATTCCAAAAATCGTAATCAGCATAAATTTATTCATCAGCATTGCTGTTGCATTGGGCTGCCCCATTGTCCCTGAAGCACGAGTAACAAGCTCACTCCCTATTGTACTTGCCCAAGTTGTGCCTACCCCGAGCAACTCTTCTGTAAAAATAACGCCAAGTAAGCGTTGCTCGATTACGATAATACCCTGTGTACCGACGACCGCGGCTGAAGTGTAGATCAACCATTTAATGATATTTGTCGTGTACGTTTGCTTAGCGAGATATAAAAATATTATATAGACCTTAAGCTGTGCCCAGAGCATACTAAGAGCATAGAAAGGCACAGGGGTTGATATGGTTGAGAGGCTATTAATTATAAAGAGAATAGCCAACGCGACCTTAAACCCTTTGGGTATTTCTAAATCAATTCCTTTCTTCCCCGCGAGCCCATCCATTCCCCAAAGTAAAATCAACATACCGAAGAGTACGTCAGTAATCGTAATGCCATAGCCGTTAGCATGCACATAAAACGGCGGGTCATCTACATACATGAAATTTATGTCAAACAGTATGGGAGTAAGATATAAAGCTAGCAGTAAGTATAGAGGCCGAAGAGAAACATTAATTATATGAAATAATGCAAGCGCACCTACACCAATGGCTCCAATCCAAACCACAGCAGCCCACTTGTAGAGCCCACTACTCGCAATGACTGCGTACACCGCTCCCACCAAAAGTCCAATAAGAACTGGCAAAAAAAACGTAATTGGGCGAGAAAAAAAGGACATAGTTTACCGCTAATATAAATGCGTTGAAGTACCTTAAAGGTACTTCAAAAGCCCTGATGGAATCGGATATTTACGGAAGTTTAAGATAACACCAATCAAATTAATGCCCAATTGGTTCATATCTTCATCAACCGCATTAAGCGCTGGGACTCGAGTAGTTCCGACCGTACTGATTACAAGCGAAACGCCGTCTACTGAACGACCTATGGTATCTGCCAATGGAGTAGCACCAATAGGAGGCATATCTATCAGAATCCAGTCGAAATATTCTTTCGCTTGAGCAAAGAATTCTCTCATATAATGTGCAACTTTTGTGCTGCGCACCTGATCATCCGGAGCATATACCTGAATTCGGGACACACCTTGCGGCTCACATTTATCGATGATCTCAGAGATTTGGCAACCTTCATCTAGTGCTTTATCTAAGGTATTAGCTCCGGTGTTAGATGCGGTTTTTACATCTACAACAAGCACACGGTGCTTCGCATATTCCGCAGCGAAAATTTTGGCTATCTGAGCTGTAACGGTAGACGTTCCAGCACGGGGAGCTGTGCTGGTAAACATTACACACTTACCACCTTGTTCGTCGGGGTCAACTTGCACCATGAGATTGATTGCTACTTTGCGCATATCTCTGCGCCACTTAGCATTACCGGAAAAGCCCTCAGGCAAACCGGTGACCAAGTTATCCAATTCGCGACGACTATCGCTTTGTATATTAACAGACTCGGCGTTGTCAGAAGCCTGAGTTACTAGCTCATCATGGCTTGGCTCTTGATCTTTTGAACTATTGGAGCCATACAAAGCTTCAAATACTTTACCCACTTTTTTTACCTCATTGCTAAAGCAATATTTAACAAGCTATACAGCTATATTAACTTCTAAACCGCATCTAACGTCCCTAGAATGCGCAAGCGCGTACGGGCCGTGATATCAGAGGGACTGCGTACAGTTTGATTTGACGAGTAAGCCAATATACTTGCAACAAGTCCTAGCAGTACAGCGAGAGGGATTGATAGAAGTATGATTAATGGGCGATTCGGGAACCATGGTGAAGTTGGGGCCAACGGGCGGCTTGCGATTGATATATTTGCGAAACGCAACTTATCTTTTTCCTCACTTATGCGGGCCTCTTCTCTCTTATTCTCATAAAGTCGGTAATTTTCTTCCGCAAGCTCTCTTTCAAATTCAATACGCTGTAAAATAACGTCATCAGCACTCATTTGACCAACACCACTGTTGGTATCATCGATTCTAGAGTCTAGAGCACCAATCTGCCTGCGGGCTGTATCTACCTCAAGCTGCATAGCGTCGATGATATCTGCCATATAATCTTGTATCTGCCCACGCATGTTAGTGTACTGAAGCTTCGCATCAACAACTGGTTTCGCGTTGGGTGTGAAGTCGCTTTGGGCTCGTTGCAGATTTATGATCAACTGAGCTAACGAGCGCTCCATCTCCACTAGCGCAGGGTAGTTTTGACGAATACTAGGAGCTAAACCCACAAACTCACGCGTCCCAACGTTTCGATAGGCTGAACGAAGGTAACGAAGCTGTTCTTCTGCTGCTTCGAGGTTTGTCTCAATCTGAGCCTTACGAGCCTGCAAATCACGCGCTAAGGTTAACTGCGCATCAGCCTGTATTGCTGCGTTAGAAACGTTCAAGCGTTTGCGGGCAGCAGCGAGCTCGTTACTTAGCTGAATGTACTTTTCCTTATATAGGTTTGCCTGCTGATCAAAAAACTCCATACTCCCTTCAATGCCTTGGTTGACTCTGATGTGATACGCAACATATGAGTCGAGAAGAGTATTAAGCTGATCCCTTGCCTGCTCTGGATCGGTGCCCGACAGTGATACCGAGACCAAATTAGATTGAGCGAGGGGCTCTGCAGACACACGTCCACGAAAGTCACCAATTGCCTCAAGCAGCGCTGCTTCATTATCTGTGTCCACGAGGTTATGTACTTCAATAACCTCTCGAATCACTTCTGTAGAGGTGAACAAGTGAACAACTGTATTCAGTGTTTTCTCACTTACTGTATCACCAATATTCACACGCGACGCATCCCCGTCAAAGATAACTGGCTTCTCAATCTTTGGCTTTACAACAACCCTTGCTGCAACCTGATAAACAGGAGTGCTCAGAAACGCCACGAGGAGAGCACCTACAATCACGCTAACAAACGTTAGAATAAAGGCTCTCTTTGTATAAAAAAATATGGAAACGATATCGCGAAAAGTAAACTTACTCGCTTCCCGATCACTATTTACATTGACCATAACATCTCTCTTCTTAAAATCTCTAACGCAATTATAAAAGCGACTAAGGATTAGGCCCTAAAATATCAACTGAATCATCGATAGCGTACGAGAAGCTCAAATTAACTGGTATCATCCGCCTAATGCTATCACCTACCAACGCTGCACGCCCAAGTGTAGTGGTTGGCACAAAGATGACATCAGACTGTTTTACAAAACGATCAACACCCATGTTCCCATCAGATAGCACAGAAGCTAGGTCAACAAGCCTACCAACAGGGCGGTTAAACTCATCTCTAGAAATTAGAAGTGTACTGCCAGCTTCTCCATAGTTTGAGAAGCCTTTAGCCAGACCAATAGCCTGAAGCACTGTAGTCGGCCCATTAATTTGATAGTAGCCTGGAGCGTTAACGGCGCCAAACACGTAAACCCTGTTACCAGTTGCTTCAAGAACAGCTGTTGAAGTAAACATGCCTTGAACGCTCTCGGAGTAGGACTCATTTATTAACGCTGCCGCTTGATCAATAGATTTACCTGCAACAGGAACGCTGTTTAATAAAGGCAAACGGACCGTGCCGTCCGGTTGAACAAGCACCTCTCTCGACTGTCCTCTTGTAGAAGTACTAATAGCTTCTTTCAGCTCTCTAATTTTGGCGCCATATCTGATTAGAGAAACCGTAGCCGCCGGTTGAGCTAGAAAGTCCGAATAAAAATTATCTATATCGGACGCGAGCTGCGGTGGCGTTTTGCCTTCAGCGCGAATATCCCCTTTGTAAGGAACAGTCACAAAACCATCAGGGCGAACATTTAACGTTCGATCGAGTTGTGGGTAGTGATAAAACTCGACACGAATTTGGTCCCCAATCTCAATTTTATACTCATCTATAACTGTAACATCCACATGGTAAGTCACTTCCAAACTATCTCCTGGCGAGATTTGATAAGCAGTATCATAGTATGGAAGTGCATCATCTTGATATACAGCTGGGCCATCTGACAGCTCAGCCGCTTTGTGGGGGACGTAACAGCCAGCAAGCGCGAAAGCAAAGGCTGCGCTAACTGCACTTTTAAAAACTAAGTTTTTCATTCGTTGTGTACCACAGAGCTAAAAAAACGGCCTAAACAAGGCAAGAAATCAAAAGACCTACGTTAAGGCCTTTTCCAAACGTAAAGGTAACGACTACCACTCAAAATCGATTTCTACGCGACGGTTCCCTTCAAGGCGAACCCCATCAGCTGTAGGAATACGTAAGCGATTCTCACCAAAATGTGAAGCGCGAATAATCGTGTTCACACCTTCTGCATTTAATAATCGAGCAACGGCGTTCACACGCGCTGAAGAGAGTGCTTCGTTGTGAGCACGACTACCAGAAGAGTCAGTGTGACCCGTTAATACGACACGGGCAGGGTTCATCAGCTTAGCGTCTCGCACAACTTCTTGAAGTGTCGCATCCGCGCTAGCCGTAATA
>JBMYSW010000030.1:0-41707 GCA_049603715.1 Pontibacterium sp. | reverse complement strand
CCAACCTCGTTATCGGAAATATCATTTGCAATAACGAGGCGGACCATACATTTTTTGTTTAGGCCAAAATCACTTCAAAGTGGGTGACAGGCTGATGACAGCTAAGGTTGTTAAATTTTTCTTGTATTCACTTGTATACAAAAACGAGCGAGAACAATGAAAAAACAACAAAAGCACTATGACCTCGTGGTGATCGGCGGTGGTAATGCAGCGCTTTGTGCCGCAATGACGGCTGCTGAGGCTGGGGCTAGCGTCTTAATACTTGAAGGCGCACCCAAGGCTTACCGTGGCGGTAACTCAAGACACACCCGAAACTTTCGCTGTATGCACGCTCAACCCTTAGGGGTATTAGAGGCCAGTTATAGCGAAGATGAGTATTTTGCAGACCTGCTTAAAGTCACTAAAGGCAAAACAGACGAAGCCTTGGCCCGTATGACCATTCGAGCCTCTCAAAACTGTTACGACTGGATGGCTGCTCATGGCGTTCGGTTTCAACCGTCACTGTCGGGCACCTTATCGCTGGCAAAAACCAATGCCTTTTTTATGGGCGGCGGAAAGGCGCTGGTGAATGCCTATTATCGGACGGCGGCGTCGCTAGGCGTAGACGTTTGCTATGAAGCACAAGTGACTCATCTTGAACTAGACGGCCAAACAGTGACGCGGGTGGAGTACAGCTATCAAGGCGAAAAACATCAACTATCACCAACCGCAGTGGTGGTGGCTGCGGGTGGCTTTCAGGCCAATGTTGAGTGGCTAGCTCAAGCGTGGGGGCCAGCAGCCAAAAACTTTTTAATTCGTGGCACGCCTTACAACCGTGGTGCTGTGCTCAAAGACTTGTTGGAGCAAGGCGTTGAGTCAGTGGGCGACCCTACCCAGTGTCACGCGGTGGCCATTGATGGCCGCTCGCCCAAGTTCGATGGTGGCATCGTTACTCGCCTAGACTGTGTACCTTTTTCGGTGGTGGTGAATAAGCATGCGGAGCGCTTTTATGATGAAGGCGAAGATGTGTGGCCTAAGCGCTATGCGATTTGGGGGCGACTCGTGGCCGCACAGCCCGACCAAACGGCCTATGCACTGATTGATAGCCAGTCTATGGGGCTGTTTATGCCCTCGGTGTTTCCTCCCGTAAAAGCTAATTCGCTGGCGGAGCTAGCACAAAAATTAGAGCTTCCCGAGCAGGCGTTGTTAAGCACGGTCGCCACGTTTAACCGTGCCTGTCAGGGCGGCGAGTTTAAGTCAAACGAGCTGGATGGTGTGTGCACTCAGGGTTTAAGTCCGAATAAAACCAACTGGGCTCGGCCACTGGATAAACCACCCTTCTATGCCTACAGCCTCAAAACCGGTGTGACCTTCACTTACCTTGGTTTAAAGGTAAACGAAAAGGCCCAAGTACAGTCGCCCCAAGGGCCGATTAAAAACCTATGGGCCGCAGGTGAAACCATGGCTGGCTCTATTTTAGGCGAGGGCTATTTGGCGGGGTTTGGTATGACCATTGGGACGGTGTTTGGACGAATTGCAGGACAGGAGGCGGCAATCTATGCAGGCCATTGAAATTAAAAATATAGCAACCCATACAGAGGCAAAACGCCAGTTAGAGATTTGTAATGCTTGTCGTTATTGTGAAAGTTACTGTTCGGTGTTTTCGGTATTACATGGCGAGAATAATCTCAGCGAAGTGCGTTTAGAGCACCTCGCTAACCTTTGCCATAACTGCCGTGGTTGTTACTACGCGTGTCAGTACACTGCACCCCATGAGTTTAACCTTAACGTACCGCAGGCCTTGGCAAAGCTACGCCAGCATACGTGGCATCACTATGTGTACCCCTCCAAAGTGGCTCAGCTGTTTCATCGTAACGGTATGGCGTTGAGTGCTCTGCTGGTTTTGGCGGTGGTATTTTTGTCGTGGTTTGTGCGTCAACCAGTGGGCGGTACGGCGCTCAACTTTTATGACTACATGCCACACAATACGATGGTTCTACTCTTTGGTGTGGCCTTTATAGTGCCTTTGTTGTCGTTGGCCATTGGCCTCAAGCGTTACTGGGTGGGGATTGGTGGTGAGCCACTCAAGGTTAACCACTGGCTGGGCGCTACTCGATCGGTATTTGTCATGAAAAACCTCTCGGGCGGCCACGGTGATGGCTGTAACTTTGAGGATGAAGACCGCTTTTCCAATGCACGTCGTTATGCTCACCAAGCCACGGCTTTTGGCTTTTTACTGTGCTTCGCGGCGACCAGCGTCGCTACGGTGATGCATTATGCGATGAGCCTTCCTGCGCCTTATAGCCTTTTATCGGCCCCTAAACTCTTAGGTGTAACGGGCGGTGTGCTTTTGTCGGGTGGCAGCTTGGCCTTGGCCTACTTAAAGCTAAAAGCCGATAAACAGTTGTCAGATGTGAGCGTGTGGGGCGGTGAAATGGCCTTTGTGGTACTGCTCTTTTGGGTGAGCACTTCTGGTCTTTTACTTTACGGGCTGGGGCACACTCAGTGGTTAAGCACGCTTTTGAGTTTTCATTTGGCGACTGTGCTTACTCTTTTTGTTTTGTTGCCTTACAGCAAAATGTCTCATGGTTTTTTCCGAATGGCAGCATTGTTGCGTGAGCAGCAGCTTTTGTCGGTTAAGTCATAGAAACTCACGCAGTTTTTGGTGGGAGGGGCTTTAGCCCCTTTTAAAAATACACACAGCAAAGAGTGAGGCATCTTATTTTGGCAGAACAACAAGTGAGTGCATCGCGAGCAGATCAGGCGTACCTTCAACTGCTCGAAAAAATAAAGTCGGGGGAACTAGCGCCCGGCAGCCGTATTAAAGAGCAAATGCTGGCGGAGGGTTTGGCCATTAGCCGCACACCCGTCCGAGAGGCAATCCGGCGGCTGCAGTCTGAAGGGCTTGTGGTGGCGGGAGAGCACCAAGGACTTGCCGTGGCACAGTTAGATTACCAAGCAGTCATGGAGCTCTATCAAATGCGTGCTGTGCTTGAAGGTACGGCCGCGCAGTTAGCGGCTCAGCATGCTTCTGATGTAGAAATTCGCGCGTTAAAAACATTACTCGAGAGTGAAGAAGCGCATCGCGGTGACATAAAAACACAAGCTAAGTTTAATCGTGCATTTCACCACGGGCTTTATCAGGCCGCTCATAACCGCTACCTGTTAAAGTCCTTAAATGGGTTAAGTAATGCCCTAATGTTACTGGGCAGTACAACCTATGAGGTGAGTGGAAGAATGGAACAAGCGCTAGAGGAACATCGCATATTATTAAGCGCCATAGAAAACCGAGACGGACAAGGAGCTTGGCAAGCTGCAACAAAACACATCGCTTCGGCACAGCAAGCGAGAATTTGGCAACTAAACGTAGGTATTGAGCCCGAAGGGCAGTAGAGGGCGAGTTAACCGTGGAATTAGACGTTTCAAGTACTTTAATTGTGGTGCTGTTTTTGGCCGCATTTTGTTCGGGTTTTTTAAACGCCGTGGTGGGCGGTGGTGGTTTTATCCTCTTTCCGGTCATGCTGGCTGTGGGGATCGCACCCATTTACGCACTCGCACTGAATAAGCTGCAAAATACTGCGGCGAACTCTACATCCTCCTACCATTTTTATCGAAAGGGCTACGTGGATGTAAAAGGCAATAAGTGGGTTTACGTTAGTGCAATGTTGGGTGCGTTTACGGGGGTGACCATGCTAGAAGCGGCATCTAACAGCGGCTGGTTAGCAAAGCTCATACCTTATGTGTTAATTATCGTGGCCTGCTTTATGGCCAAGGGCTTAGTGGGAAAGCTCAACAAAAAGAAAACCAACGACTCAGAAAATGAGGCGACTGCCGCTCCGGTAGGCGTACGCGAATTTACGCTCAGTGAGCGCTGGCGGCCAATCATTAATGTGGTGTTTGGCAGTGTTATTGGCGTATATGGCGGCTTTTTTGGCCCAGGAACGGGGCCGGTCGTGGTGTCGGCGTTTAGCTTTATTCGCACCTATAACTTGCGGCAGGCCATTAGTAACAGCAAAGTTATTTTGTTAATTACCAACGCCTGCTCGTTGGTGTTCTTGATTTACGCAGGCTACGTTTGGTGGTTTGTGGGCGGCTTTATGGTGCTTGGCGGTGTGTTGGGCTCTTTTGTGGGCGCACGGGTAATGCTTAAGGCCGATGTCACTCTCTTGCACGTGCTGTTGGTTTTGGTGCCTTTGGCGAGTGGCCTAAAAATGCTTTTTGTTGATGGTGCCTAAAGGTGTTTATCACGCGTGGACGGGGTACTATAACCACTGATGATTAATCGAGTTTGTTGTTATGCAGTACCCTGTTCCCGCTGGCCCGGCGGAGTTTGAGCTAGTTATTAAACGCAGCCAATTTATTACCTATTCTGGACGTGCGTCTAATCGTGAAGAGGCGGAAGCGTTTATTCGCGATCTTCGCGAGCGTTACCCCGATGCCCGTCATGTGTGTTGGGCCTATATTGCGGGGGCACCTAACACCACTGTGATGTCCATGAGTGACGATGGCGAGCCCAGCGGTACCGCTGGGCGGCCTATGCTCAATGTTTTACAACACAGTGGTATCGGTGAAATTGTGGTGGCCGTGGTGCGCTATTTTGGTGGCATTAAGCTGGGTACTGGCGGGTTACAACGAGCCTATGCCGATGCGGTGTTAGGCGTGCTAGAGGCACAGCCGCTGGTGACAAAAATTCCACGCACTGCCTTTGTTATCGATTACGACTACAGTTTAGATAACAGCGTGCGACACATACTCTCTGGCTTCGATGTGGAACAGCCCGATTACCAATACGACGCAAGGGTGTCGATGAGTGGCTGGGTCGATACAGCGCAGGCCCAAACTCTGGTTGAGCAAATCACCAATGTGACGGCGGGTGCGGCACGGGTTACTCTGCCTGAGTCCACTGATTCATAACGTAAGTAATCCCGCGTCACAAAGCAAAGGAAAGGGCGATGATTCAAATCAGCCAAACGGTTTCATTAGGCGACTGGGAAGTTCAACTCACGGCTATTCGCTCCCAAGGTGCGGGTGGTCAAAACGTCAACAAGGTTGCTACGGCCATTCACCTTCGCTTTGATATCGCAGCCTCTTCTTTACCTCCGTTTTACAAAGAGCGGTTGCTTAAAATGAAAGATGCCCGCATCACCGAAGATGGCGTCATCATCATTAAGGCACAGCAGTTTCGAACCCAGTTACAAAATCGCGAAGATGCGATTTTGCGTTTGGTCGAGCTGATCCAACGTGCTGGTATCACACCTAAAGCACGACGAGCGACCCGACCAACCAAGGCATCGGTGAAGCGTCGTGTTGATGCAAAAGTCAAAAAAGGCCAAACCAAAAGTTTGCGGAAAAAAGTCAGCTTTTAAAGCGTAGGAGCCAGCAGAGGGCGTAGGGGTGAGTAGGGATGAATAACGAATTGATAACCTTGTTGGGGCTCACCTTAGCCGCTGGCTTGGCGATGCCGCTTGGCGCGCTGATCGCGCAGCTTGAGCACCTGCATTCCGCTTGGTTAGAAGAGGAGTTTCGCCACTCTGTTATTGCCTTTGGTGGTGGCTCACTGTTATCGGCAGTGGCGCTCGTGCTGGTTCCTGAAGGTATCGCCCATGCCAGTGTTATCAGTGCTCCGCTGTGGTTAATGCTAGGCGGTGGCTTGTTTATGTGGCTCGATCGCTTTTTAGCGAAACACCAAACGCCAGCGAGTCAGTTAGCAGCGATGATGACTGATTTTATTCCTGAGTCCATCGCCTTAGGTGCTGCTTTTGCTTTGAATAGCGAGAGTGGTTTATTACTTGCGGCGCTGATATTTATGCAAAATATGCCTGAGGGGTTTAACGCCTTTCGAGAGTTAAATGCAAACGGCTCCTTTCGGCCAGCCAAAGTTATTGTGTGTTTTGCGGCTATGGCTTTGTTAGGCCCCATGGCGGGTGCAGTGGGCTACTTTTGGTTAGCCGAGCATGTTGCGGTGGTGTCTGCCATTATGTTGGTGGCGAGCGGTGGTATTTTGTATTCCATCTTTCAGGATATTGCGCCGCAAGTGGTGCTAGAGCGCCATTGGGGGCCACCCATGGGGGCTGTTTTGGGCTTTAATTTAGGGCTGGTGGGTTTTATGTTGACCCATACCTCCTATGCTTCATAAGCAAACCATTCGACAGCAAATAGATATAAAAGCAGCAGACATAAAAAAACCACCTTGCGGTGGTTTTTAAAAGGGTAACACCTATCTCAAACGACTTAGTGTTGTCCTGCTTCTTGTGCGGCTTGCGCAGCTGCTTGAGCTTCAGCCATTTTTTGAGCGTATAGCGCGTCAAAATTAACCGGTGCAAGCATGATAGGTGGGAAGCTTGCTTTAGTTGCTAGCGAGTCCACTGCTTCACGTGCATATGGGAATAGGATGTTAGGGCAGAAAGCACCAATGGTATGTGCCATTTCCATTTCGCCAAGGCCAGCAATTGAGAAGATACCTGCTTGCTGTAGCTCTACCAAGAAAGCAACGTCGCCCGCGTTTTTCACGGTAACAGTGAGGGTCAGAACAACTTCGTACACGTTGTCACCCAAGTTTTTGCTTTGGGTGTTCATGTCTAGGCTAACTTCTGGCTGCCACCCTTTCGTAAAAATTTGTGGTGCATTTGGCGACTCGAGTGATGCGTCGCGAAGGTAAATGCGTTGTACCGCAAATTGTGGGCCTTGTTGTTCAGCCGATGCTTGTTCGTTTTCTGACATGGGAAATCCTTAATATCTTTCTTTTTACTTTCTATGTAGCTTGCGCTTAAAAACTAACAGCCTGACACCTTAGCCTTGAACGACTAAGTCATCAAGCTTTTGCGCACGCTCAAGAGCAAAAAGGTCGTCACAGCCGCCTACGTGGTGCTCGCCTACAAAAATTTGCGGCACAGATGTACGGCCAGCGCGCTCTACCATCACCGCAGCTTGGTCGGGCTGGGCTTCAATGTCGATATCGGTGAAGGCGTAACCCTTGTGCTGCAATAGGGCTTTTGCACGATGACAAAAGCCGCACCAGCCACGCGTGTAAATCGTAATAGGTTGTTGCTGACTCATACGCTTTAAGCTCTTCGTTAATTAACTTACTTACCTTTAACGAGTGGAAGGCTTTGGTTCTTCCATTCGCTGATACCGCCCGACAAGCGCGCTACGTTTGAAAAGCCTGCAGCGGCCAGTTTTTTGGTCACACCACCGGCAGTTTGGCCTAGGTTACAGGTCACGATAACTGGGCGAGACTTGTACTTGTCTAGCTCGGTTAGGCGGTTGTCGATTTCGTTACTCGGAATGTGAACAGCGCCCGTAATGTGGCCAGTCGCCCACTCTTTTTTAGGGCGGATATCCAAGATAACGGCATCTTCTTTGTTGATTAGTTTTGTCGCTTCGGCAGTTGACACCGCCTTGCCCGACTTGCGGCTTTCGTTCCACACAATCATAAATAATGTGAGCAACCACGCGCTGACTAGCAGTACGTTATTACCAATAAAGTCGATAACTTGTTCCATAATTTACGTCCAAACTCGATTAGAGGCATAAAAATCAGCGGCAAGTATACCTTGCTACTGGGGGAATCATAAGACGTTAGGCAAAAATCTTGCTTTATCTTATCCACAGAACCCAACAAAAGCCTAAGAACGCGCGCCAAACCCCAATAGATAGGGGCTTGTGTAAGAAAAAGTACCAGCAGCAGGAGGTTACTGGTGCACCTAGGTGGTTGAAATGGCGGCAAGAACTTTAGCCATTGTGGGCCAAAATCGGTACACTAAGAGTAAGATTTGTCGCAGCCTGTAGAGCGCCCGTTTAAGCGTACACGGCGCTGTTGAAACCTAGCATAAAGACTAGGGTGTAGACGGACTTTGAGTGACAGTTACTGAACGAATTTACAACATTTGATAACACGGAATTAAACTATGTCCGAAAAACGTGCAACAAAAGCGCTGATCATTCTTGATGGCTTTGGTATTGAATCATCAGAGTCTTCGGCCATTGAAGCGGCAAACATGCCGACTTGGGATGCCTTGTTGGCAAACAATCCAACCGCTCGCATTAATACCTCAGGTTTAGCTGTAGGTTTGCCAGACGGCCAAATGGGTAACTCCGAAGTAGGCCACATGAACATTGGCGCAGGCCGAGTGGTTTACCAAAACTTCACCAAAATTTCTAAAGCGATTGCCGACGGCGACTTCTTTGAAAACGCTGCACTTGTTGGTGCTATTGATAAAGCGGTGAGTGCCGGTAAAACGGTGCACTTGTTAGGTCTTTTATCTGAAGGCGGTGTGCACTCACACCAAGAGCACATTTTTGCGTTAGCAGAGCTTGCCGTAAAACGCGGTGCAAAAGACGTTTGCATCCACGCCATTCTTGATGGCCGCGACACGCCACCACGTTCAGCCCAAGGCCCAATTGATGCGACACAAGCAAAGTGTGACGAGCTAGGTATTACCGGCGTTGCATCGGTCGTAGGTCGTTACTACGGTATGGATCGTGACAATCGTTGGGACCGTATCCAAACAGCTTACGATGCGATGACGCAAGCCAAAGCTGAGTACACAGCGGCATCGGCAAGTGATGCCCTAGCGGCGGCGTATGAGCGTGACGAAAACGACGAGTTTGTTGCAGCGACTGTTATTGTAGATGCGCAAGGCCAGCCTAAAGGCACTGTAGACGACGGCGACGTGATGATTTGCGCGAACTTCCGCCCAGACCGCGCCCGTGAAATTACTCGTGCCTTTGTTGAAGGTGACGAATTTGAAGGCTTTAGCCGTGACAAAGTAGCGGCGCTAGCTGACTTTGTGATGATGACTGAATACGCATCGGACATCGAAGCCTCTTGTGCCTACCCACCTGAAAAAATCGTAAACGATTTGGGTGAGTACTTGTCGGGCTTGGGCAAAACCCAGCTGCGTATCGCAGAAACCGAAAAGTACGCACACGTCACCTTCTTCTTTAATGGCGGTGAAGAAGCGGTTTACCCAGGCGAAGAGCGTATCTTGGTTCGTTCACCTAACGTGGCGACTTACGACTTACAGCCAGAAATGAGCGCACCTGAAGTAACCGAAAAGCTATGTGAAGCGATTCGTAGCCAAGCGTTTGACCTCATTGTGTGTAACTTTGCCAATGGCGACATGGTAGGCCACACCGGTGTCTTTGATGCTGCAGTGAAAGCCTGTGAAGTACTGGACGATTCTGTTCGCCAAGTGCTTGAAGCCATGGCTGAAATCGGCGGTGAAACCTTGATTACTGCCGACCACGGTAACGTCGAAATGATGAAAGACCCAAGCACGGGTCAGCCGCATACGGCGCACACATCATGGCCAGTACCTTTGGTTTACGACGGCCCACGCAAAGGAGAGCTTAAGCTAAACAACGGCGCTTTGTGTGACTTAGCGCCAACGTTACTCGACTTGCTTGACCTGCCTGTGCCAGCCGAAATGACTGGTCAAACATTGGTGGCTAAGTCAGTCTAAGTAGCGACCTAATGACGAAGACGTGTTTGCACGCCGCAGTAAGCGTTAAAAAGCCCCAAAGAAGTTCGCTTCTTTGGGTGCTTTTGTTGAGCCTTTTATTGTGTACGCTGCCTTTACAGGCGGCGGAGTCAGACGCGACGGAAGCACAAATCTCCTCGCTTAAGCGCAACATCAATAAGCTGCGTGACACCCTCAATTCTCAAAACCAGCAAGCGGATAAAATCACTAAGGCGTTGCGAAAAAACGACCTTGAGATTGCCCGTATTGCTAAACAGCTGGTATTACTGGATGACCAGCTCTCGCGTTTAGGGTCGCGGGCAGGTGACCTTGAGTCTCGCCGAGATGCCCTGCGCAAAGAAATTAACCGACGCGGTGTTTTGCTTTCAAAGCAAATTCGCGCTCAGTATCAAAGCGGGCTACAGCCTCGCCTGCAACTCATTTTAACAGAGCAAGACCCCGAAGAGCTGTCTCGTATGATGGCCTACTTTGACCGGGTGAATGCTGTGCTTGCTCAACAAGTGCGACTGTTTCGCGAGCGCCTTGATAACCTCGCAACAACCGAATCATCTCTATCTGAAACCGAAGAAAAAATCGTGGTCAAGCAGCGCGAGCTAAAGCTCGAAGCTCAGTCCCTCGAAAAAGCCCGCCGGGCGCGAGCGCAAACCCTTGCCGAAATTCAAAAAGATATTAAAGCCAGCTCGTCGCGCCTTGCTCAATGGCAAGCCGACCAAAAACGCTTAGAGGGCGTGTTGGCCGAAGTAAGGCAATCAATCGACAAAGCGGCGCTTGCACGCGACGGCCGCGACTTTGCCAGCCTTAAAGGCAAGCTGCTATGGCCTTTGGTGGGGCCAGTGCAACGTACCTTTGGTAGTAGCCGCAATGGCATTGTTTATGATGGTATTTGGATAAAAGGTAGCCCCTCTAAACCCGTTAAAGCAGCGCATCACGGCCGTGTTGTGTTTTCAGACTGGTTTAAAAGTTATGGTTTGGTCATTATTGTTGATCATGGCGGCCGTTATTTAACCTTGTATGGACACAATGAAACCCTGCTGCGAGACGTAGGTGACTGGGTTTCGGCAGGTGAAGAAATTGCCACCGTCGGCAGTACCGGTGGTGCGAGTACATCGGGTACTTATTTTGCGATTAGGGATAAAACCAAAGCCATTGATCCATCAGTATGGCTGGGACCACGCCGCTAGTAAGCGGCTTTTAAAAAGGTGATATACATGACACAGGGTCGTTTCAGAACAAGGAATAAGGTAAAAGCTACTCTGTGTTGTTTGCTCGCCCTCTGCTTGCCTGCGCCTTGGGTATCGGCCGAGACCACGACCGAAGCTCACACTTCAGCAGCACCCGAATTAGCGCTTGAAGAGCTGCGTTTATTTGCCGAAATTTTTGGCCAAATAAAGCAAAGCTATGTCGAAGAAGTATCAGACAAAACCCTGTTCGAAAATGCCATTCGCGGCATGTTGTCTGGTCTTGACCCTCATTCTGCTTACTTTTCTGAAGACGAATACGAGCGCCTTACCAATGCCATTAACGGCAAGTACAAAGGCATTGGTGTTGAACTAGCGGTGGAGGCTCCTTACCTCAAAGTGGTGGTACCGATTGAGGGAGGCCCTGCAGCCAAAGCGGGCATGAAGGCAGGCGATCTGCTCACCCATATTGATGGTGTATCGGTATTAGGTTTAACTCTGACCGAAGCGCTGGATCGCCTACAAGGTGAGCTTGGAAGCCAAGTTTCGCTTACCCTGCTTCGAGATAACGAAACCCGTGTAGATGTGACGGTAACTCGTAGCCTTGTCACTGAAAAGTCCGTGCGCTATGGCATGCTTAAACCCGGTTATGGCTACCTTCGCATTCGCCACTTTGCCGAAAATACCGGCCAGCAGTTTCAGCAAGGGGTTAATAAACTACTGAAGCAAACCGAACTGTCGGGGCTGGTGTTGGACTTGCGAGCAAACCCCGGTGGTGCATTAGACGCTGCGGTGGCCGTGGCCGATACCTTACTGTCTGATGGTTTGATTGTGACGGTAAAAGGGCGAGCGCCCGAAGCGCAAGAGAGCTATTACGCCTCGTCAACGGTATTGGCGGAGGGCGTTAACTTGGTGGTATTAGTTGATGAGTCTTCAGCGTCGGCCTCAGAAATTGTCGCCGGTGCGCTGCAAGATCATCAGCGAGCCATTGTGATGGGGCAGCAAAGCTACGGTAAAGGCTCTGTACAAGCGGTGGTGCCTATCAACGGCAAAGCCGGTTTTAAAATGACCACTGCTCGTTACTACACGCCCAATAACCGATCTATTCAGGCCTTGGGAATCACCCCTGATGTTGAGGTGGAGCCCGCTCAGATACAAAAATTAACGCAGCGAATGAATACGGTTAATGAGCGCCAACTCGACGGTCATTTGCGCAATGAAAACGAGTCGGCAGAGCAAGCCAAGCGCGATGCGTTAGCGAACGACGAGTTTTTAGATTACGACTCAGACTTCCAGCTCTTTGAAGCGCTTAATTTATTACAGGCTTTGAAGGTCGTTTCGGCGAAGTAACCATCGCGTGTCGAGTCGACGAAAATAATAAGCAGCAAATAGTCAGTAAAAAATAATAAACAGCGGCGACGTTCAGGTGTTTAATGAAGTCGCTTAAGGGATCAACGTGAGTGTAATTCAAAAGTGGTGCGTGGCGGTTTGCCTGTTGGTTAATGTCGCGGTTAATGTCGCAATGAGCACCTCAGTAAAAGCCGAAGTTAGCGGCGACTTAAATTGGGTGCAGCCGACACCGAGTAATGAGCCAAAGGCGATACAAACCAGTGTCGAGAAATCTGCCTCGCAAGCGGTTAGCCCAAATACTGGGGAGCCCACGCCTTCGGTAGCACAGCCCCAGATAAGCCCTAAGCTGATTATTATCATTGACGACTTGGGCAATAATCGCCAACAGATGGAAGCTGCGACACAGCTACCTGCGGGTGTTACCTTTGCCGTGTTACCCCATACACCCTTTGCGCCGCACATTGGTAAGCTTGCTCGTGCTTCGGGGCGCGAACTCATGCTGCACCTTCCCATGGCTAATCACAGTGGTAACGCCCTAGGTAAAGGTGGTTTGATGGCGGATATGCCCGTTGAACAGCGCCAAGCGACATTTCAAGCGGCACTGGCCAGTTTGCCTCAGGTGAAAGGGGTGAATAACCACATGGGTAGCCTGCTCACCGAAGACAGTGACGCCATGGCTTGGTTAATGGCCGAGCTAAAATCACGCGACCTTTATTTTGTCGATAGCCTCACGTCAGCGAAGTCGGTGGCGTGGAAGCAAGCGCAAGCGAAGCAGTTGCCGTTTTTAAAGCGTCATATCTTTTTAGACCACGAAATTACAACTGAGTTTATCGATCAGCAATTTACCAAAGGCTTAACGATCGCCAAAAGCCGAGGCTACGCTGTGTTGATTGGACATCCTTACCCCGAAACACTCGCCTATTTAAGCGAGGCCTTGCCCAAGCTTATTGCTGAGCAGAGCGTTGAGTTGTTGCCAGCTTCGGCGCTGTCTGACCTTGCCGAGCGCCAAGCCTTATTGGCTCGGTATCAGCAGCGCTTTACTCAGCTGGCTCAAGCTAAACAAGCCTCGCTTAACTGAACAGCCGTACGCCATCGTATAGCAGCTTTAAGCCCACTGCGATGGTGACTATTTCGAAGCTACGTTTTATCCACTGGTTGCCTTTTGCAATGGCAAGGCTTGCACCTGCGTAGGCGCCAATCAGTGCGCCAAGTACGAGGGCTGGCAACCAGTCCCACTGTGGTGGTGTTTGCAGGCCAATCGCCAAAGCACCCGAGCCATTCCAAAACAGCCCTACCAGTAGCAACACATAACTTGCGGCACGCTTGTAGTCGAGGCCAAACCAGTAAACCAACCACAGGGTAACAAACAGCCCAGTGCCAGAGGTGAGGGAGCCATTGAGCACACCAATAAAAAACAGCACCGCGCCGCCAATGAGGTAGCCTTGGGCGTCGCGGTGTTTGGCTTGCATGGTGAGGCCTAGCTGGCTTTGCAGCAGCGAGTAAATACCCAGCCCCGTCGTTAGCACTCCTAACGCCACTTTGGTGTAGCTTTCGGGAATGCTCAAAATAATAAAGGCACCCAGTACAACGCCCGGTAGACCACAGGCTAAAACAAAAAGGCAAAACTTAAGGTCAAAGGTGCCTTCACGCCAGTGTCGCAGGGTTGCGCCTAACCCCAAAGCAACAGCGGCGATTTTGTGGGTGGCGAGGGCGGTACTAAAACTAAGCCCCAAAAAAAGTAACAAAGGCAACTGGAGCAGCCCTGCGCCACCACCTGCAATCGCCGAAAAGCCGTTGGCTATGAGTGACGCAACCAGCAGCATGAGCTGCTCGGTTAAATTAAATTCCATGAGCGGTGAGCCTTAGGTGGAGTCAATCGACTTGGCAAGCGCCAGATAAAAAGGGGCCTGCCGGCCCCATTATAAGGTGTATTAGCCTTCGGCAATAAAAACACCGGCAGCGATAGCAGCCCATTGGTCTGGCCACTTATCCAAGGGTTTGGTTTTAAACTCCGAACGGACAAATTGGCGAATTTTGCCTTCGACAAACGACAACATTAAGTTGGCGGCACATAGCTGAGTTACGTGGGTTTTTAGGCCGTCGTTAATTTCAGCATCTCGCATAATCAACTTAAGCTGTGTCTCTAAGCGTTCAAACAGCTGGTGGATGTGGCCGCGCAAACGGTCAGTCTCGCCTGCCAGCGCGTCACCGGTGAGCAAACGAGCAAGGCCAGGGTTTCGCTGTGCAAAGGTAAGTACCAAGGTCAGGGCTTGTTCACACTGAGTAATGCCGTCGTTTTCGGACTTCGCGATGGCGTTTACACGGGTAATGAGGGTTTCTTCAATAAAACCAATCAGCCCCTCAAACATACGTGCCTTGCTAGGAAAGTGGCGATACAAGGCCGCCTCAGACACGCCCACTTCTTTAGCCAACGAGGCCGTTGTGATGCGCTGTCCGGGGTTGTTCTCTAGCATTTGCGCCAAGCTTTGAAGTATTTGGTCGCGGCGACTGATTTTCTCGGTCATAGCGTTGCGCTCGTGTGTTGATTGGTGATGAGTGTACCCACACCTTCGTTGGTAAAGATTTCGAGCATGCACGAGTGAGCAACACGGCCGTCGATGATGTGTGCGGTGTTTACGCCACTTTTAACCGCATCAAGGGCGCAACCAATTTTAGGCAGCATGCCGCCGTAAATGGTGCCGTCTTCAATTAGGTCGTCAACTTGCTTGGTCGTCAGGCCAGTCAGTACTTCGCCTTCTTTGTTCATTAGGCCGGCGATATTAGTCAGCAAAATCAGCTTTTCAGCTTTTAGGACTTCGGCTACTTTACCTGCTACCAAGTCGGCATTGATGTTGTAAGACATACCGTCTTCGCCCACACCAATCGGCGCGATCACTGGGATAATGTCTGAGTTGGCGAGCATATTCAGTAACTTGACGTTGACGCCCGATACTTCGCCTACATGGCCAATATCGATAATTTCTGGCGCTTCCATCTCAGGCGTTTTGTGTTTTACCTTAAGCTTACGCGCTTGTAGTAGTTTGCCGTCTTTACCTGTCATACCAATGGCTTGGCCGCCGTTGGCGTTAATCAAGCCAACGATTTCTTTGTTTACGGCACCACCAAGCACCATTTCTACAACGTCCATGGTTTTTGAGTCAGTCACACGCATGCCGTTGATAAAGTGGGACTCGATATTGAGTCGCTCAAGTAGCGAGCCAATTTGTGGGCCGCCACCGTGAACCACGATTGGGTTGATACCAATCAGCTTCATCATAACGATATCGCGGGCGAAGCTGGCTTTAAGTTCATCGTCGATCATGGCGTTACCGCCGTATTTGATCACAATGGTTTTACCTACAAAGCGTTGAATGTAAGGCATCGCTTCGCTAAGAATGTCAGCTGCTTGAATAGCGCCGTCGCGTGATAAAGGCATAATGAGTTCCGTTTTTAACTTGTTCGTTTCTGTAAAGGGTGTTGGCAATGCATTTGGCCCAAGGTTACTCCTCGGGAATATGCAGTTGCGGGTCAATCGCATAAAGCGCTTGAGCAAAAATTTGTTTTACTTGGTGTAAGTCTTGGGCTGTTTTGCCCTCAAAGCGCAACACCAATACGGGTGTGGTGTTTGAGGCCCGTACCAGCCCCCAGCTATTGTCGTAATCGACGCGAATACCATCCACACGCGAGACCTGACCCGAGCCAAAGTCGTGCTTTGAAAGGGCGTCCACAATGGCAAACTTTTCTTGCTCGCTCACAGCAATGTTGAGCTCGGGTGTGGCAAGGTCTCTGGGGTAGCTGTCAAAGAGCTCGTCGGCGCTTTGCTTGTGCTGCGAAAGTATTTCGAGCAAGCGAGCAGCGGCGTAGAGGCCGTCGTCAAAACCAAACCACCGCTCTTTAAAATAAATGTGGCCGCTCATTTCGCCGCCAATGAGTGCGGCGCTGCTACGCATCTTTCGCTTCATCAGCGAGTGGCCTGTTTTCCACATGGTGGCAATGCCGCCTTGTGACTCAATACGTTGCGGCAATATGCGGGAGCACTTAACGTCGTAAATGACCTCGGCACCGGGGTGACGCGAGAGCAAGTCGTCTGACAGCAATAGCATTAATCGGTCGGTGTCTACTAGCTGGCCTTTGGGGGTAATGAGCCCGACGCGATCGCCGTCACCATCAAAGGCGAGGCCAAGGTCGGCACCCAGTGCTTTTACCTTGGAGGTAGCATCAATTAGGTTTTTGGGCTTACTCGGGTCGGGGTGATGGTTTGGAAAAGAGCCGTCTACCTCGCAGTACATGGCCGTAACCTCACACCCTAGCGCTGTAAACAAGGCCGGTGCGTCTTCGCCGGGAATACCGTTGCCACAATCAATAACAACTTTCATAGGACGCGCTAGCTGAATGTCGTTACGAATGTAGTTGTGGTAGCTAGGGCGAGGATCTGCTTGCGTTACAGAGCCACCCGCCACAGCTGGCAGTTTATTGGTCTCGATGCGTTGCTTTAGCGCTTGAATTTCGTCATTGGCTAAGGTGTCGCCTGCGATCATGAGTTTAAAGCCGTTGTAGTCCACGGGGTTGTGGCTACCGGTAATCATGATGCCTGTTTGCGAGTCGCTGTTCACCACCGCAAAATACAAAATAGGCGTTGCTGCAAAGCCAATGTCTGTGACCTGCATGCCGCCATCAACCAGCCCTTGAGCCAAAATGCGTTTATAAACTGGGCTTGAAAGTCGGCCGTCGGCTGCAAGTGTCACCTGGCTAATTTGGTCAGCGAGACATTGGGCGGCAAAGGCGCGCCCAATGGCGTATACGGTATCGTCATTGAGGGTTTTATCCACAATGCCGCGAATATCGTAGGCGCGAAAAATCGACGGCTCAAATTCTCGTGGTGGCAAGGTGAATTGTGTACCCATGTAGACTCCGTTTCGCTGTCCTTGGCGGCTAATCGCTTACTGGCGGCCTGAAGAACCAAAGCCACCTTCGGCGCGCTCGGTTTTTTCAAACTCAGTGACGATATCAAACTGAGCCTGTACCACAGGTACGATAACCATTTGGGCGATACGCTCGCTTGGTTCAATGGTAAAGGCGCTGTGACCACGGTTCCAGCAAGAGACAAACAGCTGGCCTTGGTAGTCAGAGTCGATTAAGCCAACCAAGTTGCCCAGTACGATACCGTGCTTATGGCCCAAGCCAGAGCGCGGCAAAATCATGGCGCATAAACCTGGGTCTTCAATGTAAACCGATAGGCCTGTAGGAATGAGCTGAGTTTCGCCTGGGGCAAGTGTTAGTGGCTCATCAAGGCACGCACGCAGGTCTAGGCCCGCTGAGCCTTCAGTTGCGTACTCAGGTAGCGGAATGCTGTTGCCAATGCGGTCATCTAAAATCTTTACTTGGATTGCTTTCATGATGTGGATTTAGCCTGTTGATAAGCGTCGGTAATGGTTTGAATCAGTTGTGTTGCCAAACGGCTCTTGCTGGCCATTGGCAGGGGTGTTTGACGAGTGGCCGAGATCACCGTCACTGCGTTTTGGTCGCTATTAAAACCAATACGGGTATCAGACACGTCGTTAGCGATAATTAAATCGAGGTTTTTACGCTCGAGCTTGCTTTGGGCGTAGGCTTCGACATTTTGCGTTTCGGCGGCAAAGCCAACAGTAAATGGGCGTTGTGTGTGCTGCGCAACGGTGGCTACGATGTCGGGGTTTTTAACCAGCTTAAGTGTTAGCTCATCGCCACTGCCTTTTTTGAGCTTTTGCTCGGCAATGTCGGCGGCACGATAGTCAGCGACTGCGGCGGTACCAATAAATAGGTCACACTGGCCAAGGGTACTTAAGGCAGCATCGTACATTTGTTGAGCACTGGTGACAGAGACAAAGGTGCAACGCTCGGGGGGCTCAAGTTGCGTTGGGCCGCTAATCAGGGTGACATCGGCGCCTTGCTCAATAGCTGCTTGTGCTAGTGCATATCCCATTTTGCCCGAGCTGTGGTTGGTGATGTAACGCACAGGGTCTAGTGCTTCGCGGGTTGGGCCGGCGGTAATGACCAAACGAGTGCCGCTAAGCTGCCCTTTAGCAAAAGTGGCGGCCAGCATATTAGCCAACTCGACGGGCTCTAGCATTCGCCCGAGTCCAACATCGCCACAGGCTTGTTGGCCCGCGCCGGGGCCGAATAAAGTGACATTACGCTCTTGTAAGGTGGCGAGGTTGTCCTGAGTGGCTGCTTGGTGCCACATGGCTTGGTTCATGGCTGGTGCTAAATACAGCGGCGCATCGGTGGCTAAGCACAGGGTCGATAATAAGTCGTTACCCTGGCCTGCGGCCAAGCGGGCGATAAAGTCGGCACTGGCGGGGGCGATTAAAATGGCGTCGGCCCATTTGGCTAACTCAATGTGTCCCATACCGGCTTCGGCTTTGTGGTCGAGCATTTCGGTGTGAACTTCGCGCCCCGACAAGGCCTGTAAGGTGAGGGGCGTGATGAATTCTTGTGCCGCGGGGGTCATGACCACACGCACATCGGCGCCTGCGGTTTTTAATGCACGGGTTAGCTCTGCACTTTTATAGGCCGCAATGCCGCCAGTAATACCGAGCAAAATCCGTTTGTGCTTAAGTTGAATCATTAACAGTGACTACCCAATAGATGCAGGCGGATATAAAAACTAAACCAATATTTTACGTTGTTACGCCCTTCGGAGTAAACCAGACAAGGGCAAGAAAGCGAGTGAGTACTCGCTGATTTATATTTGAGCGAGACGAGTTATGGCACCCCTGCATAGGCAATAAAAGACTGTAGTAAGTTGTATTTTTGTGAGTAGGGGCATACTCATTGCCCAGCTAGCCACGTAAAGTGACTCATGACTAAGATAGACGCCACAGGGCAAAGGAATAGCCTAAGTAGCAACCATGACCTAACAAGGAGGTGACGATGACCATTAAAGATTGGCCTGAGGGCGATCGCCCCAGAGAAAAGTTGATTGCTCACGGTTCGGAGAGCTTATCGGATGCCGAGCTACTAGCGATTTTTTTACGTACGGGAGTGGCCGGTAAAAGTGCGGTGACACTCGCTCGTGAATTACTGCACAGCTTTGGTAGCTTGCGGGCGCTTTTGGATGCGCCACAACAAACATTTTGTCAGAGGCACGGCTTGGGCTTGGCAAAGTATGCACAACTACAAGCTGTACTTGAAATGGCGCGCCGACATTTAGCTTCGCAAGTGGAGCGGGGTAATGCGCTCACGAACCCTAATATGGTGAAGCACTATTTAAGCTCGCAGTTACGTCACCAACAGCGAGAGGTATTCGCCTGCCTCTTTTTAGATAACAAACACCGCGTGCTTAAATACGAAAGCTTGTTTTGGGGCACCATTGATGCGGCGGCGGTTTACCCGCGAGAGGTGGTAAAGCAAGCACTGGCTCATAATGCGGCGGCGGTTATATTTGCTCATAATCATCCGTCGGGCGTGGCTGAGCCCAGTGTCGCCGATGAGCAAATTACTCGTCGTTTGATAGAGGCCTTAGCCACAGTCGATATTCGGGTACTAGACCATATGGTGGTAGGAGACGATACCGTTGTTTCCTTTGCTGAGCGTGGTTTGCTGCACTAACAAGGCCTGTGCAAGCGCCTGTGGTTTTGAGCTAATTCGCACCTATGCTTTTAGGCTAGCCAGAGTCGGTTGTTTTTTACGCAAAAAGCTAGCAATGGGGGCGATCTTCGCGTATAGTTTGCCACCTTCTGATCCCACTCCGGTACGGTATTCTGTCAAGTTATAGGACGCTCCGCCTGAGAAACTGGTTGTTTAGGAGCCTAATGAGAGTGTAGGCAATCCTCAGTTTCAATACATTATGGTCAGATAAAACGTTAATTTTTAAAGTTTAAAGGTCTTTTAAAATGGCTAAAGTTTGCATGGTAACGGGTAAGCGCCCAGTTACAGGAAACAATGTTTCCCACTCACAACGTAAAACACGTCGTCGTTTCTTGCCAAACCTACACTGGCACCGTTTCTGGGTAGAGAGCGAAAACAAATTCGTTCGTCTACGTGTATCTTCTAAAGGTATGCGCATCATCGACAAAAAAGGCATCGACGCAGTATTGGTTGATGTTCGTGCTAACGGTATTAAGGTTTAAGGAGCAGGATCATGGCTAAAGGTGCTACTGATAAAATCAAGCTTGTATCTACTGCAGGTACTGGTCACTTCTACACTACTCAAAAGAACAAGCGTAACACGCCTGACAAGTTCGAATTTAAAAAATACGATCCTGTTGTGCGTAAGCACGTTATCTACAAAGAAGCTAAAATCAAGTAATTTGATTTAGTCTCTGAGTAAAGAATGGCTCCTAGTGATAGGGGCCATTTTTTTTGCCTGTACGTTTGTCTGCGCCAAGTGGGGTATGATATCCCTTATATTCTGATCGCAAAAAGAAGCTTGTATGCCTGAGTTACCCGAAGTTGAAACGACCCTGCGTGGCGTAGAGCCCTTTTTGGCCAATGCCACTGTTGATGCAATGATTGTTCGTGAGCCTCGCTTGCGCTGGCCCGTACCTGATGACCTTGCCGCCCGTATAGAAGGGCAGCAAGTGGTGGGGCTACGCCGTCGGGCAAAGTATTTGTTAGTCGACTTTGAGCAAGGCAGTGTCATTGTTCATTTGGGCATGTCGGGTAATTTACGTGTTGTGGATAAATCCACGCCTCTTAAAAAACACGACCATGTGGATATGGTGCTTAGCTCGGGCAAAGTCGTCCGCTTTAACGACCCACGTCGCTTTGGCTGTGTGTTGTGGCAAGACAAGGGCACAGAGCACGAGCGTCTATTGGGCTTAGGCCCCGAGCCGTTAACAGAAGATTTTAACGCCGAAGGCTTAGCCAAAGCGGCCAAAAATTCTAGTCGTCCCATTAAGCAGTTAATAATGGACAACAAAGTGGTTGTGGGTGTTGGTAATATCTATGCGAACGAGGCGCTGTTTAAGGCCGGTATTCGCCCAACACGCCCTGCGAATAAGATATCAAAGGCGCGACTTACGAGCTTAACAGACGAAATAAAGGTTGTTTTAGCTAAGGCAATAGCGCAAGGTGGAACAACACTCAAAGACTTTGTGGGTAGTGACGGTAAACCCGGATACTTCCAACAAACCCTCCAAGTATATGGTCGAGCAGGGCAGCCCTGTAGCCAATGCACTACACTATTAAAAGAGGTTCGCATGTCTGGGCGCGCCACGGTGTTTTGTCCAGAGTGCCAACGTTAGCTTGTTCTTAGGAGTTTGATATGCCCCCAGTTGTGGATTGTGATAAACGCCACGCGCTGCATAAAGCCTTAGGGGTGGAAGCAGCGCTCGCCCAGCGCGAGGTGATCAAACTTGCACGCTCAGGCGTTCATTGTGAAGCCTTTGGCCTCGAAAACCCTAACCCCAAAGGGGTACTTATCTTTTTGCCGGGCATTGGTACTTACGTAGAGCTTTACGCTTTGATGTTTTCGTATGCGGCGAATCAAGGTTATTGGGTAATAGGCGTGGACTACCCCGGGCACGGTTTTTCGGAGGGGAAGCGTGGCTCTTTTGCGGTTGCCGATGTCGCCACCAGCGTATCTGAATTACTAGACACTCTTGATCGTAGCGACTTACCCGTGGGTGTTTGGGGGTATTCGATTGGGTCATTGTTGGGTTTGGCTGCGGCTGAATCCGATCAGCGGGTATCGGCACTGCTGTGTGGAACCCTTATTTTGCCCGATGTGCCGCCCGACCCAAGTTACGCCATGGGCTGGTGGATGACGCATCAGCAAGCCTTTTGGTTTCCGAGCTTAAATATTCCGCTGCGTATGTTTATCGACTTGGATAAGCTGCTGGCCGCTCATCCCGCCTCGCACATGATTAGCCAAGACGAATTAATTGTTTACGACTATCCGTTAAAAACGCTATCGAGCTTATTTGGTTATCACTCACAGGTGGCGAAAGCACCACAGGGTTTTAAGGCCGCCATATTACATGGGCAGCAAGATGAAGTGTTGCCGTTGGGTTATAGTCGAAGACTCGTTAACCAGCTGCCTCATCCATTTGAGTTGATCTCACTGCAAAACACTGGGCATATGGCTCCTTGGTTATCAATGGAAAGCTACGCTCAGTCGGCACTGAGCTGGTTTGATAACGCCTTACAGGGATAGAAAGGAGCAGTATCTTGTCATTAAAGTGTAAAACCTTGTTCATGTTCCTGTCACCGTGATTTTAGAAGATAGCGACTGATGATCCTTCGTCACTTGAGTAAATTAATCATGAACGCTTTGGTGAAACTGACAGACATAGACACACGCGCGTTTTATTGGTGCTTGGGCTTTGCTCAAATGCGTCGCGTAGGTGTGATGAGTCGTGCGGTGTCAAAAGCCGGTGACGGTGTGCTGTATGTCTTAGTGGGCATTGCATTATTGGCGTTTGAGCCAGCAGTAGGGATCGCGGCGTTTTTCTCAGGCATTATCGCGTTTTCGATGGAACTGCCTGCCTATTTTATTTTAAAAAATACCATTCGCCGCGACCGTCCTTGCTATCGCTTTGACACCTTTGAAGCGCTTATCGTGCCCAGTGATAAGTTTAGCTTTCCATCGGGGCACTCGGCTGCTGCGTTTGTTTTCGCGACCACTTTAAGCCATTACTACCCTAGCGGAGCACCGCTATTTTATGGCCTAGCCTCTATGATTGGTTTATCTCGGGTGTTGTTGGGTGTGCATTTCCCAAGCGACATCGTAGCTGGTGCAGCACTTGGTATGCTGTGCGCTACCTTTGGTATTGGGTTATACCAAGCCTACTAGAGATGAACTCATGCGTGTTTTATACGGTGTTCAAGCCACCGGTAACGGCCACATTAGTCGTGCCCGTGTTCTCGCACCTGCCTTAAAAGCGGCAGGCATTCAGGTCGACTACGTATTTAGTGGTCGCGATAAAAGTAAACTTTTTAACATGGAACCCTTTGGCGACTATCGCGTGTTTCGCGGGGTGACCTTTGTTCAAAAGCAAGGCCGTGTCCAACTGCTTTCCACCATTGCACAAAATAATCTGCTCAAATGTGGGCTCGATGCGTTTCGCCTTGATGTGAGCGATTATTACTTGGTGATCAGCGACTTTGAGCCGATTTCTGCCTGGGCAGCCAAACGACAGGGCGTACCCAGTGTGGGTATAGCGCACCAATATGCCATGGTATTCCCGATTCCGGGGAATCATGCCAGCTGGTTAATGGCAAAACTCATTCGACTCATGACGCCTGTACAAACGGAAATCGGCCTGCACTGGCACCACTTTGGTCACCCTGTATTGCCTCCGATGATTCAAGCCAGTAGCTATAGTAGCTCCGTGGAGCCCAATAAAATTTTGGTGTACCTGCCCATCGAAGACCCTAAGGTATTGGTGACGCGTTTTCAGCAGTTTAAAGAGCACCTTTTTTATGTGTATACCGACATTGATAAGCCGATGCGTCTGCGCAATGTCTGTTTGATGCCGTTTTCTCGCGAGGGTTTTCAACGAGACCTAGCCTCGTGTGCAGGTGTTGTAACTAATTGTGGCTTTGGTTTGATTAGCGAGTCGTTCTCGTTGGGTAAAAAGGTATTTTCTATTCCCGCGGTGGGGCAGGTAGAACAACAGTCTAACGCGAAGGCCCTTGAGCACTTGGGGATGGCGGAAGTCGCCTATGGCTTTAATGAACCTGCTTTTAACGACTGGCTGAAGCAGCCATTACCTGACCCTGTTCAATACCCAGATGTGGCGACTGAACTGGCACGTTGGTTGAGCTCGGGCTGTAGCGAGGCACCCTCTGCATTGGCGCAGCGCCTTTGGCACAATATCACCCCAGCATAAAGCGCTAGTTATCAGTTTGTATCATTGAGTTTTAAAAAGGCAGTTGCCGACCGAGGTGGCTGCTTTTTTTGCGTTTGGGCTGGAGTAAAAGTAACGAGAGGTGAGCTGAGAGGCTCTGGGTAAAAAAGCAGAAGCTGCCGAAGAGTTTGTTAAAACTAAGAGAGTAAATCAGAGAGTAAAGGTGAAGAGGGGGCTACCGAATCCGTTGGCTACCCCCTCAGCTGGCTCCATATTCCATGCAGTCTTTGTCCTAGGGCGTCTTGCCATCCATTCTGCTTATCGAGGCCATCCTTTGTATTCGTTCCATGAACAGGAGATCCACAAGACTTATTATGCGTTTCTGAACCCCAAAGGTGTATAGGAATTTTTCTTATTTTTCCTATTTTTCGTAAATAACTACAAAATGTAGGGGTATTTTTTATTCGCTCGTTCGACTAA
The DNA here is from genome assembly GCA_049603715.1 of Pontibacterium sp. Lineage (GTDB taxonomy): Bacteria > Pseudomonadota > Gammaproteobacteria > Pseudomonadales > Balneatricaceae > Pontibacterium. The sequence goes on along the minus strand of JBMYSW010000030.1, from coordinate 17,464 downwards.
AGGCTCACATTTCGCTGCCTAGTACCTCAATAATAAAGAGTCCCGCCACAATAGTGATACTGGCCATGAGTGTACTTAGCAGAATAGAAGCCGACGCGAGCTCGCTGTCACCGCGATAATAGCGTGAGATTGCAAACACAGATGCAGCGGTGGGGCTGCCCAAAAATAAAAACAGCATGCCCAGTTCGATGGTCGAAAAATCTAACCAAAAAGCCGCAACTAAACAGCCCAATAAAGGAATAAGTAGAAGTTTGGTTAAACTCGCACCAATGGCGTTAACACTTGAGTGTTTTAAGGCACTAAGGGTGAGTGAGCCGCCGACACACATGAGGGCCAAAGGTAAGGACAGCGACGAAAAGTAGCTGCCGCTTTGTAAAAACCACGCCGGAAACTCGATATGAAAGTAAGATACGCTGGCACCCAAAAACAGCGCGATGAGCAGCGGGCTTTTTAGGTTGGCGAGCAGTAGTTTGCCTAAGTCGGGTTTACCCTGTTGTTGCATAAGGGTATAGGTGATAATGGTGCCCACATTGGCCGTCACCGCTGCAACACCGCCCATCACACCCCCCAAGGCTAAACCTAAGTCGCCATAATGGCTGGCGGCGAGAGAAAAACTCAGCACGCCACAGTTACCTCGTGATGCACTGACAATAAAGGTGGCCTTTTCGACTTCTAAGCGCCCGCCTTTAATGACCAGTGCTGACAGCAAAAAGCTGGCTAAGGTCGCGGCAGAAAAAAACAGCACGACTTTGGGCTGAAATGCCTCCGAGAAGTCGGCTTGTGAAATACTAAAGAAGATTAACGCTGGCATGGTGGCGTTAAAAACAAGGTTAGATGCGGTGTCGATAAAGCGCTCGTCGATCAGGTGGATTCGCTTTAAAAACAAGCCCATTAAGATCATCGCAAAGACGGGGGCGATCACCGTTAAAATATCTAACAGTAACGATAAGTGATTCATGTACGCTCCTTGTAACGGAGGAAAGAGAAGGGTAGAGCAAGTGATGCGGGTAGTGCGAATGGAGCAGAAAGAGCTGAAGATAGGTCGAGCTTAATAAAGTTGCGAGCACTTGCGCAAGTGACAAGTGCTCGCGAGCCGAAGTTATTCAGCTAGGGTGTTTTTACCGTTGACTAAACGACGTAGGCCCAATGGGTTTTCGTCTTTTAGTGCTGCAGGTAGAAGGTCTGCAGGGAAGTCTTGGTAACAAACAGGGCGCAAGAAACGGTTAATTGCAGCGCTACCCACTGACGTGCTACGCGCATCAGAAGTGGCAGGGAACGGACCGCCGTGAACCATTGCATGACAAACCTCAACACCTGTTGGGTAGGCGTTGCAAAGGATGCGACCGGCTTTACGCTCAAGTACAGGCAGAAGACCGGTTAGGGCTTCTTGGTCACCGTTTTGTAAGTGAAGCGTTGCTGTTAGCTGGCCTTCAAGCTGTTCTGCCACAGCGACAAATTCGTCGGTGTTTTTACACTTGATTACCAGTGATGCCGAACCAAAGACTTCTTCACAAAGGGTTTCGTCACTTAGGAAGTCGGCAGCGCTGGTAACAAACAGCTGAGCCTGACATTGGTTAGGTGCTTCGCTTGCTTGACCTTGTGCAAAGGCCTCTACTTTAGCGTGCGTGCTGAAGTGAGAAACACCGCTGCAGTAAGCTTCAAAAATGCCCGGTGAAAGCATAGTTTGAGTCGCGGCATCAGTCAGTGCGCCTTGGGCTGCAGCTAGGAACTTGTCTAGGTCTTCGCCTTCAACACCAATCACCAAACCTGGGTTAGTACAGAACTGACCTGCACCCATCAGCAATGAGCCAACAAAACCAGTACCGATTGCTTCTGGCTTTTCAGCCAATGCCGTTGGCATTAGGAATACAGGGTTGATGCTGCTCATCTCGGCGTAAACAGGAATTGGCTCTGGACGTGCATTGGCCATATCCATGAGTGCAGTACCGCCAGCACGTGAACCGGTAAAACCAACTGCTTTTACGTGCGGGTGCTTAACTAGCTCTGCGCCTACTTCGCGGCCTGAACCGAATAGAAGCGAGAATACACCTTCAGGTAGACCCGATGCTTTTACAGCAGCTTGAATCGCTAGGCCTACAAGCTCAGAAGTACCCGGGTGAGAAGAGTGAGCTTTTACGATAACAGGGCAGCCAGCTGCCAATGCAGAAGCGGTATCGCCACCAGCAACAGAGAAGGCAAGTGGGAAGTTACTCGCACCAAATACAGCTACAGGACCAAGTGCGATGTTACGTAGACGAAGGTCTGCGCGAGGAAGTGGCGCGCGGTCTGGCATCGCTTCGTCAACACGAACGTCTAGGTAGTTACCTGTGCGAACAACGTCGGCAAACATTTTAAGTTGGCCAACGGTACGGCCGCGCTCACCTTCAAGGCGCATGCGAGGCAGACCAGTTTCAGCCATAGCGCGCTCGATAAGCTCGTCGCCAAGGGCCATGATTTCTTCACAGATTTTTTCGATGAAGTTAGCGCGTACTTCAGGTGAGGTTTCGCGGTATTGATCAAACGCGGCCCAAGCAAGTTCAGCGGCTTCGTTAACTTCGTTTTTAGAACCACCCAAAAACGCTGGCTCTAGTTGTTCGTTAGTCGCTGGGTTGATAGCGTAAATTGCTTTACCGTTACCTGCTTGGCTACGTGAGCCAATCAGCATGTGGCCTTTAATCGTCATAAGTCTCTCCAAGTGAGCTAACAGCCCGTCAATAAAATGAGTGCTGACTAACCGATGACAAGCCCTTGGAGCGAACGATTATCGCCCGGGTTTGAGCTGCTCGTATAAGCGATAAGCTCGGGAAAGGTGCTTGTGCATGGCTTCGCCAGCGGCATCTGGATCTTGTGCCTTTATGGCATCAAAAATGGCGAGGTGCTCTTGTTGCACAACGCGCAAGTAATCTTCGTTAGCGGTTTGGTCACTGTTGCTGTCGATGATTTGCGCACGAGGAATGACGTTTTTGTTGAACTGCTCGAAGAACTGTTGAAAGAAGGGGTTTTTGGTCGCGTTAGCAATGGCCATGTGAAACTCTAGGTCTGCTTCGCGCGCCATACCGTCTACTTTTAATGCATTATCAAACGCCACAAGGGCACTTTCTAAAGCATCAACATCGGCTTCGCTACGTCGTTGGGCGGCTGCCTTTGTGGCATTCACCTCAACACTCATTCGAAACTCAAGGATATGTAGAATGTCTTCAACAGCTGAAGGATTGATTTGGTATCCGTTACTCGACTCGGCTGGCTGACTGCGTAAAACCGTAGTGCCTACGCCGCGACGGGTTTCTACCAAACCCAAACTCTTAAGTTGTGTAATGGCTTCGCGAACCACGGTGCGGCTCACATTAAACATTTCACAGAGTTTGTTTTCGGTTGGTAGCTTTTGGCCAACGTCAATTTGAGACTGTGCAATCATCGTTTCCAGCTGATCAGCCACATTAGATGCAAGGCTGCCACTTCGGCCCACCGGCTCTACTTTGAATGATGTTTCTGGAGTGGATGTACGACGCATAATCTCAAGTCCTTAGCAAATTTCAGTGCGCTACATTACCTCTTAGTGCTCTATCTAACAAGCATCAGTTAGAACTAAACCTGACTTAATATGTGGGTAAAAGCGCACCCATTCAGCACCGAAAGAGCGACGTTTGTCGCTTTTCGTCGGCGAGGGGTGCTTTTTTACTCAATTAAAAGGTGGCTGCTGAGGTCTGGATGAAGTTGCACAACAGCCACATAAACCTTACGAGTTTGCTTTGATAATCGCTTCTAGGGCTGCTTTGTGTTCAGCGGTTGGCATAGTCAATGGAGCGCGAACGTCGCCCGCTGGCTTACCAATGATTTCAGCACCTGATTTGATCAAGCTTACTGCGTAACCTTTCTTCTCGTCGCGTAGACGGCAGAAAGGAATAAAGAAGTTTTTGATGATGCTTTGTACTGTTTCGGTCTCACCGGCACGCAACGCTGTGTAGAACTTCATTGCCATTTCAGGCATGAAGTTGAATACCGCAGAAGAGTAGGTGTTAACGCCGATTGATAGGTAAGCTTCAGCAAAGATTTCAGCGGTTGGTACACCACCGATGTAAACAAGGCGGTCGCCAACGGTTTTTACTGTGTCGTTAAGTGCAGCAATGTTACCAACACCGTCTTTTAGAGACACAAGGTTAGGGCAACGAGAGGCTAGCTCTTTTACAGACTCAGCAGATAAGATGCCGTTACCACGGTTGTAGTAGATGAAGTACAGGCTAGAGCTGTTAATGATCTCAGCTGCGTATTCAATGATACCGTCTTCTGGACACTCTGTTAGGAACGGAGGCATTAATAGGATGCCGTCACAGCCTGCTTCTTCAGCGGCTTTTACAAACGCTTTTGCGTCTTTAACACTTTTACCTGCTGCTGCAATAACAGGAACACGACCAGCAACGGTTTTAACCGCTGTTTCACAGATCTCGCGGTAGTCTTCCATGTCTAAAGAGAAAAACTCACCTGTGCCGCCTGCAATAAATACAGACGATACACCGTGCTGAACAAACCACTCTACACGATCAGTGTAGGTTTCTGCGTTAAATTTATTGTTGTTGTCGAAATCGGTAATTGGGAAAGACAGTAGCCCGTTACCAAGCGCTTCTCTCATTTGTTCTGTAGAAAAAGACATGTGTAAATCCTTAGCTAGATGCGAAAGAGGACTGACCACTGGCATTAGGTCATGTCCATGTGTAATACATCATACAACATATGAATTATTAGTCAAACCATTCGTGTTGATTCGCAACATGTGGCTTCTGGCTATTATTTAACATATTGGTTTTATTGGATTTTTGTGAACTTTATGTGGTTTATGTTGTTTTTGTTTAGCAACAAATTACAAAATAGGGATGATCTTTGAGGGAGAACTCTAAGGAAGAAGGCGAGGTTTCCCTGTCTCATTTTTTTCAAAACAAGGCATTGCAACCGACTTAATATGATGTATGATGTTTAAGCGTTCGGTACGATTATTAATCAAAAATCGATAATTCTCGTCTTAAATACAACAAAAATTACGGGACAGGAGTAATAATATGAAAACGTTGATCACTACCGCTAAAGTCGCATTGCTAGCAGGCGCCGTCGCAGCAGCCCCAGCAATTACCTTTGCAGCTGATAACCCAATTCGCGGTAACATCCGCATCGTTATTGGCTCAAAATCTACAGGCGGTGATACTTACCAAGCTTCATCAATCATTGCTGAAGCGTTGGCTGAAAAGATCGATGCAAACATCAAAGTAGACGCAGTGGGTTTCTCTGCGGGCTATCAAGCGCTAGGCCGTGTGCCAAGCGGTAACACCTTGATGATTTTCCACGACCAAGCCTACTTAGGTAACTTGTACGGTAAAAAAGGTTACGAAGACCCGTTCAAGCAATGGCAAATCGGCCCTTCGTTCGCTACCAACCCAGGTAACGGCTACCTAGTGCCTAAAAACTCACCTTACAAAACCATGGACGAAATCATTGATGCGGCAGGTAACGGCAAAACCGTTCGTGTTGCTATCCAGCCAGGTGGTGTTTCTGAAATTGGTTACACTGCAATGAAAAACGCAGTGCGCCTTGCTTACCCAGGTAAAGAAGACAACATGGTTGCTCTTAACACGGGTTCTCAGTCTGATAAAAACCAAGCAATGTTTGACGGCCTAGCTGACGTGATTAACGGCAGTGTACAAGCCAACGAACAGTACACTCGTTTGCCAGCAGACGACCAAAAAGCCATGAACTTTGTATGGCTAACGGCTAAGTCTTCTACACTTCAGGGCGCAAACCCCGAAGGTATGGGTCAAACTTCTCGTGATGAGTTGGTTAAGTTCTCATCTGGCCCTGGCGGTGTAAACGTGCCAATGACGGCTAGCAGCAACTTTACTTTCGATAAAGAGTTCTTCTTTCTTTACAACAAGCGTATGTCACCAAAAGTGGTTGAATTCCTAGACAACGCCTTGGCGGAAGTCTTTGCAGATGGCAAAGTACAAGAAACACTTAAAAAGTCTTTCTTCATCCCTAACTTCCGTAAGTCTGCCGATGCGCAAGCACACTTCCAAGCGAAGCGTGATAGCTATGCATCTATCATCGAAAGCTTGCAAAAGTAGTACTCTGATCTGTGTGCGCCCTTGGCGTCCTAGCTAAGGAGCGCACACAACTTCCTCGAGAGGATCGTTATGTCTTGGTTTTCCTCACTGAATACCGTTGTAATCGACTTTGACCAGTCGCACCTGTTTTTTCCCCGCATCATTATTACCATCCTTATCGTGCTTGGCTTAGTGATTGTGGTGACACAAGGGCGACCTGTGTTACGCGCGATTCGCTCCGGTGACTATCAGTTTTTTGAAAAAAACGCGGACTTCTTCCGCTTAGCAGCCACTCTTGCATTGGTGCCTGCTTACTTTTGGGTCATGGACTTTATTGGGTCTGTGTTACCTAACATGGGCTTGGGCTTTTTGCTTTCCTCCATTCCGTTTGTGTTTTTGATGTCGATGCTTTACTGCCATGAAAAAACGCGACGTAACATCACCATCATTGTGGCAAATTCGCTTATTGCTCCAACGTTTGTGTGGGTTGTCCTTTATCACTTCTTTCTTGTATCAATGCCATAAGGCGCGCGGAGTGACACAATGGAATTTTTAGACTTACTATCGCCTGCCTACTTTTTGTTAGCTGCGGCAGGCTCTGTTATTGGCATTATTTTTGGTGCTATTCCAGGCATGACAGCCACCATGGCCGTGGCGGTGTGTTTGCCTTTGACTTATACCCTAGGGTTACACGAAGGCTTAGCCTTGTTGTTGGGGCTTTACGTTGGCGGTATTTCGGGCGGCTTAGTGCCTGCGGTACTGTTGAATATTCCGGGCACGCCATCGTCCATTACGACGACCTTTGATGGCTACCCGATGGCACAAAAAGGCGAGGCCGAGCGAGCGCTTAAAACGTGTATTGTTGCGTCGCTTTTTGGTGGCACCTTTAGCGCAATCATTCTGTTTTTCTTTGCGCCTATCTTGGCTGACTTTGCGATCAAGTTCTCCTACGTCGAGAAGTTCTTGATGATCTTCTTTGCCATGTCGGTGATCGCATCTCTATCTAAAAATATTTTGATGGGCGTGTTCAGTGGCTTTTTGGGTGTGTTGCTTAGCCTCATCGGTGTTTACGATGTGTCTAATGGCGGTAACGGTGAATACCGTTTGATGGCACCGTTTATGGAGCCATACCTTGCGTACGGTTTCTCGTTGCTACCTGTATTGATCGGTTTATTTGGTATTTCTACCATCATCGAAGAAGCTGAAAAGGGCGTTAAAGAAACTTCTCACGAAAATAAGGTGAACCTTACTAAGGGCAAGCCGTTCAGCTTTAATATCTTTAAAGGCCAAACGGGTAACCTGTTCCGCTCGTCTTCTATTGGTACCTTTGTGGGTATGTTGCCGGGTATCGGTGGTAGTGCAGCTTCTATTTTGGCTTACACTCAGCAAAAAAACCTATCAAAGCAACCTGAAAAGCTAGGTAAAGGTGAGCCTGAAGGTTTGGTGGCATCGGAGTCGGCTAACAATAGTTTGACCGGTGGTGCGCTTATTCCTTTGTTGTCTTTGGGTATCCCTGGCGACAGCACGACGGCGGTGTTGATTGGTGCCTTTACACTTCAGGGGCTGCAGGTAGGTCCGTTGTTTATTGGTGAGAATATCGATACTTGGTACTCAATGATTACCGGCTTGATGTTTGCCAATATCGTCATGTTTATTGTGATGTTTTACGCTATTCGCCACATCGCAAAAGTAGTGCTGATTCCAAAGTTTGTGCTTTACCCCATTATTGTCATGATGTGTGCGGTAGGTGCTTACGCCATTAACTACGGCATTATGTTTGATGTTTGGACGCTGTTCATCTTTGGTATGGCGGGCTGGATCTTTGCCAAAATCGGTATTGAAATCGCGCCTTTGGTTATCGGCTTTATCTTAGGTAGCTCAGCTGAGGTTTACTTTGTGAAGAGCCTTGAGTCTTACGGCGAATACTCGGTGCTTGTGACCAAGAGTCCAATCGCAATGGTGCTTTGGGCGTTGATTATCCTGTCGGTTGTTGTGTCGGTGATGATCCACAAGAAGAGCAAACAGCATGCTAAATCGGAGACGGCCCAATGAGTGAGTCTTACGTGCTAATCAAGATCCATGAAAGTGACAATGTTGCGATCATTCTGGATCAGGGCGGTGCACCTCAGGGCGCTGAGTTACCCGGTGGTGTTGTTCTTCTTGAAGATGTGCCCCAAGGTCATAAGGTCGCACTCACGGATATCGCCCAAGGTGGTGAGGTACGTCGCTATAATGAGGTGGTTGGTTATGCCAAACACTTGATTAAGCAAGGCTCGTGGGTATCTGAAAAAGTTGTTGATATGCCAACGCCACCAAAATTGGACGAGTTGCAATTAGCGACTCGTCCTAAGCCAAACTTTGAGCCACTTGAGGGCTACACATTTGACGGCTACAAAAACCCAGACGGCAGTGTCGGTACCAAAAACCTGCTAGGTATTAGCACCAGTGTGCAATGTGTTGCGGGTATTACGGACTATGTGGTTAAGCTAATTAAGCAAACCTTATTGCCCAAATATCCAAACGTTGACGGTGTCGTTGCTCTCAATCACACCTACGGCTGTGGTGTGGCGATTACGGCACCTGCCGCTATCGTGCCGATTCGCACCCTGCAAAATATCGCCAAAAACCCTAATTTCGGTGGCGAAATTATGGTAGTGGGTTTGGGTTGTGAAAAGCTTTCGCCCAGTCGACTACTCGAAATAGATGACGAGCAAGCCATTAACATCTTGCCGAATTCTGATGTGGCTAAAACCCTTGAAGACCATGTGGTGAGTCTGCAAGACGAAAGTCACCATGGCTTTCAAGACATGGTCGACCACATTATGGAAATGGCAGAACAACACCTTGAGCGCTTAAATAAGCGCCGCCGTGAACCTTGCCCTATCTCCGAGCTGGTGGTGGGTATGCAATGTGGCGGCAGCGACGCTTTTTCGGGCGTAACGGCCAACCCTGCGGTGGGTTATGCATCTGACTTGATTATCCGAGCGGGTGGCTCGGTGATGTTCTCTGAGGTCTCAGAAGTACGTGACGGTATTCACCTACTGACACCACGTGCAGAGAACAAAGAAGTGGGCGAAGCGTTGCTGCGCGAAATGCAATGGTTTGATGACTACTTAAGCCAAGGTAAAGCAGATCGCAGTGCTAACACTACACCGGGTAACAAAAAAGGCGGCTTAAACAACATTGTTGAAAAGTCCCTCGGCTCAATTACCAAGTCGGGCAATAGCCCAATTGTTGACGTTTTGAGCCCAGGTGAGCGTATTCGCAAGCGTGGCTTAAACTTTGCGGCAACGCCTGCGAGTGACTTTATTTGTGGCACTTTACAGTTTTCGTCGGGTATGAATATCCAAGTATTCACCACGGGCCGTGGTACACCTTACGGACTGGAAGTTGCACCCGTCATTAAGGTGTCGACTAACTCAACACTGGGTAAACGCTGGCACGACCTCATCGACATGGATGCTGGCCGTATTGCGAGTAAAGAAATTACTCTTGAAGAAGCCGGTTGGGAATTATTCCATCTTATCATTGAGGTGGCTTCAGGTCGCAAACAAGTGGCTGCCGACCGCTTAGGTTTACACAACGACTTGGTGTTGTTTAACCCAGCACCTGTGACCTAATACTCGTTTTCTAGTCGAGATGATACACAGCGCTTAGCTCTTTGGGGCTAGGCGCTTTTTTATGCTTGTCTGTCACCTGCGTTTACTTATGTTAGTACTGTATTGTTAGCACTGTATTGATGAGATAAACGTAAGCAAGCGTCGGTTGTAAGGTAACGGGCGAGGTATTAGGTGCTGAGCCTTATCGAGTGGTGAGCGACATCTACTCATGCATTTAATAGAAGTGAGATGGTGAGAGAGATACGAGATGCGAGCTGGGTATTTAGCGTCTGCTTAGCTAGGGCGGCTTTGGGCGACTTGTATAGTGCCGCGAATAAAAAAAGGAGGGCAACGCCCTCCTTGTGGATATTGGTAGGCGCGAGCCGCTATTCAATTCGTGTCTTTTTAATCACTAAAAAGTACACAAATACTAGGGTTAGTGCCAAAAAGAACAGGCTGTCCGGGCTAGTCAAAAACGTCATTGGGTTATTGTCAGCTAAGGACATAGAGCGCCTAAAATATTGCTCAAGGCCAGGGCAAAGAATAAAACCTAACAACATGGGGACAGTAGGGAAGCGGTTTAGTCGCATAAAGAATGCGAGTAGACCAAACAGTAATGCCAGAGACATTTGGAAGATTGAGTAGGTGGCGACATAGCTACCTACAATCGCTACAACCGCAATGCATGGATACAGGATGGCCTTTCTAATCGACACAATTTTTACAAAGTAAGGGCCGAGTAACCACAGTGTCAAAGGAATGAGTACGAGAGCGCTAAACAGTAGTGATGCAAACATCGGCGATATCAGGTCAATTTGACCATCTAACATACGTGGGCCAGGTTGTAGGCCATTGATGGTAAGTACACCTAATACAATTGCAGTAGTTGGGTCGCCCGGAATACCAAAAACCAACATAGGTACAAAAGCACCACCGCACATAGCATTATTTGCTCCTTCCGCCGCAACAATGCCTTCTTTACTGCCTTTGCCAAAAAGCGCCGGCTTTTTAGAACGCCTTTGGGCATCTGCATAAGATACAAAGGCCGCAACTGAGCCGCCTGCACCGGGTAAGACCCCCGTAAAGTAGCCAAAAAGTGAGCTTTTAACATAAGTCCACACGCCAATTTCTTTAATCTCGCTCAACGGCGGAATAAAGTCTCTGCGTTTAATCGTGGGTGTGTTAATAGGCTGAGTAATGGCGGGAGAGGTGCGAAGCTGCGCTTGGTAGAGTATTTCACTGATCGCAAAGGCGCCAATAATCAGCGGCATCATATCGATACCTTCCATTAATAGTTCGGTACCAAAGTTAAAGCGTGGTAAAGGCTGCATGATATCCACACCAATGGTGGCGATCATCATACCAAAGAGCAGAGCGACGGCTGCTTTTGCCATGGCTTTTCGTTGCGAAATCACAATGACAATCAGCGAAAATAAAATGAGCGAGAACTTGCCGGGTGTTTGAACTAAAAGTGAAAGCTTTGCGGTTAGCGGCGCTAAGGTGACGAGCAGTAGCACACCCAGTGCGCCGCCAATCATCGAACCCAGAGCTGCATGCCCAAGGGCGTTCGCACCTTTACCTTGCTTCATTAATGCATTGCCTTCAATGGCTGTCATCATGGCTGATGGAGCACCGGGAATGTTAACAGTAATTGCAGTAATGCTGCCCGAATACATGCCAGCCATAAAAATAGACGAACACATCACTAGTGCTGGCACTACATCAAGGCTGTAGGTAATCGGTAAAAGCAAAGCGATGGCCAACACCGACGTAAGCCCTGGCATGGCACCAAAAAATGTCCCTATCAAAAAGCCCAATACCATGTATACAAACACTGTAGGGCTAAAGATGGCCTGAAACCCTTCAATTAGATGAATGAGCATGTCCATTAAACCGAACCTCCCAAAGCCAAGCTAGGTAGCCGAACCTGAAAACACACGGCAAACAGCACATAAAATGCAGCAGTTATTGCTGTGGCGGTCATTGCTTTTTTTAAAAGGTTAAAGGCATCGAGCTTGAAGATGTAGAGCAGCGCTAAAACAAAGAAAAATGTCGATACGCTGTAGCCTAGTGGCTTGAAAGCAATTAAGTACCCAACGGTTGTCACCGACAGGGCCGCGAGCGTTTTAATACTAAACTCTACGTCGTCATCGGTTTCGACTCCCTGTTGCACCATGTCTTTCACCACAAAAAACAGACAAAGGTACATCAGCAGGCTAATGGTCACTGGGATAAAAGCTGGGCCAGCAATACCCTCGTCGTAAAGTGGGGTGATTTGAAGGGCGGTAGCTAAATAAACGGTGGTAGCTAAGAAAAACACCAAGGGTAGAGCAAGGTGTCTGAAATTAAGTTGAAGCATGAAGGGTGCTCCTAAAAAACATGAAGAAAGGTGCGCAGGACAGGGAGTCCTGCGCGATAAGCTATTATTTTTTCAGAACGCCTTGTTCAACGAGTGACTCCATTTGTTTAAATAACGTCGCTTGGAAGTCGTTTGCCCACTGGGTTACTTCATCGCTACCTAACCAGTTAGGTGTTACGCCGGTTTTAGCGACCCATGCCTGAAAATCGTCACTTTCCAAGGCTTTTTGGTAAGCCATTTCTACTTTGGCAACGATATCGCTAGGGGTATTTGCTGGCGCAGCAATGACAATAAAGCTACCCATTTGCAGGTCTACACCCACTTCTTTGGCAGTTGGAACATCTGGGTAAGTGAGGTTACGGCTATCCGAAAATTCAACAATGCCGCGTACGTCACCTGACTCAAACAACGAAGAGAAGTCGCCCATGCTGGTGGCAACAATATCGACTTCGTTAGACAAGATGGCCTCTTTTTGCGCTGCTGCGCCACCTGGGTAGGCGATCAACTTAAACTCAGTACCGGTAAGTTGCTGTAACTGAAGCAGTGCAAGGTGTAAACGTGAGCCAATGTTTTGAATGCCGACTTTGACTTTGCCTGGGTTTGCTTTTGCAGCTTTTACAATGTCATCGAGGCTCTGATACTTAGAGTCTGCATCAACAATAATTGCGTCTGGTTCACTGGTTACTCGGCCAATCAATTTGAGCTTATCGAGCTTGTAAGTGGGTAGTGCACCTTGCCATGGCACGGTAACGACACTGTCGTAGGTAAGCGAACCTAGGGTGTAACCATTTGGGCGCGATTTCATGACTTCCATCACACCAATGGCGCTGATGCCGCCTTCAATATTTTCGGCATAAAGTGAGCCGCCCAAAAAGCCTTCGGCAATGGTATTCAGTTTTCGTACCACACCGTCGGTGCCACCGCCTGCACCCCATGGGATGACCATACGCACGTCTCGATTGGGGTAGTCGGCTGCCATACTGAATGATGAAAAGGTTGCTGCGAGGGTAAAGGCTGTCGTCGCTAATGTTTTTGCGATGTGAGTTCTCATGTAAAGCTCCTGATGTTTTATTATTTTTTTACTTAGGTGAAATACTGTATTCCACCATTTAATTAATAATACATCGTACAACTAGAATCAATGTATTTTTGAACTTATGTTTTATTTTTATATAGCTGTTGTTTTGGTAATGAAGATTTGAATTTTTCGTATTTCAATGGACAAAACATAAACAACTGTTAAGATGCGGACATTGGTCGGGGTGCCACAACCTGTGTTTGTGGCTGAGATATACCCGTAGAACCTGATCCGGTTTGTACCGGCGTAGGAAATCCAGAGGCAAATCTTATGTTGGCGTTCTTCGCCCAACTTCCAAGTGGCCCATCCGCTTGGGGTTCAAAGCTCTCACTTGTGCTTAAGATTACGTCTCTCTCAATGAAACGAGAGGACGTGAATTCGGCTGCTCGTTTGTTGATTATTTTCTCTTTTATTAGGTTTTATGTGGCTTTTTGCTTCGATCATGCTGCTAAAAAACTCAATGCGGCACTGGATGTGCTGCCAATAATAAAAGGTGAAAAAGATGTCGGATACGCAAAAGCTTAGCCAGTATGCGCAAGTAGACAGTGAGTCAGTTCAACCCTTCCCAAAATCAAGAAAAGTCTATGTAGAGGGGAGTCGCTCAGATATTCGTGTACCCATGCGCGAAATATCCCTTGATGCCACGCCTACCGACATGGGAGGGGAGGTAAACCCGCCCTTGTACGTGTACGACACATCAGGCCCTTACACTGATCCCGAAGCCAATATTGATGTACGTAAAGGCCTTAGTCCTATTCGCGCGGCGTGGATCGCTGAGCGTGGTGACACAGAGCAGTTAGCCGAACTAAGCTCTGAATATGGTCGTGTTCGAGAAGCCGATCTTCGCTTAGATGCGCTCCGCTTTGACTTACAGCGCAAACCGCTAAAGGCGAAGCCTGAAATGAATGTGTCGCAAATGCACTATGCGCGCAAAGGCATGATTACGCCCGAAATGGAATACATCGCCATTCGCGAAAACATGAAGCTACAAAAAGCTAAAGCTCAAGGTAGCATGATTGATCACCAGCACCCGGGCCATAGCTTTGGCGCCCAGTTACCAGACGAAATTACGCCCGAGTTTGTGCGTAAAGAGGTTGCTGAAGGGCGAGCTATCATCCCCGCTAACATTAACCACCCAGAACTAGAACCAATGATTATTGGCCGTAACTTTTTGGTGAAGATCAACGGCAATATCGGAAACTCTGCAGTGACTTCCTCCATTGAGGAAGAAGTAGAAAAAATGACGTGGGGAACGCGTTGGGGTGCCGATACCATCATGGACCTTTCAACGGGTAAAAATATTCACGAAACCCGCGAGTGGATTTTGCGAAATTCACCTGTGCCCATTGGTACAGTGCCCATTTATCAGGCCTTAGAAAAAGTAAATGGTGTTGCTGAAGACCTTAACTGGGGAGTGTTTCGCGATACTCTGATCGAGCAAGCAGAGCAGGGTGTGGATTATTTTACGATCCATGCGGGAGTATTACTTCGTTATGTGCCTATGACGGCTAAGCGAATGACAGGTATCGTTTCGCGCGGTGGCTCTATTATGGCGAAATGGTGCTTGGCGCATCACAAAGAAAACTTTTTGTACACACACTTCGAAGAAATTTGTGAAATCTGTAAAGCTTACGATGTTTCTTTTTCGTTAGGTGATGGTTTACGTCCAGGCTCTGTGTATGACGCGAATGATGAAGCACAGTTCTCCGAACTAGAGACCCTTGGTGAGCTTACCAAAATTGCATGGAAGCATGATGTACAGGTGATGATCGAAGGACCTGGGCATGTACCCATGCACATGATCAAAGAAAACATGGATAAGCAATTGGAGTCGTGCCACGAAGCGCCGTTCTATACCTTAGGGCCGCTGACCACGGACATTGCGCCGGGCTACGATCACATTACCTCGGGTATCGGTGCTGCGATGATCGGCTGGTTTGGTTGTGCCATGCTTTGTTATGTCACACCTAAAGAGCATTTGGGCTTACCCAACAAGGACGATGTTAAAGAAGGTATTATTACCTACAAGATCGCTGCTCACGCCGCAGACCTAGCCAAAGGTCACCCTGGCGCGCAAATTCGTGATAACGCCATGTCAAAGGCGCGATTCGAGTTTCGTTGGGAAGATCAGTTTAATATTGGCTTGGACCCAGACACAGCTAGAGCTTATCACGATGAGACCTTGCCAAAAGAGTCAGCAAAGGTGGCTCACTTTTGCTCTATGTGCGGTCCTAAATTTTGCTCTATGAAGATTTCGCAAGAAGTGCGCGATCTAGATGATGCTCAGGTCGCAGCAATGACGGCTGAAGCTGAGTCGGGTATGCAGCAAAAGTCAGAAGAGTTTAAAAGCAGTGGTGCAGAGATTTATCACAAGCTTTAACTGCTAAATGTTAGCAAGTTCATATTAGGTGCTAACTAGGTGCTAAGTCCTAATGTGAGAAAAGCCGCCTTTCGCTTGTATACTTCAAGCTGGGGCGGCTTTTTTGCGGACCTCTCTGCGCTTTGGTTTACGTCCTCTGTGAAACAAAGCAAACTAAAGCCAAAGTGCCGCATACAAAGGACATCACGGTGTGCACCTAGCTCCAGTGGAGATGTATATTAATGTTTAGTGATAAATAGCAAAAAAGCAAAAAAATAATTTTAAAATAGAGTGAGGCTAGTACTTAATCGTTAACGAGGCTGTAAAGTAACGTTAAGAGATCTAAGCCAGCTGTTTACTAATGCGTGAGGTTCTATGAAATACCGCTCTATCCCTGTAACTGCGTTCCAGCAAAACTGTTCCATTATTTGGTGTGACGAAACCAAAGAAGCAGCCATTGTTGACCCCGGTGGTGATAATGCGCTGGTGTTAGCGGCCATCAAAGAAGAGGGGGTGAACGTCAAAGCGATTTGGTTAACCCATGGTCATGCTGACCACGTAGGTGGTGTGGCTAGCCTCAAAGCTGAGCTTGGCGTGCCAGTCATCGGGCCACATAAAGGCGATCAGTTCTGGATTGATGGGCTGGTGGAACAGTGTCGTATGTTTGGCATTCCAGAAGTGGAAACCTTTACACCAGACCAATGGCTAGACGACCAAATGCAGGTTTCGGTGGGTTCGTTGAGTTTTGATGTTATTCACACACCCGGCCATACACCGGGTCATGTGGTGTTTTATGAGTCAAAACAAAAGGTCGCTTTTGTTGGTGATGTTCTTTTTAAAGGTGCCATTGGCCGAACCGACTTCCCACAAGGTAATCATCCACAACTAATCGAGTCGATTCGTGGTCGCTTATTCCCGTTGGGTGACGACGTGCGCTTTATACCTGGGCATGGCCCAGAGTCTACTTTTGGAGCTGAGCGCTTAACAAATCCTTTTGTGGCTGATCATCGAGGTTAGTAGCTGAATCTGACTCCTTGTCATTTTGGGATGAGGAGATCCCGCCGCTTACGACAAAGGCCGTTACATCACTTGCGGCGACATCAAGTGCAGTGACGCGCTCCCGTGGAACGATGATTAAGTTACCTGCAAAGTTATAAGACTGGGGCAAATAGACGGCAACATCGTCATCTAACCCGTACTGGCTGAGGTTTGAAGCTGTAATAAAACCCATGACACGGATTGCGCCATCCTCGCTTAGGTTAACGACAACGGGCGTTTGAAAGCTTTTGTTCTCGCCCAAGAGTGCTCGGAGCAAATCCTTTAATGAACTGTACAGCAGTTTTACGAGAGGAATTCGGTTGAGTAGTCGCTCCAATCGATCGACCAAGTACTTACCAAGGTAAAACGAACCCGTTGCACCAACGGCTACAATAAAGGCAACGGTGGTAAGAGAGCCTAGTACCGTGGCAAGTATTCCGGGCTTTAATGATGGCAGTAGATTGGCAAGCACCTGCCCAATGGTGCTAAAAAGGGAGTCGTGAAGGGTTACAAAAATGATGTAAACCAAATAGCCAGTGATACCCAAGGGTAAAAGGATTAAAAGGCCCTGAAAAAATAACCGCATAAATAAGCGCACTAAACACCTCTCTTTCTTCTAGCGTCCTCGCTGAATCTTCACAATATCATTATTTAGCTAAACCTAAACAACTATCTAACCCAGCTAACAGGGTTAGCGCGGGGGGAGAGGCTGTTTTATCGCTCAAAAGGCGTACTAAATTTGAGTGAAAAATGTACGAAGTTTATGTGCTAAAACTATTTTGTACAAAAGTATAAAAAAGCCTTGCAACCCCGTCTGAATCGCGTATTATTCGCGTCCTCGCTTGAGGCGGCAGCTACTTAGCTCGCTAATTAAGCAGTTGAAAACACCCGTTTTCTTCAGTGTTGGATGCTTAGCTTTCTCTTTGAATTAGCTAATACAATCAA
>JBMYSW010000029.1:0-42106 GCA_049603715.1 Pontibacterium sp. | reverse complement strand
TGGGAGGGCTGTAAGGAGCGTGCGAATGGACATCGTCTGACCGAAGGCGGGCGAAGAATTTATGCTCGGCGTAAGGAGACGGTTGAACGTAGCTTCGCGGATGCTAAGCAGTTACATGGATATCGGTATGCGCGTTTTCGAGGGATAGAGAAAGTCGCTGCACAGTGCCTAATGACAGCAGCGGCCCAAAATATGAAGAAAATAGCGCTGTTATGTGCCTGAGAGGGCGTTTATTACGCTCAATCGCTTATGGAATAGGGTCCTTAACGCATGAAGGCCCGGCTCAACGATGAAAAAGCGTGCTTAAGGTTTGCTTGCTGAAAGTCTGTGGGATGGTGACGAGAGGCTTAAAAAACAAAACCCCAGTCAAAAAACTGGGGTTTGTCAGTGATCTGAGGCGACCCTGGGTCGCCTTTTTTGTGTCTTCGCTAATAGCGAAAGCTAAGAGGGCAGGGCCCTCTAGCTAGTCATTACGCAGAGTATTTTTGGAATACTAGCGTTGCGTTAGTGCCGCCAAAACCAAAGCTGTTAGACATTACGCGTTGTAGATCAACGTTGTCTTGACGTTCAGTTACGATAGGTAGGCCTTCTGCTGCTGGATCGATTGTATCGATGTTTGCAGATGCACAGATGAAGTTGTTTTCTTGCATAAGTAGGCAGTAAATCGCTTCTTGTACGCCCGCTGCACCCAAAGAGTGACCAGACAAAGACTTAGTAGAGCTTACTTTTGGCATGTTGTCGCCAAAGGTGTCTTTCATTGCTTTAAGCTCTTGCATGTCGCCTGCAGGTGTTGAGGTACCGTGAGCGTTGATGTAGTCGATATCGCCTTCAACAGTGCTCATTGCTTGCTGCATGCAACGCATCGCGCCTTCGCCAGACGGTGCAACCATGTCGTAGCCGTCAGAAGTTGCGCCGTAGCCTACAAGCTCAGCGTAGATTTTAGCGCCACGCGCCAAAGCGTGCTCTAGTTCTTCAACAACCAATACACCGGCGCCGCCAGCAATAACGAAACCATCGCGGTTTGCGTCGTATGCACGTGAAGCTTGTTCTGGTGTTTCGTTGTACTTGCTAGACAAAGCGCCCATGGCATCAAACATTGCAGTTTGTGCCCAGTGAAGTTCTTCACCGCCACCTGCAAATACGATGTCTTGCTTGCCAAGTTGGATTTGCTCAATCGCGTTACCGATACAGTGTGCGCTGGTCGCACATGCAGAAGTAATAGAGTAGTTTACACCGCGAATTTTGAATGGCGTTGCCAAACAAGCAGAGGCAGTAGAGCCCATGGTGCGGGTTACGCGGTAAGGGCCAACACGCTTAACGCCTTTTTCGCGAGTGATGTCTGCGCTTTCAACAATGTTAGCTGCAGATGCGCCGCCAGAACCTACAACTAGGCCGGTGCGTTCGTTAGATACTTGCTCTGGGGTAAGGCCTGCATCTTCAATCGCTTCTTGCATTGAGATGTAGGTGTAAGCAGCAGCGTCGCCCATAAAGCGAAGCAATTTGCGATCGATTTTTTCAGAGAAATCGATGTCAATGCTGCCTGCAACGTGGCTGCGGAAGCCGCGTTCTTTGTAGTCTTCTTGAAAGCTAATACCAGACTTGCCATTTTGAAGTGAGCTAAGTACTGATTCTTTGTTTGTGCCCAAGCAAGACACAATACCCATACCGGTAACAACGACCCGACGCATGTGATACCTCTCTATTCTTTTAAAAGAAATGCTTAGGTTATGTTCTAACCTAAGCACTATTGAGTTGGTTGTTACTTTAACCGACCACTGGAGCCCAGTGTTTAGAAGTCGTCAGTTGAAGTGAACAAGCCAACACGTAAGTCTTTCGCGCTGTAAATTTCGCGACCGTCTACTGACATGGTAGCGTCAGCGATACCCATCACAAGCTTGCGCTCGATAACGCGCTTAAGCTGAACGTGGTAAGTCACTTTTTTGGCAGTAGGAAGTACTTGGCCAAAGAATTTTACTTCGCCAGAACCTAGTGCACGACCGCGACCTTTGTTGCCCTTCCAACCAAGGAAGAAGCCAACGATTTGCCACATGGCGTCTAGGCCTAGGCAGCCTGGCATCACTGGATCTTCTTCAAAGTGGCAAGCAAAAAACCATAGGTCTGGGTTGATGTCGAGTTCAGCAATGATTTCGCCTTTGCCGAATTCGCCGCCGTCTTCAGTAATTGAAACGATGCGGTCCATCATCAACATGTTGCCAATAGGAAGACGTGCATTGCCATGGCCAAACATTTCGCCGTGGCCGCACTGTAAAAGTTCGTCGCGTGTAAAGGAAGAAGGTTTTGTCATTTGATGCCCGTATACCAACATTTTCTTTTTTCTAATTGCGCGTGATTATACCGTTTTGCGGCCCATGAGGCACGGATTACGGTGCTTTAAATGCACAATTTGGTCATTTTGACGTGGGTTTTTGAGGTAAAACACGGGCGAGCTGGTGATATTGCCAAGCTGCCCATGTAAACGGCGCTAAAATTAGGCGCTGCGATTGGCAGCGAGGTGCGCCAATTGGATGAGGGTGTCTTTAAAGCTAGAGTCTTGGAGTGCGTTAAGTGCCTGAATGGCAAGGTCGGCATGCTCATTGGCTTTGTTTTGAGTGTACTCAATGGCGCCAGTCGCTGTAACGGCAGCCATGACTGGGTCAAGGTCCTCTAAGCCGCCTTTGCGAATGGCTTTGCGGATGAGTTTGCGTTGTGTCTCATCGCCTTCGCGCATGGCAAAAATAAGCGGCAGTGTAGGTTTGCCTTCGGCGAGGTCGTCACCCACATTCTTGCCCATTTCTTCGGCGCTTGAAAGGTAATCCATCACGTCGTCAATCAGCTGGAAGGCAATGCCTAAATGGCGGCCGTACAGCTTTAAGGCTTCTTGCTCTGCAGCAGGGGCATTGGCCAAAATAGCGCCCGACTCGGTAGCGGCCTCAAACAGCATGGCTGTTTTACCCATGATGACCTTCATATAGTCATCTTCAGTTGTATCTGGGTTTTTGCAGTTGAGTAGTTGTAGTACTTCGCCTTCGGCAATGATGTTGGTGGCATGGGAGACCACTTGCATAATGTCCATGCTGCCAATTTCTACAAGAATCTGAAACGCGCGCGAGTATAAAAAGTCACCCACCAATACGCTGGTTGGGTTGCCCCAGCGAGCGTTGGCTGTGTCTTTGCCACGACGCATGTCGGACTCGTCAACCACGTCGTCGTGTAGCAGGGTGGCTGTGTGAATAAATTCAATAATCGCCGCCAAAGGGATGTGTTGCTCGCCCTTGTATTGGGTGGCGTTGGCACTCAATAAGACCAGCAATGGGCGTAACCGCTTGCCGCCGCTTTCGACAATGTAGTGGCCAATGTCTTCAACCAAAGGAACGTTTGAGCCAAGGTTGTTGATGATGTAGTCGCTAACCGCGTCGAACTGCGGTGTAATAAGTGGATTAAGCTGATGTGGTTGCATGTATAAATGGGGCTTAAGATGAGTTATGGGCGCATGCTAGGTGTCTGCTGTAGCAGTGTCAAGGAAGCGACCCTCTGTTTGGTCAATAATTCGCCGCTTTGTCGAACTAATTGTTTATTTGGCTCTCTGTTGTATTGCGCAAAAGTTGGCCTTTCTATATAATTGCGCGCCTTGGTTCACCCCATCTTATGCTCCCTATTATATGGTTGTGGTAAAGGTTTACGCTTTTAAGCGTTCCTACGATTACTTTAGTCCATTAGAAATAGGTTTTGTTTCAGTAGCCGGGTGATCTTAATTTGGAGAATACTCATGTACGCAGTAATTGTAAGTGGCGGCAAACAGTACCGTGTTAAAGAAGGTCAAACTTTGAAGCTAGAGAAGCTTTCTGCTGATCAAGGCGCAAGTGTTGACTTCGATCGTGTATTGCTAGTTGCTAACGGCGACGACGTAAAAATCGGCGCACCTGTTGTTGAAGGCGCGAAAGTAACAGCTGAAGTTGTTGCTCACGGCCGCGGCAAAAAAGTTACGATCCTTAAGTTCAAGCGTCGTAAGCATCACATGAAACGTCAGGGCCACCGTCAGTGGTTTACTGAAGTTAAAATTACTGGCATCTCTGCCTAAGTAATACCGAATAGGAGATAGATAATGGCTCACAAGAAGGCCGCAGGCTCTACTCGAAACGGTCGTGATTCTGAATCAAAACGCCTTGGTGTTAAGCGATTCGGTGGTCAGGCTGTACTAGCGGGTAACATCCTAGTTCGTCAACGTGGTACTAAGTTCCACGCTGGCCCAAACGTTGGTTGTGGTCGTGACCACACTTTGTTTGCTACTGCAGACGGCGTTGTTAAGTTTGAAGTTAAAGGTCCATACAAGCGTAAGTACGTAACTATCGTACCTGCTTAATTTGGCTTTTAAACCATAAAAACTCCGCCCTAGTGCGGAGTTTTTTTGTTTGTGGCCCATGCTATTTTGGGTTGTAGAAAGAATCTTTGGGGGATTTTATGAAATTTGTCGATGAAGCATCCATCACCGTTGAAGCCGGTAAAGGTGGTAACGGCTGTATGAGCTTTCGCCGTGAAAAATTTATTCCCAAGGGTGGCCCAGATGGTGGCGACGGTGGTGATGGTGGCTCAGTATGGCTTGAGGCTGACGAGGGCTTAAACACCTTAATCGACTTTCGCTTTACCAAGCGTTACAAAGCGCAAAACGGCCAAAATGGCATGGGTCGTAACTGTACTGGTGCAAAGGGTGAAGACCTTATCTTAAAGGTGCCGGTAGGTACGACCGTTGTTGACCAAGACACTGAAGAAGTGTTGGCGGACTTAACTGAAGTGGGTGTGCGCGCGAAAGTAGCTCAGGGTGGTTTCCATGGCTTGGGCAACACGCGTTACAAAAGCAGTGTGAACCGTGCGCCACGTCAAACCACGAATGGTTCCTTGGGTGAAACGCGTAACCTAAAGCTAGAGCTTAAGGTGCTAGCGGATGTAGGTTTGCTAGGTTTGCCAAATGCAGGTAAGTCGACATTTATTCGCTCTGTGTCTTCTGCGAAGCCAAAGGTGGCGGGTTACCCGTTTACTACGCTAACGCCTAACTTGGGTGTGGTGAGTACTGAGCGTCATCGCAGCTTTGTGATTGCGGATATTCCGGGCATCATCGAAGGTGCATCTGAAGGTGCGGGCTTGGGTATTCAGTTTTTGCGTCACTTGGCGCGAAATCGCATCTTGTTGCATCTTGTGGATATGGCGCCGTGGGATGAGGTGACACCAGCTGAAGCTGCTCGTGTAGCAGTGGAAGAGCTAACCAACTTTAGCCCGACGCTTGCGGATCAACCGCGTTGGTTGGTGTTGAATAAGCTGGATATGGTGCCAGAAGAAGAGGCGGATGAGCGTTGCCAAGCGGTCATTGATGCGCTGAATTGGGAAGGTCCTGTCTATCGTATCTCTGCGATTTCTAGTCAGGGGACGCAAGCGCTTGTGCAAGACTTGCAGGTATTCTTAGATGAGCGTGCAGAAGCGGCGCTTGAGAATCCTGAGCTGATTGAGCAAGAGCAAGAAACGCGTCTGACCATTGATCGTGAAGCGCGTGAGCGTATTGAAGCATTGCGTCAATACCGTCGCTCTCTGAAAGGAGATGAGATGGATGATGTTGAAGACTTTGATGACGATGATTACGATGTAGAGGTTGAATGGGTGCGCGACTAATTGCGTGCCTAAGTCTTTGTTTTTGTAGGTTTGAGGTAGTCTGTGGTTCCTGAGTCAAAGCAGCTCACCCAAGGTAAGCGTTGGGTTGTAAAAATTGGCAGTGCGCTGCTTACCAATGATGGCCAAGGTTTGGATCGCGAAGCGATTGCTCACTGGGTCGAGCAGTTGGCTAAGTTGCGTCAGCAAGGTATCGAACTGGTTTTGGTGTCTTCTGGTTCTGTTGCTGAGGGGATGACACGCTTGGGTTGGCATGATCGCCCAAGCGAGGTGTTTAAGTTGCAGGCTGCGGCGGCGGTAGGGCAAATGGGCTTGGTGCAAGCCTATGAGGCTTGCTTTCAGGCGCACGATACCCTAACTGCACAAATTCTGTTGACCCACGAAGATCACTCAAATCGCAAGCGCTACCTAAATGCAAAAGCGACGTTAGCTGAGCTGCTTGAGTTAGGTGTGGTGCCGGTGGTTAATGAAAACGACACCGTAGTCACCAGTGAAATTCGCTTTGGCGACAATGACACCTTGGCTGCCTTGGTGGCCAACCTGATTGAGGCGGATGCCTTGGTGATTTTGACGGATCAGCGCGGCTTGTACGAAGCGGACCCTCGCCAAAACCCAAATGCTAAGTTTATTGAGCTGGGTCGTGCCGGTGATCCGGCGCTTGCTGAAATGGCCGGTGGCGGTGGTCGCTTGGGTCGTGGTGGTATGGCAACGAAAGTACGGGCGGCTAAGTTAGCGGCGCGCTCTGGCGCGACGACAGTGATTGCGAGTGGTCGAGAAGCTGACTTGCTGATGCGTTTGCGCGCGGGTGAGTCGGTAGGTACTCGCTTAGAGCCAGATCAGCCACCAGAAGCTGCGCGCAAGCAGTGGATTGCGGGTCACTTACAGGCGCGTGGTGTGCTTGTGCTTGATCAGGGGGCGGTTAAGGCTTTGGTTGAGGGTGGTAAGAGCTTGTTGCCAGCGGGTGTTCGCTCGGTGAGTGGTGGCTTTTCACGTGGTGAAATGGTGCTGCTAATGAATGATCAGGGCGAAATTATTGCGCGTGGCTTGGTGAATTACGGTATCGAAGATGCGCGTAAGATCATTGGTAAGCCGAGTAGTCAGATTGTTGCTGAGTTGGGCTTTATGGGTGAGCAAGAGCTGGTACATCGCAACAACTTGGCGTTGGCTAACTAGTTAGGTGCTACTGCTCTTGTGAGCTGAAAGTGGTATGTCAGAGGCGGGCTTAAGGCTCGCCTTTTTTGTGCTTGTAAGTTTGCGAGAAGGTCGGGTGTTTTATCTAAATTGCAGGCACAAAAAAACCGGCCTAGGCCGGTTTTTTGATGCACGTTAATGCAAATTAAGCAGCAAGTGCTTTGATGCGCGCGTTCATGCGGCTTTTGCTGCGAGCAACTTTAGCTTTGCTGAAGATGCCTTTGTTTACTGAGCTGTCCAAAATAGGTTGAGCTACTTTGAAAGCTTCAGTTGCAGCTGCGTAATCACCGGCTTCAATTGCTGCGCTTACTTTCTTGACGTAAGTACGCACCATGGAGCGCAGGCTAGCGTTGTGCTGGCGACGCTTTTCCGCCTGGCGTGCGCGTTTACGAGATCCTGCGGAATTTGCCACAGTCCGACTCCTTAAACGTTAGTTTAGAATAAAATATTTGGTTAAATACACCAAAATTCGAGACGCGAGATTATTCATGTTTGTTGGCATGATGTCAACTAATGTGGCGTATTTTTCTGGGGTTTTAGGGTAGAATGCTGCGCCTATAAGGTTGAAAAGAGCTGAGCGCTTAATTTTTAACGGCGAGTAGGCCTGTGTTGGGATAAGGGAGTAAAGCGTGACATCGAGCACTGCAGTGGATAAAAAAGCACCGAGTTTATTGCGCTCAAGCGCCGTAGTGGGCGTGATGACCATGCTGTCTCGGGTGCTGGGTTTGGTGCGCGATATTGTGGTGGCCAATTACTTTGGCGCCAGTGGTACCGCTGATGCGTTTTTTGTGGCGTTTAAAATTCCAAACTTTTTGCGCCGCCTATTTGCAGAAGGAGCCTTTTCGCAAGCCTTTGTGCCGGTACTGACCGAATACAAAACGCAGCGCTCCGAAAAAGAAGTACAGCTGCTGGTGTCTGCAGTGGCGGGTAGTTTAGGCTCTGTGCTTGTCGCCATTACAGTCTTGGCAATGATTGCCGCACCCTTGCTGGCAGCCTTGTTTGCCCCAGGGTTTTATATGGCTGGGGGCGAGAAGTTTGATGCTGCGGTCACTATGCTGCGTATCACCTTTCCTTATCTTGCACTAATTTCTATGACCGCCCTTTGTGGCGCCATCTTAA
Organism: Pontibacterium sp.; assembly: GCA_049603715.1. Lineage (GTDB taxonomy): Bacteria > Pseudomonadota > Gammaproteobacteria > Pseudomonadales > Balneatricaceae > Pontibacterium. The sequence continues at coordinate 34,141 of JBMYSW010000029.1, read as the reverse complement.
ACAGTTATGGTCGTTTTGCTGTACCTGCCTTTACGCCTGTGTTGCTCAATGTTTCACTGATTTCGTGTGCGCTTTTTTTAAGTCCTCAGTTTGACCCGCCTGTGCTCGCCCTTGCGTGGGGTGTGGCTATGGCAGGTGTGGTGCAGTTTTTATTTCAGCTGCCCTTTTTGGCCCAAATTCAAATGCTGCGAGCACCAAAGCTGCAGTTCAGTCATCCGGGTGTAAAGCGCATTTTAGCCTTAATGGTGCCTGCAATGTTTGGTGTGTCGGTCACGCAAATTAACTTGCTGTTGGATACCGTGCTTGCGTCGTTTTTACAAACCGGTAGCGTGTCTTGGTTGTACTACTCTGACCGCTTAGCTGAGCTGCCGTTGGGGGTGTTTGGTATCGCGATTGCGACGGTTATTTTGCCTTCGCTCTCACGTACCGTGGCTGCTAAGTCGCCTGAAGAGTTTTCTAAAACCCTTGATTGGGCCGTGCGAATGGTTTTATTAATTGCCATTCCTGCCGCTTTGGCTCTGTTGATTTTGGCGCAGCCGCTGATGGTGACCTTGTTCTACTACGGCGCTTTAACTGAGCTTGATGTCAAAATGGCGTCCTTAAGCTTGCAGGCCTATGCGATTGGGGTCATCGCCTTTATGCTCATTAAGGTGTTGGCCACGGGCTTCTTCTCCCGCCAAGACACAAAAACACCCGTCAAAGTGGGTATTCAATGCGCGGTAGCCAATATGGTGTTTAACCTCTTGCTAATCGGGCCGTTAGACCATGTTGGCTTGGCGTTGGCGACAACTCTGAGTGCCTTTATGAATGCTGGCTTGTTGTTGTTTGGTTTGCGAAAAGAGGGCGTGTTTATCTGGCAATCTGGCTGGGGGCGAATGTTACTGCGTATGGCGGTGGCCAATGCAGCCTTGGTGGCGGTGCTGCTATTTCTTGCGCCGAGCCTACAGCAGTGGCTGGTTTGGGATGTGTGGTCGCGCATCGGCATGATGGCGCTTTTGGTGGTGGCTGGTTTAGCGGTTTATGGTGTGATGCTGCTTGTAATGGGCTTGCGTAAACGCCATTTGCACCCTGCACAGTAAAAATCCTGCCTTTTCACGTCCGTTAGGCGCTGTTTAGCCCTTAATCCGTGGTATCGGTGGGGGCTTCTGGCTATAATCCTGCGTTCTGTTTTTTGTAAGATTGGAATTTCAATGCACTTAATTCGAGGTTTACATAATTTGCGTCCGCAGCATCATGGCTGTGTCGCAACGATTGGTAACTTTGACGGGGTGCATTTGGGCCATCGTGAGATCCTTTCACAGCTCGATCGAGCCGCCAAGCGCTTAGGTGTGCCCTCGGTTGTGATTGTGTTTGAACCGCAGCCGCGCGAGTTTTTTACGCCGGACTCAGCACCTGGTCGCTTAAGCCGCTTTAGTGAAAAGTTAACCCTGTTATCGGGCTTTGCCGATACCGTGCTTTGCTTGCCATTTAACGAAGTGCTGCGTGCCATGAGTGCCCAAGCATTTGTGGACCAAGTGTTGGTTAACGGCTTGGGTATACAACACCTCGTCGTGGGTGATGACTTTTGCTTTGGTGCTGATCGCGCCGGTGACTATGCGCTGTTACAGCAAGCAGGCCAAAAGCAGGGCTTTACCGTCGAACGAGCGGACTCGTTTGAGGTGCTGGGGCAACGTGTGAGCAGTACGCGTGTTCGCGATGCTGTCGCCGAAGGTAACTTTGCCTTGGCCGAACAGCTACTTGGCTACCCTTACGCGATGACGGGGCGTGTGTCTCATGGCTTGGCTCTGGGGCGTACGCTGGGCTTTCCAACGGCCAATATTCATTTACATCGCCAAGTGTCTCCTTTGCATGGTGTTTATCGTGTCAAAGTGCAGCTGGCTTCCGGCGAATGGAGGCAGGGCGTATGTAACATTGGTAAGCGGCCGACAGTGAATCGTCGCTTTGCCCAAGATGTGCGTTTAGAAGTGCATCTTTTTGATTATTCCGGCGACTTGTATCGCCAGCGCTTGCAGGTGGTGTTTTTAGACAAGCTGCGAGACGAAAAGAAATTTAGTGGGCTTGATGAGCTCCAACGCCAAATTGCGGCAGATATTGTAGAAGCGCGCGCTAGGATAACCCGTGAGGCTAGCGCCCTGTAAAACTCGGAAAATAACCAATATGACTGACTATAAAGCGACACTGAACTTGCCAGAAACCGCATTTCCTATGCGTGGCAACCTAGCTCAGCGCGAGCCTAAAATGCTCAAGCAATGGCAGGAAATGGGCCTATACCAGAAAATTCGCGAAGTAAGTAAAGGTCGTAAGCCATTTATTTTGCACGATGGCCCGCCGTACGCTAACGGTGACATTCATATTGGTCACGCCGTAAACAAAATCCTAAAAGACATTGTGGTGAAGTCTAAAACCCTGTCGGGCTTTGATGCGCCTTACGTACCGGGTTGGGACTGCCACGGCTTGCCAATTGAGCACAAGGTAGAAACCAAGTTTGGTAAAGCGGGCACAAAGCTGACGCACAAAGAGTTTCGTCAAAAGTGTCGCGATTACGCTCGTCGCCAAGTAGAAGGTCAAAAGAAAGACTTTATCCGCTTGGGTATCCAAGGTGATTGGGAAAACCCATACCTGACTATGGACTTTCAAACGGAAGCCAACATTGTTCGTGCTTTGGGTAAAATCGCTGAAAACGGCCACCTTGTAAAAGGCTACAAGCCAGTTTATTGGAGTGTGGTCGGTGGCTCTGCATTGGCTGAAGCGGAAGTTGAATACCAAGACAAAACCTCAACGGCCATTGATGTGCGCTATGCACCTGTGGACGAGGCAGACTTCGTTAGCAAATTTGAGCTAGTGAACGGCGGCGGTGAAGGCAAAGTATCGGTTGTTATCTGGACAACCACGCCTTGGACCTTGCCATCGAGCCAAGCGGTATCGATGAATGCTGAGCTGGACTACGTGCTAGTACAGCTAGACTTGGGCTTAGGCCAAGAGCGCATCGTTGTGGCCGAAGGCCTATTAGAGAGCGTGATGCAGCGCTACGGTATCGAAGAATACACAGTGGTGGCACGTGCCAAAGGCCAAGACCTTGAAAACAGCGCGCTACAACACCCATTCATCGAAGAGCGTCAAACGCCAATCATCTTGGGCGACCACGTTACCCTTGATGCCGGTACAGGCCAAGTACACACCGCACCTGACCACGGTGTAGAAGACTTTGATGCCGGTCGTCGTTACGGCATTGGCACCCTTAACTTGGTAAGCGATAACGGTGTCTTCACCGAAGGCGCTGGCCAATTTGCAGGCGAGCACGTTTATAAAGTCGACGATGCCGTTGTTGCGCTACTTAAAGAAAAGAATGCGCTCGTGCTTGTGCATAAGTTCCAGCACAGCTACCCACACTGCTGGCGTACAAAAACACCTTTGATCTACCGTGCGACACCACAATGGTTTGTGTCGATGGAAGACAAAGGCCTTCGTCAAATGACGTTGGATGCCGTTAAAGAAGTGCGCTGGATTCCTTCATGGGGGCAAAACCGCATCGAGGGCATGCTTGAGCAAAGCCCAGATTGGTGTGTGTCGCGTCAACGTACATGGGGTGTGCCGATTACTTTGTTTGTTAACAAAGAAACTCAAGAGCTACACCCTCGCACTGCTGAGCTGATTGAAGAAGTGGCGTTGCGTATCGAAAAAGAAGGCATTGATGCTTGGTTTGACCTAGAGCCACAAGAGCTACTTGGTGATGAAGCTGACCAGTACACCAAGGTGCCAGACACCCTAGATGTATGGTTCGATTCAGGTGTGACTCACCAAACCGTGCTTAAGCCGCGCGAAGGTCACAGCTACCCAGCTGACTTGTACCTAGAAGGTTCCGACCAACACCGTGGTTGGTTCCAATCGTCGCTAAAAACTGGTTTGGCGATTGACGGCCAAGCGCCTTACCGCCAAGTGCTTACACACGGCTTTACGATGGACGGCGAAGGTCGCAAGATGTCTAAGTCGTTGGGTAACACCGTATCGCCACAAGACGTGGTGAATAAGTACGGTGCCGATATTCTTCGTTTGTGGGTTTCTTCAACTGACTACCGTAACGATATGTCAGTATCTGAAGAAATCTTGAAGCGTACCGCCGACACTTACCGTCGTATTCGTAACACTGCGCGTTTCTTGTTGTCGAACCTAACGGGCTTCAACCCAGAAACTGACATGGTGTCTTCATCAGACATGGTAGCGCTGGATCGCTGGGCAGTAGACCGTGCTGCACGTTTGCAAAAAGAATTGGTGAATCACTACAACGAATACGAGTTCTTGCAGGTTTACCAAAAGATCGCGCATTTCTGTTCGCTTGACCTAGGTGGTTTCTACCTCGATATCATCAAAGACCGTCAGTACACGGCTAAGCCGGATTCGTTGGCGCGCCGCTCTGCACAAACTGCGTTGTACCACATCGTTGAAGCGCTAACCCGTTGGATTGCGCCTATCTTGAGCTTCACAGCAGAAGAAATTTTGCTTGAGATTCCGGGTGAGCATGACGCATCCGTATTCTTTGGTACTTGGTATGAGGGCTTAACTGAGCTGTCGGCTGATGAAGCCTTCAATGAAGCCTACTGGTCTCAAGTAATGTCGGTTAAAACCGCTGTTAACAAAGTACTTGAGTCACAGCGTAGTGCCGGTGTAATTGGTAGTAGCCTAGAAGCGGAAGTGACCTTGGTTTGCACGCCTGAGCTGGCCGAGAGCCTACAAAAGCTAGGTGACGAGCTGCGCTTTGTTTTGATTACCTCTGCGGCGCAAGTGACCACTGAAAGCAATGCCGATGCGGTTGCGACTGACGTTGCAGGCCTTGCGGTATTGGTGGCTAAAGCGGACGCTGAGAAGTGCTCTCGCTGCTGGCACCACCGTACGGATGTGGGTCAAAACGAAGAGCACAGCGAGCTGTGTGGTCGTTGTGTTGAAAACGTGGCAGGTGAAGGCGAAACACGTCATTTCGCATAAAACTGCGGTTAGCAAAAGTTTGAACAAACACTCTAAGGGGTTGCGCTTGTGTTGAAGTCAGCGTACTGGCTGTTGATTGCTGTGATTGTGGTGGCACTGGACTATTGGACAAAGTCTGTTGCCAGTGCGCAGCTTGTTTATGGTCAGGCGGTCGAGGTCTTTTCATTTTTTGACTTAAGACTGCTACACAACACAGGTGCCGCCTTCAGCTTTTTAGCCCAAGAAGGTGGCTGGCAGCGTTGGATGTTTGCGGGTATTGCTGTCATCGTCAGTGTGGCTTTGGTGGTGTGGCTGTTGCGCACACCTCATCGCTTTTGGGTTCTTTGTGGCGGCTTGTCGTTGGTGATTGGCGGTGCTCTAGGTAACCTATATGACCGTATAGTTCACGGCTATGTGGTCGACTTTATTTCGGTTCACGGCTGGGGATATTACTTTCCCGCGTTTAATATTGCCGATGTCGCCATTTCTTTAGGGGCTGTTCTGATGTTAGTAGACGGCCTGTTTTTAGAAGGCAAACGCAATCAAGCCAACCACACCCCTGATTAACAGATAAAAGGTAAAACATGAGCGATATATTAATTGGCCCAGGTGCCCGAGTAACTTTGCACTTTGCCATTAAGTTGGCTGACGGTCAGGTGGTGGACTCAAACTTTGAAGGCGAGCCAGCAACCTTTGAAGTAGGCGACGGTAACCTGCTAGAAGGTTTTGAACAGTCTCTGTTTGGTTTGCGTGAAGGCGCGCGTACTGAGCTAGAAATTTTGCCTGAAAATGCCTTTGGTATGCCTAACCCAAGCAATGTTCAGCGCATTCCGCGTAGCCAGTTTGCAGAAATGGAGCTGGAGCAAGGTTTGGTGGTGTCTTTTCAGGACCCATCGTCGGGCGAGCTTCCTGGTATTATTTCGTCCTTTGACGACGAGTTTGTCAGTGTGGACTTTAACCATCCTTTGGCGGGTCATACCTTATCCTTTGATGTGGATATCATTAAGGTAGAGCGTACCTACTAAAACTCGCTGTATTTATAACCAAATAGCTTAAAAAACCGATGCTCAAACCATCGGTTTTTTTTTGTGGCGTATATACTGATACAAATGATCTTTTAAAATAAATAGTGAGAAGGCTCTAAGGACTTGAGCTTCTTCTGTTATCACTCCTAAGCTTTTCATACTCGTGCTAATGTGTAAGCCCGATAGATGTTCTAACGATAGTTAATTGAGCCAACGTGATGTTGAACCCAAAAGTCGCCTCAAGGGCGCAGACGCAACGCTGCTGTCAGGGCTTTACCTTATTAGAGCTGCTGATCACCGTGGCCATTGTGGCGATCCTTGTCACCATTGCTGCGCCAAATTTTGTTAGCTTTGTGTCCGAAAGCCGTTTAGATACGCTGCAAAACCGTTTTGTTTCCAGTTTGTCTTTGGCGCGTAGCGAAGCGATTCGCCGTGGCACGGACATTACTGTGTGCCCAAGAGGAAGCTCGGATACCAGCTGTGGTAGTAGCTGGGCTAATGGTTGGGTTGTGCTAGACGGTAGCACTACGCTACGTGTTGAAGAAGCCCTAGGCGGCAGTGTTGCGCTCACACTCAGCAGTGGCTCGAGTGTGGTATTTAGTAGCACGGGGGCGATTAGCTCGTCGGACGTTCAGTGTGCGGCCTTTGATGATGGTGACGCCACGACCGATGCGCGCAATATACAAATCTCTTTATTTGGGCGCATAAAACAATGGGATTACAGCGGCATTTGTCAGTATCAAGCAGCAACGGAATAACGGGATAGGTGTTTTTATGCAGGCTCTGCGCAATATGACACAGGCGGGTTACACGCTCATAGAGGTGCTGATTGCCTTGGTGGTGATTTCCATCGGCATGTTAGGCATGGCAGGGCTACAAGTATCGTCGCTAAAGCAAAACCAAAGTGCCTACATGCGAAGCCAAGCCACACTATTAGCCTACGATATTGTTGATCGTATGCGGGCGAATATTGCTGCCGTTGATAATGGAGACTACTTTGCGGCCACGAGTAAGGCGGTGTCGACTTGTTCGACAACGGCCGGCTGTAGTGATAGTGATATGGCCGCGACTGACTTAGCACAATGGCGCGAGGCGATTGCGCTGGAGTTGCCATCTGGTAACGGACGGGTATGTCGAGGGTTGAATCCCGAAGCTGAAACCGCAGGCTCGCCAGCCTGTGCAAGTAACAATAATAGCGCATTACCCATTGTGGTATTTGTGTGGTGGAACGATGAGCGTTCTAAAGATGAAGTGTCTACACAGCTAGCCATTAGCACGGAGTTGTAGCATGGGTATAGATAAACAACAAAATCTATTTAAACTTGGTAGGGCTAAGCAGTCGGGGCTTTCATTGATAGAACTGATGATCGCGCTGGTCATCGGTTTGCTGCTAACTGCGGCCGTAGTGCAAATGTTTGTCGCTAGTAAAACCACTTACGCGATGCAAACTTCATTGGCGCAAATGCAAGAAAATGCTCGCTTTGCTATGGAGTTTATTGCGCGCGACTTGCGAACGGCAGGTTATATGGGCTGCTCGAAGTACACCACCCTTTCGAATACTCTCAACGACGAAAATGGCGATGTTCTGAGCGATTATGACTTGGGCGTGCCCTTGGTTATGGTGGATAACTATGATGCCAGCGTCGCCGTGGATATTCCTTTACCTTCCTCGGTTTCTCCGCTGGAGGGAAGCGATATTATCAATGTGAAAACGGCCAGTACTGACGACAGCTGCATGATCGAGTCACATAATGCGAGTGCTGCGAGTATTCATTGCCAAGGTAATCATAACTATGAGTCTGGGCAGATTCTTTTGGTATCCGACTGTGCTCACTCAGCGATTTTTCAGCAATCTAATACCAACAATAACGGCACCATTTCGGTGATTGATCACAATACGGGTAATGGTTCTCCGGGTAACTGCTCTAAGGGCTTGGGTTTTCCAACCGACTGCACAACGACCAATGGTAATGCCTACACCTTCCCCTCTGGTGCTTTTATTCAAGCCTTCGAAAGCTACAGTTACTATTTGGCAATGAACGACTTTGGTGACTTTAGTCAACCTGCGCTTTATCGTGCTTCGTTGTCTTACTCGTCTGGTACGAGCACTTTGCGCGGACAAGAGCTCGTCGAAGGGGTGGAAGATATGCAAATTACCTATGGTTTGGACTTAGATGATGATGGTGACGCGGATACTTATCGCACAGGCAGTGGCTTAGATATGTCTCAAGTCGTGGCGATTAGGGTGAGCTTGTTGATTCGCAGTATATCGAATAACTTAACCAGCTCGCCTCAAACCTACACATACAATGGTGCAACGGTTACGGCAACAGATAACCGTTTACGTAAAGTCTTTACCTCGACCATTACATTGCGTAACCGAGTGATTTAATGATGAATAAGCAACCGGTAAAACTCTCTGCAGTAAAACAAAAAGGCAGTGTGCTCATTATCACGTTGATTTTGCTGGTGATAATGGTGTTTATCGGTACAGCAGGCATTGAAGTAACATCCCTTGAAGAAAAGATGGCCGGTAGCATGCGCGACCGCCAAATTGCGTTTGAGGGGGCCGAGGCGGCACTGATTGCAGGTGAGGAATATTTGGAATCACTGGTGATTTTACCCGCTTTTGACGGTACCAATGGTTTGTATACCCCTACCAGCGGCGATGGGTTATGGAAAAATTGGTCAGCGTTAACCACTCGTACCTTGTCGCCTACGGATGGTGGCTTTTCGCAGTTATCGGCGATGCCTGAATATATTATTGAGGAGCTGGCTGCAGTGTCGCAAGACGACAGTTTAGAGGCCGGTAAAGCCATAGAGGAGCGTAAGTTTTACCGTATCACTGCACGTGCAGTGGGAATGACTGGGTCATCTGAAGTGATCTTACAATCAATGTATAAACGCTAATTCGCAGGTACTTAAGGGAGCTCTGCCATGAATATCACCCACCTATCTCTAAAGCGCCCCTTCTGGCCCTTGGGTGTCGGTGCTTTCGCCGTGTCGCTGGCGTTGCCTAGCTTTGGTGATATTGACCAAGTCCCTTTATATCTCGAAAACTCGCCTGTCCCGAATATTTTATTCTTGATGGATGATTCGGGGAGTATGGATTGGGAATATGTGCCGGGCCGTAATGATTTGCCTCTACCTAATTATCTGTGGCTGAAATGGGGGGTGCTGCTGGGCGACTCTATGAACGCGGGCTTGAGTAGCTCAGAGCTTTTATATCACTGTGAAGGCTATAATCGGTTGGCTTATGACCCTAATACAACCTATGAACCATGGGTTGGCAAGGACGCTGATGGTTTTACGTTTAGCGATCAAGACCCAACTAACGCCCGTTTAGATCCGTACTTGTCTGATAGCTCAGCTTACCCTCGCCAGCGAAGAACTGCCCTTTCCAGTAATGTTGTTGACTTGGTGGGGAATAAACTCTTTTACACTGAATGGAGTGATACCGACGGCGACGGGGAGTACGATGATGGCGAATGCCCAAACACGAATACTTATTCAAGTAACTATCGCTTCTATTGTGAAAGCGGGCTTGTGCCTGGCTGTGTTTCGATTACTAATATGAGCGCCGAGCAGCAGGTTAATTTTGCTAATTGGTTTTCTTATTATCGCAAAAGAGAGTATGTCGCTAAGTCTGCTTTTTCGCAGGTTATTTCTGAGTCTCAAGATCGAGTAGGCTTAGCGATGATCAACTTAGTGACGCAAACAGGAAATACGGGCATTGAGGTCAAAGATGTAGATGATATTACGGCGCCTGTGGATACGACTGCTCAAGCAAATAAGCTAGCCGTTTTAGATACATTGTTTGCGGTTGATAACGACTTGGATGGGAATACACCTTTACGAACCGCGCTGTATCGTGCAGGTAATTACTATGAAGTAGGTGTCACAGAATACGTTAATGATCTATTTGGGCTTGCTGCTACAGCACCTACGCCAGCATCCCCTATTTTGCCTGAGGGTGATGGAGGGATGTGCCAAAAAAACTTTACTGTTTTGATGACAGATGGTTACAACAATGTGGGTCTTGCAAAAGGCGTAGGTAACACAGATGGTGACGGAAATACGGACTTTGATGGTGCGTCTTATGCTGATAGGGCGAGTAATACACTCGCAGATGTGGCGATGCATTATTATGAGCGAGATTTAGCCCCGTACATCCAAGATATGTCGGCAGGCAGCGATAATGACCCTAATCCTGCGCAACATATGATCACTTATACGGTTGGGTTTGGTGTTGAGGGCAGCTTAAGTAGTGATCCTACAGACGCAGAGGCTGCCTTTACATGGCCGTCTAATAATCAAATTGATGACCTTCGCCATGCGGCATGGAATGGTCGAGGGAAGTACCTCAGCGCATATAATGCCACCGAGCTTTCACAAGCGTTAAAAGATGCCTTAGAAGATGTACAAAAGCATATTTCGAGTGCCACTACGGTGGCGCTAAACTCCCAACGACTCAATACCGGATCCAAAATATACCAAGCACGTTTTACTTCTGAATCTTGGGATGGCGAGCTGACAGCCTACCCACTTAACAGCGTTACAGGAGCAGTTGAGGAAGAGGCTTGGGCAGCAGCTTCTCTTATTCCTGAAGAAAGTGCGCGAAATATCTACAGTTACAATAGTGGGGGGCTCCCTTTTACTGAAGCCGAGTGGGACGCAGGTAGCTTTAGCAGTACACAAATGGCACACCTTAATCAAGTCGATGGTGTAACCGACGGTAAAGGTAAAGAACGTATTGCTTATTTGCGAGGAAGTCGCGCTGATGAGGGGGGTGATTTTCGTAAACGGGAAACCTTACTGGGCGACATTATCAACTCAGACCCTGTGTATTCAAGCTCTGAAAACTTTAACTACTATGGAGTAGAAGGCACAGTGTCTGTGGGTACTGAGGCTGTTGATAGCTACTACCAATACCTTACATCAACATCTGCCACAGGTAAGAGTGGCCGAACTCCAATGGTCTACGTGGGAGCTAATGACGGCATGTTGCATGCTTTCTTAGGTGAAGGTGATACCACAGAAGGCTGTGTAGTGGCAGATAGCGACTGCGAAGGAGAAGAGGTTTTTGCTTATGTCCCCAAAGCGCTTTACAGCCGCCTGAGTGCTCTAACTGATCCGGAGTACAGTCATTTATACTACGTTGATGCGGGGGCAAGGGTGGGCGATGCCTACATCGATTACAAAGATACAGGTAGTGCTGGCTTTGAGCGTTGGGGTAGCGTGCTTGTGGGCTTGCTGGGTGGCGGCGGTGCCGGTGTATTTGCACTTGATGTATCGTCGCCCACCAATTTTAGCGAGAATGATGTCTTATGGGACTTAGACGACACAGATCTTAGTGAGCTGGGTTACACCTTTGGTAAAGCATCGATTGTTAAATTAGAAAACGGTGACTGGGGCGCTGTATTTGGCAATGGTTACGAAAGCGCTAACCACAAAGCGGGGCTTTATGTAGTGAATCTTGCTGATCCGACGGATTGGGCGTTTATCGACACAGGGTTTGACGGCACAAGCAGTAAACCTAATGGTTTATCAGAGCCTATTGTGGTGGACACCGATGGTAACAAGCTTGCGGATACGGCTTACGCTGGGGATGTCTACGGCAACCTTTGGAAGTTTGACTTAAGTTCTTCTAACTCCAGCCAATGGAAGGTGGCTTATAAGTCTGGCTCGACGTCGGAGCCATTGTTTAGAGCCTGTGAGGACGATAACTGCGCCAGCCCGCAGCCTATTACTTCAAAGCCTGAAGTCGTTGAGCATGAAGATGGCGATGGCTCTTTATTGGTGCTGTTTGGTACGGGGCGCTATTTAGAACAGTCAGACCTGACCTCAACACAAGAGCAGAGCTTTTATGGCATTCACGATGCGGGTGCGACGGTATCGGGTCGTAGCGTTTTACAAGAACAAAATATTATCTCTGAGGTCTATGTAGCAGAAGCCGATACTGACTTTAGGATCACCACAAATTACGATGTGGACTACACCAGCAAAAAAGGCTGGTACATGGATTTAGACTCGATAAATTATCCAGGTGAGCGCGTGGTTTCGGCACCGATTGTTCGAGGTGGTCGTGTGATTTTTACCACGCAAACACTTGAGGAGAACCCTTGTGCGTTTGGTGGTGGTAGTTGGTTAATGGAGCTTAATGTTTACACCGGTGGTCGATTAGAAGAGTCGCCATTTGATGTTAATGGCGACGATGAAATAAACACGGCCGACTTTATCACCATTACTGTGACCAATTCTGACGGCAGTACCAGTGAAGTGGATGTGCCTGTGTCAGGGCGTAAATCAACGGTGGGTGTGGTTTCTACCCCAGCTGTGATTTCGACAGGGGTGAACGAAATCAAATACCTCTCGGGCTCCACAGGCGAAATTGAAACGGTATTGGAATCCTCAGGTGAGCGTCTTGGGCGTCAGTCTTGGATCCAGATTCAATAGATAAACAGCGATAACTCTGTAGGTAGAAAACTAAGGACAGCAAATGAACACAAAGCAAATGGGCTTCACTCTGATCGAACTGATGATCGCTGTATTGGTGGTGGCGATTTTAGTGGCCATCGCCTATCCCAACTATATGGACTATGTACGCGACAGTCGTCGCGCCCAAGCGCAAGGTGAGTTACTTGAGCTGGCCCAATGGATGGAGCGGCAGTTTACCGTTGATGGCCGCTATACCGCTGATACCTCAGGCACCAAGCGCACTTTGCCGTTTACCACGTCGCCAAATGGCGGTGACACGACTTACTATAACTTTGCTGTGTCTGCTTCTACCTCGGGCACCTATACTCTAACCGCGACTCCTACCTCTGCGGGAGGGCAAAACAATGATGAGTGTGGCACCTTAAGCGTGACACATACAGGTAGCAAAGGCGCAGTGAAAGACAGCACCAGTGTCAGCGGCTGTTGGTAGCTTGTAAGGGGCTAATTTACAGCTTTTATGGTTGTTTAAGGTACAGGCTGCGCGCTAGTGTGGTTAAAGGCGACAGGTTCAGGACGAACCTGTCATAGCCGTTAAACTGACCTGTTAAACCTACAAAGGATTGTGGGAATGAATAACCCCTATCGCATTGAGCGTAGGGCGGTGTGGTGCTGTACGCCTTTCGCAGGATTTACCCTAATCGAACTGCTGGTTTGCTTAAGTTGTGTCGCAATTTTATGTCTGATTGCGATACCCGATATGTCCGACTGGTTACGAAAAAACAAAGTCGAGGCCACCAGCCATTACCTCAAAAGCCACTTGGCTTTGATGCGAACCGAGGCGATCAATCGCTCGGCTCCCATTGCTCTATGTCGTGCAACCAGCGACAGCCTGTGTGCCGGGCATGGCTTGCGTGGCAAACGACAGTGGCAACAGGCGCTTCTGTTTGAAGACACGAACAATAATCGCCTTTGGGAGTCCTCTACTGAGCCACTTATTCGAGTGCTGGCCTTTGATGCGTCGGTGCGAGTGGTATGGAACCGTGGCGATCTCATTCGCTATCAAGCTTCTGGTTATCTTAATCCCTCAACGCTCGGCTCATTTTACGTATTTAGCGACCATGATTTAAGTGAAGGTAAGCGCTTAGTTGCCCAAATGACTGGGCGTGTGCGTACAGCGAGTCTTTCATCGTCAGATCAAGGGAGCTTGAGTGCGTGGTTGGCTGAGGGCGGTTAGGTGTGATGACTTAGCAGGGTTCAACTTGACCTAAAGGCAGGCGGCTTTACGTAAGGCTTGGTATAGTGGTGCACGGATGAGCGAAAAGCGCCTTCTTTCGGTTTTATGGAGCAAGCATGTCAGATTTTTTAGTGGTTGGCGGCGGCGTGATGGGCATGATGCTCGCACGTGAGTTATCAGATGCAGGCGCAAGCGTGACCTTAGTGGATCGTCAAGCGTGTGGCAAAGAAGCCTCATGGGCCGGTGGCGGTATTGTGTCGCCTCTTTACCCTTGGCGTTACCGCCCTGAAGTGACGCGTTTGGCAAGTTGGTCGCAAAGTAGTTATGTGCATTTGGCGCAGGCCCTGCAAGAAGAAACGGGGCTCGACCCTGAGCTACGCCAAAAAGGCATGTTGATGTTGGCGGTTGATGACGCCGATAAAGCCTTGGCATGGGCGAATGATTTTGGTCGCCCGTTAAGGCAAGTGGAGGCGAGCTTTGTTCATGAGCTAGAACCGAACCTAGCCCAAAAGCAAACACAGGCACTGTGGATGCCTGAAGTAGCCAGCGTGCGTAACCCCCGTTTGGTGGCATGTTTGCGTGAAAGCCTGAATCGCCGTGCGAATGTGACAATCAAAGAGTCGCAAGGTATGCAGGGTTTACTGATTGATAACGGTCAGGTGACAGGAGTACAAACCGCAAAAGGCAACATAGAGGCGGGCCATACGGTGCTGTGTACGGGCGCATGGACGGGGCAGCTACTTGAAGGCTTGGGTTTAAACCTGCCAGTGGCACCGGTGCGTGGTCAAATGATGCTGTTTAAGGCAAAGCCCGGCGTGCTTAATAGGGTGGTGCTTGAAGGGGCGCGTTATATTATTCCGCGTAACGACGGCCGTATTTTGATTGGTAGTACGCTAGAGCACGGTAGCTTTGATAAGCAAACGACCCAAGCCGCTTATGACACTCTATACGAGAGTGCCCTAGGCATTATGCCTGCATTAGCGGACTACGAAGTGGAGCATCACTGGTGTGGTTTACGTCCTGGGTCGCCAACAGGCGTACCTTACATTGGTGCGGTACCCGGCTATGATGGGTTAAGTGTAAATGCGGGGCAGTATCGTAACGGTTTGGTGTTAGCCCCAGCGTCAACACGATTGATGTCTGACTTGTTGCTGGGCCGTGCGCCGATCGTTAACCCAAGTGCTTATGCTTTAACAGCCGAACGTTTAGGTACCGCCTCGTTTGATGAATGAGGCGGTATGATCGCAAGCGAGTACTTATGCGCTGGCGGCTTCTTCGGCCATGATGTTGGCAATGGCTTGTTGAAACACATGAGCGGGCTGACCACCCGTAATCAAATATTTGTCGTTAATCACGATAGACGGGACTGAACTTACACCGTTTTTATGCCAGTACTGCTCTTGTTGGCGTACCTCATCCGCAAACTGGTCACTTGCCAATAGCGCAAGGGCTTCTTCTTGGTTGAGGCCAACAGAGGCGGCCACCTCGGCCAAAATAGCGTGATCGCTGACATTGCGGTTATCGTGAAAGTGGGCTTGGAATAGGGCTTCTTTTAACGCTAATTGTTGCCCTTGTGGTTGAGCCCAGTGCAGCAAGCGATGGGCATCAAATGAGTTCCAGATTCGGCTGTTATCGTCATAGTGATACTCAAAGCCGATTGCTTGACCGCGGCTAATCAGCTCTTCACGGCTTTGAACATAGTCTTCGGCCGTCATTTTGTACTTTTCCATCAGATGCTCTTGAATCTGCTCGCCCTCTTCCACCATCTCTGGGTTAATTTCAAAAGGTTGGCAAACGATGTCGGCCGTGTATTCATCTTCGAGTGCCGCAAGGGCCTGCTTTAAATTGCCAAGGCCAACAACACACCAAGGGCACATAACATCAGAAATAAATTGAATTTGAACGCGGGGTTTCATAGCAAAGTCTCTTGTTTATGGTGTGAGGTGTTGTTTGGTCAGCTCAGCCGAGCATTGGCTTACAGGCAGGGCGTTATCCTTTGCTCACCTGCCCGTGCTTTGTTAGTAGAACAAGTCGAAGGTAATGGCGTCTAGAATGGTCTTTTCACGCTTTTTAACAGGGTCGATGACATACTCTGGGTAGTTTTGATCAAGCAGAGCTTGAGCATCGGCCGCAAGGTCTGTCATCTCGAGTAAGGTGTAAGCCTCAACCATCACAGCTAATGCATCAGGTGTTGCCGCGGTGGGTTGTAGGTTTTCGATGACGTAGCGGCCGCGGTTGGCTGCCGCGAGGTAAGCGCCGCGCTTAATGTAGTAGCGACCAACGTTCACTTCGTTACCTGCAATGCGGTTTTTAAGGTGCACCATACGCTTTTTGGCGTCGCCGGCGTAAGGGCTGTCTGGGTACAGGGTAATGAGCTGTTTAAAGCTTTCAAAACCCTCAAGCGCTGCACCTGGGTCGCGTTGCGTCTCGTCCAGTGGTAGGTACTTTACGATGGCGCTTTGGTCTTGCTCAAAAGCGGTTAGGCCTTTGAGGTAGTAAGCGTAATCAATGTTTTCGTGGTTGGGGTGCAAACGAATAAAGCGGTCGGCTGCTGCGCGGGCCGCCATAGATTCACCACTGCGGTAGTTTGCGTAAATGAGCTCAAGTTGGGCTTGCTCAGAGTAACGACCAAATGGGTAGCGAGCCTCTAATAGTTCTAGCTTTTCGAGCGCGGTTAAAAAGTTGTTACTTTCAAGCGCGCTCATCGCCTCTTGGTAAAGGGTTTGCTCAGGAATAGTGACTTCGGGCTTTTGGTCATTGTTACTGCAGCCAGTGGCAACAAGAGTCACCAATAAAGCGGCTAAAAGCGGTTTGATACGCATGTGCTGGAATCTCAATGGTAGTCTTTGGCCATAAACCGCTATAATAGCAGGTTAACAAGGCCTATTGTGTGGGCTTATTTAAACACAACCCCCTTATAAGCCAAAGCCCCTAGGCAACGATCAAGAGATTCCATGTCAGAAGAAATTAAATTAGAAGAACAGGTACCCAGCCACTTGGTGGGTAAACGTTTAGACCAAGCTGTGGCAGAGATTTTTCCTCAGTATTCGCGCTCGCGTTTACAGTCGTGGATTAAGTCGGGTGAGCTGACGGTTGACGGTAAAATCTACCGCACGCGCGACAAGCTGTTTGGGGGCGAGTGGCTAAAAATTGATGCCACCCTAGAAACGCATGATAACCACCAGCCTCAAGCGATGGACTTAGATATCGTCTATGAAGATGACGATATTTTGGTGATTAACAAACCTGCAGGCTTGGTGGTGCACCCTGCGGCAGGTCACCATGATGGCACCTTGCTTAATGGCTTACTGCATCACTACCCCGACATTAACCTTGTGCCACGTGCGGGTATTGTGCACCGTTTGGATATGGATACCACTGGCTTGATGGTGGTGGCAAAAACCATCGAGGCGCAAACTAACTTGGTTGAGCAGCTGCAAGATCGCAGCATGGGTCGTGAATACGAAGCCGTGGTTAACCAAGTCATGACCGGCGGTGGCTGTGTGGATGAGCCGATGGGGCGTCACTCTAAAAATCGCCAAAAAATGGCGGTTGTGGGCGTGGGTAAAGAAGCCATTACCCATTACCGTGTGCTCAGTAAGTTTCGTGCTCACACCCATATTCGTTTAAAGCTCGAAACAGGCCGTACGCACCAAATTCGTGTGCACATGTCTTACATTAACTACCCGCTGGTGGGTGACCAGCTGTACGGTGGCCGTTTCCGTTTACCCAAAGGGGTGAGTGATCAACTACAGCAGTGCCTGCGCGACTTTAAACGCCAAGCGCTACATGCCAAAAAGCTTGAGCTATGGCACCCACGTACAGGCGAGCAAATGTCTTGGGAAGTGCCACTACCTGAAGACATGCAGCGTATGATCGCCATTTTACGTGCCGATGCTAAACGCTTTGATGTAGACCTATAACCCATAGCTCTAACTTTCGCCTTAATGTGCGCCTTAAATAAGTACGAGGTAAACCAATGAAACGAATTGCTGCCACTTGGTCGGCACCGGCCCATGTTCATGCGTTTACCTCCACTCGCGATGGCGGTGTTAGTCTGCCGCCTTATGATGCCCTTAACTTGGGTGATCACGTAGGCGACGAGCCGCAAGCCGTGGCTACTAATCGCGAGCGCTTATTATCCAGTGTTGGCTTAACTGCACCAGCGCAATGGCTGAGCCAAGTACATGGTGTTGACGTGATTAAAGCGGGCACGGAAGAGGCGATTCCTACTGCCGATGCTTGCTGGACTGATCAACTAGGGCAAGCTTGTGTGGTCATGACCGCTGATTGTTTGCCTGTCTGCTTTAGCGACGGTAAAAAGGTGGCTGTGGCCCATGCAGGTTGGCGTGGCCTTGTATCGGGCGTGCTGGAGCAAACCCTTGCGGTTTTTGATGACCCAAGCCAAGTACATGTGTGGCTTGGCCCGGCTATTGGCCCAGAAGTCTTTGAAGTGGGTAGTGAGGTTAAAGCGGCCTTTGAAGAGGCGGCTCCAGCCACCAGCAAACCTGCGGTGAGTGATGCCTTTAAACCGCAGCCTGCCGAAGGTAAATGGCTTGCTGATATCTACCAATTGGCACGTATTCGCTTAAGTGATGCGGGTGTACACTGGATCTCTGGCGGCGACTACTGCACCTATTCTGACCCACAATTTTTCTCTTATCGCCGCCAATCTACTACAGGCCGTATCGCTACCGTGGTGTGGCTTTCTCAGTCTGAACAGTAAGTGTGAAAAGCCACTCTTGCCACTTTTCTTATGAATTTAGCGCTTATGCCAGTGATTATTTCTAACCCTTAATTGCGTGTAGTTTTACTCGCACCTGCCCTTCTACTCCCCTTTATTCCTCTTTATTTCTCCTTATTTTTTAGTGGCTTGCTGTAACGAGCATGGGTCCTCTGTGCCTGCTTTTAGCCTTTTGGTGACGAGGGCAGTATGCCTGTTGCTGGTGATTTTCACCTAAGAGGGCCTTGCAGAAGGCCGCATAATCACCATAATACTGTATATATGTACAGTAATTAATTGTTAGGTTATGGGGGTGGATATGGCACAGGTCGCAGAGTCCCTGTCGGTTAGTCACTTAATGAGTCAGGGGCAGGTATGGCGTGCAAGCCACGGGGTGGAGAGCGTCGAGAAGGCGGCTCACCCCACGGGTTTTAACGCGCTAGATGAGTTGATGCTGGGAAGAGGCTGGCCCAAGGGTGAGCTCACCGAGCTGCTTTATCAGCAAGAGGGGATAGGCGAGCTCACCTTGTTATTGCCGTTGTTACGACAGCTCAGTCGCCGTCAGCAAGAGTCGGCCGCTGTAGCTCATCAAACCCCATCGTTACTAGCCCTATGGGTTGACCCTCCTCATTGTCCTTATGGCCCGAGCTTTGCGCGTGCGGGTATCGACACAACCCGTATGAAGGTAGTGCGCAGTCAGCGCTTTGCGGAGCGTTTATGGGTGCTAGAGCAGGCGTTGCGTAGCGGTTGCTGCCAAGTGGTGTTGGGCTGGTTGCCTAAAGGGAACGAAAAAGCCATTCGTCGATTACAAGTAGCTGCACAAGAAGGCCAATGCCATGGCTTTTTACTACGCCCAAGTCGTGCCAAAGACGACAGCTCGCCTGCACCCAACCGTTTGCACGTAAAGCCAGATACCAAAAGCACAGCTGATCGCAGTGTATCCATTGATGTGCTCAAACGTCGTGGTGGTTGGCCAACACAGGCGCATATCTTGCCTTTAAACTGGCCACGCGCTTACTTGCAAGCCTAGTGACGAGCGGTTGATGAGCGACTGATGAATAAGGGCACAGCAAACACCTCCTTATGGGTGGCGTTACACTTTCCTCTTTTGCCACTGGAGCTGCGCTACGACGGTGACGAAGCATCGGTGCTAGCAGAGCAAAGCCGTGTGGTTTTGGCTAATCAGGCGGCTACAGGTGCGGGTGTGGAGGCTGGCATGGCGTTGGCAACGGCCAGTAGTTTGTGTCAGCCCTTGCGCGTGTATGAGTGTCCTAGTGAATCGGAGGTAGAGAATAGGCTCCATGAGTTAGCCTTGTGGTCTGGTCAGTTTAGCGCCTTAATCAGCTTACATTTGCCAACGAGCCTAGTGTTCGAAATCGCCAGTATGCAGCGTTATTTTGGCGGTGTGCAGGCACTATGGCAGCAGTTGTCGCAGGCGATAGAGACTTTACCTGTCACAGTGGATAAAGCCACAGGCCATACGCCCTTGGCCGCTTTGTGTTTAGCGCGAGCAAAACGCCATACCTGTGCCTTGGATGCACAAGGGCATATGCAAATACTCACCAGTATGCCCGTATCGCAAATTGGCTTAGGAGCCAAACAGCAAAAGCAGCTACACGGTGTGGGGCTGTTTACCTTAGGGCACCTTGAAGCCTTAGAGCGCGAAGGCCTAAGCCAGCGCTTTGGCCCTTCGTTATTAGATTACCTTGACCGCCTAACGGGGCGCCGCCCAGACCCGCAACGGGCTTTTGAACCACCACCCGAGTTTGCTGTTGAGCGGGAGCTCTATAGTGAAACCGACAATGCTGCAGCGTTGCTTTTTCCGCTTAAGCCTATGCTGCAAACCTTGCAGGGCTACTTGCGCTTAATTGACCAAAAAGCCCACGCACTTGCGCTGACGTTGCATCATCGAGACAAAACTAACGAATCGCTGACCTTAACCCATGCACAAGGGGCGAGTGAGCCAAATGCATGGTTAGAGCTATGGCGATTAAAGCTAGGGCAGCATGCCTTACAAGCGCCTGTATTGGTGCTGACCTTAACCGTGGTGCGCTTTGTTGAGGGGCAGCGCATTGCTACCGACCTGTTTGATGATGCCACACACGAAAGTAGTGACGCCCTGCTTAATCGCATAGTGAGCCGCTTAGGTGAAGATGCGGTGATGAGCTTTTGTAATATAAGTGACCCACGGCCTGAAGTGGCAGGGCAGTTACTCAGTGGAAGTGCTAAGCCATCAAAAGCAAGGGTGAATAAACCAACAGAAGCAAGCCTGCTCATTCCTTTGCGGCCTTTATGGCTGCTTGCCCAACCTGAGCCCTTAGAACGCGATTATGTAGAAGCCTGTATTCAGCTCGAAGCCGGGCCAGAGCGTGTGGTCTCTGGCTGGTGGCAGCAACCCATGCGGCGCGACTATTACCGCGGTCGCTGGCCACAAGGGGCGCTAGGCTGGCTGTTTTTAGATGACCAAAAGCAATGGTACTTACATGGCTGGTTCGGATAAATCGGTTAAGCCGGTAAGGCATGATGTGGTGGTGCCGTTACGACCGAACAAGCCTGATGCCCAAAAGGCGGCAACAGAAGCGCCTAAGGCTTTGCCCTATGCCGAGCTACATTGCTTAAGTAACTTCAGCTTCTTGCGCGGCGCCTCGCACCCGCATGAGTTAGTCGAACAGGCGGTGAAACTGGGTTATCAAGCTTTGGCGATGACGGATGAATGTTCGGTGGCAGGTGTTGTGCGTGCATGGGAAGCGGCAAAAGAACAGCCTATTCAGCTGATTATTGGTGCAGAGTTTTACCTAGAAGGCCACTGCCTTGTAGTGCTTGCTCCTACACGTGTTGCTTATGGCGCTTTATGTGCGCTGATTAGTCGTTGCCGTCGCCGTGCAAAAAAAGGTGAGTATGAGGTGCAGTGGGCCGACTTCTCCACAGGGCTGGAAGGTTGTTTATTGTGCTATCGCCCTAGCCTTGAAGGCATGGATGCGGTGTTACAAAGCGCGCGACAGCTACCTAATCCACTCAGCCAAAACATTGCGACACTGGCCCAAGCTTTTCCGCAGCGTATGTGGTTATTGGCCGAGTTAATGCTCGATACTGATAAAAACCAGATGCGCCAAAGTTACGAATACTTAAGTGAGCTGTGGCAACTGCCCTGTGTGGCCGGTAATGATGTACATATGCATCACCCTTCACGACAGTCGTTACAAGATGTGCTGACGGCGATTCGCCATAACCAACGTCTTGATGCATGCACGGGGGCGTTATTTAGTAATGCCGAACGCCACTTGCGTAGCTTAAAAAAACTCGCTCACATTTATCCGTCCGATTGGCTTGTGCAAACCCAAGTGATTGCCCAGCAATGTCAGTTTGAGCTAAGTAGTTTGCGCTATGAATATCCGCCTGAGCTAGTCCCTAAAGGCGAAGCACCTGATGTGTGGTTGCGCCTGCGTGTCGAACAAGGGATTGAGCAGCGCTACCCCCAAGGGGTGCCGAATAAGGTCGCCAAGCAAATTGAGCACGAGTTAGCCGTGATTAAGCAGCTGCGTTACGAGCACTACTTTTTAACTATTGCCGACATTGTGGAATTTGCTCGCGGCCAAGGCATTTTGTGCCAAGGGCGAGGCTCGGCCGCCAACTCGGTGGTGTGTTATTGCCTGCACATTACCGAAGTGGACCCACTGCAAGTGAACTTGTTGTTTGAGCGGTTTATCTCGCCCGAGCGCAACGAGCCACCGGATATTGACGTGGACTTTGAGCACGAGCGCCGTGAAGAGGTGATTCAGTACATCTACCGCCGTTACGGTCGCAAGCGGGCAGGCCTTGCCGCAACGGTGATTCGCTATCGTGCCAAAAGCGCCATTCGTGATGTCGGGCGAGCGCTGGGAATGGATGAGCATTACCTCACGCACCTTATCCACCAGCTTGATCGTCGTGATAAAGAAATGCCTTGGCTTACTCAATTAGTGGCCTTGGGTGGTGAGTCGATGAGTCAGCAATATGCGCTATTTGTGGAGCACGTGGCCCGTATTTTAGATTTTCCTCGGCACCTGTCACAGCATGTAGGGGGCTTTGTGATTTCAGCAGGGCTGCTATCTGAGTTAGTACCTATCGAAAATGCCGCCATGGCGGATCGCACTCTCATTCAGTGGAACAAAGACGACCTTGAAAGCCTTGGCTTACTCAAAGTCGATGTGCTGGCCCTTGGCATGCTGAGCGCGATTCGCAAATGTTTGCAGCTGATTAGCCACAACCCAGAGCAGCCAATGCGACTGCAAGATATACCCCGAGAAGACCCTGCGGTATACGACCGTTTGTGCCATGCCGATACCGTGGGCGTGTTTCAGATTGAGTCCCGTGCGCAAATGAATATGCTGCCACGGCTCAAGCCTCGTTGTTATTACGACCTAGTTATTCAAGTGGCTATTGTGCGCCCCGGCCCGATACAGGGTGATATGGTGCATCCGTATTTACGCCGTCGCGATGGCTTAGAGCCAGTGGAATACCCCAGTGATGCGGTGCGCGAGGTGTTACAGCCCACCTTAGGTGTGCCGATTTTTCAGGAACAGGTTATTCGTTTGGCGATGGTGGCAGCAGGGTTTAGCGGTGGCGAAGCTGACAAGTTACGGCGGGCGATGGCGGCATGGAAGCGCAACGGTGCTCTAGCGCCTTATCAAGCAAAGCTGGTGGAAGGGATGTTAGCCCGTGGTTATTCTGCCGACTATGCCGAGCGTATTTGTCGCCAAATAGAAGGCTTTGGGGAATATGGCTTTCCCGAGTCGCACGCGGCCAGCTTTGCTTTATTGGTGTATGTTTCGGCATGGCAAAAGCGTTATTACCCAGCGGCCTTTTGTTGTGCGCTACTCAACAGCCAGCCTATGGGGTTTTATTCGCCGTCGCAGTTAATTCAAGACGCAATTCGTCATGGTGTGACCGTGTTGCCTGTGGATATTAATGCTAGCCAGTGGCAGCACACCTTGGAGTACCCTGACAATTCAGATAAGCCCAACCCCGAAGCCAGCGATATACCACGAGCAAAGTCGCCACACATAAAGCCTTCGCTGCGATTAGGGTTTCGGTTAATTAAAGGCTTATCGCAACGAGCAGCAGAGCAATTGTTAAGCACGCGTGGCACGAACGCCTTTAGCCATATTAACGAGGCACGCCAGCGCTGTGGCTTAGCGAGCCAAGACTGGGAAAAACTCGCTGCAGCAGGTGCACTACAGAGTTTAGGCTTACACCGCTATCAAGCGCGCTGGGCGCTACTGGCTCAGCCGATGTTGTGGGCCAATGGTCAGCAAGACGATGCGCCAATAAACGAAGCCTTAGCGGCTCCTTCTGAGTTATCGAGCCTCGAAGAAGACCTTCGCCACACTGGGGTAAGTTTAGGGCGACACCCTATTGAGCTGTTACGAGAGCAAATTAACTTAAGCAAATGCCTACATGCCAACGAGTTAGCTTCTGCTCGCCATGGTCAACTGGTTCATGTTGTGGGGCTAGTAACCAATCGCCAGCGACCCGGCACAGCCAGTGGTGTTACCTTTGTGACCTTAGAAGACCACACGGGGCAAATTAATTTGGTGGTATGGCTTAATACCGCCAAAGCACAGCGACAAGCCTTGTTGCGTGCGCGCGTTTTAAAAGTGTCTGGTGTGTTAGAGAAAGAAGGCGAAGTGGTGCATGTGGTGGCAGGGAAGCTGGAAGATTTGAGTGATCACTGGCAGGCGTTAAATGTACGCTCTCGTGATTTTCGTTAGTGCCGTACCTTACCGTAGGGCTAGAGCGAAGAGCATAGGATAAACCACGTAAGGTGCTATACTCTTAAGCACTTGCTTACCGTGCTATCACCTATTCGGGTGTATGCTTTTTATAAGGACCTTCTGTGTCAAACGTTACCGCTCCCGAGCCCCTTGTACAGGCTCATCGTCCCGCTGAATTTGTAGACTTAAAAGCGTACGTGCCATCGCTTCATATTGATTTGAAGTATGCCGGTACAGATAACTTTTTAGGCCGACCAGTAGACGGATACGTGCGAGGTAAGCACTCACTTACGCCTTGGTTAACACATGCAGCGGCAGAGGCGGTGGCAAAGGTGCAGGCGGCGTTGAGTGAGTTTGGCTTAAGCTTGTTGGTGTTTGATACCTATCGTCCCCAACGTGCGGTGAACGACTTTATTACTTGGTCCAGTGTGGCAGGCGATGAAACACAAAAAGCGACCTATTACCCGCATTTGCCTAAGCCCGCCCTGTTTGGCGATGGTTACCTAATTAAGCATTCAAGTCATTCACGGGGTAGCACCTTAGATGTCACTTTGGTCGATGCCGTTACGGGCGAAGCGCTGGATATGGGGACCTGTTTTGATTTCTTTGGCCCCGAGAGCTGGTTAGATGCCATGGGTATTAGCCCACAGGCACGTGCTAACCGCATGCTGTTGCAAGCCGTGATGGTGGCGCAGGGCTTTGTGCCTTTTGATAAAGAATGGTGGCACTTTACCCTTGCAAACGAGCCTTTCCCTAATCAGTATTTTGATTTTGTTGAGTGACCTGAGTTTCACCTATTTCGCTTGCAAACACCTTATGCAACCCAATTCTCGCTCCGCTGTTTGACTGAGCTCAAAGCGGGGCAGGTCATGCCGAATTTTTCATATTTCCTCGCTTGAATCCCGCTTTATTTGCCCTCATATAAACAATAAGAGAGCAGGCCACGCTGGCCTGACTTGAATCCGCTACTAGGCCAAAAACGTTGGCTAGTGGTGCGCGATTCGCACTGTGCACTTGCTTCGGGAGTGTCGAACGCAGGCTGAAAAGCTGCAACTGTTTTATGAAGGAGACTCGAATGAGACCTGATAAATTTACCGCCAAACTTCAAGCGGCGCTTTCTGACGCCCAGTCATTGGCCTTGAGCCACGACCATAACTACATTGAGCCTATTCACCTATTAGCTGCCTTTTTGGATGATACCCAAGGTACATCGTACCAAGTGCTGCAACAGGCTGGTGTGGCTATGCCTAGCCTTAAAACCTCGGTATCCACTGCGTTAAACGATATGCCCAAAGTACCGGGCAACGATGATCTGCGGGCATCGCCAGAGTTATCGCGTTTATTGGTGCGCAGTGAAAAGCTGGCAATGAAGCAAAACGACCAGTTTATTGCTTGCGAAACCGTGTTGTTGGCCATGTTGGACGACAAAACCAACGCTGCACAAGCGCTTAAAAAAGCAGGCGCTGATACCAACAAATTGCAACAAGTGATTAGCCAAGTACGAGGTGGAGAAACCGTGAACGACGCCAATTCAGAAGACAACCGCCAAGCGTTATCTAAGTACTGTGTTGACCTGACTGAGCGCGCGGCTTCGGGCAAGCTAGACCCTGTGATTGGCCGTGACGACGAGATTCGTCGTTCTATCCAAGTGCTACAGCGTCGTACTAAAAACAACCCAGTGCTGATTGGTGAGCCGGGTGTGGGTAAAACCGCGATTATCGAAGGCCTTGCTCAACGTATTGTAAATGGCGAAGTGCCTGAAGGCTTAAAGAACAAAACCGTACTCTCCCTTGATATGGGCGCGTTGATTGCGGGTGCTAAATTTCGTGGTGAGTTTGAAGAACGCCTTAAATCGGTACTGAACGAGCTAGCCAAGCTTGATGGTCAAGTCATTCTCTTTATCGACGAGCTACACACCATGGTGGGTGCGGGTAAGTCCGACGGTGCCATGGACGCGGGCAATATGCTGAAGCCTGCCTTGGCCCGTGGTGAGCTTCATTGTGTTGGCGCAACGACCCTTGATGAATACCGTCAGTATGTTGAAAAGGATGCGGCCTTAGAGCGTCGTTTCCAAAAAGTGCTGGTGGATGAGCCAAGCGAACAAGACACGGTGGCGATTTTACGTGGTCTAAAAGAGCGCTACGAAATTCACCATGGTGTGGATATTACCGACTCAGCGATTATCGCTGCGGCCAAGTTGTCGCAACGCTACATTACTGATCGCCAGTTACCGGATAAAGCCATTGACCTCATCGACGAAGCGGCGAGCCGTATTCGTATGGAAATGGATTCTAAGCCAGAAGATATGGACCGCCTAGAGCGCCGTATTATTCAGCTAAAAATGGAACGCGAAGCACTGAAAAAAGAGAAAGACAGTGCCGCTAAACAGCGTCTGGAGCATTTGGTCGATACCATTCACGGCCTCGAAAAAGAATTTGCTGACCTAAACGAAGTTTGGAAAAGCGAAAAGGCTAGCTTGCAAGGCGCACAGAAAGCGAAAGAGAAACTAGATGCTGCACGTGTAGAGCTGGAAAAAGCGACCCGTGCCGGTAACCTTTCGCAAATGTCTGAGTTGCAATACGGCACTATTCCGGCGTTAGAAAAGCAGCTTGCAGAAGCCAGCAAAGCCGAGCAAGAAGAGCAAAAAATGACGTTGCTACGCAACAAGGTCACCGAAGAAGAGGTGGCCGAAGTGGTGGCACGTTGGACTGGTATCCCTGTGTCTAAAATGCTCGAAGGCGAACGCGAAAAACTATTGCGTATGGAAGCGGTATTACACCAACAAGTGGTTGGCCAAGAAGAGGCAGTTACGGCGGTTTCTAATGCCGTACGCCGTTCGCGTTCAGGCTTGGCAGATCCAAATCGCCCACAAGGCTCGTTTATGTTCCTAGGCCCAACCGGTGTGGGTAAAACTGAGTTGTGTAAAGCCTTGGCAGGTTTCTTGTTCGACAGCGAAGATGCCATGATTCGTGTGGATATGTCGGAGTTTATGGAGAAGCACTCAGTGGCTCGCCTGATTGGTGCGCCTCCGGGCTACGTGGGTTATGAGTCTGGCGGTTACCTGACTGAAGCTGTACGTCGTAAGCCTTACTCAGTGCTTTTGCTAGATGAGGTGGAAAAAGCACACCCAGATGTATTCAACATCTTGCTACAGGTGCTCGAAGACGGACGCTTAACTGACGGTCAAGGTCGTACCGTGGATTTCCGTAATACGCTGGTGGTTATGACGTCTAACTTAGGTACGGAGTTAATCCAAACCATGGGCGATGGCGATGATGACTTGATGAAAAAAGCCATTATGGAAACCGTGGGTAATCACTTTCGTCCAGAGGTGGTTAACCGTATCGACGAAATGGTGGTGTTCCACTCGCTTCGCAAAGAGCAAATGCAAGGCATTGCCGAAATTCAGTTGGGCCGTCTGCGTAAGCGTTTGGCTGAACAGCAACTCAGCCTCACATTGAGTGATGCAGCCATGGCATACATTTGCGAGTTAGGCTTTGAGCCAGCGTACGGTGCACGCCCACTTAAGCGTGTGATTCAGGCCCGTATCGAAAACCCATTGGCCAGCGCTTTATTGGCGGGTGAGTTTACTCCGGGCTCTGAAATCAAAATGGACGTGGTTGACGGGCAAATAGCCTTTAGCTAATTACCTGTAATGCGGGTAGCGAGTTCAGATAAGGCAAAGCGACCGCTTTGCCTTTTTTGTCACGGCAGGTGAGGGAAGAAAAGACTTGATATGTAAATGATATTCATTATCATTATCGTTTTTATATGTTTACGCCCAATAAAGGCTTCACCTTAAGTGCCTTTAAGGGCATTAAAGGACCTCGAAATGATCGCAGTAATCTATGGCTCAACCACAGGTAATACCTCGGATGTGGCCGAAAAAGTAAAAGTGCTATTGCCCGAGCACGAAGTGGAATTGTTTGATGTAAAAGACGTGGGCCTAGACATCGTGGATGTTTACGACCAAATTATTTTTGCGATTCCAACATGGGACTACGGTGAAGTTCAGGAAGACTGGCTAGAAATTTGGGATGCGATTGACCACTACGAGTTTGACGACAAACTAGTGGCCTTTATCGGTTTGGGCGATCAACTCGGCTACTCTGAGTGGTTTGTTGATGCCATGGGTATGTTGCACGACAAAATTGTCGCGAAAGGTGCGACCGTGACGGGTCATTGGCCAAAAGACGACTCCTATGAGTTTGACGAGTCCAAAGCTCTCACCGAAGACGGTAAGCACTTTGTTGGTTTGGCGCTAGATGAAGATACACAGCGCGAAATGACGGATGAGCGTCTAGAAAAATGGTGTAAGCAAATTGCAACGGAGTTTGCAGTATAAGTTGCGGCTCAGTTTAGCTCACTATAGAACCTCTGCTAGGTTAGCCTTGCAGAGGTTTTTTTATGCCTGAGAAATGTCGAGCTGTGGGTGCGAAATGGCGATGAATGTCCTAAGATACGAAGCGAAGCAAAGCTATATCTATGAGGTAAAATCGTGAAGAAGTTAGAAATGAGGTCTATGCGCCTACCTGCTTGGGTGTGTGTTGTATTTGCGCTATTGGGTTTTATGTCGACCCCTGTTGTCGCTGCAGATAAGGCTATTTTAACTCTGATTCACACCTCGCAAGGTGAGCGAGTGCAAAAGCACTACAGCTACGATGATTTATTGGCGTTTGAGCAACAGGTGTTTACTACCAATACACCTTGGACAGCGGGGCCAAACCAGTACCAAGGCCCGAAATTAACCGATGTGTTAGAAGACGCGGGTATGCTGGGCCAAAAGGACTTATTGATGACAGCCTTAAACCGTTACACCGCAGAGCTCACGCCTCACTTTACCAACTTAGCAGTACTCGTGATCCAGCAAGACGGTCAGCCTATGCCTGTCCGCAATAAAGGGCCTGTTTGGGTGTTGTTGCCACTGGATGATATGCCCGACGAACAGATTCAAGATAACTATTTACAAATGGTCTGGCAGTTAAAGTCCATAGAAGCGCGATAGGTAAGGGTACGTGGTTCGAGTAAAGGCGGCGCAAACAAAAGTTACTGCTTTTGGCTGTGCAATTGTGCTCTTTTTAGTTTTTGGTGGCGCGCTGTTTATGGAACAGCGTGAGGCCACCAAGCGCGTGGTGGTTAGCTTTCCGGCCACTATGTGGGCGCTCAATAAAATAGAGTTAGAGTATAGCGACTTTACTCGTATGATCTCGCTGTATCGTCATGGTGCAGCCAGTTATGAAGACCTAGTTTTAGCCTTTGATATTTTTTGGAGTCGTGTCGATCTTTCGATGGTTTCGGACGAAACTCGTTTGCCTCGGCAAATGGTGGGGGTACGCGAGCTTCTCGATGAAATGAAGTGGGCATTAGAGCTTACTGAGCCTGAACTAGTACAGCTGCCGTTGGGCGATAGTCTCGAAGTCCGCCAAATCCAAGAGCGCTTTTTGGCCTTTGAAGAGCCGCTTGGCTTGTTGGCTGCAGAATACTTCTCCTCCCGTAGTACCGATTATCGAGCATCGTTAGTCAACAATATATTTAACCAACTTATACTCTACTTTGCTGGTTTACTTGTGAGTGGCTTTGTGTTGATTGCGCTCTTGTTTCGAGAGGTCAAAGACAGTCGTCACTATGCGAATCACGACGGTTTAACGGGCTTACCGAACCGCGGGTACTTTAATCAGGTATTAGAGGCAGCTGCCCAAAAAGCCACGCGAGGCAACCAGCTTACGGTACTCTTGATCGACCTTAATGGCTTTAAACAAATTAATGATCAGCTAGGGCACCGAGCCGGAGATGAGGTGCTGCAGCACACCGCGAAACGCATCAATGCCACGCTTAATACCGATGACTTTGCCGCGCGACTGGGCGGGGATGAGTTTGCTGTATTGTTACGTCGCCCCTTAAGTGATGAGGAGGCACTGGCATACGGTCAAGCATTGGTGGAGGCGATATGTCGCCCAGTGACGTTAAAAGATGGCTCCTGGCATATTGATGCCAGTGTTGGCGTGGGTCGTAAGACCTTTGGTGAAACGGGCGCTGAGGAGCTGCTCTTTGATGCCGATATGGCCATGTATCACGCCAAGCAGCAAGGTGCGCAAAAAGTGGCTTTATGCGACGAAGGGCTGCAGCGTGAAATGGCCCGTGTTCGTCAGCTCGAAGGTGACTTGCGTAAGCTGCTAACGGGGTCATTAAACGCTGAAGAGCTGTATGTGTGTTATCAGCCGCTTTTACGGGCGAACTCCAACGAAGTTTATGCTGTAGAGGCGTTGCTGCGCTGGCAGCACCCCACTTTGGGTGCTATTGCGCCACAAGAGATTATTGATGTGGCTGAAACCCATGGCTTGGGTGCTCAGCTTGGCGAATGGGTACTCACCCGAGCGTGTGACACACTCAAGCAGTTCCAGCGCCAGTTAGACGTGGCGTTTAAGGTGAGTGTGAATGTATCGCCTGCGATGTATCAGCAGAACTTAGCGGGCGTGGTTGAAAAAGTTGCTTCCTTGGTAGGGGTGAAGCCCTCGGGCATTATGCTCGAAATCACCGAGCGTACGGCCATGTCAGATGTGGGAGATGAGGAACCCTTGGTGGCATTACGCGAATTAGGTGTCGGCCTAGTGCTGGATGATTTTGGTACGGGGTTGTCGTCGTTGTCTTATCTCGATCAGCTGCCAATGGATGTGATCAAGCTAGATCGCTTATGGCTGGCGAATCATGCCTCTGTTGATCAACGAGAAGTGCTTACATCGGTACTGAGCTTGGCCAAAAGCTATGGCCTACGCGTGGTGTGTGAAGGGGCTGAAGACGACGCCTTGGTTAATCTCTTGGCTGCCCAAGGGTGTGATTATTTCCAAGGCGACTTATTTGCAAAGCCAATGCTAGAAACTGAGTTATTTGACCAGTTAACGTCTGGCAAGCTTCAGTTTGATGTGGAGTGATACTCGCTTTAAAGGCGGTTAGTAAAGTGCTTTTTCGTCTTTAACGACATCAATTAATAGCTTTAAAAACAAGGTGTCTGCGGCACTGTGCTCGACCGGAAAACGGACATTCGTGGTTGCGCCCAGCTCTTCTGCAATTAAGTAATGTGCGTTATCTTCTTTGTAGTACTTGCGTGCAATGTCCATGGCTTGCGCGCTAATTTCTGGTTCGGCTAACACGCGACGGATGAACAGCAATAACTCGTTGATAATACGCTCTTGCTGAAGCTCTTTAGAACTACCCATGCTGGCTCCTTAATAAAAAAATACGTGAATAGACGGCTAAGAGCCGTTATTTCACTATAAATGACCTCTGTCAAAATCACCACTTAACTCATACGAAATCTCCACCCCTTTAGACCTTTTGGCAACCACAATAGAGAATATTCATGTGGATGATGGTTTGTGCCTTGAATATACAGTAGCAAGATGAGAGAATCCGCCACCTATATCTTCGAGATCTGTGGCAAGTAGGTAACCCCGAACGCTCCGGTTCCGTTAAAACCAAGGGGTTTTAGCGAGCCGCAGGTCTTCCGTCTGAGCGATCCTCAGCGCCGGTAAGCCTCGAACGTCAGCCGCTCGTGTCTCGTTTTATTAAATCAAGATTCTGGCAGTCTCAGCATGCTTTATTAACCGTAAAGTTTATGCAGGCATCGTTCCTCGTTGCAGAAACAAAACTGTCGGTATCCAGCAGATGACTGGATCAGTTAGAGGGTGAAAACAGTGGAACTACTTTCAGGCGCACAAATGGTTGTTCGCGCGCTTCGTGACGAAGGCGTAAAACATATCTACGGCTATCCTGGCGGCTCATTGCTGCACATTTACGACGCAATTTTCCAGCAAGATGAAGTTGAGCACGTACTCGTCCGTCACGAGCAAGCTGCAACTCATATGGCTGACGCCTATGCGCGCGCAACCGGTAAAGCGGGCGTGGCATTGGTAACGTCGGGCCCAGGTGCGACAAATGCCGTGACCGGTATCGCAACGGCATACATGGACTCAATTCCGATGGTGGTTATTACCGGTCAGGTAATGAGCTACCTCATTGGTGAAGATGCTTTCCAAGAAACCGATATGATGGGTATTTCTCGTCCGGTGGTTAAGCATAACTTCAGCGTACAGCGTCCAGAAGATATTCCTACCATTATCAAAAAAGCGTTCCATATCGCTGAAAGCGGCCGTCCAGGTCCAGTTGTGGTAGATATTCCTAAAGACATGACAACGCCAACAGACCGCTTTGAATACGAATATCCAAAGTCGATCAAAATGCGCTCTTACAACCCTGTTAACCGTGGCCATTCAGGTCAAATTCGCAAAGCGATGGAAATGGTTATGGCGGCGAAGCGCCCAGTTGTGCTTGCCGGTGGTGGTGTTGTTATTGGTCATGCAGCCGAAGAGCTGATCGAACTTGTTCAATCACTTAACTTGCCATGTACAAATACGTTGATGGGCTTGGGGGCTTACCCAGCGCGTGATCGTCAATTTATTGGCATGTTAGGCATGCACGGTAGCTACGAAGCAAACATGGTTATGCACCACGCAGATGTTGTACTTAACATCGGCGCGCGTTTTGATGACCGTGTAACCAATGCGACCGAGAAATTCTGTCCAAACGCTAAGATCATTCACGTAGACATTGACCCTGCGTCAATCTCTAAAACGATCTCTGCACACGTACCAATCGTAGGCCCAGCAAAAGCTGTGTTGACCGAAATGAACAACCTTGTTCGCACCATGGGTCAACCTAAGAACACCGAAGCGCTGGAAGCTTGGTGGAAGCAAATTGACGAATGGCGCGGTCGTCACGGTGGCCGTTACGAAACAGCCGACTCTGACAAGATGAAGCCTCAATTCGTAATCGAGACCCTAGATAAGGTAACTCGTGGCGATGCATTCGTATGTTCTGACGTAGGTCAGCACCAAATGTTTGCGGCGCAATACTACAAGTTCAATAAGCCAAACCGTTGGATCAACTCAGGCGGCTTGGGCACCATGGGCTTTGGTTTGCCAGCAGCCATGGGTATTAAGTTGAACTTCCCAGATGCAGACGTTGCGTGTGTAACAGGCGAAGGCTCTATTCAAATGAATATTCAAGAGCTGTCGACTTGTAGCCAATACGACTTGCCAGTAAAAATCTTGTGCTTGAACAACCAGTCTTTGGGCATGGTTCGTCAGTGGCAAGATATGAACTATGAGTCTCGTCACTCGCAGTCTTACATGCAGTCTTTGCCTGACTTTATTAAGTTGGCAGAGTCTTACGGCCATATTGGTATGCGTGTAGAAAAAGCAGCTGACCTAGAAGCCGCTATGCAAGAAGCTTTCTCCCTAAAAGACCGTTTGGTATTTATGGATATTGCCGTTGATCCATACGAACACGTTTACCCAATGCAGGTACCACGTGGTTCTATGCGTGATATGTGGCTAAGCAAAACAGAGAGAACCTAAGCATGAGACATATTATTTCAGTACTTTTGGAAAATGAGCCAGGCGCTTTGTCTCGTGTGGTTGGTTTGTTTGCGCAGCGTAACTTCAACATCGACAGCCTTACGGTTGCGCCTACTGATGACTCAACCTTGTCTCGCCTTACGGTAACGACATTGGGTAACGAGCATGTGGTAGAGCAGATCACCAAGCAGCTCAACAAGCTAATCGACGTAGTAAAGGTTGTTGACTTGACTGACGGCGAGCACATTGAGCGCGAGCTGATGATGATTAAGCTAAAAGCAAATAACAGCACAGCGCGTGCTGAGATTAAGCGTGTAGCTGATATCTTCCGTGGTCAAATCATCGACGTTACCGCAGGTACCTTTACTGTGCAGTTGATCGGTTCTAGCAGCAAACTGAACGCTTTTATTGAGTCTATCTCGCCTTCTCAAAGTATTCTTGAGGTGGTGCGTTCGGGTGTTTCTGGTATTGCACGTGGTGAAAAGGTACTTAGTAGCTAAGTTACTTTTCGCTGATCAAAGAGCCGTTGCCGAGGGGTAGCGGCTTAATGAGATGGTCCGCCTCACCCCTAAGCTATGCTTAGGGTGAAACCAAAC
>JBMYSW010000028.1:0-43307 GCA_049603715.1 Pontibacterium sp. | reverse complement strand
TTAAGAACTCCTTGAAACATAACGCTTTGCATACGGGCCGAAGCAAGCAACACTTGCGAAGGTCCGAGCCGCGTAGCGGCTTAAGTGCTGCAACTTGTTATGTGTTTAAAACCATTGCTCAAACCTGATTAAACCGTGCCAAACCTTACCTAAAAGTGACGGAAAAAGATTCGGCAGAAATAAAGATACGAATGCAAAGAAGCCGAGGACAAGCCAAAAACCTGTGGAGCCTATAAACGTGTCGGGTGGGCCCCAGATCGCAAGATGCTTGTTTGTGGCGAACCAGAGCAAGGCCGCCGTAGGAATGGCAAAAAAAGTGGCAGCCAATTGCCCCATACAAAAGCCGATTATTGGTCCTTCGCTTCGCTCATTCCTTTGATTCTTACGCATGACTTTCCTCAAGACACATAACGCCTTGCCAAGCGGCAGCCGAAACGAAGTGGAGGCTGTCCGGCGTGATGCCAAAGGCAGCATGCGTACTTTGGCAACTTGTTATAACAGCGACTGCCGCAACGCCCTAAAAGCACGTTGTGAAGCGTAAGCGGAACCACTGTTGTTAAACATGACCGACAGAGCAAATAGCCTGCGGCCAAACCTATTTTCCTTAAAGGCACACCATACCAACCGGAACAATGTACCCGATAATGCAAAGCCCAAAGGCGGCACCAAGAACGAAACTGCTGGTATAGAGCCCAGCACTGACTTGATGGTAACACACCCGCTAAAAGCACAAACGTGGCAGCTTACGTACAAACTTACCAAAAACTCATAGAGCGATATAACAGCTAAATATACGTCACTGTGACGTGATTAAATACGTCAATGTGACGTATATCCTCCCCAACCATACCCCACTCTCGCTCCACAATCTCCACTCACTTGCTTGAACGACACTTTATTGTAGTTTTCAGATGTACACCTCAAACCCACTCCCTCAACATTCATCCTCGAAGAACGACAAAAACCCACACTCTTCCCACCCCTATGCCATAGGCTCAGAGCACGACTGGCTTAATGAACTTAAGCCAGTCTGGTCACCTCAAAATCACTGAGGTCACGGGTCATTACTTATCGATATTCGAGATAAGGTCTGGGTTGATCACTAGGTTGCGTACACCATGTGCGTGATCTTCGTTAAAGGTATTGCCTTTACACCAAGCACCTACCGACGCAATATCGACTTTTGCTACTTTCGGGCGAACGCTCCAAGTAACTTGGAAAGGTGAACCTTTTTCGTTGTAACCTGGGCCAGTAGTTGAGCCTGCGTACTCAATTGGCGTACCTGTGTTGGTTGGAATATTTGTCGCTTGGTAGTAACCGTCTACCTTGGCGTAATCTGCCAATGACTTAAAGTCCAGTGCATCTTTATCGTTAACCAACACATAAACCTGCCCTTCTACACGGAACTGCGGGTTTTTAATGGCGTCACTTAGACACGCACCCAAGGTTGGGCCAGGAATCACTTGTGCAGTGGTATGTACGTAGTGAACTTCAATCGTATCGCCTACGCTAAGTGCGCCGTGTTTGCTGTCACATACACCTGCTGCTGCTTTGCTTTCCGCCGCGCTTAGCTTACCGGTGTATTTAAAGCCGGTTTGAAAACCTTTACCGTCGCCGTTGCCTGCGTATTCAGTAAATTCACCGCCTTTGTGCTCAGCATTTTTGTGAAAGTGAATGTTACACAGGTTCATTTGTGTGTGGGCAGGTGCTTTTGAAAATGCACGTGAGTTTTGGCCCACCAATGTATCTAGGTCACGCGGAGACTGAGGACCAAAGCCCTGACCTTCGGTGTTTTTAGCTAGGTTCGCACGCTGTTCTGCAATCACGCTATCTGCAACTGGAGCATCGGCTTTTGCCATTGCATGTGATGACATCACCACCATGGCACCCATCAATACCATATTTGTTTTGTTCATAATATTATCCCTTACTAAGAGCTTTGGCGTTTCGCCTGTTATAAGTGTAATGTGAAAGCCTTAGGCACCTAAAAGCGCCTAGGTGGTTTCTGGCAAACACAAGGCTTTACAGTAAGTCCTTGATTTACATCAGGCAACTGCAAAAATACCTCATGTTTCGAGGAGCTTTATACCAATTTTTGGTATAAATTGGTACCGAAAGGACTCTGGAGAGTAAGCAATGGCTAAAAACACGAGTATTACTTTAGGCAATCACTTTGATCAGTTTATTCATCAACTGATTGAGGAAGGACGCTACGCTTCTGCGAGCGAGGTTGTGCGGGCTGCATTACGCCTTTTAGAAACCCACGAACATAAACAGGCGGCAATGCGAAGCCTTGCGCAATCTGAGTCGCTAAACGACATTACCTCTGCTGCATACGCTTCGCTACTCAAAGAGATTGAGACAGATATACGCTTAGTACCGTTAGGCGAATCAACTAACAAACGTTCATAAAAAAGGGCGAATGTTGGTTTACATTTGCCCTTCGCTAACGCTGATTATTCTCAGTACTGACTAATATCAGTTACTGGCCTGCGAATACCTGAGCCCATGCTGATTTAGCATATACCTTGGCGTATACACCCCAAACATAGCGCTCTCGCTTTTCATCCTTGATGATAATCGTATCCATTGGGCCGATAGACTCTGCATTGTCTGAAAGTGGGCTCGGCGCTTCAAAACCGGGCTGCGGCTGGCTAAAGATATTTAAGCGACCGTAATAATGCCCCTGTCCTGCGGCTACCGCTATAACTTGGTTAACCACTGGCCCTCTCGCAAAAGCGTAAGTATGCCTTTTTTGCTCACCCGAAACGTCCGTTGCGTCGACTAAATAAGCGCTAATAGACGCCATCATGAAGTGGTATTGCCCTTCGGGAATACCCGAAAATAAAAAGGTCGAGCGGCGCTGGTCTGTCGCCGTAAAACGCTCTTTGGTCTCGATATTTTCGAGATAAGCCTGTTCATTACCAATAGGGTATACGGTGCGAAAGCTATGCCCTGCCGGTAACGCCAACTCATAATCGACAACAACAATCCCAGAGTCAGCAGGCGTACCGCTCAGCATTGGTGCGCCGCCCACTAGATCTCCGATTGTTGTTTCTGAGTTACATGCTGAGACCAGCACGCAAACAAACATCAGTGCACAGTAACGAAGATGTAGTGCACTTTTTGTAAACGCAGATAGCAGGTACATATTCTCTCCTTAGCCGGCTTCCCTCGTACTCTGCTGCAAACCGATTGCAGCATGCGAAGTCCTATAATAGAAACATCGGAGAGAGCAAGAGCTACGCTATATTAACCGTTTCAAAGGTTAGTGATGTGTGAAACGCTTCATGGAACTCAATGAACTCCTTGGTGTAAGGCTGTTCACAGTGCCATTCATGGGCTTCTTTGGAAACAAAGCATTCGATAAACACTAAACGATTAGGGTTATCGATACTGGTGTAGAATTCATAAGAGATACACCCTTCTTCTGCACGGGTCAACTCAAGGGCCTTTGGCGCCTTTTCTAAGATTTTCTCCAAGCCACCCGGCACAAGGTCAATCGTAATTACAAATTTATACATCATTAGATTCCTTATAGATAAAAGCTCACGGCCCAACCTAACGTAAGTCACAAAAAAAGGCGCTAGGTTTTATCCCAGCGCCTTAAAATTGGTTCAAGAGTGACCTTCAAATACTTAGTTCATCAAACCTTGTGCTCGCAAGTAATCGAGGGTGAGTTTAACCGTCGCTTGATGCACCTCCGCTCGCGTTGTGTCCTGCTCCCGCTGACAAAGTAAATGGCCTTGTTCATCCATGAGTTTGATTAGGTAATAACCGGCCATTTTACAGCTTTGTAAAAAGCTAAAATGATGCGCGCCTTCGACTGTTGCGGACGACATACGTTCACTGTTGCGCTCAACTAGCGCCTTGCCTTTCAGGTCATAACCTTCAGCAGAAAGCTCCGACGGGACAATAACGAGCATGTCATTAACACTCGACACATCAGAGAAGTTCATTGCGCCCGCAAAAGCTGGATCAATCGCGACTACCCCCTTAACCCTTGGGTCGCGGTAGCTGGCCTCAAAGCGCGCCGAGTTGATCTTTTGCAAGTCGACACCACCTTGCTGATAGAAAGCACAGTCAGGATGGATTGGCATCTCTTGGCAGTAACGAATGTAATCGCCTTGGGAGAGCCGCCCACCACCTAGCGCCAATGCGGTGTAACCACCAAGAGAGTGACCGACAACTGAGATGCGAGCGGGGTCTACATGGTGGCGATAAGCCCCATGGCGAAGTAGGCTTTCAATCACAAAAGAAACATCTAAGGGGCGATGCCACGCCAAAATGTTGGTTTGCGCCGCCGAATCACCTGAGGTGCTGCCAGGGTGGTTAAGCGCAATAACCAGCGCACCTTGGTTTGCAAGCTCAGTCGCTAGCCAAGCCTGACTAACGCGACTACCGCCACTGCCATGAGAGAGAATCACAAGTGGCTTTAGGCCTTCATCAAAGCGTGCATTGGGCGTCGCCGAAAAGCCATTAAACACAGCGCTATCGGCAAGCACCTCAGGCTGTGCCGAAGCTGATGGATACCAAAAATTCACCAACAACTCGCGCTGACGAGACGCATCGTAAAACTTATCTTGCTTAAAACCCACGCGCATATCTTCGATAAGCTTGGTGGGTTCGTTCGCCATGATAAACATGCCGATAAACATAATGAACAAGCCCACCAAGAGGGCCACGCCAAACGCTACGATTTTTTGAGCCACAACAACGCCCTCCAAGGCGCAAATCAATTGAACAATACTAGAACGAGCAAGGCGCCAAACCACACTCGTCACAACCGCCATAAAAAAGGCGCTCCACTAAGAGCGCCTTTGATAAAACCTAGTTAAAACGCTTATGACGTTTTACAGGTTAGCGATGCGGTTTAGACCAGCAATAGCCGCTACACGGTAAGCTTCGGCCATGGTTGGGTAGTTAAAGGTGGTGTTCACGAAGTAACGGATCGTATTCCCCTCACCTTCTTGACGCATAACCGCTTGACCGATGTGTACGATCTCCGACGCTTGATCACCAAAGCAGTGGATACCCAAAATTGCCAAGGTTTCGCGATGGAATAGGATTTTGATCATACCCACGGTTTCGCCAGAAATTTGCGCACGTGCTGTATCTTTAAAGAAGGCTTGGCCTACTTCGTAAGGTACACATTCGCGTGTTAATTCTTCCTCAGTTTTACCAACCGAACTGATTTCTGGAATGGTGTAGATACCCGTTGGTACCTCATCGATGTAGCGGAAGTCCGAAAGGCCTAACATGTGAGCTGCCGCTGCACGACCTTGGTCAATCGCTGCAGACGCAAGACTTGGCCAGCCGATAACATCTCCAATAGCGTAAATACCGTCGACCGAAGTTTGGTAATGGTCATCGACTTCTATTTGTCCGCGACCATTCGCTTCAAGGCCAACACTATCCAAGTTAAGGGTATCAGTGTTACCCGTACGGCCGTTACACCACAAGAACGCATCAGCACGAATCTTCTTGCCTGACTTCAAGGTCAGAATCACGCCATTTGGCATGCCTTGAACAGATTCGTACTCTTCGTTATGGCGAATTTTCACGGCGTTGTTACGCAAGTGGTAACTCAAGGCATCAGAAATTTCACCGTCAAGGAACGAAAGCAAACGATCGCGGTTGTCGATCAAGTCTACTTTTACGCCCAAACCACTGAAAATAGACGCGTACTCACAACCGATAACGCCGGCACCGTAAATGATCAATGTACGTGGTGTGTGGCTTAACTTAAGAATCGTATCTGAGTTGTAAATACGTGGGTGAGAGAAATCTACATCAGGTGGCGTGTAAGGACGAGAACCCGATGCAATAACGACATTTTTAGCGCGAAGCGTGTCGTTACCTTTTTTGTGGCCGCGAACCAAAACAGTGTTTGCGTCTTCAAAGCTAGCGCGGCCAAAGAATACATCTACACGGTTACGCGCGTAGAAGTTAGTACGCAGCATCACTTGGTTAGACATTACCTTTTCGGCACGTGTCAAAACCTTAGGAAAAGAGAACCAACGCGGCTCACCAATGTCACGGAACATAGGGTTAGTGTTAAATTCAATGATTTGCTTCACTGAGTGACGAAGTGCCTTAGAAGGAATTGTACCCTTGTGAGTACAGTTACCGCCTACCACTTGCTGCTCTTCAACAACCGCAACACGCTTACCGTGCTTCGCTGCGTTCATTGCGGCACCTTCACCCGCAGGTCCCGTACCAATCACAATGACATCGTAGTCATAAACTGCCATTACACACCCCTAAATAATCTTTATAAACACCGAACGTTAGCTCCACCGGCTAACCCATCTACTCCGTATAGCAAACGCCCCGTCACGAGGGCGCTACTGTCAGGGTTTTGGCAAATTAAAAATAATTATAGTTCTTTGCCGAGCTCAACACCCTTCTTTGGGGCGTTTGACGAGCCATCTTCTTCGTCGCACTTATTTGGATCACCGCCGCAAATGTCGCAAACCGTGTCCATGCCCAGTGAGGCCATACCGCCACACGAGCCTTTAATAGGCTTATTACTCAAAATGACACCAACGGACATTCCAATAATCACCAAGCCTAAAATAACAAATGTAAGGATTAATACTTCCATCTCTCACCTCTAATCAACTAAATACTGTTCAAAGCCCGCCGTGTAGCTTTCTTCAAAGCTATCGTCGGTTTTAGTAATAAAAAACGCCTCAACACCCATTTGCTGCGCCAGCTTCATCGCCGCTTCGGGGCCGATGACCGTAAAGGCCGTTGCCAAACCGTCGGCAAGGGCACAGGTTGGCGCCAATACCGTTACAGATGCCAAACGATGGGCAATGGGCGCGCCAGTGCTTGGATCAATGGTATGGGAGTAGCGCACACCGTTTTCTTCAAAATAATTTCGGTAGTCACCCGACGTTGCCATGCCCATACCCGATGCACTCACAACCCTTTGTATCTGACCAAGGGTTTGACTTGGCGCCTCAATGGCAACTTTCCAAGGTGTTTGATCTGGCTTTTGGCCGGAGATTCTTAACTCGCCGCCAATCTCTACAAGGTAGTCTACTATACCGCGTTCTTCTAACAACTTGGCGAGCAAATCAACGCCGTAGCCTTTTGCGATGGCCGATAAGTCGACATATAACTCTGGAATGACTTTTTTAACACGATTTTGCGATTCATCCACTTGGAGGTTGGTATAACCCACAACCGCCTGAGTGTTGGTAATTTGATCGGATGAAGGCGCTGTAACAACGCGCCCTTTAGGGCCAAAACCCCATAAATTTACGAGTGGGCCAACGGTCACATCAAATTGGCCATTAGACGCGTCGCTAATTGTTTGCGAAAGCGACAGTACTTCAATCAACTCCGAGCTCACATCAACCCAATCCACACTTGGTGACTGGTTAAAGCGCGAAAGCTCAGAATCGGGAATGTAGGTAGACATGATCTGGTTTACGTCGATCAACAACTGCTCGGCGGCGGCTGCAATCTCGTCTTGATCATTCTGATGCGAGTACCACTTCATACTGTAAGTGGTGCCCATGGTGGAGCCTTTTACAAAACGCTGCTCTGGCGCGGCGTCAAAGAAATCACACGCTGATAATACGAAAGTGGCCAGCAGCGAAGCTGCCAGCCACCCAAAACGTTTCAGCAATGTCTGAACGTTTGTCATTTAGCCTTAACCACCAAAGTCATCAAGGT
Organism: Pontibacterium sp.; assembly: GCA_049603715.1. Classification (GTDB taxonomy): domain Bacteria; phylum Pseudomonadota; class Gammaproteobacteria; order Pseudomonadales; family Balneatricaceae; genus Pontibacterium. The sequence continues at coordinate 35,618 of JBMYSW010000028.1, read as the reverse complement.
AAATGTTTTCACGCTCTACGCCTAAATCAAGCAACATGTTGATTACAGCGTTGTTCATCATTGGAGGACCACACATGTAGTACTCACAATCTTCTGGCGCTTCGTGGTCTTTTAGGTAGTTTTCATACAACACGTTGTGAATGAAGCCTGTTAGACCGTCCCAGTTATCTTCTGGCTGAGGATCAGAAAGGGCTAGGTGCCACTCAAAGTTCTCATTTTCTGCAGCAAGCATATCGTATTCGTCGTCGTAGAAAGACTCACGCAACGAACGCGCACCGTACCAGAAAGAAATCTTACGGGTAGAGTTCAAGCGCTTAAGCTGATCGAAGATGTGTGAACGCATTGGCGCCATACCTGCACCACCACCGATGAAGACCATTTCACAATCGTTTTCAGTTGCGAAGAACTCACCGAATGGGCCGTAAACGTCAATGGTATCGCCTGGCTTCAGGCTAAATACGAACGATGACATTTGACCTGGTGGGTGGTCAGTACCCGGAGGTGGAGAAGCGATACGGATGTTGAACTTAACAATACCCTTCTCTTCTGGGTAGTTCGCCATTGAGTAAGCACGGATTACTGGCTCTTCAACCTTAGACACGTATTGCCATAGGTTAAATTTATCCCAGTCACCACGGTACTCTTCTTCAATATCGAAGTCTTTGTAGTGCACTGTGTGAGCAGGTGCTTCAAGCTGAACGTAACCACCGGCACGGAAGTCAACGTTTTCGCCTTCAGGCAAACGTAGCGTAAGCTCTTTGATGAAGGTCGCAACGTTCGGGTTAGAGTCAACAGTACATGTCCACTTTTTAACACCGAAGATTTCTTCTTCAAGCTCGATGTTCATGTCTTGCTTAACAGCAACCTGACATGACAAACGCCAGCCTTCTTTACCCTCACGCATGGTGAAGTGAGATTCTTCGGTAGGAAGCATAGAGCCGCCGCCTTCAAGAACCTGACACTTACACTGTGCACAAGTACCACCGCCACCACAAGCAGACGGTACGAAGATGCCCGCACCTGCCAGTGTTTGCAGCAGCTTACCGCCCGCAGGAACGGTAATCGCTTTTTCTGGATCATCGTTAATGCTGATAGTTACATTACCAGAGCTAACGAGTTTAGAACGTGCAGCCAAGATTACCGCCACCAGTGCAAGCACCACGACAGTAAACATCACTACACCAAGAATGATTTCTGCATTCATCGTCTTATCCCCTTATTCTCGGCCCAGCTTAAAGCTGAACACCTGAGAAAGACATAAAGCCCAATGACATCAAACCAACCGTTACGAAGGTGATACCTAGGCCACGAAGACCTTCAGGTACGTCACTGTACTTGAGCTTTTCACGGATACCAGCAAGGGCAGTAATTGCTAACGCCCAGCCAACACCTGCACCCACGCCATATACCACAGACTCGCTGAAGTTGTAGTCACGCTCTACCATGAACAACGCAGCACCCATGATGGCACAGTTAACTGTGATCAATGGCAAGAATACACCTAGCGCGTTGTATAGCGCAGGTACGTACTTGTCCAAGAACATCTCTAGGATCTGTACGATCGCCGCGATAACACCGATGTACGAGATGTAACCTAGGAAGCTCAGATCAACATTTGGGTAACCTGCCCATGCCAACGCACCTTCTTTAAGTAGGTTGTTGTAAAGCAAGTTGTTAACTGGGGTTGTGATCGCCAATACAACGATTACGGCAATACCCAAACCAAACGCAGTTTGAACCTTTTTCGAAATTGCCAAGAAGGTACACATGCCCAAGAAAAACGCGAGGGCCATGTTTTCTACGAAAATGGCTTTAACCGCAAGGCTAATATACTGTTCCATTACGCAGCCTCCTTCTTAGTGTTTTTAGCAATAACGTATTCTGGTTTTTCTACCTGAGACTTGTCCCAAGTACGAATGATCCAGATGAAACCACCGATCAAGAAGAACGCACTTGGAGGAAGTAGCAACAGACCGTTTGCTTGGTACCAGCCGCCGTTGTTGATCAACGGAAGGATTTCGAAGCCAAACAAGCTGCCCGCGCCGAATAGCTCACGGAAGAAACCAACAAACAACAATACAACGCCGTAACCAGCACCGTTACCTAGACCGTCTAGGAAGCTGATGCCAGGAGGGTTTTGCATAGCAAAGGCTTCTGCACGACCCATTACGATACAGTTAGTAATGATTAGACCTACGAATACTGAAAGCTGTTTAGATACGTCAAAAGCGTAAGCTTTAAGTACTTGGTCTACTACGATTACCAACGATGCGATGATCGTCATCTGACAGATGATTCGAATGTTACCCGGAATCTGGTTACGGATTAACGATACGAAAAGGTTAGAGAACGCTGTAACCACCATTACTGCCATTGTCATTACAAGGGCCGTATTCATGTTTGACGTTACAGCTAGCGCCGAACATACACCCAAGATTTGCAATGCAATTGGGTTGTTCTTAGCTACTGGGTGTAAAAGAACGTCTTTAGACATCGCTTATGCCTCCCCTGCTTTTAGGTTTGCAATAAACGGAGCGTAACCGTTTTCACCCATCCAGAATTTGATGAGGTTGGTTACACCGTTACCGGTCAATGTTGCACCTGACAAGCCATCTACTTTGTGTTCAGCATTTGGCGTAGAGGCATCAACACTACCTTTGATCAAACCAAGCGCTGGCTCAAAAGAACCTTGAGGGTATACTTCTTTACCCGGCCATAGCGCTTTCCATTTCGGGTTATCAACCTCACCACCAAGCCCTGGGGTCTCAGCGTGCGAGTAGAAGCCCAAACCTACCACTGTGTTCAAGTCGCCTTCAAGCGCCAAGAAACCGTACAGAGTAGACCATAGGCCGTAACCGTGAACTGGAAGGATGATCTTTTCAATCTCGCCTTGGTTTTCAACCATGTACACAGACATGTACTTGGCTTGGCGTTTAATTGAAGCGATATCAATGCTGCGATCTAGTGCGACAGATAGGTTAGGATCTTTCGCTGCTTTGTTGGCATCGTAAGACGCTGCGTCAACCGCATCTGTAAACTTGCCTGTTTCTAGGTCAACTACTTTTGTAGTGATCTGAGAGAACAGCTCGTCTACAGACTTAGACGCGTCTTGGATACCTGCGGCCGCAAGAATATTGCTCTTACGGTCAAGTTCTTTGTTTGCAACTTGTACAGGGCGCAACAAAACTGCCGCAGCCGATACGATAACAGAACAAACTACACACAAAAGAACGGTAACGGTAATCGTTTTACCAATGGTGTCCTTATTAGCCGACATTGCGAGCAATCCTCCGCTTAATGTTTGCCTGAACAACAAAGTTATCAATCAGAGGCGCAAACAGGTTACTAAATAGAATCGCTAGCATCATACCTTCTGGGAAGGCTGGGTTAACGACACGAATCAGTACAACCATGACACCGATAAGCGCACCAAAGTACCACTTACCTTTGTTAGTCATAGACGCAGATACTGGATCGGTAGCCATAAAGAACATACCGAAGGCAAAACCACCCAATACTAGGTGCCAGTAGAACGGCAACTCGAACAATGGGTTAGTGTCAGAGCCAATCAGGTTAAGCAATGTAGCCATACCCGCCATACCTAGGAATACACCGGCAACGATTCGCCATGCGGCTACTCGAGCCACCAGCAACACCGTACCACCTAGCGCGATAGCAAGGGTAGATACCTCACCCACAGAACCTTGGATAGTACCGATGAAAGCGTCAAACCAAGTGATGTTTTGAGCAAGAATTGCATCAACACCACCTGCAGCTGCTAGGCCAAGAGGCGTCGCACCTGAGAAGCCATCAACCGCTGTCCAAATCGCGTCACCTGACATTTGCGCAGGGTAAGCGAAGAACAAGAATGCACGGCCGGTAAGGGCTGGGTTAAGGAAGTTTTTACCTGTACCACCGAATACTTCTTTACCAACAACCACACCAAAGCTGATACCTAGGGCAACTTGCCATAGTGGAATAGTAGGAGGAAGAATCAAGGCGAATAGTACAGAGGTTACGAAGAAACCTTCGTTAACTTCGTGACCACGCTTCATTGCGAACAACACTTCCCAGAAACCGCCGACAATAAAGGTTGTCGCGTAGATCGGTAGCCAGTAAGCGGCACCGTGGATCATGTTGTCGTAAAGAGAGTCAGGGTTAAACGACGTTAATGACGCAGCAATACCACCCTGCCAGCTAGTCGGCTCAGTAATGCCGAGTGCTGCCATTGCAGTGTTAGCTTGGTAACCAACGTTGTACAAACCAAAGAAAATCGCAGGGAAAGTACACATCCATACGAGAATCATCATGCGCTTAAGGTCAACCGCATCACGAACGTGAGCAGCAGACTTAGTCACATGGCCTGGGGTGTAGAAAATGGTATCTACTGCTTCGTAAAGCGCGTACCAGTTTTCGTACTTACCACCTTTGTGAAAGTGGGGTTCTAGGTTATCAAGAACTTTACGTATGCTCATGATTAGGCCTCCTTCTCGATGCGGGTCAGGTTATCACGGAGAATTGGGCCGTACTCGTACTTGCCTGGGCAAGCAAAAGTGCACAACGCCAAATCTTCTTCGTCTAACTCAAGACAACCTAGTTGCATCGCCGTTACGATATCGCCAGTTACCAATGCACGAAGCAATTGGGTAGGGAGAATATCGAGAGGCATTAGCTTTTCAAACTGACCTACAGGAACCATAGCACGCTCGGAGCCGTTAGTCGTTGTAGTAAAGTTGAACTGCTTAGATGGGGTCAGGAATGAAGAGAAAACGTTTAGTACAGAGAAACGCTCTTTACCTGCAACCAACCAGCCCATAAATTCACGCTTATCGCCTTCTTCAAGGACAGATACTTGCGTCGCGTAGCGACCAAGGTACGCGAAAGGACCGCTTGCTTTGTGACCATTCCAAACCGAACCGCTGATTACGCGGTTGTTTTCGCCATTAGCTTTTGCACACAAGGTGTCTTCAGTGCTAGCTCCTTTACGTGTTTTAACCAAACAAGGTTCAGTTACACGTGGGCCAGCAACCGCTACTGTACGCTCAGTGAAAATCGCGCCATCAGTAAACAAACGACCAAATGCAATAACGTCTTGGTAACCAATAGTCCAAACCGTTTTGCCTTGTGATACAGGCTCAAGGAAGTGAATGTGTGTACCAACGTTACCTGCAGGGTGTTTACCTGCGAAGGTTTCAGTTTTAACGCCAGTCACAGTGGGTACGTTCGCACCGTCAGCAGTACACAGGTATACATTGTTTTCTGCCAAACGAGTAAGAAGAACCAAACCGTCTTTGAACGCTTGTTCTTGCTCAGCAATAATCACTTGCGGGTCTGCCGCCAGTGGGTTGGTATCCATTGCTGTTACAAAGATAGAATGGGGTGCACTTGCGGGCGCAGGTACACGGCTAAATGGACGGGTACGGAAAGCTGTCCACTCGCCTGATTCTACAAGCTGCTCTTTAATCGCATCAACTGACAAGTCAGCCAACTGCTCTGAAGAGTATTTAGAAAACTCAACAGCGTCATCGCCATCAAGCTCGATTACAACAGACTGTAATACACGACGTTCGCCACGGTTGATCGCTGTTACGACACCCGCGCCTGGCGCTGTGAATTTAACTCCATCTGTTTTTTTATCTGAAAAGATTACTTGACCCAGAGAAACTCGGTCACCGACTTTTACGGCCATGGAGGGTTTCATACCCACATAGTCATCGCCGATTAAAGCTACAGAACGTACTTGCGCAGTCTCGTTAACAGACTGAACAGGTGCGCCAGTAATCGGTAGATCTAGACCCTTGTTGATCTTGATCATACGCCTCACCCAAAAACAATTAAACTTTACGGGCCACGGCGCTGCTCGACCTAAACAAGTGTAACTGTCCCCTCTTACACTGTTTGGTATTGTTATTGTCAGCGCGTGGTTATCCAACCAAAAATCCGAGTAAGTATACCTGAGCGCGCCAACACTTTTCTATAAGGGTTTTTGAGTTCTTTTAATCAAATTTGGCCGTTATGTTCATTTAACAACCAAAAAGCTGGTTATCTAAACATAAAGTCCAAAAGCTGATAAAAATCAAGCAATAAAAAGGCCGCTCCTTGGAGCGGCCTCGACAGTTGAGCGTGAACTCTAATTACACAGTCGCTTTAGGGAACGCAGGCAAAGTGCTGTTAGACAGCTTTTGCATCAAACGGATAACCTGACAGCTGTAACCGAATTCATTGTCGTACCATACGTATAGGATACAACGGTTGTCTTCTGCGATGGTTGCTAGCGCATCAACAACACCTGCTGCGCGCGAACCAACAAAGTCAGTTGAAACAGCTTCTGGTGAAATGCTGTAGTCGATTTGCTTTTGCAAACGACCGTGCAGCGCAGCTTCACGCAAGTAGTTGTTCAACTCTTCTTTGTTTGTTTCTGATTCTAGGTTTAGGTTTAGAATCGCCATCGAAACGTTTGGCGTTGGAACGCGAATCGCGTTACCAGTCAGCTTGCCTTCCATTTCGGGAAGCGCTTTAGAAACCGCTTTAGCCGCACCTGTTTCGGTGATAACCATGTTCAAACCAGCCGCACGACCACGACGATCACCTTTGTGGTAGTTGTCGATTAGGTTTTGGTCGTTGGTGTAAGAGTGAACAGTCTCAACGTGACCATTCGCAATACCGTACTTGTCGCTTAGCACTTTAAGTACAGGAGTGATTGCGTTAGTCGTACAAGACGCTGCCGATACGATAAGGTCTTCTGCAGTAATGTCAGTGTCGTTAACACCCATTACGATGTTCTTAACACCCTTACCTGGGGCAGTCAGCACAACGCGAGAAACACCCTTCGCTTTAAGGTGCAAAGAAAGACCTTCTTTGTCACGCCATTTACCTGTGTTATCAACGACAAGTGCGTTGTTAATACCGTAAGCAGTGTAATCAATCTCATCCGGCGAGTTAGAGAAAATCACTTTAATCACGTTGCCGTTTGCAACGATGCATTGATTTTCTTCGTCAGCCGTAATCGTCCCTTTGAATGAGCCGTGTACAGAGTCACGACGCAATAGGCTAGCACGCTTTTCCAAGTCGCTTTCAGCATTGCCTTTACGTACAACAATCGCACGCAAACGCATTGCTTGACCGCCGCCTGTACGCTCGATCAATAGACGAGCCAACAAACGACCAATACGACCGAAACCGTAAAGTACAACGTCAGTACCTTCACGTTCTTGCGAGCCTTCAAGCTCTGCCAATTCGTCTTTTAGGAAGGCTTCTAGGCTACGGCCATTACCTTCGTTCGCGAATTTTACGGCAAGCTTGCCCACGTCTAGGTGCGCATTGCTAATATCCATACCACCCACAGCTTCTAGGACTGGGTAGGTATCATGCACAGTTAGGCCATCAGCTTCGATTTGGCGAGCAAAGCGATGGGCTTTAAGTACGTCAGAAACAGAACGCTTAATGATTAAGCGGCCGAAAACAGACGTTTCAATATTTTTATCACGGTACAGACCACCGATCATAGGGATCATGGCTTCTGCCTTAGCTTCCCGTACTTTCCAGTCTGTAAATACACTATCTTGGCTCACAAGTTCTCTCCAATATTGTCACGCTCAATTTTGGCGAGGCTATTATTGCCTGTTTTTGCACCGCGAAGCAAACAAATGACACTCGACTTTAGGGCATAGAAAAACCGCTAAAAGTGGTAATATTACTAGCTTTCCAGCCAGTACTGCAGCGCACAAACGACACACCAAAGAACAAAGGTTCAGCTTTTGAACACAGGCCGTTTTACGTTAAACTAGCAGGATTTTTTGATGTATTTTTGCGACTCAATACAGAGAGTGTTTTAGTGCTGGATTTGACAATCGAACAACTGAAAGGGGCAGGCGACGTTAAGCGCCTAGGCGAAATTTACGGCGACGCAGACGCACTGGTCATCGCCCAATTAGCTAAGCAAAGCCAAGGCGTTACACTGGTATTAACCAATAACAGCGATGAAGCCGAGCGTGTAAGCCGAGCGCTCACGTTTTTTACGCCCAGTGATATCCCCGTTATTCGCCTACCCGACTGGGAAACACTGCCTTACGACGTCTTTTCACCACACCAAGACATCATCTCTGAGCGCATCGAAACCCTCTACCGACTACCTCGCCTTACCACTGGGCTTGTCGTTATGCCCGTTGCGACCGCATTACAACGATTACCACCTAGTCAGTTTATTACCGGTGCAAGCCTTGTTGTAGCCGAGGGAGACGCCTTCGATAGCGAGGACTTTAGGCGACAATTGTCCGATTGCGGGTACAGCAACGTTACAACTGTTCACGAACATGGCGAATTTGCGGTCCGTGGCGACATCATCGACGTCTTCCCTATGGGGGCAGAACAACCAATTCGTATCTTACTCGACATAGATGAGGTCGAATCGCTTCGTACTTTTGATCCAGAAAATCAAAGAACATTAGAAAAAATTGAAAAAATTAAGCTCTTACCCGCAAAAGAGTTCCCATTTACCAAGCAAGCCATTCGCAGTTTTAAACAAAGATGGCGCGAAACCTTTGATGTTGACCACCGTCACTGCCCAGTTTATGAAGACGTTGGCCAAGGTTTAAGCCCTTCAGGTATCGAGTACTACCTTCCCCTCTTCTTTGATGAAGACGAAACGGTGACCGTATTTGACTACCTACCTAATGACAGCACAGTGGTCAGCGCAGAGGCACTTGAAACGCAAGCACATCAATTTTTATCCGATGTACGCGAGCGTTACGAGTCTCGCCGCCACGACATTCGCAACCCTATTTTGCCGCCGAGTGCCCTATACCTCTTAGAAGATGGGTTATTCCAGCAGTTAAAAAACTACGGCCACACTCGCCTTCACCGAGACGCCCTCGCAGAGCAAGCCAGCAAACAAAACCTACGTTTTTGCCCACCTGCAGACTTAGCGGTAAACCACCAAGCTGCCGAGCCTTTAGCCCCGCTGGCCGATTACCTTAATAAAGCCGCACAACAGGGTGAGAAGGTACTAATTTGTGCCGAATCGGCAGGTCGTCGCGAGGCGCTGACCAAATTGCTCAGCGACATCGCGCAAAAACCAGCAACATTTAATGACTGGCAAAGCTTTATCACCAATGATGCACCTTTGGGCTTATGCGTATTCCCGCTCACCCAAGGCATCCAGCTGCCCAAGCAAGTATCTGTGATTTCAGAATCTCAGCTATTTGGCCGACAAGTCTTTCAGCAGCGACGTAACAGCAAATCCAAATACGCCGCTGACCAAGTCGTTAAAAACCTTACCGAGCTCGCCATTGGCGCACCTGTCGTGCATATCGACCACGGTGTTGGCCGCTACCTCGGTTTAGAAATGATGACCTACGATGGCGAAACCAACGAATTCTTAACACTGGAATACGCCAACGACACCAAGCTTTATGTGCCAGTTACCTCGCTACATTTAATTAGCCGATACTCTGGCGGCAGTGACGAGTCTGCACCTTTACACAAGCTAGGCGCAGAACAATGGACCAAAGCTAAGCAAAAAGCGGCCGAGCAAGCGCGAGACAGCGCCGCGGAGCTTTTGGACATTTATGCCCGCCGTGGTGCCAAGCAAGGCTTTGCCTATGCCGAGCCCGATGACGACTACCAGCGCTTTGCCCAAGCCTTTCCGTTTGAGGAAACACCCGACCAAACACTGGCCATTGCCGCCGTCATTCGCGATATGACCAGCAAGCAGCCTATGGACCGCCTTGTGTGTGGTGACGTTGGCTTTGGTAAAACCGAAGTCGCTATGCGGGCTGCATTTTTAGCCTGCCAAAGCAGCAAACAAGTAGCGGTTTTGGTGCCAACCACCCTACTCGCCCAGCAACATTACGACAGCTTTGCCGACCGTTTTGCCGACTGGCCTGTTAATGTTGAGCTTATCTCTCGCTTTAAGTCAGCAAAGCAACAAACCAAAGCCGCAGAGCAATTGGCCTCTGGCGAAATCGACATCATTATTGGCACCCACAAGCTGCTGCAAGGCAGCATTGAGTTTAAAGACCTAGGCCTTGTGATTATCGACGAGGAGCACCGCTTTGGTGTTGCACAAAAAGAACGCTTAAAGTCGTTACGCAGCGAAGTGGACATTCTTAACCTGACGGCAACGCCTATTCCGCGCACGCTAAACATGGCGATGTCAGGCATCCGCGATTTATCTATTATTGCCACGCCACCTGCGCGCCGCCTGTCAGTAAAAACCTTTGTTCATTCAAACAGCGACGCCATATTAAAAGAAGCAATTTTGCGTGAGCTTCGCCGTGGTGGACAGGTGTACTACCTGCACAACGAAGTTAAAAGCATTGAGCGCGCCGCCGAACACATTATGGAGCTAATTCCTGAAGCACGGGTGGGCGTCGGCCACGGCCAAATGCGAGAGCGCGAACTCGAACAAGTCATGTCGGACTTTTACCACAAACGCCATAATATTTTGGTGTGTAGCACCATTATTGAAACCGGCATCGACGTACCTAATGCCAACACCATCATTATTAATCGCGCCGACAAGTTTGGTTTAGCCCAGCTTCACCAGCTTCGCGGCCGAGTTGGACGCTCTCACCACCAGTCATACGCCTACTTAATGACACCTGACGTACGCGCCCTGAGCAAAGATGCCAGCCGCCGCCTCGAAGCGATTGCCAACACCACCGACCTCGGCGCAGGCTTTACCCTCGCGACTCACGACCTCGAAATTCGAGGTGCAGGTGAATTACTTGGCGATGGCCAAAGCGGCCAAATGCAAACCGTGGGCTACTCGCTGTTTATCGAAATGCTAGAAGAAGCGGTGAACGCTATTCGCTCGGGTAATACGCCAGACCTCGCGAAGCCATTGCAACAAAGCCTTGAAGTAAACATGCATACGCCTTCGCTTATTCCCGAAGATTACCTTCGCGATGTTCATGCCCGCCTTATTCTTTACAAGCGCATCGCCAACGCCAAAACCGACCAAGAGCTACACGACCTAGAAGTCGAAATGATTGACCGCTTTGGCCTACTGCCAAGCCCCGTCGAGACCCTCTTGCGAATCACTAAGTTACGACTCTTTGCCCAAGGCATAGGTGTAATCAAGATAGACGTGCATGCTCAAGGTGGTACCATAGCCTTTGATATCAATGCCCGCATCGATCGACACAAATACATTATGCTACTGCAAAGTGGCAGCGGCATTTACGCCATGGCTGGCCCAGAAAAGCTTCGCTTTACCCTAGACCTTGCCAGCATAGATGAGCGCTTTGATTTTGTTGAAGGACTGCTACAGGATTTAAAATGCGACTAAACTTTTTAGCCCTCTGCGCTGATGCTCGTCAGCGCCTTGCAACACTTGCAAAAGCCACCCTTGTGGCGGCAGGCCTTATGACCGTAAGCGCCTCAGCTTTGGCGCAACCGGACTACCAAATAGAAGTGGTGATTTTTAGCCACAACGGCGATAGCCCCCTGGATGACGAGTACTGGGAAAGCACCCTTGATGTGCCAACCCCACGTAAGGTATCACGCCTTTACCCTAGCCAAAGCCAAGCCAATAACTTTTTGCAAGCACCCGAAAGCAGCTACCAACTTAAAGAGCAAGCCGAGCGTATTAGCCGCAGCAGCAAATACACCCTGCTTTACCACACTGCCTGGCAACAAAAAGTCGAAAACACCAACAGCCCAACGTCTATTCATATCGTCAGTGGCGATTTAATGGATAACGGCATGTACGAGCTCGAAGGCTACATTGCCGTCAGTCGTGGCCGCTACCTGCACTTTAGGCCCAACCTGTTTTATAGCAAACGACTAACAGACTACCAAGCCTCACTACTGAAAAAGGCGACACCCGCTCCTGCGCTAGTTAACGACGACACCATGACAAGCGACAACGGCGTAGCACTCAGCGATGCTGCCTACTCTGCACCTAGCGCCCTAACACCAGCTATGATCGACCCAATGGAGCTGGATATTCCTGATTTTATTGCGGCCGAGATTTCACAAGGCCGTCGCATGCGCTCTAAAGAAACACATTACATCGACCACCCACTGGTGGGCATTTTGGTGCACGCCATTCCGCTGAATTAAGCTTGCGCTCACCAGCGCTCACCAATACTCAGCTGCCGCGATATAAAGCCTACTTTGTCCTGCGGCAGCTCCTTCACCCCCTAACGCCCAGCATTGCCTTTATCCAAGGCCGAAAAATCCACCATATACTGCCAAAAACTCTGCGCCATTTGGCTTAATGGGCGGCGACGATCTTTGAGCAAATACATAGGCTGCTGACTCCTTGAGTTAAAGTTTTCGACCCAAATACAAACAAGCTCACCCGACTCAATAAGGTCAGCCACCATATGTCGCGGCATTCGCGCCCAACCCATACCCGCCGCCAATAGCGAGCGCTTAAGGTAATAGTCACCCACGTACCAGCGCTCACCAAAAGGCAACACGTTGACGTGATCAAAAGGATCAGCGCTGGAGTCTTCTATAAGAATATGAGGCAAAGCATAAAGGTCGGACTGCTTTACCAGAGGCTCAGCCTGCTGATGGGAAATGCCTTTGCCCTCAAGCCACGATGCCGCCACCACTGTTATCATCTCGACACGGCCCACTTCCATAAACTCATATTGCTCACTAAAGCCATAATAGGGCGAGATAGCCAACTCAACTTTACCTTGCTCCAGCTGAGCCTCTACGCCTTTTAAATGCTCCGTGGTAATGGATAAACGCGTATCCGAAAACGCTTTCTGAAAACCAGACAAGCACGCCAGCCCCGCTCCACCAGAAAACACCGGACTAACACAAATTGCCAAGCTCGGCGACACCCCCGCTGCCAAGCGGTGCCCGAGCTTTTCTAGGGCATGAGCACTACTCACCAGCTGCTGCGCTTCGGCTAAAAACGCCTTTCCCTCAGGCGTTAAACGCACTCTATAGTCACTGCGGTCAAACAAGCTAAACGCAAACTCGGCTTCTAATCCTTTAACTGCAGCACTGATAGAAGGCTGGGTTTTGTATAGCGCTTTAGCGGCCGCCCTAAAGCTACCCAACTGCGCCACTGTAATAAACGCGCGTAGCTGTTCGTACGTCATTGCCAACCTCTTTGCTTTTTACGTGCAACATGAAAGTTTATTTTTATCATAACAACTCTTTTATTCAATTATCTTATTTTCATGTTTTTAGCTAAAGTGACACTCCCTTCTCGCTACACTCAAAGGAATCTTATGGACGCTTACCTCATTTGGGCATTGATTGGTGCCGGGTTTATCACCGGTTTTTCCAAGTTCTCAGTAGGAGGTATGGGGCTGTTAATTTTGCCCGTCATCATGATTGCTGTACCCGGCCCCGAAGCATTGGCGGTCATCGTGCCCATGTACCTCATTACCGACCTCATAGCAGTGTCTACCTATCGCTCTCACATTCAATGGAATGTCATTATGCGACTGCTTCCGGCTGGCGTAGTGGGTGGGTTATTTGGCGGATGGATCTTATCGGCGATTAATCCAGACGACTTCACCGTCATGCTAGGCGGCGTCATACTAGGGATTATTGGACTTGGATTTTGGCTTGATTACCAAAAATCAAACCTTATGAGACACCCTTGGGCAGCGTATGCCACGGGCGGAGTTTCGGGTACCTTCAGCATCATTGCGAATGCTGCTGGGCCATTAATTGGTTTGTATTTAGTGGAACAGGAACTAGAGAAGCGCGCCTACATCAGCACCCGCGCATGGCTCTTTTTTATCGTAAACTTACTAAAAGTACCGGTGCTTTTCAGCCTCGGTTTATTTAATAGCGATACTCTAATTATGAGTAGTTACTGCATTCCCGGCTTACTGGTTGGCTCGATTGTGGGCTACTGGGTGTTTAATCAAATTAACCTAAAGCAACTTAAATGGGTCATTCGCGCACTCGCCAGCATCGCCGCAGTTAAGTTATTGGGCTTTTCGTAAGCCCTTTAACACCCCAAAACAGACAGCGGATTAACAACCCGCTGCCACCAACAGCGCCTTGCTTTGATCAACCTCTAGCTCAAGACTTACCGTTGGCGGTAACGAGGCAAGCGCCAACACCTCTCCTTGCTCAAACGCTGGCGGTTTAGCCTGCATCAGCGCATCCAAAACAGCCAACAATCCTTCACGACAGTTACAGGCCAACAATAGGTTACAACCCGCAGATACCGCCGCAAGGGCCCGATCACCATAACTGCCGTGCGCTGCTGCCGCCTCCATGGTGAGATCATCACTAAAAATAAGCCCTTTAAAGCCCAGCTCACCACGCAACTGGGTTTGCAACCAAAACGACGAAAAGCCTGCCGGCAAAGCATCCACTTTTGGATAAACCACGTGAGCAGGCATCACACCAAATACTCCTTCGCGAATAAGTGACGCAAAAGGTAGCATGTCTTTTTCGATTTCAGATAACTCACGATCATCAATAGCAGCAACGGCATGGGTATCACCATTGGCCCAACCATGGCCGGGAAAGTGCTTGATGACCGCCTGCATACCTGCGCTCGCCATCCCCTGCCTAAAGGCATCAGCCAATAACGCCACCTTGGCAGGAGACGCGCTAAAGGACCGATCACCCACGACATCGGTTTTGCCGTGATCCACATCTAGCACCGGCGCAAAGCTCAAATCCACGCCGACGGCTTTTAAATCGGCCGCCATTACCACACCCGCAGCGCGAGCTAACGCAGCTTCGTCATTGCCCGCTTGTACGGCAGCGCTTGCGATTTCGCCCGCAGCTGGTAATCGGTGAACACCCGCCTTTAAGCGCTGTACTCGACCACCTTCTTGGTCCATTGATATAACCAACTTAGCGTTTACGGCTTTTATGTCGCGGCACAAGCGCTGTAGCTGCTCATAACTTTCGATGTTTCGGCCAAATAAAATCACCCCTTCAACATAAGGATGAACGAGCAAAGCTCTCTCAGCCGTTGTTAACTCAACACCATCTAGATCAATAAAAACACCCACGGGCGATTGGCAATTAGCAGACGACAATACAGCGCTCCTTAATGAGCAAACAAAAAGAAATTCACCTAAAAACAGACAACAAATTAAAGATGAATAGACACAGAGGTACCGACTTCAATGCGCGAAAACAAGTCGATAACGTCATCGTTACGCATGCGAACACAACCATGCGACAAAGGCTGCCCCATAGGCTCCGTGTCTGGCGTACCGTGAATATAAATGAAGCGGCGCATGGTATCGACCCTACCTAAGCGGTTTTTACCCACTTCACAACCAGAGAGCCATAGAATACGACTTAGAATCCAGTCGCGCGACGGAAAGGCCTGCGCCAGCTCAGGCGAATAAACTTCGCCCGTTGGGCGACGCCCGACAAAAACAGCCCCCAGCGGTTGCCCATCGCCAATTTTGGCGCGCACTTTATGCACACCTAACGGCGTACAGCCACTCCCCATTGCCTGACCGTGGCCAGCCAACGCGGTAGAGACAGGGTAAACGAACGACGCCCCACCCTGAGTCAGAGTGAGGCGCTGGTCGTTAATCGAAATATCAATGATGCTGGTAGCAGAAGACATTTAAATAAATATAAAGCTTAAATTCGACAAAAGAGCGTTTTGTCAGCGCGTGCTTGCATGCCTGCGGCAATCACAGGAATCATGCGGTGTAATACTTCTTCAACACCTGCTTCAGCGGTATCAAGCTCTTGGCGCTCAATCGCACTGATGGTTTGGTAATTGGATAAGGTAAAAGTAATCGAACCCAGCATAAAGTGCAGTCGCCAGAAAAACTCATCGTCTTCCATGGGCGCAGCATCGGCCTTTAATAGCTTGACCAACTCACCAAAACGATCACCATAGCGCAGCGACATATGATCGCGCAGCTCTTGCTGGTTACTCATGTAGGCTAAGTCTAGCAACTTCATGAATACAGCTAAGGCGTTTTGGTTTTCTTTGTTTACCGCGAGTAGCGAGCGCATCAAAATCTCAAGCACTTCCTCAAGGCTGATTGCGTACTGGCTACCGTTAACTCGCTCGGCCAAGGCCGACTCAACCGCATCACACAGGGGGCTGAGAAAACGCTCAGCAACCGCCTGCACTAACCCTTTTTTAGAACCAAAATGGTAGTTAATTGCGGCTAAGTTTGCGCCGGCTTTATTGGTGATTTGCCGAACCGTTGTTTCTGCAAAACCCTGTTCGGCAAAGAGGCTTTCCGCTGCAGCTATAATGCTTTTCGACGTATCTACGTGAGGCATAATCTGTCCATTGTTGTTTGAAACAAACACTAAACCCATTATAAACCGTAACCTATAGGGCTCTACAAGAAAAATGTACGTTTCAATACAGTTTTTTTATCGCAGCGCAACAATTGCTTAAATCACACTCAACATTTATGCCGTCAAACCCCATAAAACTACAATTATTAGTAGAGCCTGCGGCGCTGCACCTCATCAAACGCACCTTTCACCAAGCCGCGAGACATTCGCCCTGCACTATCAGACAACAGCTTAGCCAAACGATTATCGAGCGATTTTTTCGGTTTAAGGGCCACCGTAAATACGTCGCGTGTTTCACACTGCTCGGCAAGGTATTGGTCAGAAGTCATTAGCTCATCGACCAAACCTGCATCAATGGCTTGGGTGCCGTACCAAGTTTCGCCCGTCGCTACTTGGTCAATATCCACCGCTTCGCGATGCTTAGAAACAAAATCTTTAAACAAGCCATGGGTCTTTTCTAGGTCTTGCACAAACTTCTCTTTGCCTTGCTCAGTGTTTTCGCCAAACACCGTCACCGTGCGTTTAAATTCGCCCGCCGTGTACACATCGTAATCCACATCGTGCTTTTTAAGTAAACGGTTCACGTTCGGCACCTCTGCCACCACACCAATAGAACCCACCACCGCAAAAGGCGCAGCTAAAATACGGTTGGCAATACACGCCATCATGTAACCACCACTGGCCGCTACACCGTCAACACAAACCACCAATGGCACCTCGGCCCGCTTGATTCGCTCTAGTTGCGAGGCCGCCAAACCATAGGCATGCACCAAACCACCTGGGCTGGTTAAGCGAATCACCACCTCATCTTCTGATTGGGCAAGTGTCAGTACCGCAGTGATGCAGCGGCGCAAGCTTTTGACTTGGCTCGCCTCGATATCACCATCAAAGTCGAGCACATAAGTACGCGGACGTCGTGTAATAAGCGACTGCGCCTCAGCCTTACCCGACTTAACCTGTTTGGCCTGACTTTTCGCTTCTTTCTTTTGTTTCTTTTGTTTAGCCTTTTCTTCTTTTTCGCGCTCTTCGTCAATGAGCTTTAGCTCACCGCTGTTA
Organism: Pontibacterium sp.; assembly: GCA_049603715.1. Lineage (GTDB taxonomy): Bacteria > Pseudomonadota > Gammaproteobacteria > Pseudomonadales > Balneatricaceae > Pontibacterium. Next base: position 18,335 of record JBMYSW010000028.1, on the reverse strand, counting down.
TAGACCTGACTTTCTAGAGCATCTTTCATATCGTCTAGATCGTCGTTGAGCTTTTTAATTTCTAGTGCTGAGGTGTCTGCTTGCGCTGAACGTCGCGCCACAGCAACCACAAGCACACAAGCGGCAAACACCAAAAGCACCGTTAGGGCTTTGGCAACAAATAAACCATATTGAGCAAAGAAATCTGACACAGATGAATCCTTTAAAACCTATTAATGAAGAAATAAATGATAAAAGGCTGTTAAAATGGCCTTTTTATATCAAGCGCCTAATCGGCGACTCTAGGCTGGGGCGTTTCGCCTAACCCACGCCGCACCTAACTCGGTAGTTAAGATGTCAGAATACAGCGTTGCAGAACTCGTACAAAAAATTCCCTCTCGTTTTCAGCCCGATGCAGCTGAAGGCGTCGATATCGTTATTCAGTTTATGATCGATGACGCCGACGATTTTTTTATCGATATCGCCAAGCAAAGTTGTTCTGCCGAAATTGGCGAACACGACGACCCTAACCTTACTCTTTTAACTGACATGACAACAGTACACGATGTGTTAAATGGCAGAATTGGTGGCATGTCGGCCTTCCTAAAGGGCCGCCTCAAAGCCGAGGGCAATGTTCGACTGGCATCCAACCTCAGCAAGTACTTTAAAAAGAGCAGCTAGACCCACCAATTAGTAAGCTCCGCAGACCATTAACAAAGCGCCAATAGCTCACTTAGCTAGTTTACCTTTCTTGGCGCTTGTACTGTTTTCGTCCATTTTCTTTTATGCCTTTCCGTCGAGAAACAGATCAATCAACTTACGGGCAATGGTAAACGTAGGCGGAATAGCAAAATCCTCACGCTCTTCAAGCAGCTGCTCGCGGGTAAACCACTGGGCATCGGTAATTTCACTTTCGTCGATGACAATCTCGCCACCTAAGTAAGGTGCGATAAAACCAATCATAAACGAGTGAGGAAAAGGCCACGACTGGCTGAACTGATACGTCGGCGAGCCCACATCCACACCAACTTCTTCTTTTACTTCTCGAATCACCGCCGACTCAGCACTTTCCCCTGCTTCGATAAAGCCAGCAAGGGTGCTATACATTTTTTCTTTGTGGCGAACACCATGTGCTAACAAGCAACGATCACCATCGACCACCAGCATAATTACACAAGGAGAGATCCTCGGATATTGAGCCAGCTCACAACTTGGGCACACCTTGGCGTGGTCTGTTTCGTGTGCTTCTAAGGCCGTTGCACAACGCGGGCAAAAACAGTGTTGACTGTGCCAAGTCGCCAGTTGAGCAGCGCGCGAAAGTACAGAAAAGTATTGGTCACATGTACTTTTGTTGAGCCAAGACCTTAAATGAGCCTCTTTTGGTACTAAATGTTCCTCAGTACCTTGATTTTTGTCGCCGATTAGCAAGAATACGCGCTCACCGTCTAAAACACCTAAGTAGTACTGGCAGCTATAAGCCAAATTGTACAGCAACAGTTCCTGTCTGCTGAGGATTAGCTCGTCCTCACCTTGGTGGTGGAACTCAAAAAGCTTTCCATTTTGGCTAAAGATAAAGCGTTCGTTTTTATCATTTACCTTGGAGTTAGACATCCTCTCTCCTTCGTATTCTTATGGTCCACCAGGCTAACTTAATTGGCGCAGACTCAGTATCTGTCTGTTCAAGCCGGCGTCGCTGCAGCCTTTGGTTGCGGAGCCGCTAGTTTAGCCAAAACTATAATTATCAACAAAGTTTAACGGTTTTGGAAAACCAGTAGGAACAACCAATGACACAATCCTTAGTACGGGCGTTCGCCAATAATTTTCTTGGCAACTCCCCTGTTTGGTACAAAAAAGCGATTCTTTTCTTTTTAGTACTTAACCCTATTTTAGTCGTAACTGTCGGCCCTACCGTAACGGGTTGGATTCTCATTTTTGAGTTTATCTTTACTCTAGCGTTAGCGCTTAAGTGCTACCCATTGCAGCCGGGTGGTTTATTGGCTATCGAAGCCGCACTTATCGGCCTAACCAGCCCTGAGTCGGTGTACCACGAAATTGAAGCGAACCTTCAAGTTATCTTGCTACTGATGTTTATGGTGGCAGGCATTTACTTTATGAAAAGCATGCTGTTGTGGGCATTTACCAAAATTTTGTTAAAGGTAAAGTCTAAAAGCAGCTTGTCTTTACTGTTCTCATTGAGTGCCGCTTTCCTTTCTGCCTTCTTAGATGCATTAACCGTAACTGCCGTACTTATCGCGGTTGCCGTGGGCTTCTTCTCGGTTTACCACAAGGTTGCCTCGGGCAAGCATTTTGGCCGCACAGACCACAACCACGGTACTGATGACGAAGTACAAGAGGTTAACCGCTCAGACCTCGAAGGTTTTCGCGCCTTTTTGCGCAGCCTATTGATGCACGGCGCGGTAGGTACCGCCTTGGGCGGCGTATGTACGTTGGTAGGTGAGCCTCAAAACCTACTTATCGCTCAAAAAGCGGGTTGGGATTTTGTCGAGTTCTTTGTCCTAATGGCACCAATTACCATGCCTGTTTTAGTGGCTGGTTTGATTACGTGTTTTGCACTCGAAAAACTAAAAGTATTTGGCTACGGCGAGCAGCTTCCTGTGAATGTTCGCGCCGTACTTGAAGACTACGCCCGCGAGCAAGATACCAAATCGACTAAGCGCGATACCGCCATTCTTATTACTCAAATGGTGGTAGCAGGCTTGCTTGTGATCGGTCTTGCCCTTCACCTTGCCGAAGTTGGTATCATTGGTTTGTGTGTGATCGTTTTGCTAACGGCCATGAACGGTGTGACCGAAGAGCACCAAATTGGTAAAGCCTTTGAAGAGGCACTGCCGTTTACTGCGCTATTAGTCGTGTTTTTTGCGGTTGTGTCGGTGATTCACGATCAACACCTCTTCCAGCCTATTATTGCCGCAGTGCTCGCCATGGATGAAGCGATTCAGCCAGTGGTCTTCTTTGCTGCAAACGGCTTATTGTCAGCCATCAGTGACAACGTGTTTGTTGCGACGGTTTACATCAACGAAGTGGTTGCGGCGCTTAATGCAGGCACTATCTCACGTGAGCACTTTGATGTCCTTGCCATTGCCATCAACACCGGCACTAACATCCCAAGTGTTGCGACACCTAACGGTCAAGCAGCCTTCTTGTTCTTGCTCACCTCTGCCATTGCGCCGCTGATTCGTCTATCTTACGGCCGCATGGTGGTTATGGCACTGCCTTACACCGTCGTTATGAGTACCGTAGGTTTCTTAGCGGTTTACCTAAACCACTAAGCACTTTACGACTCACACAAAAAGGGCCACCTGCATAGCAGGTGGCCCTTTTTAGTTTTTACTTCAGAGAATCGCAGAAAGACTCAGAGAGACTTAGAACAGAGGCTCAGAGAGGTTCGAAACAAGCTAGGCACTCTCATCCTGATGAGTGTCCTGAGGAGCCAAACGGCTTCGCCACACACTCTCGCCGCCTGCTTTTTTATCTAATACATCAAGAAAGCCCTGATGAATCGCTTCTTCGTCCGCAGATGCGGCCACCACAGGTAGCTCCCAAAGCTCAGTATTCACGCGCTTAATGACTTCGCCGCCGTAACTATCGCCATCGGAACCACCTGAAAAGAGCGAGGTTTGGCCGCCGGTCAGCGCTAGGTAAACATCTGCCAGAATCTCGGAGTCCAACAATGCGCCGTGTAGCTCTCGGTGACCGTTATCAATATCGTAACGGCGACACAAAGCGTCCAAATTGTTCTTCTGGCCCGGATGCTTTTTGCGAGCCAGAACCAACGAATCCACCACCGTGCAAATGTCGGTCATGGTAAGGGCGAACTTATTTCGCTCTAATTCAACATTTAAAAAGCCAATATCGAAGGGTGCGTTATGGATAACCAGCTCAGCACCCTCTACAAAGTCTAAAAACTCCTGCGCAACCTCTTTAAAGTAGGGTTTATTGGCAAGGTACTCATTGGTGATACCGTGCACCTCGATGGCTTCGGCATCCACCTCGCGCTCGGGCTTAATGTATTGGTGATAAGTGCGACCGGTTAGCTTTCGGTCGATCATTTCGACACAACCAATCTCGATGATGTAGTGGCCTTGTTTGGCTTCAAGGCCTGTAGTTTCGGTATCTAGTACAATTTGACGCATATAAATTTATCTTGGCTTTAACAGCCGAACTCACAAGGTTAAAAACAGGTCGATGCACCTAAATACAGATTTAAGTACAGGTTTAAGCGCAGTTTAAAGGTAGGCCTCGCAGCCTTTGTTTGCTAGTTGGTCAGCAAGTTCGTTTTCTGGGTGGCCACTATGACCTTTTACCCACGCCCACTGCACCTGATGCGCTTGGGTTAACTCATCCAGTTGTCGCCACAGGTCATCGTTTTTTACGGGCTTTTTAGCGGCGGTTTTCCAACCATTGCGTTTCCAGCCAGCCAACCACTCAGTAATGCCTTTGCGCACATATTGTGAGTCAGTGGTAATGAGTACATCACAACGCTGATTAAGCACCTTGAGCCCTTCAATCGCCGCCTGTAGCTCCATGCGGTTATTGGTGGTCAGCGCCTCGCCGCCGAACAGTTGCTTTTCGTGTTCGCCGTAAAAAAGTACCGCCCCCCAACCGCCTGGGCCTGGATTTCCTTTACATGCACCGTCGGTAAAAATCTTAATCTGCTTCAAACGCTTGCTCTCTTGCGGTTTCGGGCACACGCACAGGCGGTAAGACCACAAAAGGTCGCCTAAAGCGTGATCGTTTAATTTTGGTCATCCCCATCGGGTCTTTACGGGCAACGCTAATGTAGGCTGCACCCAAGCTAGGGACGTATTTGGCAACGCGAGTCGCTAAACGCGATTTGACATTTTGGCTAGCAAAACGCGACAGCAGTGGCACTTGAAAACCCACCGACTCGCGACTGACTTCCGTTAAGTCCAGCAGCTCAAACCAGTCGGTCATCCGGCTCGTTGCAATGGTTTGTCGCAACGGCGGTAACCGGCGACGAGAAAAGCTCAGTTTATTGCTCATGCGCCACAAGCTGTAGGGGTTAAAACCTAATACCACAAGGTAACCACTTGGCCGCAGTACTCTGGCGGCCTCGCGCAGGACTTGGTGCGGGCGCGGTGAAAACTCCAAGACATGATGAAGCACCAGCAAATCAAAACACCCCTCTTCAAAGGGTAGCTCACTGGCATCCGCCACAAGGCTATCTTTCGAGTTTACCTCGGACTCAATCGGCGACAGCACAAATTTGGTGCGAACTGGGCTCTCGTAAACGAGGTTTACGCGACGGTCGTAACTGATTTGAAGCCCGTAATACCCAAACTTGGTAGGTAATAGCTCATCCAGCACTTTTTGCTCGGCCTCAAGCAGGCCCGAACCGATTTCGGAACCTAGCCAAGCTTCAAAACCTTCGACGGCTTCAGCGGCGGATTTAGGACGTTTCATTCTCATCTTGCAACTCATTGCACCCAAACGCACATGCTAAAATAAAACCCCCGATAAATAAAACCTTCTGGCACATAAAGATTTGAACCGAAGCACCTCTGCGCTCATAGCCATCAGAGCAAAGCTCAGTCGCCCTCTACCCGCGTTTTTACCCGCGCTTTAGCTGCCATAGACCTGACAAAGCACTTCTGCTCATTTGATAAAAATTTGTCTAAACACCGTATAAAAGCGTTACACCAAAACGCCACCCCCACGCAGCGCGCGCCATTTAGGTGCATAATTAATTACATAATCTGTTAGTATGCCCGCCTGAACGAAACTAAATGCCGTTTATTCTTCATCTAAGCTCAGCAGAGTCTGGCTATTTTATAAACGTCGTTCATTTGTCACATGCCAATTAAGAGTAGGTTAATGTTTACGATCCAACCCATTGAGTCCTTAAGTGACAACTACATTTGGTGCTTAGCTTTTGAACAAGAAAAGCATGCGCTTGTAGTTGATCCAGGTGACGCAGCGCCTGTGCTTGCCCACCTAAAGGACAACGATCTTACCCTCGCTGGCATACTTGTAACCCACCACCACAAGGACCATACCGGTGGCATACAGGCCTTATTGGATCACAAGGACGTCCCTGTATACGGTCCGCAAGCATGCAAGCATCCGACGATTACCCAACACTTGGCCGAAGGCGATCGGCTAAACATTCTTGGGCTATCGATGCACATTCATGAAGTTCCAGCCCATACGTTAGACCACATCTTTTATAAGATACCCAAAACCGACGACACCGAAGCGGACATTATCTTCTGTGGTGACACCCTATTCCGTGCCGGCTGTGGGCGTTTATTTGAAGGTTCACCTGAGCAGCTTATGGCCGCGATGGAACTGCTCAAAAGCCAGCCCGAAGACACGGTGCTTTACCCCACCCACGAATACTCGTTGGCGAACTTAGCCTTTGCTGCTGCCGTTGAACCACTCAACGCAGAGGTGCAAAGCTGCATTCAGTGGTGTGAAGCACAAAGAGCAGATGGTAAACCTACCTTGCCGACCACTGTGGCCGAAGAAAAGCAGATCAACCCCTTTATGCGCTTTGACTGCCAAGCCGTGATCGATGCCGTGCAAAAGCAAACCAATGAGCCCTGCGATACGCCTGTGTCCGTGGTTAAGCTGCTGCGCCGCTGGAAAGACCACTTCTAAAAAAGCCAACGGTAGACCTTACGTTTACCGTTTGCCCTAAAGCGAGCCTTATAACCTATTCGGGCGGCTCGCTGATTTCTCACCTCACTTTAACGCTTTGGCTTTTTGCCGAGTTGACCCATTAACCGCCCCTCCTTAGAATGTTGCCATCGAACCACGGCCCGTTATTTGCTTTGCTGTGGTCACTTAATTTCCAAGGAGCCTAACGGTGAGCTTTTTTTCTCGCGTGTTGTTATCACGCCCGACGCTGTGTAGCCTTTCATTAACGGCTCTGGTCGCACTTAGCGGCTGTCAAACACTCCAAAATACTGGCGCAACACCTAATACTTCGCCTGACGAAGCATTAGCGAGCGATATGCCTAACAGCAATACAAATGACGCTGATGTCGCTCTACCTGAGCTGCTCACGCCCAATGCCAGTACTCAAGACGAAGAAGGCCTAAACGCCTCAATTATTGACGAAGGCCATACCGTTGAGCCCGTCGAGCCAGAGGCAACCGACCTATGGACGCTGACCCGCAATAACTTTGGCCTCAACTACCAACAGTCTCAGCCAGCAATCGAAGCGTCACTTAAGTGGTATGTAAAACACCCAACCTACATTACTCGCGTGACCAAGCGTGCCGAGAACACCTACCACTATATTCTTCACGAAGTCCTCAAGCGCGGCATGCCAGCCGAAATCGCTCTGCTACCGATTGTAGAAAGTGCATACGATCCTTTTGCCTACTCCCATGGTCGCGCCGCTGGCCCTTGGCAATTTATCCCGTCTACGGCAAAACACTTTGGTATCAAAGATAACTGGTGGTACGACGGCCGCCGCGACTGGATCGAGTCAACAGACAAGGCATTAAATTACCTCGAATTACTCTACAAACGTTTTGATGATTGGGAGCTTGCGCTCGCGGCTTACAACGCCGGTGGTGGTAACGTATCCCTCGCGATGAAGAAAAATCGTCGCAAAGACCTACCAACTGATTATTGGTCGCTCAACCTACCACGAGAAACAGAAGGCTATGTACCTAAGTTACTCGCCCTTGCTCGTATCGTGGCCGATCCAGATAAGTACGACCTAAAACTCACCCCACTTGAGCAAGGTCAGCGATTCGCCATTATTGAAACCGGTGGTCAAATCGACCTATCGCAAGCGGCCAAGCTTGCCGATATGGAAGTGAAAGACTTGTATCTGCTTAACCCAGGCTTTAACCGCTGGGCCACTTCACCTGACGGTCCACACCGCTTGCTGGTGCCTGCCACAAAAGCAGATACCTTTAGCCAAAATCTGGCCACCTTGCCAAAAGGTGAGCGAGTCAACTGGACCCGTTACACTATTAAGTCGGGCGACTCGTTAATTGCCATCGCAAAAGACTTTAATACCCAAGTGAGCGTGATTAAGCAGGCAAACAACCTAACCGACAATAATATTCGCGCCGGTAAAACCCTGATGATTCCATCAGCGCTTAACCCTTCGGGCGACTATGTACTGAGCGAAATTCAGCGCTTACACGCCAAACAACGTGCGATTCAGAGTAAGTCCAACCGCCAATCGGTTAAACATACCGTAGCCTCTGGCGATAGCTTTTGGTCGATTGCCCGCAAGCACAAGGTGAGCGTTAAACAGCTTGCGAGCTGGAACAATATGGCGCCGGGCGATACCTTAAGTATCGGCAAAACCCTAACCATTTGGAAAAGCGCGCCAACAAGCAGCAATCCACGGGCACAAGTGCGCAAGGTAGGCTATCAGGTGCGCAGTGGCGATTCATTATCCCGTATTGCCAGCAAATTTAACGTCAGTGTGAGTAATATTGTCAGCTGGAACAGCATCAGCAAAAACGATTATTTACAGCCAGGGCAAAAGCTGACCCTTTTTGTAGACGTTACACGCTAAGCAACGCACAGAACCCGTGGCATTCACGCTAAGTGCCTGATATAACTATAGCAACCGTCGCCTAAGTTGCGCTTTGTGGTTTACCCCAAAGCGCTGTCAAGGTAATCACCTTGCACTTAGGCCGACCAAGCTGAAGGAGAATCAGGCTCGCCCCGCGAGCACTCAGCCAAACTAAATACAGGCTACTTCAGGGTAACCTTTAGGGAGTGTTTCAATGCTACAAACTTGGTTAAAAACCACCGGCACCGCCATCACCTTAGCGGCTAGCCTTTCAGTGACCACCAGCTACGCTTACCAACACGGTTTAGCTATGCACGGCGAGCTAAAATACCCCGCCGACTTTAACCATTTTGAGTACACCAACCCCAACGCGCCCAAGGGCGGCCAAGCCACTTTGGCCAGTATTGGCAGCTACGACAGCTTTAACCCTTTTATCATCAAAGGCACCTCACCCACGGGCTTAGGGCTGTTGTTTGATTCCTTAATGGAAAAAGCCCTCGACGAGCCTTTCTCTCAATACGGGCTACTGGCAAAGGGCGTAGAGCTCGCCGAAGACCGCTCTAAAATCACCTACTACTTGCACGAAACAGCCAAGTTTCACGATGGTTCGCCCGTCACCGCCCACGACGTGGTGTTCACCTTTGAAACCCTACTCGAAAAAGGCCAACCTTTTTACAAGGCCTACTATGGCGACATTGACACCATTATTGCCGATGATGATTACACGGTGACCTTCACTTTTAAGAATACCGATAATCGCGAGTTGCCACTGATTATTGGCGAAGCGCCGATTTTCTCGAAAGCCTTCTGGCAAGATAAAGATTTCTCTAAGCCGTCATTAGAAGTACCTCTGGGCTCGGGCCCCTACCAAGTAGCTGAGTTTGAAGCAGGTAAAAGCATTACCTACCAACTCAACCCCAACTATTGGGCAAAAGACCTCGCCGTTAACAAGGGCAACCATAATATTGGCGCGCTAAAATACGACTTTTACCTCGACGAAACCGTATCCCTTGAGGCATTCAAAGCAGGCGAATACGACTTTCGCCAAGAGTACTCTTCCAAGCGTTGGGCCACAGCTTATAACAGCGACGCCCTCACTCGCGGCGATATCGTTACTGAAGAGATCAAACACCAAAACCCAACGGGTATGCAGGCCTTTGTATTTAATACACGCAAAGGCATCTTTGCCGATGCGAAAACCCGTCAAGCCCTTAGCTATGCCTTTGACTTTGAATGGTCGAACAAAAACCTGTTTTATGGCGCTTACACCCGCTCGCACAGTTTTTTCTCTAACTCAGAAATGGCCGCAACTGAGCTACCAGACGCAAAAGAGCTCGCGATTTTAGAGCCGTTTCGCGCACAGCTACCTGCCGAAGTTTTCACACAGGTTTACCAAGCCCCCACGACCGATGGCTCGGGCAATAACCGTCGCCAATTACGCACCGCCAAAAAGCTACTGACCGAAGCGGGTTGGCAATATCAAGGCGGCCAGTTAGTTGATCCAAACAGCGGCCAGCCGCTCACTTTTGAAGTGCTTTTGGCCTCCCCTACGTTCGAGCGAGTGGTTGCGCCTATGCTCAAAAACCTAGAGCGCTTAGGCATAAAAGCGACCATGCGCACCGTCGATGTGTCCCAGTACATTAACCGCGTGCGGGACTTTGACTTTGATATGGTGGTAGGTAGCTTTGCCCAATCGAGCTCGCCGGGTAACGAGCAGCGAGATTACTGGGCCAGCAGCACCGCAGACTTGCCGGGCAGCCGAAACCTCATTGGTGTTAAAGACCCTGTGGTCGACGCATTGATTGAGAAGATTATTAACGCGCAAACGCGTGAGGAGTTGGTGCTGACCTGTCGTGCCCTCGATCGCGTACTGCAATGGAGCTACTACGTGATTCCTCAGTTCCACATCTCAAGCTACCGCGTAGCCTACTGGAACAAGTTTGAGCGCCCAGAAATCGCGCCTAAAAAAGCCTTAGGCTTCTCAACGTGGTGGATCAAAGACGCAGGCGAGAAATAATCCCCAATGGCCGCCTATATTCTTCGACGACTGCTGCTCATTATCCCGACGCTCTTGGGTATTTTGACGATTAACTTCATCATTATCCAAGCCGCGCCGGGTGGCCCTGTAGAACAAACCTTAGCGCAACTCCAAGGCCTAGATGCAAGCGCCACCAGCCGTGTATCCAGCAGTGGTGGCGACTTTTCGTCGGCCAGCAGCAGTGCCAGCACAGGCGAAGGCAGCTCTCGGGCGGCACGTGGTTTAGACCCTGCCCTTGTGGCCGAGATAGAAGCACTTTATGGCTTTGATAAACCGCTCTACGAGCGCTACTTCGATATGTTGCTAAGCTATGCCCGCTTTGACTTTGGCAATAGCCTCTTCAGCGACAAACCCGTGGTAGACCTCATTGTCGAAAAGCTACCCGTCTCCATCAGCCTTGGGCTCTGGACAACGCTACTGACCTATCTCATCTCTATCCCGCTGGGTATTCGCAAAGCCGTACACGACGGCAGCCCATTTGATGTTTGGTCCAGCTCCGTCATTATTGTGGGTTATGCCATTCCTAACTTCTTGTTCGCTATTTTATTAGTCGTCGTGTTTGCTGGCGGCAGTTACTTTAACTGGTTTCCGCTTCGGGGCTTAACCTCACCGGGTTTTGAAGACATGAGCCTATGGGGCCAAGTTAAAGACTATTTTTGGCATATTACTTTGCCAGTCGTGGCCTCGGTGATTGGCAGCTTTGCCACTCTTACCATGCTCACCAAAAACGCCTTTTTAGACGAAATTAACAAACAATACGTCATTACCGCCCGTGCTAAAGGTTTGCCTGAGCGCCGTGTGTTGTATGGCCACGTGTTTCGCAACGCCATGCTACTCATTATTGCGGGTATGCCCGCCGCACTGATTGGCATCTTTTTCACCGGCTCAATGCTGATCGAAGTGATTTTCTCTTTAGACGGCCTAGGCCTGCTAGGTTACGAAGCCGTGATTAAGCGCGACTATCCGGTAATTTTTGGCACCTTGTTTATCTTTACGCTGCTAGGGCTAGTGTTAAAGCTGGTCAGCGACATTACTTACATGTTGGTCGACCCACGTATCGACTTTGAACGGAGGCAGGTGTAATGAGCCCCATTATGCAAAAACGCCTCGCTAACTTTCGTCAAAATCGGCGCGGCTACTGGTCTCTTTGGGTCTTTCTAATTCTCTTTGGATTAAGCCTGTTTGCAGAGCTTATTGCCAACGACCAGCCGCTGGCGGTTAAGTACCAAGGCGATTGGTATTTTCCTGTTGTTAAAAGCTACCCAGAGACCACCTTTGGTGGCGACTTTGAAAGCCCAACCGATTATCACGACCCCTACATTGTCGAGATCATCACTACGGAGGGAGAAGGCAAGCTGATTTGGCCGCTGATCCCTTACAGTTACGACACCATTAACTACGACCTTCCCTCGCCCGCACCTTCGCCACCTACGGCCGATAATTGGCTGGGCACTGACGACCAAGGCCGTGACGTGCTGGCCCGTACGCTCTATGGCTTTCGTATTTGTGTGCTCTTCGCTTTGGTACTGACCCTTGTAAGCTCCGTTGTTGGTATTGCTGCGGGCGCTGTGCAAGGTTATTACGGCGGAAAAATCGACCTGTATTTTCAGCGCTTTATTGAGATTTGGTCAGGCCTTCCGGTGCTGTTTTTGCTGATTATTATGGCCAGTATTGTAGAGCCAAGCTTCTGGTGGCTCTTGGGTATTATGCTGCTGTTTTCGTGGATGACCTTGGTAGATGTGGTACGCGCTGAGTTTTTACGTGGTCGCAACCTCGAATACGTTCGCGCTGCAAAAGCTCTAGGCGTCGAAGATAAGCACATTATGTTGAATCATATTTTGCCCAACGCCATGGTAGCTACCCTGACCTTACTGCCATTTATTTTTAACGGCGCGCTGGTCACCCTCACAGCTCTCGACTTTTTGGGCTTTGGCCTACCCGTCGGCTCGCCATCGCTAGGTGAACTAGTGGCCCAGGGTAAGGCTAATCTCCATGCACCTTGGCTGGGAATTACCGCTTTTGTCGCCTTATCTGTGATGCTCACGCTGTTAATTTTTGTGGGCGAAGCCGTGCGTGATGCCTTTGACCCAAGGAAGCAATTGTAAATGGCCCTTAACTCAACTCCTTCCGACACCCCATTACTCTCGGTACGCAACCTGAGTATTGGCTTTGCCAATCGCCCAGTAGTTAAGCAAGTCAGCTTTGATATTCGCCGTGGCGAAACCTTTGCTTTGGTGGGTGAGTCAGGCTCAGGCAAGTCCATTTCGGCCATGTCCGTGGTGGGCCTGCTGCCTAAAAATGCGCAGGTCAGTGGTGAAGTCTGGTTTGACCAACAAAACCTACTCAACGCCAGCGAAAACGAATTGCGCCACCTTCGGGGCAACCGCATCAGCGTGATCTTTCAGGAGCCAATGACCTCGCTCAACCCGCTGCATACGGTGTACAAGCAAATATCTGAAGTCATCGCACTTCATATGGGCAGCCAAGGCCAGTTTCGCTCGCGCAATTACGATGACCGCCCGCGTGTAATCGAGCTGTTAGAGCAGGTGGGTATTCCAACACCCGAGCTCAAGCTCAACGCCTACCCCCACCAGCTATCTGGTGGCCAAAGGCAACGGGTCATGATCGCTATGGCCCTCGCCAACGAGCCAGATCTACTCATTGCCGATGAGCCGACCACGGCGCTAGACGTAACCGTACAAGCACAAATTCTAGACTTGCTTGCCGAGCTACAGCAAAAGCTTGGTATGGCGATTTTACTGATCACTCACGACCTAAACATTGTCCGCGCCTATGCGCAGCATGTTGGCGTGATGTGCCAAGGCGAAATTGTCGAAACCAACGCCACTGAGCCTTTATTTGCCCAAGCAAGCCACCCCTACACTCAAGATCTACTTAATGCCGAGCCTGATGGCACACCGCCGCCATTGCCAGACAACGCAGACACCCTGCTACAGGCTGAGCACATGAATGTGTGGTTTCCTATTAAAAAGGGCTTTTTTAAACGCACGGTGGATTACGTTAAGGCCGTAAACGACATTAGCCTGTCGCTTAAAGGCGGTGAAACCCTTGGGGTTGTGGGCGAGTCAGGCTCAGGCAAGTCCACACTTGCTCTGGCGTTATTAAAGCTCAACGACTTTAAAGGTAAGGTGGTGTTTCAAGGTCAATCACTGGCCAACCTTGATAAAACCGCGCTGAAGCAATTACGCAAAAACGCACAAATCGTTTTTCAAGACCCTTACGGTAGCTTAAGCCCACGCATGCGCGTGTTTGACTGTGTTGCCGAAGGCTTAGGCGTTCACGCCCCCGAGCTTAGCCACGAGCAAGCCCACCAGCGCGTTGAAGAAGCCTTAGTACAAGTCGGCCTGTTACCCAGCGATGCCGACCGCTACCCTCACGAGTTTTCAGGTGGGCAACGTCAACGCATCTCTATCGCGCGGGCGCTGGTACTTAAACCCCAGTTAATTGTGTTGGACGAGCCGACTTCCGCCCTCGATCGCAGCGTGCAAAAGCAAGTCATCGCGCTCTTGCGCAACCTGCAAGCCGAGCTTGGCTTAAGCTACATCTTTATCAGTCACGACCTTGCCGTGGTCAAAGCCATGAGCCACCGTGTGATGGTCATGAAAGATGGCAACCTAATTGAGCAAGGCTCGTGCGAGCAAATTTTTGAGCAGCCACAAAACGTTTATACGCAAAACTTATTGGCCGCAGCCATGATGTCACAAACTACAAACGGATAAACCGCATAAGGAACCCGCCATGACTTCAGCACCCAAAATTAAAACAGCGGTTATAGGTTTTGGATTTTCTGCCAAAACCTTTCACATTCCATTTATTTTGCAAAACCCACATTTTGAGCTCACCGCCATTAGCTCCTCGCGACCCGAAGAGGTCAACGCAGCGTTTCCGACGGCTCAATGTTACACCACACCAGAGCAGTTACTCGACGAATCGGACGCTGAGTTAGTCATTGCCACTGCACCTAACGCCGTGCATTTTGATTTAGCCTGCAAGGTGCTCAAAGCCAACAAACACCTTGTGATTGAAAAGCCTTTTGTAAATACGGCAGACGAAGCCGGGGCGCTTATCCAACTCGCCCAAAGCACAGGCCTAGTTGCATCGGTTTACCAAAATCGTCGTTGGGATGGCGACTTTGTCACCGCCAAGCGCCTCATTGAGCAAGGCGCACTTGGCCAAGTGAAACGCTTTGAATCCCACTTTGACCGGTTTCGCCCTGAGCCTAAAGTACGCTGGCGCGAACAGGCGGGCCCCGGCAGCGGTATTTTGTACGATTTAGGTCCGCACCTCATCGACCAAACGTTGCAACTGTTTGGCATGCCCACCGCGGTCACGGCTTACACCAATACCCTGCGCCCAACCGCACAAACTACCGACTTTTTTCATCTGACGTTGCACTACGATGACAAGGTCGCCATTTGTGAAGCCAGCCCTTACTGCTCGGCAACCAATCCACGCTTTAACATTCAGGGCGACTTAGCTCAGCTCAATATCACAGGCTTAGACCCACAAGAAGCCATGTTAATCGACGGTATCGCCCCTGACGGTATCGACTGGGGTGACCTTATCAATGACGATACATCGCAAACCGCAACGCTGTATCGACAAGTAGATGACCAGCTCAATGAAACCGATGTAGCCATACAATATGCCGGTTATCACAACTACTTTGACCAACTTGCCGGCGCCATTCGCAACCAAGGCCCCGTTCCGGTAACGCTAGAACAAGCGTATGATGGTTTAAAAGTCATTGAAGCTGCCCTTAAAAGCAGTGCAGATGGTCAGCGCATAGCGCTCAGCTAGCGGCCCTATTTGGCTGGTATCGGAGCCCTAGCTTACGGGAGCCCCCATGGAATGCCGAAGTGATTGTGGCGCATGTTGTATTGCGCCCTCCATTACCAGCCTTAACAAACCTGCGGGTGAGCCTTGTCGACATTTGACCGACAATCACCTCTGCAGCATTTTTGGCTTGCCCGAACGTCCACAAGCCTGTGCCGACTTTATGCCCGAACTAGAGATTTGTGGTAATAATAGAAATGAAGCACTTATTACCCTACTGCAGCTAGAGGCCAGCACAAAGCCCCTTTAAAAATAACAATAAAAGGAGTGATCTCATGGATAAGCACCCGACATTCGATAGCCCCGCATTTTTACTCAAGCATATCGACGATATCTTTAATTTTTATCACCCCAAATGTATCGACCCCAACGGCGGGTTTTACCATGTCTATCACACCCACGGTTACGTCCTCGATAAGAGTGCCCGCCACTTAGTAAACAGCACACGCTTTGTTATCAACTACGCCCGTATGGCGCGTATCAAAGACTGCGGCGCGCTTTTGCAGCAATGCCAACACGGCATCGACTTTATCGAACAACAGCACAAAGGTGACAACCGATACTTCTGGCAACTAAACGACGGTAAAGCCAGCGTACAAAACGACTACTGCTACGGCTGGGTCTTTGTGTTACTCGCCTATGCCGAGTGCATTAAAAGTGGCATGACTCACCTGCGCCCTGCGCTCGAAGCCACTTACCAAGGGCTAAACAACAAGTTTTGGGATGAGGCTCAGCAACTCTACGCCGACGAATATGACGAGCACGGCCAACTTAGCCCCTATCGCGGCCAAAACGCAAATATGCACGCCGTAGAGACACTGCTTATTTGCTACGAAGCCACCCAAGAGCCTTACTACCTAAACCGTGCATCAACCATTGCGAAACGCATTTGCCACGACCTTGCCGACCCAAAAACCGGCTTGGTGTGGGAGCACTACAACAGTAACTGGGAATTAGACTGGCACTACAACCAAGATAAGCCCAACGACATGTTTCGCCCTTGGGGCTTTCAACCAGGCCACCAAACTGAATGGGCCAAGCTGCTTATCAATCTCAACCATCACCAGCCACAAGCCTGGCTTATTCCCAAAGCAGAGCAGTTATTTAATGACGGTATGCAACGAGGTTGGGACGAAACCCACGGTGGGTTGGTTTACGGCTTTGCACCCAGCGGTGAATACTGTGATACCGATAAACATTTTTGGGTGAACGCAGAATCCACCGTTGCAGCAATGGCGTTGTATAAAGCAACAGGTAACGACCACTACTTGCAGCAGTATCAGCGTCTGTGGCTCTACAGTTGGAGTACGTTAGTAGATCATCAATATGGCGCATGGCATCACAAGACTCACCGCGACGGCATGCTGATATCGGATATAAAAAGCCCCCTTGGCAAGTGCGATTACCACACCTTGGGCGCCTGCTATGAAATGCTGACTTTGCTTTCGGCCTAAGCGAGTTTAGTCTTCAACCCAAACCCAACGCAGTGGGTCACCAAAGTCGTCGTAAATAAGCTTTTTGTGGCGACGCCCTTTCTTCGGCTTCGCCTGCTCATCGCCCTTTTTACGAGAGTCTATCGCCGCCAGTACCTCAGGCACTGGGGTACGGGTTTGCGGCCCTTGGTCAAAGCCAAAACTACGCGGGTTATAACGACCGTCTTGCAAGCCACTTTCGCCAGCCGCTACCTGCTCAATCTCGCCACCTTGCTCAACAAAGGCATCGACTCCCTGCTTAAGCTGTTCGCGAAGTTCACTTTTTGAAGGACGTTTATTCATAACCTTAGCGCTTATTGATAGCTTGTTCCTAACAGTGGCATTCTGTAGCCAAAAAACTAACTCAACCGATGTTGTCGGTGGTGAGCGAACGAGTCAAAACCAGTATCGTTCAGGCGAATTTACCAGATTACCCCCCACACCCTAAATTACAAGTGCAAATTGTTGCTCACTTGAGCTTCCCTTAATAAAACCGCAAGCAACAACTTATCCCTACTAAAAATTGCGGCGCAATGTTAGACATAGGTGCTAGGTCTTGTTCGTAAAAGGGCAAACGAGGGGCATCTTATCTCATAAAAGGTTAATATAAGGTGTGGTTCGCCTTAATGCTTTAAGCCATGGCGAGTTTGTAACCCAATAACGCCGCCTGCTCAGTCAGGCGCTGCGAATGCGAGGGACGCATGACATCATCTACACTCGGCGATATTACGGACGCTAACGGTCAAAACAAAGGTGCTGGCCACATTCGACGACGTCAAGAAGCTGCTATTTTGCGTGCGGCAGAAGAAGAGTTTGCATCCTTTGGTTTTAAAGGTGCTCGCATGGCCGAAATCGCTAAAAAGGCCGACCTGCCAAAAGCCAACATCCACTATTATTTTAAGAACAAGCTCGGCCTCTACATCGCGTTGCTGTCCGATGTCCTCAAGCTTTGGGACCACACCTTCTCCAACGTCACCGCAGATGATGACCCAGCCGAGGTCATTAAGGCCTATATTGACGAAAAAATGGCCTTTTCACGCCAACACCCCCTCGCCTCGCGTATTTTCGCCACGGAGATTATTAGCGGCGCACCCAATATGCGCACCTACTTCGACCAACGCTACCGAGACTGGTTTGCAGGCCGTACCGACGTTTTAAAAGCATGGATCAAGCAAGGCAAAATGGATGATATTAGCGCCGAGCATTTGATCTTTATTATCTGGGCTTCGACGCAGCATTATGCGGACTTTAGTACTCAAGTTGCTTCGGCGCTGGGTAAGGAGGGGTTGGATGATGGAGATTATCAGGCGGCGACGGATACTTTGACCCATATTATTTTGAAGGGGTGTGGGGTTAAGGGGTGATTTTTTTGCTGGCAGCCTAGCTGCGAAGGTTTTTTGCTAGCTGCCAGTCACGTTTCGCCTTGATGGCGAGTCAAGGCTTTTGCTTGGCCAAAAGC
>JBMYSW010000027.1:0-44694 GCA_049603715.1 Pontibacterium sp. | reverse complement strand
TCTGGCTCTGGCTCTGGCTCTGGCTCTGGCTCTGGCTCTGGCTCTGGCTCTGGCTGACCAGTGTGAGGAAGTTCTTCCGCTAACATCAAGGCCTCAGCTCCCAAGGGTTCAGCTTCAGGCAAATCAGAAGTTAAAACCGCATCTTCCAATGGACTGTTTTGGCTTAGTTCAATCGGTGAAGGTTCTGGAAGGCTTTGCTCCGCCAAACGGGTGCTCACTTCGTTTAAAACCCGAATCACTCCTCGGCGACTCGGCATACCTAAATGGTCGACGGGCAACCACCAGCCCCACTCGCTAAAACGCGGTGTATCTGGCTCACCTTGGTAATAGCGCAGTACAACGCCATTAACCGCCGTATCATCAGCCGAGCTTTCGTCAAGTAAGGTGATATCGGAGGGCTCTGCTTGAGTAAGGTCCCACTCAGCTAATAGCTGAGGCCCCGCCAAAAACAACACGGGGGCCAAGCGGCTTTGCGCCTCTTCAGACAATGTAGATACATTGATACGCAACGGCCGATGACCGTCATAGCTCACAATGGATGGCTCTGTCACTAAAAATCCCTCTCTTACCCATCCACACATCAAGCATCGCGCTCAGTGTGAGCCTCAAAGCAGCTGGGTCGTCGCTTTTAAGTCGTTAGCCATGGCTTATATTAGCCACTGCTGTAACGACCTCATTACAGTGCGCCGATTATGTTACAGATGGTAACAACAGAGAGAGTAAATTAAGGGCTAATGCACCAAGATATGACACATATCAATTAATGGCGCACAACCAAAGACCATTACCCACCGTTACGAAAACGGTCATTAAGAGAAGAAGGACAGAGAATAGGAAATGTGGCGAGCCCTCGTCGAAAAACATTGGGCTCGCCAGAGTAGCCGAGTGGCTACCAATGCCGTTTAGAAGAATCGGTTAACTGCAATACCGATGTATTGGCTTTGTGTTGTTCCGCCGTTTAGGCGCTGAACACTGGTTCTTGATGTACCATTAAATTGAATGGTGCCGGGGTCTAGCACATAGTGCTGCAGTGCGTATTCCAAGCTCACTTCAAAGTCGCTGTTACGCGGCGCGTAAGTCGCCTTCAGGCCACCTTTAATGGCTGTACCTGTCGAGAAGTGCTCAAAACTCTTGGGGTGTTGTAAATCAGAGCGCAAGTTCCAATCACCGTAAGCATAGTAATCCGCAAACATATAATCTAATGAGAGCTGCAGCCATAGGTCATTTAGTTGTGAATCAACCTTTAAGCCAACATAAGGACCGAACCAGCGGGACTCAAAAACACTGTCTAGGCCGCTAAAAGGCCCAGTGGCACCCGTGCGAGTATTAATGGTTTGGTAGCCATCAGTGATCGAAAAGTGCTGCAAGTTATTGGAATAACCCACGTTTGGCGTCACCGCAAAATTACCGTTACGCGACTCTAGTCGATAGCCGACTCCGAACGTAAGGTCAGAGGTGTAGCCCGCAGATTTATTATTGGAACGAGAAAATTCAAGGGTGCGGTTGTCTCCGTCATAGTCAGAGTCTTGGTTATCGCCCGAGAAGGCTAAACCCAACTGATAACGGCCTCGGATAACAAGAGGCGAGCCTTTTAAAAATGGCTTCTCACTGTCGATCGCAATATAGCCAAGTTGAAGGTTGTCCCAGGTTAGCTCAGAAATAACATTCGGCGTTTGAGTGCCTGTAATATCAGAGGCAATATTCCAGTCTGCATCGAGGGTTGAATAACCCACATTGAGGTCAAAAAAGCCATCGTAGTCGGCTGCTTGTGCGCCAGTAGCGAGCATGCCACTCGCCCCCAGAGCCAGCAAACACATCTTCACACCCGCACTTTTTTTTGCGTACATCTTCTCTCCTTCTAAACACCAAACCCTTTGGTGCTCCTTTTTATATTTAAGATATCGCTTATGTTAAGCAATAACACTGCCAGCAGAGCGTCTTGCCCTCACTTGGCTTGCCATGATACGTCAGGCTGTTCATAAAAACACCGCTAACAGGCATAAAAAAACCGAAGCATAAGCTTCGGTTTTGGCTTTAGAAAGTGAGCCTTGCTTGGCCGTCTAAACCCAAGCAAGGCTCCCTCTCCAAAAGGCTGTTCACTTAATTAAAAGCGAATACGCTCCTCGGTTTGCGCGTCAAACAACACCGCCTTAGACATATCAAACATCAACGGGCGAACATCATCTGGCTTAAGCGCATACGTTGGGTTCACACGGCAGTTAACTTCTACGCCACCCATGCGAGTAACAACCATCGTATCAGCACCGGTTGGTTCAGTGACTTCTACCAAGATATCCATCTCAGATACCATAGAGCTGTCTGCTTTGTGCGACACAGGGTCAGTGATCATCTCAGGACGAAGGCCAAGTACAACGTCTTTACCTACCAAGCTCTCATCTACAGACTCTGCTGGGTAAGGAAGCAACACTTCGTTGTCGTGCGCGTCTTTAACTGCAACTGCGGCTTTACCTTCAGTCGTTTTAGCAAAGCGACATGGAATAAAGTTCATTGCCGGAGAGCCCATAAAGCCAGCAACAAATTTGTTAACCGGGTTGTCGTAAATCTCTTGTGGGCTTGCCAATTGCAGCAATTCACCGTCGCGCATAACCGCAATACGGTCAGCAAGGGTCATTGCTTCAATTTGGTCGTGGGTTACGTAAACGATGGTAGTACCCAAACGTTTGTGTAGCTTTTTGATTTCGGTACGCATTTCTACACGAAGCTTGGCATCCAAGTTAGAAAGCGGCTCGTCAAACAAGTACAAGCGAGGACGACGTGCCAATGCACGCCCCATGGCCACACGTTGACGCTGACCACCCGATAGCTGGGATGGCTTACGGTCTAACAGGTGGTCAATTTGCAGCAAGCTCGCCACACGGTCGATCTCAGCTTCGCGCTCAGCCTTAGGCACTTTGCGAATTTCTAAGCCAAAGGCAATGTTTTCTTTTACCGTCATGTTTGGGTAAAGCGCGTAAGACTGGAACACCATCGCAATATCACGGTCTTTAGGTGATGCATGAGTCACATCGTCGTCACCGATTAGGATGCGACCACCCGATACCGTCTCAAGACCCGCAATTGAGTTCATCAGCGTTGATTTACCACAACCCGATGGACCTACCAAAATCAAAAACTCACCGTTGTCGATGGCAATATCAATGCCTTTTAGTACTTCTGTTTGGCCGAAACGTTTTTGTACGTTGTCGATAGTTAAAGCAGCCATAATTTTAAAACCTCAATTCTTTTCGCAATTAGCCTTTAACAGCACCGGCTGTTAGACCACGGACAAAATATTTACCTGCCAATACGTAGACGATAAGTGTTGGCAAGGCAGCAATGAGTGCAGCGGCCATATCGACGTTGTATTGTTTACCACCCAAGCTGGTATTCACTAGGTTGTTTAGCGCCACTGTAATCGGCTGCGTATCCAAGCCCGAGAACACCACACCAAACAAGAAGTCGTTCCAAATTTGGGTGAACTGCCAAATCACAGTTACCACAATGATTGGAGTAGAAAGCGGCA
The DNA here is from genome assembly GCA_049603715.1 of Pontibacterium sp. Taxonomy (GTDB): domain Bacteria; phylum Pseudomonadota; class Gammaproteobacteria; order Pseudomonadales; family Balneatricaceae; genus Pontibacterium. Next base: position 41,171 of record JBMYSW010000027.1, on the reverse strand, counting down.
AAATAATGCGCCAGAAAATTTTAAAGAAGCCTGCGCCATCTAGGCGTGCAGCCAAAACCAATTCTTTAGGCATCGACACGTAAAAGTTACGGAAGAACAAAGTGGTAAAAGCGATACCGTAAACCACGTGCACAAGTACCAAGCCCGTAGTGGTGTTAGCCAAACCAAAGATGCTTAGGGTACGTGCCATTGGCAGCAACACCACTTGGAATGGAATAAAGCAACCCACCAACAACAAACCAAAGAACAGCTCGCTGCCTTTAAAGCGCCACATCGCAATGACGTAACCATTAAGGGCACCGAGGATGGTTGAAATAGCCACCGCTGGAATTACGATTTGGAATGAGTTCAATAAGTAAGGGCTAATACCTTCACAGGTACCGCCAGTACATGCACTGCCCCACGCCTGCTTCCAAGCATCTAGGTTTAAGCTGCTTGGCAATGACAATAGAGTGCCTGAACGAATCTCTTCAATGTCTTTAAAAGAAGTAATTAACATGACCCACAATGGCATCAAGTAAATAAACGCCATTGAAAGCAACATGGCATAAAGGCCCCAACGCAAGGCTTTAACACCTAAGCTTGATTGTGTCTTAACCATGTTTTTTACCTCGCAACTCTGAGTACAAGTAAGGAACCAAGATCGCTAGTACACCACCTAGCATGACCATTGCGCTGGCTGCGCCCATACCCATCTGGGCACGTGTAAAGGCAAAGGTGTACATAAAGTTAGCCGGTAAGTCAGAGCTGTAGCCTGGGCCACCGCCTGTTAGCGCGGTTACCAAGTCAAAGCTCTTAATCGCAATGTGCGACAAGATAACAAAGGCACCAAAGAACACGGGCTTAAGGCTTGGCAAAATAATACGACGGTAGATGGTTGGCATGCTGGCACCGTCAAGCTGCGCTGCTTTAATCATGTCTTGGTCAACACCACGTAGGCCAGCTAAAAACATTGCCATAACAAAGCCCGAAGACTGCCATACTGCTGCGATTACAACACAGTAGATCGCCATATTTGGGTCGATAAGCCAGTCAAAGCTAAAGCTTTCAAAGCCCCAGCTGTGAAACATTTTTTCTAAACCCAGCGATGGGTTAAGCAACCACTTCCACGCGGTACCGGTTACGATGAAAGAGATCGCCATTGGGTAAAGGTAGATGGTACGAATCGCCCCTTCACCGCGAATTTTTTGGTCGAGCATAATGGCCAAAGCGATGCCAAGCACCAAACAAATCACGATAAACAAACCGCCAAACACCAGCAGGTTATCGAGGGCAACCAACCAACGGTCGTTTTCAAATAGCTTCTCGTATTGTCCTGTGCCAACAAAGTCCCACACAGGTAACAAACGTGACTTGGTAAAAGACAGCAAAGCTGTCCAAATAATGTAGCCATACATACATACCAGTACGGCAATAAAGGTCGGTGCTAAAACCAGCTTAGGCAATGAATCGGCTAAGAATGCCTGTGCGCAGGCAAAAAGAGACCGATCCTTCGCAGCGGCTCGCTGAGGATTATTTAAGCTCTTCATAAAATTTTTCCGAACAGTCAGGAGGTGCCAGCCGCCCTAAGGCGGCTGGCAATCAGTCTCACAAAATTAAAGCTGAGCTGATTTTACGTAACGGGCTAAGGTCTTAGCCGCGTCTTCAGGGGTCATATCGCTGTTAAAGAAGTTTGTAACAACGTCGTAAATTGCGCCTTGCACCTGAGAAGTCGTTGCTAGGCCGTGAGCAAAACTAGGTACCAAGTTGCCGCTGGCTGCACTACCTTCAAAAGCGTCCATTGATGCATGAGCACACGCATCAAAGGCTTTACGATCCATACCTGCACGTGCAGGGATAGAGCCCTTGTTAAGGTTAAAGGTTTCTTGGAACGAAGGTTCCATCACCAAGCTAGCAAGCTTACTTTGCGCCTGAGCGCTTTCTTCGTTGCTTAGCTCAAACATCGCAAATGAATCGATGTTAAAGGTGAACGCACCGCTCGTGTCTGGCGCTGGCAAACAAACATAGTCAACACCTGGATTTTTACCGGCAGCTGTAAATTCACCCTTGGCCCAGTCACCCATGATTTGCATTGCTGCTTCACCATTGATAACCATAGACGTTGCTACGTTCCAGTCACGACCACTGTAGTTAGCATCCATCAAGCCACGCATTTTTTTGAACATAGCCAATACTTCAACCATTTGTTCGCTTTGTAACGTGTCTTGATCGTGCTCTACAAATGCCTTGTTGTAGAACTCAGCACCACCCATACCCAAAGCAACAGCTTCAAATAGGGTTGCGTCTTGCCATGCTTGACCACCATGCGCTAGTGGAGTGTAACCAGCCTTTTTAAGTGCAGGTGCCACTTCTAGCATTTGCTCCCAAGTGGTAGGAATAGAAACACCCGCTTTGCGGAACGCTTCTGGGTTAGCCCACAACCAGTTAACACGGTGAACGTTTACAGGGACAGCTACATATTTGCCTTCGTACTTCATCACTTTGCTAACAACAGGTGGAAGTAGGTCATCCCACTTGCCTGCCGTTGCAACGTCATCAAGGTCGGTTAAGAAGCCAAGTTCGCCCCATTCTTGAATATCAAGGCCTTTGATTTGAGCAGCCGCAGGTGGGTTACCTGACACTGCGCGAGACTTAAGTACCGTCATGGCACCTTCACCGCCGCCACCGGCTACGGCAAAGTCCTTCCAAGTGTGACCTGACTCACCGAGGTGATCTTTAAGCACGTTGATAGCTGCGGCTTCACCGGCAGAAGTGAGGTAGTGAAGTACTTCTACTTCAGCTGCGTGTGCGCTAGATACTGCGATAGAGAGGGCTAGACCCGAAAGACAAGATTTTAGACTCTTCATTTTGTACGCCTTTTTAATTCTTTTTGTATTAGGTGTGCCCGCATTGATGCGGACACATGCAAGGTAGCAAAGAGAGTCCATCCGGAGGGTAACGCAATGAAAGGAATTGTAACAAAGTGCAACAAACCCTTGCGCCAAAATAAAATATAGCCCAAACGTAAGTTAGCGTAACAACAACGCGAAAAAAAAGTTACTTAAGTAAATTAAGTTTAAGCGCCGCGCGGCAAGGTCACGAGCGCCTCAAGGCCACCTTGCGAACGGTTAGATAAGATAACTTCGCCGCCATGGGCGCGAATAATGTTTCGACTGATGGCAAGGCCTAAGCCCATGCCTAATTGAGTGACACGACTAGGCGATAGCCGCGTGTAAGGCTGGAATACTGACTCTAGCTTGTCTTCAGGAATACCCGGGCCGCGGTCTTTCACTTTTAACACCAAAGCCTCAGGCGAATCCTCCACCACGACCTCAACGGCTTTGCCATAATAAAGTGCATTATCGACTAGATTTGTCAGCGCACGCTTAAGCGCCAATGGTTTGCCCCTAAAGGGCTCAGGACGCTGGCCTTTTAATGTCATCGACATTTTGTTGAGTTCAGCCCCCTCAACCATGCCTTCTAATAAGCGCCAGACATCAACCTCTACCGGGTTTTCGTGAATATCAGTGTCTTTCACCGACTGCAGCGCCCCTTTTACCATTAGGTCGAGGTCCTCAAGGTCACGGGTGAAGTTCTCGCGATCTTTGTCGTTATCGAGCATTTCGGCTCGAAGGCGCAAGCGAGTAATCGGCGTTTTTAAATCGTGCGAGATAGACGCAAACAAACGTTCACGATCATCGAGATAGCGTTGAATCCGGTCTTGCATGGCGTTAAACGCCCGAGTAGCTGAAACCACCTCATCTGAGCCATGCTCTTCGAGCGGTTCCATATCCCCCTGGCCAAAGCGCTGCGCGGCGTTACTCAACTCTCGTAAGGGTCGCACCAGCATCTGAACAATAAAGAAGCCAAATACCAGCACCGTTAAAAGGGAAATAACCAAAGAAAATATGCGCTCGGCTGATAGTGGCCAATGGTCAGTTAAAAACTCCGCACTTGGCATCATGGTGGCCAAGTAAAGCCACTCGTTGTCGCTCACCTTAAGCTGCAGTGCGAGGATAGGCACTTGCACGCTGCCCTGTAACAAAGACAAATCCGCCCATCGAGACGGCAGGTCTTTTAGGTAAGTTTCGTTGTTCAGCACCTTAAGGTCATTAGGCATGGTAAAGGCAATGTGCACCTCTTCCTCGGCTGTACCTAATTGCTGAAATAACGCTTGATGGAATTCTTCGAGCACCACGGCTTTTAAATTGGAGTTGGCCATATCGTCCAACTCAATAAACTCGCGGTTAACCGTTACAAAGAAGCGTGTACCACCCATATCGCGAAGCTGGTCCAGCACAACATGGCGATACGCTTGGGGTAACGAAGAGAAGAATTGAACCGTAGAGGACACACGAAACGCCATATGGCGGGAGACCTCGCGCACACGCTGTTCGCTGTCGGCACGCCATTGGGTTACCCAAATAGTGGCCGATATCACCTGCGCTAAAATCACCCCCGCTGCCAGCGCCACCAAAATGCGACTGAACAGGGAGGTAAACACAGGCAAGCGCTTCATCACTTAGCTCGCTCTTTGGGCAATGGGCGCAGACACCACAGGGCAAGCAATGACATACCCCTGCCCTCGCACTGTCTTAATAATAGAAGAGCTGCGCGCATCGTCGCCTAGGCGTTGACGCAAGCGGCTGACGTGCACATCAACAAAACGATCCATCGGTAAGTTGTCACGGCCACGGGTTTGTCCCGCAATAAAGTCACGGCTCAGCACTTCGCCTGGGTGTCGCAAAAACAGCATGAGCAAATCATAGTCCGCACCCGTGCACTCCACCTCGTTCTTATCTTGGTCAACCAAGGTGCGGCTTTCGGTATTTAGCTCAAAGCCAGCAAAGCGATAGCCCACTGCCTCTTCTTGCGCACTCGGCAAGCTTTGCTGCTCGGTACGACGAAACACCGCTTTAATGCGAGCCAACAATTCTCGCGGATTAAACGGCTTGGCAAGATAATCGTCTGCCCCCAACTCCAAACCCACAATGCGATCCATTTCGTCGGAGTTCGCCGTGAGCATAATCACAGGAATAGAAGAGAAAGAGCGCAGCTGACGGCATATATCAAAGCCGTCAGCACCCGGCAGCATGACATCTAAAATGATCAAATCGGCGACACGAGCGTCGCCTTGGATCAATGACAGCAGCTGCTCGCCATCAGGTAAGGCGATAACGTCAAAACGATGGCCTTCTAAATACTGAGTGAGAAGCTCTCGGATATCGAGATCATCGTCCACCACAATCAGTTTTTTCATAGTAAGGTCTCATAATGGCGTTGCGGGCTTTTCACGCACGTAAAGCCTGCAAGCCAGAGTCGATCAGCTGTTCGGAAAACGGGTTTCTTTTAGGCTGTCTTTTATTTTTTTAAGGTGCTGATGGAAGTCGACACCACGACGAAGAGTTACGCCTGTAGCCAAAACGTCCAACAGTGTTAGCTGCACAATACGCGAGATCATGGGCATATAAACGTCGGTGTCTTCGGGCGTCGGCGCAGCCAATAGCACAGAACACTCATCCGCCAAGGGCGAGTCTTCTGCCGTAATGGCAATTACCGTTGCACCGTTGGCGCGAGCAATTTTAGCCACTTCAACCATGTCCCGTGTGCGACCTGTGTACGAAATCACCACAATCACATCGCCGGTATGAGCACCCGCCGCAACCATACGCATCATTAATACGTCTTCGTAAAAGCACACAGGTAGGTTAAAACGGAAGAACTTGTGCTGTGCATCTTTCGCTACGGCACCCGAGGCACCCAAGCCAAAAAACGTAATTTGTTTAGCTTGGATTAAGAAATCTACAGCGCGCTCCACGCCAGAGGCATCGATATTGCGACGCGTATCGTCAAGTGCCGCCATGGTGGATGTAAAAATTTTGTCAGTATAGTCCTTTACGCTGTCATCTTGCTCCACATTGCGACTAACATAAGAAGTACCCCCCGCGAGGCTCTGCGCGAGCTGAATTTTAAAGTCGGGGTAACCGGTGGCATCAAAATTGCGACAAAACCGGTTAACGGTGGGTTCACTCACGTTCGAGGCCTGTGCCAAGGTCGCAATGCTCATGCGCGTGGCAGACTGGGGATCTTGTAAAATTACATTTGCAACTTTACGTTCGGATTTATTAAGCGATTCCAATCGCTGTCGTATTTGCTCTAGCAACCTGATTTACCTGTTAATCACTAAAAAATGCTAATCCAAATGGCCAAATTTGCGAACATTGGTGCAGCTTCATGAACATAAGTTAATGAAATTTAGCAACATTCTTTGGCTCTAATAGTAATGAAAGCTTCACAGTCTAAGATAATATAAAAACGACGGTGTGTCGTCGTTTCTTGCGCCTTTTAATAGAGGATAACTAAAAATCAGCTAAAAAAACGCCCCTGCATTGTAGTAATGTTTCTAAATTTGAATATTGAGAACTCATCAAAACTCTTCTAAAATGCACATTAGTGCGTTTAATAACTACATAACTACACGGATTAAACCATGTCCTCAACAAACACTGTATGTGACATCATCATTTTCGGTTCGATGGGTGACCTCGCCCAGCGAAAACTACTTCCGTCGCTTTACCAACTCGAACGTGCCGGCCTAATTGACGCAGAAAGCCGTATTGTTGCCGCCGCCCGCAAAGATTTAGAGCTAGAGGCTTTCTTAGAAACCGCCGTTGCTAACCTTCGCCGCTTTACACCTGCAACAGAGATCGACGAAGAATCGCTTGAGCGTTTTGTTAGTAAATTAACGTTTTGCTGGGTAAGTTCAGACGTTAACAATGGCTACCAAGCGCTGGTAAACACCCTAGACCAAGAGCCAGAGCGCACGCGTATTTACTACTACGCAACGCCTGCATCTATGTATGGCAACATCAGCGAAGCGCTACAAGCGTCTGGCTGTCTTAACTCACGTTGCCGTGTGGTGCTAGAAAAGCCAATCGGCCACAGCTTAGAGTCTTCAATTGACGTTAACGAACACGTCGCTCAGTTCTTCGACGAATCACAGGTTTACCGTATCGACCACTACCTTGGTAAAGAAACGGTGCAAAACCTTATTGCTTTGCGCTTTGCTAACCCACTATTTGGGTCACAATGGAACCAGGGCTCTATCTCTCACGTCGAAATCACCGTGAGCGAAAAAGTGGGCATCGAAGGCCGCTGGGGTTACTTCGACCGCGCTGGCCAATTGCGCGACATGGTTCAAAACCACCTTCTACAGCTACTTTGCTTAACCGCTATGGACCCACCAGACGATTTGTCGGCTGACATGATCCGCAACGAAAAAGTAAAAGTACTTAAAGCCCTTCAGCCAATCACCGCTGACCGCGCGAACACCCACGTTATTCGCGGCCGCTACCGCTCTGGTATCGTTGATGGCAAACCAGTACCTGGCTACATGGAAGAAGAAGGCGCTAACCTAGAAAGCAAAACTGAAACCTTCGTTGCGCTTAAGGTAAACATTAATAACTGGCGTTGGGCTGGCGTACCTTTTTACCTACGCACCGGTAAGCGCATGGCTGAAAAGCTGTCGCAAATTACCATTCACTTTAAGCCTTCACCGCACTTTATCTTCGACGAAAGCCAGCGCAACCTAGCGCACAACAAGCTTATTATTCGTTTGCAACCTGAAGAAGGCATTTCGCTACAAATCCTTAACAAGGATCAGGGCATCGGCCACGATATGCACCTGCGTAGCGAGCCACTAGAGCTTAACTTCTCGCAAGCCTTCGACAGCACACGTATTCCTGATGCATACGAGCGCCTGCTGCTTGAGGTTATTCGCGGCAACCAAAACCTGTTTGTTCGTCGTGACGAAATTGAAGCAGCATGGAAGTGGTGTGACCAACTCCTTAGCCACTGGAAAAAGGACAACCGCGAACCACACGCCTACGCTGCTGGCTCTTGGGGCCCTAAAGCCGCTGACCTTTTAGTTATGAAAGATGGGAACTACTGGCATGAAGATCAGTGATTTAAACTTCCCTGACAATGTAACAGTTAAGGCTTTTGAAAGCCGCGAAGCCCTCACCGATGCTTTGGCAACCGAGCTGCAATCGCAGCTCGGCAGTGCACTAAGCAATAAAGGCAAAGCGGGCATCGCCTTCTCTGGCGGTCGCACCCCCATTCCGTTGTTTGAAGCCTTAAGTGAAGCCTCACTCGACTGGCCAAAGGTTAATACCCTATTGGTAGACGACCGCTGGTTAGAAGAAAGCCACAAAGACAGTAACGAAGGGCTTATCAAGCGCACCTTGCTTACCAACAAGGCGAAAGATGCTGTGTTTACTGGCTTTTACCAAGCCGGTAAAACAGGCAAAGAAAGCGAGCAAGCCATTAACGAGGCTTTCGCTCACCTTTCAGACGAAGCCCTTGATGTCGTGATTTTGGGCATGGGTAACGACGGCCACACCGCTTCACTTTTCCCTTGCGCAGACAACACCGAAGCCGCGCTCAACAGCACTGACGACTTTGTAGCAGTTCAGCCGACCACTGCGCCTTACGAGCGCATGTCGATGACACCCAAACGCATCTTAAACAGCGAACTACTTATTCTTCACTCCTGCGGTGAAGACAAGCTAGAAACCCTTGCTAAAGCATTAGCCGACACTGATGTTTTAGACATGCCTATTCGCCTGTTTCTGAAGCACCCCATCACCCTTTATTGGGCGCCGTAACTCACTGCCCCCAATCACACTAAAAGCCATAATAAATGAACTTGGCGGCCACGTAGCTGCCAAGTCAAAAAGGATTAGAGATGACAGATTACTCAAAACAAACCGCCCTGATTGATAAAACCTGTAGCAGTGCGCCGGTTATCCCCGTACTGACAATCGAGCGTGTTGAAGACGCCGTACCTATGGCAAAAGCACTGGTTGCGGGCGGCTTGCCTGTACTCGAAGTCACTCTGCGTACCGAAAACGCCCTTGCCGCTATCGAAGCCATTGCTAAAAACGTACCCGACGCCATCGTTGGCGCTGGCACGATTTTAAACCCAGATGACTTTGACGCAGCTGTGGCTGCTGGTAGCCAGTTTATCGTAAGCCCAGGCATCACAATTGAGCTGCTTGAGCATGCCGTTAAGCAAGAAGTACCGCTACTTCCTGGTATTCACAGCGTGTCAGAAATGATGGAAGGTATCGCCCGTGGTTTAACTCGCTTTAAGTTCTTCCCTGCTGAACTTTCTGGCGGTGTACCCGCTTTAGCAGCCATGGCAGGCCCATTCGGCAACATCCGCTTCTGCCCAACTGGTGGCGTTAAAGTGCACACCGCAGCCAACTACCTCGCTCAACCAAACGTCATGTGTGTTGGTGGCACTTGGTTAACCCCTAAAGACCTCGTTGATAACGGCGAGTGGGATAAAGTCGAGCAACTCGCTCGCGAAGCGGTTGAGGCAACAAAAGCAGCTGCTTAATAAATACGTTACTCAAAAGGCCCATTTCGGGCCTTTTTGCTTTTTGGCTCCGCCTTATGCACACTTAAAGCAAAAAAGGATCAGTGAATGCAGTACAAAGACATCCAAATGCCTGTTCAAAAGCGCATCGCCTTAATTGCCCACGATAATATGAAAGGCCAGCTGCTTGAATGGACCAAAGAAAACCTTTCGACGCTGTCTCAACAAACCCTCTACGCGACTGGCACCACCGGCCACCTGCTCGCCAAAGAGACTGGCTTAGATATTACCAAGCTCATTAGCGGCCCACTGGGTGGTGACCAACAAATTGGCGCGCTGCTTACTGAGCAAAAAATCGATATGATTATCTTCTTCTGGGACCCGTTTGAGCCAATGCCTCACGACCCAGATGTAAAAGCGTTACTGCGTGTGGCCGCGGTATGGAACGTCGCCGTGGCGTGTAATCGCACCTCCGCCGACTTTATGATTTCGTCGCTAAAAATGAACGAAGCCATTGAGTACCGCATTCCCGACTATGAGCAATACCTCGCAGAGCGCGTTCCGCAATAGCACATTAAGGTAAAGTAAAGTGCGCTAAGAGAGGAAGCGCACATCACACATTGGAGCAGCCGTACAAACACTGCTCCAAGTGTTTTAGGTCACGCGTACAAGGCGTCTAAGTCAAACACAAGCAAAGGTGGCTCTGTGACCACAAAAACCTCACTCCTCCCTCACCGTCAGTCGCTTTTCAGCAGGCTTCGCCGTCGCCTGACATTCATAGCCGCCACCTCAGTTACACCCTTCTTACTTTCGGCCTGCGGCCCGGCTAACCCCGGTTTAGACCTGCTTGAAGACTATCTTTATCGGCTATCAAACACCTTAGATACGCCTATCGATAACGACCTGAGCCCTGCCCCCTTGCCGCTCTATCCAACCGCCAAGGTGAATCGCTTCACCTTTGATCCTCTGACCCAAGGGGTGATTGAAGTGTTCGAGCTCGGCTACTGCGAAGGCATACTCGACCTGATTGCCCAGCGAAACTCTAGCCTTGGCAAAGTCATGCGACCCTCGGCACAATACCGTTACGAACTGAGCTTTTTTGACAAGATCCAGCGCTGCCACCAAAAAGCAGAGCAAGACCCAGAAATAGAGCCCGAGCTAAAAAACACCATCGCCAGCATTGCCGACCAAAAGCGACAGCAACTGCCCGCTGTGGCGTGGAACAGCTTGTTCTCGAGCGAAGAGATTGACCAACAGTTTGATCGTACAGCCCAGCTAATTGCACCACCCGAAGAAAAAGGCCAAGCTGCGGGCATTCCCGAACTCGCAAACGGCTTCACTCGCCTTTCGGCCCTTGCGCTCAGCGCCACACAAACGCCCTTTGAGTACCCCAGCGACAGCGCAACCAACGAAAGCTACTACGAGGCCCTCTATCGCCAACCCATCATGGGCGAGCTGCACAACAGCTTAAATGCACTCACCCTCACCATGGAGCGCGCAACTGCGGCGCTCAAACATCGCACCGAGACAAAACCTCTGTGCCGCCCTGGGCTTTACAGCAAACAAGCACCCATTCTGGCCAACGTATTTGACCGCTACTATTTAGGCGGTTTTCAACCTTACCTTGCCCATATTCACCGCTTAGCCCAATCAACATTGGTGCCACTGGCAGATGCCTATGCCGCCCTGCCCAAGCCCGAAGGGTTTATCACCTTTGGTGACCAGCAAATTTCTACCACCCACCCCGACAGTGTGTGGTTACGCTACATCAACGCCCGCGACCAACACACCAAGGCATGGCAGCGCATCTTGCGCGACTGCAATATTCGCCAGGTTTAGTTTTTCAGCCACAAAAAAAGCAGCAAGGCAAAAGCCCTGCTGCTTTTTAGTATTACAAACTTATTGTTAGCCGCTGGCCAACAACCGCAATTAGCGCTTGTTCATACCTACGAGGGCTTCTAGCTTCGCGCTCATACGCTCTTCGCGTTCTTGTGTTTCGCGAGCTTCTTTGCGGCGCTTGAAGATCTCTTTAAGTTGGCTTTTCGCGTGCTCTGCTTCTGAGGCAGTCACTTTACCGGCAGGCTCTCCGTTAAGATCAATACGGTCAGCATCCACTTGGATAGACTTTAGGTAGTTGATTGATCTTACGTAACCAGCCAATGCACGCTTGATTTTATTTTTAGCCACTTTTTCATCAGCCACCAAGTCTTCTTGGATACCAATTTTAAGTGGGCGAACATTCTTGCGGTTAAAGGTGTCCGGGTAGGTTTCGGAAAGGAGCTGCATGGCCGCTAAATTAGCCGCATGGCTCTTCGATTTCGGTTTCTTACCCGAAGTAACTGCTTCACTCACCGTATAAGCCTCAGTTTGGTTAGTTTTGTGAATCTTAGTTTGCTGTGTGGCCGCAGCTTGTTTTTCTGCTTGCAACTGCGCTTGGCGCGCTTCGGCTGCATTTAAACCATCGTCCAGCGATTTTAACAACTGCTCGGTACTGGCGCACAAGGCATCGACCTCTGGGGTGGAAGACGTTATTTCACCCTGCGCTGCGTGAGCAGTAGTTGTTGAATTTGGATCCGTCAATGAAGTTCTCTTTGGTTCTGGTGTTAATCCTAGCTGATCTTGCCTTGTTATGCGGCATTAGCCAATGCGAATAAGGTAGTGATATTCGTCATCAACTTGCGCCTGTTGTAACAGCTCGTGGCCTAAAAAGGCGCAAAACTTAGGGATATCCCGTTGGGTAGATGGGTCGGTGGCAAGCACCTGCAAAGCATCGCCCGACGATAAGTCGCGCACCTTGTTGTGCAGTAGCATTACTGGCTCGGGGCAGTAAAGGCCGCGTGCATCCAGCTGATGATCGGCTTGGCTATCAGTCATTGAGTCACTCTAACGTTAAAATCGGCGTTATTGTCGCAAAAAGCTTTTTGGATAAAAAGTGAAAAACCATGAATTTTAGTTGAGACAACGTAATAAACAGGTGACTTCTTCACGGTCGTGGTAAAGGTGCTTAATTTGCAGCTCGTACTTCACGCCCATTTCCTCAAAGGCTTGGCACATGTAATCGCGACAACGCACCACCTCTTGGTAGCGTTGCTTCATAGGCAACTTGAGGTTAAAGATCGCTTCTTTAAATGCACGATGCTCGACCCACTCCACCACCAACTCGCTTGTACGCATCGGTTTATCCACCACATCGCACACCATCATATCCACCTGCTTGTCGGGCAAAAAGGTGTACGCATCTTCGCGTAAATGGTTCACCTGCCCAGAGGCCATCAGGTCGTCATTCATAGGGCCATTGTCGACAGCAGTGACAAACATGCTGCGCCTCACCAGCTGCCAAGTCCAACCGCCGGGGGCCGCACCAAGGTCAACCGCGGTGCCGCTCATGGGAATGCGCTCATCCCATTCGCTTTTGGGGATAAACCAGTGCCATGCCTCTTCAAGTTTGAGTGTAGAGCGGCTTGGGGCGTCTTTAGGAAACTTAAGGCGCATAATGCCTTGTGGCACAGGCGATGAGTTATGAGCGGGTGTCAGGCCAATGTACAGCTCTTGGCCACTCAAAACAAACAGCATCAAACGCCAGCCCTTTCGCTTATTACGTTTTTGCAGCAGGCCTTTTTTACGAAAATGCTGAGCAAGAGCCGAACCAAATTTTTTACAAAAGGTCGCCAGCTCTCGGCCTTCGGTGGTGTCGGGATGTTCGACACCCACATCAATGCACACGGGGTAATCGTCACCCATATGCGCTTCTATTTGCGAGATGCGGTCATCGTTAGTGAGCTCGCATACCGCTTGAGCAGCCATCCACTGACGAATAAAAATGCACTGATAAAAGTCCAGTGTCTCTAATAGCTTAATTGCGTCTTGAGGGTTGGGTGTAAAAAACCGAACGTAGCCGCTGTTTTCTTCTAGCTTACAATAACCGTAAACACCCACCGTTGCCGCTAGGTCGACAATTTCGCCAGCGGTTTCTTTTTCAAACCCGGCGCGACACTGGAGTACCAGCAGCTCAAATACCTTCACTTATTATCCCCTCAATCAAACGAGCCGCCGATTCTAAGTGATCTTGCTGCGTAAACCCAGAGGCCTTGCGGGGTTTTAGGTCATGATTGGCATCTTCAAACCAAAAAAGCGAGAGCAGCTCAGGCAAGGTGTAACTCATCACCTCGTCGTAAGTACCCATGGTGTCTCGACAGCCTTGCATAATATGTAACGGCACACCGCTGTTTGGTAAATGGCTTACTCTAAGTTTGTCTGGCTTGCCAATGGGGTGAAACGGGTAGCCTAAAACGAATGCGCTTTTTACACGCGCTTTGATTTCGGCAAGCTGCGACAGGTCCACCAGCGATTCGTCTGGGTTGTCTCCAAGCTGCTCGCACAACAGGGTCGAAACTCGCCCACCCATAGACTTACCCAACAAATAAACAGGCAAACCTTCATAAGCCGGATTTTTAATAATCTTAACGACGCCCTGAAACAGCTCAGGAATGAGCTTTTCAGCTTTGGGTGCTGGGCGCTTTTTACCCGTCTCCTCGGCTTGTTGCATATAACCAAAGGTAAAGGGTTCGACATAAAACCCTTTGGCCTGTAAAAGCTCGGTCATGGTTTTCATAAATTCAGAACCATGCCCCACACCCGCACCGTGAGAAAACAAAACCACCGCTTTGGGTGAGGTCGACGAGTCGACAGAAGTGACAGTCATAAACCACTCGATGAAAGACTAGAAAAAGAAATTAGCTTGTTAGATGCCCTTAGCGACACCTGAATAAGCCAATAATAGCAAAGTTAGGCGATAGATTTGGCTTTAAAACAGACGAAGTAAGCACTCGACAGGGAAGCGAATAGCGCCAAAGCCGATCAAAAAACAACCAAAAAAGCACTTAAACGTTAAGTAAATGAAACAAAACTGAATAAATCGTTTTTTTTGCCCAAATTAATGCCTTCGAATAATAGATTTAAGTCATGTAAAGTCTTTTTTTTGGCAACCAAACCAGTCCCTAGGGAGGGTACTTTTACACCCAAAGTAGCAACCTTTAGGAATATGTTTAGATCATAACAGAATTTACTAAACTTTCAGAAAAATGAAAAATATATTTAAAAACAATAACTTATTTTATTTCAAAAGTTTCTAAACCTATATTTTTGGCTGAAATTTGCGCACCGCAACAATGCAACCCCTTTGCTCTAGGGCCGACTGGAGGCGCATTGAAAGGCCCAAATTTATCCCAGATAATTGCTCGTGTTACTAACTTCTACAACAGCTTGTTGATGAGAGCCTGACATGAGCACAGCAATCGAACACCCGACTTATAACTATAAAGTGGTGCGTCAATTTGCCATTATGACTGTCATTTGGGGTATCGTCGGAATGTCCGTCGGTGTCTTAATTGCAGCCCAATTGGTGTGGCCAGCACTTAACTTTGACACTCCGTGGCTAACCTATGGCCGCCTTCGTCCACTGCATACCAACGCGGTTATCTTTGCGTTTGGTGGTAGTGCCCTGTTCGCCACGTCTTACTACGTTGTTCAACGTACGAGCCAAGTGCGACTTTTCTCAGATGGCCTCGCCTCGTTTACCTTTTGGGGTTGGCAAGCGGTCATCGTCGCTGCAGCGGTTACCCTTCCGATGGGTTTAACCTCATCAAAAGAGTACGCCGAGCTAGAATGGCCGATTGACCTGCTCATCGCCGTGGTTTGGGTGTGTTATGCCATTGTCTTTATCGGCACTGTAAAAATGCGCAAAACCTCGCACATTTATGTGGGTAACTGGTTTTACATGGCCTTTATTATCACCGTTGCGGTGTTACACATTGTAAACAGCGCGGCCATGCCTGTGTCTTGGTTTAAGTCTTACTCTGTATACCCGGGCACAGTGGATGCCATGGTACAGTGGTGGTACGGCCACAACGCCGTAGGCTTCTTCTTAACAGCGGGTTTCTTGGGCATGATGTACTACTTCGTGCCAAAACAAGCTGAACGCCCTATTTACTCTTACCGCTTATCTATTGTTCACTTCTGGGCGCTCATCGCGACCTACATGTGGGCTGGCGGTCACCACCTTCATTACTCTGCGCTACCTGACTGGACTCAGTCTGTAGGCATGGTGATGTCATTGATCCTACTTGCGCCATCTTGGGGTGGCATGATCAACGGTATGATGACCTTGTCTGGCGCGTGGCATAAGCTTCGTACCGACCCCGTACTTCGCTTCTTGGTGGTGTCATTGTCTTTCTACGGTATGTCTACCTTTGAAGGCCCAATGATGTCGATCAAAACCGTTAACGCCCTATCACACAACACTGACTGGACAGTGGGCCACGTACACGCAGGTGCGCTGGGCTGGGTAGCCATGATTTCTATCGGTGCCACCTACCACATGCTTCCACGCTTGTTTGGTAAAGCGCAAATGTACTCTGTTGGTTTAATCAACACCCACTTCTGGTTGGCAACCATCGGCACGGTACTTTACATCTGTGCGATGTGGGTCAACGGCATTATGCAAGGCATGATGTGGCGTCAAGTAAACGAAGACGGCACCCTCACTTACAGCTTTATTCAAGCACTTGAGGCGTCTCACTACGGTTACTTGATTCGTTGGATTGGCGGTGTCTTCTTCCTAAGCGGTATGTTGATTATGGCCTACAACACTTATCAAACTGTGCGCAAAGACAGCCAAGCACCGCTTGCGTCACCCTCTGCGCAAACAGCTTAAGGTAAGGAGCGAATACTCATGATTAAACACGAAACGATTGAAAAGAACACCGGCCTTATGGTGCTACTGATCATCCTAGTGATCAGCGGCGGTGGCTTGGCCGAGATTGTTCCTCTGTTCTTTGCTTCTTCAACCACTAAGCCAATTGAAGGCTTGCGCCCATACTCTGCACTTGAGTTTGAAGGCCGTGACATTTACATCCGCGAAGGCTGTAACACCTGTCACACGCAAATGATCCGTCCATTCCGTGCGGAAACTGAGCGTTACGGTCACTTCTCTACCGCTAACGAGTTTGTGTGGGAGTACCCTCACCTTTGGGGCTCTAAGCGTACAGGTCCTGACTTGGCGCGTGTTGGCGGCCGCTACTCTGACGACTGGCACCGTGCGCACATGTACAACCCACGCGATGTGGTACCAGAGTCAAAAATGCCGTCTTACCCTTGGTTGTTTGAAAACAAACTTACCGGTAAAGACACGGCCGACAAACTGGCTGCACAACGCCGCTTAGGTGTGCCTTACACCGATGAAGCGATTGAGAACGCCCGTGAAGACGTGGCAGGCAAGTACGAAATTGACGCCCTTGTTGCCTACCTTCAGTCCTTGGGTAAATTGCACACTAACTACAGTAAAGCGCGGTAATTCCAGTGAGTTACGAAGTTTATGGTCCGTTCATTCCAGTGGTGATGCTTACCGCATTCATTTTGATGTTTATTTGGGTGCTACTACCCAAAAACAAAAAACGATTTGATGAAGCATCCCAACTACCTTTTGCTGATGAAGAAAAGGATATTGATTCGGCCGCTAACGGGAGAGACAAAAAATGAGTGCTTTTTGGAGCGCATGGATTACAGTCATTACCTTAGCCGTAATTTTTGGCTGTACTGCCTTGCTATTCGCTACACGCAAGAGCGAAAAGTTTAAAGAATCAACAGAAGAAACTGTTGGCCACGCCTTTGATGGCATTGAAGAGTACGACAACCCACTACCTCGCTGGTGGTTCATTCTCTTCATTTCTACGGTTATTTTCGGTTTAGGTTACTTGGCACTTTACCCAGGTTTGGGTAACTACAAAGGCCTACTGGGCTGGACTTCACACAACCAGTGGGAAGCCGAGATCGCTCACGCCGAAGAAAACTACAAGCCACTGTTTGCAAAGTATGCGGCCCTGTCTATCGAAGAGCTTGCCAGCGGCGAGCACGAAGCTGGCCTGGCGATGGGTCAACGCATGTTCGCAAACAACTGTGCAGTGTGTCACGGTACAGGTGGTGTAGGTGCTTATGGCTTCCCTAACCTCACCGATAACGACTGGCTATACGGTGGCAGTCCTTCTGCCATTAAAACCACCATTGTTAACGGTCGTATGGGTGGTATGCCACCTTGGGGTCAAATTTTGGGCGAAGACGGTGTACGTGACATGACCAGCTACGTACTCAGCCTAAGCGGCCAAGAGCATGACGCCACGGCAGCAGCACGTGGCCAAGCGCAATACCAAGCCCTGTGTATCGCTTGTCACGGCCCAGACGCTAAGGGTGTTCAAATGCTAGGTGCACCTAACCTCACCGACGACATTTGGTTGTACGGCGGTAGCTTTGAGCAAATCGCACACACCCTTCGCAACGGTCGCGCCGGTGTGATGCCTGCGCACAAAGAGCTACTAAGCGAAGATAAGATTCACTTGATCTCTGCTTACGTTTACAGCTTGTCAAAGCAATAAACTGAGCCCTGTATTAATGAATGCTTAACTAAACAAAAGCGACATGATGTACGTCATGTCGCTTTTTTGTTGCGCTGGGCATACTGGGCCGCACTGCAGGCGTCTCCACCTTTTTAACTGGGCCGATGGTTTTTTTAAGCCATACTGAATATTCAGATGGTTTAAATCTGCCCTAGGCAAACCCTGTTACGGGTGTATAGTTAAAAGACGCTTTGTTGATTGAAGGGTCGTGTCGCTCGCCAAAGAGCAAAACACAGGCCCGCTCAAATAGTGGGTACTCAAGTTACTTGAGTTGTCGTTGCGTTTTAACATAGGTAGCAAACGCATGAAAAAAATTCCTATTCACGAAGTCACCCCCAAGCAAGAAGGCAAACAAGGCCAAGAGTCTTATGACCTTTACGCCAAACGCGAGCATATTTATGTTCGTAATTATCACGGCCTTTTCAAAAACTTGCGCGTTGCCGCTAACGCGGTGCTCTTCGCCATGTTTTTTGGCTTTTCTTGGCTTAACTGGGACGGAAAGCAAGCCGTTTTGTTTGACCTACCCAACCGCCAATTTTATGTGTTTGGCACCACCTTTTGGCCACAAGACTTTGTGCTGCTCTCGTTTTTGCTGATTATTCTGGCGTTTTTCTTATTTTTTGTAACGGTGTTTGCTGGCCGCATTTGGTGTGGCTACACCTGTCCTCAATTTGTTTGGACATGGTTGTTTATTTGGGTTGAGCGCATTACCGAAGGCGACCGCAACGCCCGCATGAAGCGTGACAAGCAGCCAATGAACCTAAGCAAAGGCCTACGTAAACTCGCCAAGCACAGCTTGTGGGTGATCATTGCCGTAGTGTCTTCCATTGCCTTTGTTGGCTACTTTACGCCCATTCGCGAGTTGATACCGGCGGTGTTTAGCTTCGAGTTAGGCCCATGGGAGCTTTGGTGGTTGGGCTTTATCGCCTTCGCAACTTATGGCAACGCGGGCTGGTTGCGTGAGCAGGTCTGCATTTACATGTGCCCCTATGCGCGCTTTCAAAGTGTGATGTTTGACCAAGACACCTTGGTGGTGTCTTACGATGAAAAACGCGGTGAAACCCGTGGTCCTCGCAAAAAGAATCAAGACTACAAAGCCGAAGGCTTAGGCGACTGTATTGATTGTAAGGCCTGTGTACACGTCTGCCCCGTGGGTATCGATATTCGCGACGGCTTACAGTACGAATGTATCGCCTGTGGCGCGTGTGTAGATGCCTGCGATGAGATCATGGATCGTGTAGGCTATGAGCGCGGTTTGGTTAAATACACTACAGAGCATGCGTTAGAAGGCAAAAAGACACACTTTTTACGACCGCGCCTCATTGGCTATTTTGCCGTGATGGTATTGATGGTGGGCGGCTTTGTTTACAGCCTATCGGCCCGTGTTCCTATCGAAGTAGACGTTTTACGCGATCGCGGACAGCTCTTTACCCCTGTCGCTGGCAACCAGATCGAGAACGTATATACCCTTAAAGTGGTAAACAAAGAAGAAGTGGACCATAACTATTCGCTCAGATTAGGCGGTATCGACGGCCTCGAATTAGTGGGCGACTCCTTCTTTAGCGTTGCTGCAGGTAGTCGAAAGGACATTACTATCAAGGTACGTGCTGATGTAAACTCACTGACAAAGGTGAGCTCTAACATCGTATTTATCGTAGAGGCCACCAGCGCTAGCGACATTTATGTTGAGCGTGAAGGTCGCTTTTTGGGGCCACCGCCTAAACGCTAGGTGACCACCCGTTAAGTAATCACAGCTAGCCAAAGGGCTAGCTGATTAACCAAACAAAACTCGCCTCCCTTCTCACTTATGTAGCAGGGAAGCAACGCGGGGCGTTTGCCCTGTTTGACTAGGTAATGTTATGCAAAACCCTTCGACCCAAACAGAACAAGAAGTGATCGCCCCCGGCTATAAGCAGCCTTGGTTGTGGTTTGTACTTGCACCGCTGATTGCCGTATTTTTTTATGGCACCTTCTTTTTGTACATGGCTGTGACGACTTCCGATGGCGTGGTTAAAGACGATTATTACAAGGTTGCACGCGGTGTCGAAATAGACGCTACCAAAGCGCAAATCGCCAAAGATCTCGGTTTATCGGCCAGCTTAACCATTGATAATCTCACAGGTGACATTGCCTTAGCGCTAGCGGGCCTAGAGCAAAACCGCCCTGACTATCTAACCCTTGAGCTGATTCACCCAGCCCACAAGCGCTACGACCAACGCATTGCGCTGCAATACCAAGCGCAAACCGAGCAGTATCGCGGCACATTGCAAACCTCTATTGCCGGTAAACGCTATGCCACCATTGCTCCTGAGAGCTTAGACTGGCGCCTGCGTACCGAACTTTTTGCGAGTGTACCTAGCACCGACGGCGTGCCTGACTATTCAGCCCTCGACGTAAACACTCCACCCATCAAGGCCGAGTTTGTTGTCACCGAGTAGTTTTGTATGAGTGATGTAAGCTGCTACCACTGCGGCCTTGCCGTGATGGGCGATGTAAAATACACCGCCGATATTAACGGACAAACACAACCTATGTGTTGCCCGGGCTGTAAAGCAGTGGCCGAAACCATCGTCGCAGGCGGCTTAAAAAACTATTATCAGTTTCGCACCGAGCAAGCCACGCCCAACGCGCAAGACAATCAAAGCCTTGATGCCGCCGCTTACCAGCTCTACGACCAAGAAAGCCTACAGGCCGACTTTGTTAGCAAAACACCTGAAGGACTATCAAGTGCTCAGTTTGCCATCGAGGGCATTACCTGTGCCGCCTGCGTTTGGCTACTAGAGCACCACCTAAAGCAACGCGAAGCCGTTACTCAGGTAAGTGTGAACCTCACTACCCATCGTGCGCGCATTGTGTGGGACCCAGCCCAAACACCCCTAAGCGAGCTCATGGCGCAAATTCGTCACATTGGCTATCGCGCCCACCCCTACACCCCAGACAAAGAAGAACAGCTACGCCAAAAAGAGCGCAAGCGCGCGCTCATGCGTTTAGGGGTTGCAGGCATTGGCATGATGCAGGTGATGATGATGGCCGTCGCCCTTTACGGTGGCGCACTGCAAGGCATTGAAGATAAGTACGTGACCTTTATTCGCTGGTCTAGCCTCGCCCTTGCAACACCCGTGGTGTTTTTTGCCGCCGCTCCGTTTTTTATCGCCGCATGGCGCGACTTAAAAACCAAGCACCTGACCATGGACCTACCCGTCAGCATTGCCATTGGTGGCGCTTATACTGCCAGCGTTTGGGCGACACTCACCGAGTCTGGCGAGGTTTATTTTGATTCGGTGACCATGTTCACCTTCTTTTTGCTGATTGGCCGTTTTTTAGAAATGCAGGCCCGACACCGCACCGGCCTAGCTGGCAACGCCATTGCCAACCTACTCCCCGCCAGCGCTCGCAAGTTAAGTGACGTAAACGATACCAGCGAAACACTGGTACCTGCGGCAGAACTGCGTCCAGACGATATCGTGAGAGTATTGGTGGGCGAAACCCTTCCAGCCGATGGTGTAGTGGTATCTGGCCACAGCCAAGTAGACGAAGCCGCACTCACTGGCGAATACCTACCTGTCAGTAAAACACCTGGTGATTCAGTGGTGGGCGGCACTTTCAATGTAGAACAGCCTTTAGTGATTAAAGTCACCACCCAACCCGAAACCAGTAAAGTCACGGCGATCACACAGCTACTGGAGCGAGCACAGTCTGAGAAACCCAAAGTAGCTCTTATCGCCGATAAGGTCGCCAGCTATTTTGTCGGCGCAGTATTGACCGTGGGTTTAACGGTTTACCTTGTTTGGCATTGGCTATCGCCCGACGATGCCCTATGGATCACTCTCTCGGTATTGGTGGTGACCTGCCCTTGTGCCTTATCCCTCGCCACGCCAACGGCACTGACTGCTGCCACAGGCAGCTTACGCCAGCTCGGCTTATTAGTTACCCGAGGACATGTACTGCAAGCACTCACCGAGTCCACGCACGCAGTGTTTGATAAAACCGGCACCCTAACCCAAGGTGCATTAAGCATCGACGATATTGTGGTGTGCGGCTCAGCCAACCTCACTATCGAGCAAGCCCAAGTGTTAGCAGCTAGCCTAGAGAGTCACTCAAACCACCCCATTGCAAATGCTTTTGCACAAGTCACGGGTTTAATCAAAGCATCGGATGTATCCGTCGCTACTTCTCAGGGTATTGAAGGTATACTCGATGGCACCCGCTACCGTATTGGTAAGCCGAGCTACGCCGCAGCGCTTTACCAAAACCAACAGCTACCAAGTCCTATTGCCCCTAGCGAGCAAGCCCACTGGCTGCTCCTCGCTAACGAGCAAGGCCCCATGGCTTGGTTTGCCCTTAAAGACCCGCTGCGCCCTGATGCCTCGACAGCGGTAAAACAGCTAGAAGCACTCGGGCTTGAGGTGATTATGCTTACGGGCGATAGCTCCTACGCAGCTGAAATGAACGCCAAAGCCTTGGGCATTAGCCGCTATCAAAAAGACGCATCAGCTCAAGACAAGCTCGACTATATTCAAGCGTTGCAAAGCCAAGGTGCCCGCGTACTTATGGTGGGCGATGGCATCAACGATATTCCTTGCTTGGCCGCAGCCACCACTTCTGTGGCAATGCAGGGCGCATCTGACCTTGCTAAAACCAGTGCCGATGCGGTGCTACTCAATGGCCAATTACAAACCCTCGTTAATGCCATTGAGCTGGCACACAAAACCAAAGGGGTGATTCGCCAAAATTTAACTTGGTCTCTGCTGTATAATGTCTTGGCACTGCCGTTGGCTGCGATGGGCTTTATTCCACCTTATCTTGCGGCCATTGGCATGTCGGCAAGCTCGTTAGTCGTAGTGACCAATGCGATCCGCCTCACCCGTAAACCCAAAAAACAAAGCACAGTGGCAGCACCTCGCCAGCCTTTAACAGCAGCGACCACTGCCAATTAAAGCCTCAGCAACCACTTAGGAGCCATTATGGACATTATCTTTTTACTTTTGCCCATTGCCCTTATTTTGGCAGGTTGCGGCATTTGGGCATTTTTTTGGAGTGTAAACAGCGGCCAATTTGAAGACCTAGAATCGCCCGCTCACAGCATTTTGTTTGAAGACGACGAACATCTTATCCCCGACGACGCCAAACAAAACGAGGCCGCCAAAAGCACAGCAGAAAGCCACACCAAGGATACGCCTTAATGTTTGAGGCCCTTACCCTCGCTAACGCCTTTATTATTGGCTTGTTAGGCAGCTCTCACTGTATTGCCATGTGCGGCGGGATATCAGCCAGCTTGTGTATGGGCCAGCAAAGCCAGCCATCATTAACTAAATTACTTTGCTACAACCTTGGCCGAATAAGTAGCTATGCCCTAGCGGGTGCACTTTTTGGCGCATTGAGCTGGTCCATCACCACGCCCGATAGCCTCGTTTGGATGCGAAGCCTTGCTGGGCTCATGCTCATTTTGATGGGCCTTTACGTCGGCCAATGGTATCGCGGTCTCACTCATGTGGAGCAACTCGGCGGCCATATATGGAAACGACTGCAACCTATTAGTAAGCACCTACTCCCTGTTACCACACCTCAACGCGCCTTACTCATTGGAGCCTTATGGGGCTGGTTGCCCTGTGGCCTTGTGTACAGCACTCTTCTATGGAGCTTTGCCAGTGGCAGCCCTAGCCAAAGCGCCTTGCTGATGGTGTTTTTTGGCTTAGGTACACTTCCTGCCCTACTACTCACTGGCTTTTTTGCCCAACAGCTAAAGCAACTGCTGCAAAAACAGCTCACCCACCGCATCGCCGGACTAATCCTAATCGGCTTTGGTATCGCCACTTTACCCATTGCCACCATGCTGCCTTAAAAACACCTACAAACTACTCGCCTGGGTTAAAACCACAATGTTGTTAACCAAAAGGCGAATTGACCCTGCCTGAAAGTTTCAAAACTTTCATAAAATTTATAGTTTCAGAATTTTCTGAAACTTCACCCATAAAAAGTTGACCTATATCAATTTGGCCTTTTTGGTTATTCGCTAACCTTAGCATTATGAATTGAGTTGCTTTAGATCAACCTGCATCACTGACCCAAAGCAACCTACGCGATAATGGCTTTTGCAAACAAGCCAAAGCCTGCTTAACGCTTAACTGATCACACTGCGTGAGGGAACTATGTCGGAGCAATACGAACAGCTATTAAGAGGTATTCCTCGCTATACCTCTTATCCGCCGGCCACTGCGTTTTACGAGCCCGCAACCCCTAGCGACCTGCTAGCACAAGCGGCTGCGCAGTTTAACCCGCGTGACGACCTTTCGTTTTACATCCACATTCCGTTTTGTCGCTCTCTTTGCTACTACTGTGGTTGCAACAAAACCGTGACCCGCAGCAACGACTTGGTAAACCGTTACTTAGCAGCGCTAAAAAAAGAGATTGAAGCCAAGGCTGACTTGTTTAAGCACCAAGGTCGTATTACCCAACTTCACTTTGGTGGTGGCACTCCGACCTTTTTAAGCGCAGAGCAAATTGGCGATATCCTTTACTGGGTCAAAAGCCGATTTAATCTCGACTTTAGCCAACCGGGCGACTACTCCATTGAAGTAGACCCACGCACGGCTGATCGCAAAAAGATCTTTGCCCTAGCGGCGTTGGGCTTTAACCGTATTAGCTTTGGTATTCAGGATATAAACCCGCATGTGCAAGAGGCGATTCATCGCATTCAGCCAATTGAAATGAACACACGGGTTATCCAAGCCGCAAAAGACGCAGGCTTCTCGTCCATTAACCTCGACATTTTGTACGGCTTACCCGAGCAAGGCTTAAACGACCTCGCCAACACTGTTGAGCAAGTCATTAAATGGGCACCCGATCGTGTGGCTTTGTTTCCGTATGCGCACTTGCCTAAGCGCTTTCCGTCACAGCGCCTGATCGCCACCAACCGCTTGGCCGATACCGACTTGCGCACCAGCATGTTTGAGCAAGCCCAAGCCCAACTATGCAATGCAGACTTTATGCAAATAGGCCAAGACCACTTTGCAAAAGCACACGACACTATGGCGATTGCCGCTCAAAACAACGAGCTACACCGAAATTTTCAGGGCTACACTCATGTAAAAGCTGAAAATGTTTTAGCCGTGGGCGCATCCGCAATTAGCTCCATTGGCTACATCTATGCGCAAAATGTGGTGGATGCAAAAGCGTACATCGCCGCCATGGAAACCGAGCAAGGCAGCTGCTACCGAGGCTACCCGCTCACCCAGGACGACATTATTCGCTCGCGTGTGATTGGCGACTTAATGTGTCGTGGAGAACTGCACATCAAAGAAATTGAATCCGCCTTTGATATTAGTTTTATCGAATATTTTGCCGAGCCGTTAAAACGACTCGAACACTACAAAACTGCTGGCATTGTGGCTATTGATAGTCGTATGATCAAACTCATGCCGGACTCAGTGCACCTCGGCCGAATTGTATGCGCAACCTTTGACCGCTACCTTTCGCCCGAAGCACTTAACGTTACCGCCGCTGTCGCTCAGGAAGAAGTTGGCCGACGCAATGCACTAAAGGAGACATCATGAATCACTCAACGACATTCTGCACAAGCCAAGGCAAAACTAACGAGCGTACCCACGGTTTACCTAAGGTCCACTGCCAAACCTGCAGTTTAAGCACCCTGTGCTTACCGGTCAGCCTTGATAACCAAGAAATGACTCAGCTCGACGAAATCGTGCAAAAAAATAAGCCGCACAAAAAGAATAGCTTCTTGTTCGAGCAAGGCGAGCGTTTTGAAAACGTCTTTGTGGTTCGCGCAGGCAGCATTAAAACTTATGCCCTCGACGAAACAGGCCAAGAGCAAATTACCGGCTTTTACTTCCCCGGCGAATTTGTTGGCTTAGAAGGCCTAGACGGCTCCGAGTACCCCGCTTACGCCAAGGCGCTTGAAACCACCTCTGTGTGCCAAATTCCTTTTGAGCAGCTCGACGCTCTGTCTGGCGATATTCCACGCTTACGCCAGCAAGTGTTTAAAACCCTGAGCCGTCATATTCAAGACGACCAGCAAATGCACCGCTTGCTCTCAAATAAAACCGCCGAAGAGCGCTTAGCGACCTTTTTGGTAAAACTGTCGCAGCGTTTTAAAAACCGCGGCTACTCAGCCACCCATTTCCGCTTGTCGATGCCTCGCCAAGACATCGCCAACTACCTTGGCATGGCAGTCGAAACCGTAAGCCGTGTGCTCACACGCTTCCAAAAGCAAGAGCTTATTGGCGTAGACGGCAAAGAAATTGAACTGAAACAAATCGATGCGCTTTACCACCTATCCGGTGAGTGTGTTGGGCATTAAAGCTTGAGCATTTTGCAAAAACAGCCCGGCGATTAGCTGGGCTTTTTTTTGCCTGCGCTCTTCTATGTGTTCTCCCCCTATCTCACACCTTGTATGTAGCCGCAAATATGTAGCCGCAAAGTCGACATGACTTTGTACTTTTCTGACTAAAGGCCCACTCGCTAAAATCTTCTAATAAGAAATTAACAAGGAGTTGATTTTTTATTGCCCAATAAGTGTCGTACAATAAGGAAGATTAAAATGAAACGAGTGGGCTTTAAACACGCACAGCGCACGCTGCTGCAGTCCATCGACGAAGGCAGTATTCGCCATGAAGTTCGCGCCCAAATCGACCAAAAAAACCTGCTTTATGCTGGTGCTGTAACGATGTCTGATGTTCGCACACTGGTCGAGCGTGCGCGGGGCAACCAATATGAAAGCCGGCAACATCACTGGATGAGCGACACAGAGGTGCATATCCTCAAAGCAAGTTCTTGGTATATAAAATGGTACATACTCGAGCCCAATGCCGTGTTTATTAGCGTACACCCCTTAAGAGGTAGCCATGAAAATCTTTAGAGAAGGCGACAAAGAGCAAGCACTTTGCGAGCAGTGCGAGGAGCTGGTCGATGCGACCTACCTCGTGCGAGACCTTCCTATCACTGACAGCTCAAATAAGGTTAAAGGCGCCCTCGCCATTGTTTGTAATGTTTGCGACAGCGTATGTGGCATCCCCCATCAAAGCCTTTCTCGTGTTCAAGAGGCAGTAAAACAAACCCAGACACGTGAATCCATCGATAGCCGAGTTCCTATTCAAGTCGAAGATATATTTAACCTTGTGTGTAGCCAGCTAAGCGCAAACTCAGAGTTCAAAGGCACAGTTATTCGCTACTACGCCCAGAAAATGGCCAGCGCAGCCATCTCGGCCGAGGAGGTTAGTGAGCTTCTCAACGACGAACTGATTTTAGGAAAGGGCACATACCGCGTCGCAGTGAAAGGACGCAGAATAAAAACCGACTTTACGACCATTGAGCGAGCTGCTCACCTCACCAGCGATGCCGATGTGGTTAAAGCGATTGCTATACAGGCTAAAAGAGACGTTCTTGATGGGAAAAACCCTCAAACACTACAAGAGCTAAAAGTCATCGCAGCAACGAGCTAATAAAAAAGCCAATGCTCGAACACTTCCAAGCATTGGCTTTATCGACAAACTTAAAGCTCGGCTGGACACTAAACGTGCGGGTTACTCAACCCTGCCGCAGCACCAAGGAGCCCCGGTTGCTCTGCGGTACACAACCAAACAGGCACTTGGCCAAGGTAATCTTTAAAACGGCCTTTGCTCTCCATACCCGCAAAAAACTCGCTTTGCAGCAAAAAGTCTTTTACCCGTGGCAGAATACCGCCGCACAAGTAAACACCACCTTTGGCACCCAAGGTCAATACAGCATCGCCCACTACACTGCCTAGCAAGCGACAAAAGCGACTGAGTGCTAAGTAAGCCAGCTCGTCTTCACGACTTACCGCCAAGCCCGTGATATCAGCAGGCGACAAGGGCTTGGGTGCACGGTTGTGAATGTGACAAAGCGCTTCGTAAATGTTGACCAAGCCTTGGCCACACAACAAACGTTCTGCCGATACCCGCGAAAAGCGCGCGTTTAAAAACTGCCAAATTTGTACCTCAAGGTCATCTGTAGGTGCAAAGCTGACATGACCGCCTTCCGTTGCGAGTGGTACCCAGCTGCCAGATGCAGGCACAAGGGCAGATACGCCTAGGCCTGTACCTGGGCCAATCACCAACTTAGGCGCATTCGCCTTTTCTTGTCCACGACCTTTTTCAAGCGACATTAGATCGCTAGCCGACACCTCAAGCATACCCAAAGCTTGTGCGGTAAAGTCGTTTAGCAGCTTTAGCTCATCTAGGTTTAAAAACTGCTTAAGGGATGCGGGCTCAAAGTGCCAATGGTTGTTCGTCATACTAACGACATCACCATCCACTGGGCAGGCAAAGGCCAAACACGCACGGCTCACCGAAGAGACACCCACCTGTGCCAAATAGGCTTCACAGGCTTGGTGTACGTTTTCGTAATCGGCACACTGTAGTGTATGCACATGTAAAAGCTGTCGCGAATCGCCTTCTACGAGGGCAAAGCGAGCATTGGTTCCACCAATGTCGCCCACCAAAGAATACTGACTCATGGTTATTCGATCTCACCAAACTTAAAGATGCTAGCACCCTCTTCGGCATGACCGACTTGCGAGCGCATTGGCGCAAACAACTCACGTCCCATCGCCAAGTGGTGTGACTTCGCAGATTCAGGCATCGTAAAACCACGTTCCTTCCAGCTGTCGTCATCGCTCACCAAAGTTAAGGTACCTGCGTTTGCGTCGAGGCGAATGATATCACCGTCTGCTACTTGAGAGATAACGCCGCCCACTTTCGCTTCTGGCCATACATGAATTGCCGCAGGCACCTTACCTGACGCACCTGACATACGACCGTCGGTTACGAGCGCTACTTTAAAGCCTTTATCTTGGAGAGAGCCAAGGAAAGGCGTTAGCTTATGAAGCTCTGGCATACCGTTAGACTGAGGACCTTGGTAACGAACAACCGCGACAAAGTCTTTTTCTAGTTCGCCACGGTTAAACGCAGCCGCCAAATCGTCTTGATCTTCAAATACCACCGCTGGTGCTTCAACCACACGGTGTTCTGGTGCAACCGCAGACACTTTAATAACGCCACGACCCAAGTTGCCTGATAGTACTTTTAAGCCGCCGTCTGCGCTGAACGGACGATCGACAGGGCGAACAACATCTTCATCCAACGACTTCTCGGTGCCTTCGCGCCATACCACTTTGCCGTTTTCAAGGAACGGCTCTTGGGTGTAAAGCGACAAACCTTCACCAAAGATAGTTTTCACATCTTCGTGTAAGTAGCCGCCTTTAAGTAGCTCACGCACGATAAAGCCAACACCACCGGCCGCATGGAAGTGGTTAACATCTGCCGAGCCGTTCGGGTAAACACGCGCCAATAGAGGAACAACAGAAGAAAGATCTGAGAAGTCGTCCCAATCAATGATAATGCCCGCAGCACGAGCAATCGCCACAATGTGCATCGTGTGGTTAGTCGAGCCGCCCGTCGCCAATAAAGCAACAATAGCGTTCACAATCGACTTCTCGGTCACAATTTCGTACATCGGCGTAAACTCGCCGTTTTGTGCCGTTAGCTTAACCGCACGCTGAGCCGCTTCTTTTGTTAGCGCTTCGCGCAACTCAGTACCTGGGTTTACAAATGAAGAGCCAGGCAAGTGCAAGCCCATCATCTCAACCATCATTTGGTTACTGTTAGCTGTACCATAAAAAGTACAAGTACCGGCACTGTGGTAAGAGTCAGACTCACACTGCAACAAGGCATCGCGGCCGACTTTACCTTCAGCGTACTCTTGGCGGATACGTGCCTTCTCTTTATTAGGCAAACCACTCTTCATTGGGCCTGCTGGTACAAAAACCGTCGGTAAATGACCAAAACGCAGTGCACCAATGAGCAGCCCAGGTACAATTTTGTCACACACACCAAGGTACACAGCTGAGTCAAACATGTTGTGAGACAGGCCAACCGCCGCTGCCATAGCAATAACGTCGCGGCTAAATAGGCTCAACTCCATACCCGGTTGCCCCTGAGTTACACCGTCACACATTGCCGGTACACCGCCAGCGAACTGCGCAACAGAACCCAACTCAGACACCGCCGCACGAATTTGGTCTGGGTAAAGTTCAAAAGGCTGGTGAGCAGACAACATGTCGTTATATGACGAGATAATGCCTACGTTAACTGCGTTAAAAAGTTTCAAAACTTGTTTGTCTTTCTCGCCACAGGCCGCAAAACCGTGTGCCAAGTTGCCGCATGATAAGGTAGCGCGGTGAACCCCCGCTTCTTCCGCACCCTTCATCTGCGCTATGTAAGCCGCACGAGAAGATTTACTACGCTCTATAATGCGTGATGTTACTTTGTCTAAAACAGCGTGCATGCTAGCTCCTGCAAGATTATTAGAATTTTTTGTTAAAATTACCAAAATTTAGAAGATAAAACCAATTTTTTCGTATATAGTCCGGTTCATTAGGTAATAAAAACAAAATATTGAGGTATTTTTCATGACAATTCGTGTAGCTATCAACGGTTTTGGTCGAATTGGACGCAATGTTCTTCGCGCACTTTACGAAAATAACTACCGCGACAAAATCCAAGTGGTTGCTATCAACGACTTGGGCAGCGCTGAAATTAATGCGCACCTCTTTAAATATGATTCAGTACACGGCCAATTTGCGGGCGATGTATCTAATACTGAAAGCAGTATCACTGTTAACAATGACGAAATTTCGATCACAGCGATTCGCAACC
Organism: Pontibacterium sp.; assembly: GCA_049603715.1. Taxonomy (GTDB): domain Bacteria; phylum Pseudomonadota; class Gammaproteobacteria; order Pseudomonadales; family Balneatricaceae; genus Pontibacterium. The sequence continues at coordinate 10,671 of JBMYSW010000027.1, read as the reverse complement.
CAGCCGAGCTTCCATGGGCTGAACAAAACATCGACGTTGTGTACGAATGTACGGGTTTCTTTACTGAACGTTCAGCTGCAGCGGCTCACATCGAAGCAGGCGCTAAAAAAGTTATCATCTCTGCGCCAGGTAAGAATGTAGACGCAACGGTTGTGTACGGCGTTAACCACGAAGTACTAACCCAGTCTCACGAAGTTATTTCTAACGCATCTTGTACTACTAACTGCTTGGCACCGGTTGCACAGGCGCTTCAAAACGAGTTGGGTATCGAAAGTGGCCTAATGACCACTATTCACGCTTACACCAACGATCAGAAACTATCTGACGTATATCACTCAGACCTTTACCGTGCCCGTTCTGCAACCCAGTCAATGATTCCTACCAAAACCGGTGCGGCAGCAGCCGTAGGTTTAGTACTACCAGAGCTTGCTGGCAAAGTCGATGGTATGGCGGTACGTGTTCCAACAATTAACGTATCGGTTGTTGACCTTAACTTCATCGCTAAGCGCGACACCAGCGTAGAAGAAGTTAACGCCATCATCAAAGCGGCTGCAGAAGCGTCTCCAGTGTTGGGTTACAACGATAAGCCACTAGTGTCTATCGACTTTAACCACAACCCACTGTCATCTGTATTTGACGCATCGCAAACCAAGGTATCTGGTCGCTTGGTTAAAATCATGTCTTGGTACGACAACGAGTGGGGCTTCTCTAACCGCTTGCTAGACAACACCTTAGCTTTGGTTAACGCACCCGCGTAAGGATTGATTCATGTATCGCCGCACAAAGATTGTTGCAACGCTTGGCCCTGCCAGTGAATCGGCAGAGCAAATTGAAGGTTTGGTAAAAGCAGGTGCAGACGTTTTTCGTCTTAACTTCTCTCACGGAGAGCCTGCAGAACACAAAGCACGTGCCGAAAACGTACGTGCCATGGCCAAAAAGCACGGCCGTGTTGTGGCTATTTTAGGTGACCTACAAGGCCCTAAAATCCGCATCTCGCGCTTTAAAGACAAAAAAGTCACCCTAGACATTGGACAGACCTTTGTTTTAGACGCCGAGCTAGGCCGTGATGAAGGTGACGCGCAACGCGTAGGCATCGACTACAAAGAACTCGTAGCCGATAGCAGCGTAGGCGACATCTTACTTCTCGACGATGGCCGTATTCGTTTAGAGGTAACTGAAGTCTTCCCGACAACCTTAACTACTAAGGTTATCGTAGGTGGCCCGCTTTCAAACAACAAAGGCATCAACCGTCTTGGCGGCGGTCTGTCTGCACACGCGCTAACCGACAAAGATAAAGAAGACATCAAAACCGCTGCGGCGATTGGTGTTGACTACCTTGCGGTTTCTTTCCCTCGCAGTGCCGACGACATGAACGAAGCTCGCGCATTGTTGGCCGAAACCGGTGCAACCGCTGGCCTCGTAGCCAAAATTGAGCGTGCCGAAGCTGTCTACGATCACGAAGTGCTCGACGAAATCATTCTAGCGTCTGACGCAGTAATGGTTGCCCGTGGCGACTTGGCCGTAGAAATTGGCGATGCTGCGCTAGTGGGCACACAAAAGCACATCATTGCCCGTGCCCGCACACTTAACCGTGTTGTAATCACCGCGACTCAAATGATGGAGTCGATGATTACCAGCCCAATGCCAACCCGCGCCGAAGTATCGGACGTTGCAAACGCGGTATTCGATTACACCGACGCTGTCATGCTGTCAGCCGAAACAGCCGCTGGCGACTACCCAGTCGAAGCCGTTGAAGCCATGGTTCGCGTTATTTTGGGTGCCGAAGCACACCCAGATAACAAGCGTTCTAAGCACCGTTTGCACGAAGAGTTTAACGCCATTGACGAAACTATCGCCCTTTCAGCCATGTACGCCGCTAACCACCTCAAAGGTGTAAAAGCGATTGTATGTTTGACTGAGTCTGGTCAAACGCCGATGCAAATGTCGCGTTTAAAGTCGTCAGTGCCTATTTTTGCCATGTCGGGTTACGCCACCACGTTACAGCGCACCGCGCTTTACCGCGGCGTTCAGCCTTTGGCAATTGATGTCGGTCGCATCGACATTCAAGCAGCACAAACCAAAGCATTTGAAATGTTAAAAGAAGCAAATGCAGTGAGTGAAGGCGACTTAGTTGTCTTTACCACAGGTAACCTAATGCATACCCAGGGGGGCACAGACGCTCTGCATATCTCCCGGGTTTAATGCAACCGAGTAAGGCGGTGAGTGTGACTTGGCAGCGCGTTTAGGCGTTTTATGCTCACATGCCCTTACAGCAGAAAAGGCTCATGTAGTTCTTTTATTGTCACTTTTGAGGGTTCCTTTCAAGGTTTGGCTCACAGATCTCCTTGAAGGAACCCGTTTTTTTATACTTGCTTTATTGCCAAGTTACTGACAAATTTCACACGAATATTTTCAAGCGGCCCATCAGAGGCGGCTATACACTGTGCTTAAATAGGAACCCCTTTCATGCTTAAAGTCATTTCTTTTGGCGAAGCGCTCGTCGACATGCTTTCAAACCACATTGGTGGTGCGACCGATGCTCCCGAAGCCTTTACTAAATTTCCGGGCGGTGCACCTGCAAACGTTGCAGCGACCGTTGGCCTACTTGGCGCGCCGAGTTACATGGTCGGCAAAATTGGAAATGACATGTTTGGCCACTTTATGCGCCAGTCATTACAAGCAGCTCAGGTAAATACGGACCACCTACTCGAAACCAACGAAGCACACACCGCGCTGGCGTTTGTGTCTCTTGATGAAACCGGCGAGCGTAGCTTTACGTTTTACCGTAACCCGTCTGCCGATATGCTTTACACCGCCGACGAATACGACGACGCTTGCTTTGATAACACTGGTATTTTTCACTTGTGCTCCAACACCCTCACCGCCGAAGGCATCAAAGCTGCGACCATGGCTGGTATCGAAAAAGCACAAGCCAACAACGTTTTGATTAGCTTTGACGTTAATTTGCGTACCAACTTGTGGCCAGAAGGCGCTGACCCGTTACCACCGATTTGGGAAGTACTAGAGCAAGCCGACCTCATTAAGCTCAGCGTCGAAGAAATGGAGTTTTTGTGCCAAGGCGTGACAGAGGCCCAAGTCATTGAGCGCATGCTTACCCACAAAGCTCAGCTTATTCTACTTACCGATGGCGGCGCTCCACTGCGTTACATCACCCGTCAAGGCGAAGGCCAAGTCACTCCACCTAAAACCACCATGGTCGACAGCACCGCGGCGGGCGACTGCTTTATCGGTGGTTTCTTGTTTAAGCTTGCCCATCAAGACGTGACCACCAACAATTTTGTTGACCTTTGCAACAACACCGCACAGCTAGAAAGCAGCCTTGTTTTTGCAACTCACTGTGGTGCCCATGCAGTCTCTAAAAAAGGCGCATTCACCTCGCTACCGACGATGGCTGACCTACCCGAAGCCATTCGCGTATAGGCCTGCTTGCACCTTGGCTCTGCGCCAAGGTGCTGCTTATCCTTTATTTTTTATCCGTTTATGCTCCCCTACCCGTTCTCCTTGGGTTTAATTCCGATGTTGTCAAGTTTCATAAACTAAAGCGTAATTCTCGCTACCCTCACAGTTTTTTCCGCACGACCCAGTACACAACAGGCACCATCTGCCTTTTCATTTAGCCAAATTCTCCGCCCTTGGCTCACCAATTATTTCAATTGTTTCAATTTCTGTGTTTGCACGAAATATTCGGTTAACTCCACTCTTTTTTAATCGGCTTCAGGTTGAGTTTTTATTTCGGTCTCAACCACTCCCTGCCAATCACCATGAACGGTGGGCAGAACAACAACAAAAATGATTCTTGGAGAAAACACAATGAAACTTAAATCACTCGCTATGGCTATGGTTGTTGCTGCAAGTGCAACTACATCTGCGTTTGCTGCTGATAAGCCAATTGTTGGCCTTATCACCAAAACCAACACAAACCCTTTCTTCGTGAAGATGCGTGAAGGTGCAACAATGCAAGCTGATAAAGCTGGTATTGAGCTTCGTTCGTTTGCCGGTAAATTTGACGGCGATAACCAAACACAAGTACAAGCGGTTGAAAACCTAATCGCTTCGGGTGCTAAAGGCATCCTCATCACTCCAAACGATTCTGCTGCCATCGTTCCTGTTATCGAGCGCGCACGTGAAGCGGGTCTACTTGTTATCGCACTAGACACGCCACTAAGCCCAGCAAGCGCAGCTGACGCGACTTTTGCTACCGATAACTTCAAAGCGGGCGAGCTAATTGGCCAGTGGGCGGCCGCTCAACTAGGCGACAAAGCAGCTTCTGCAAAAATCGCAATGCTTGACCTTAACAGCAGCCAAATCAGCGTAGACGTAGCGCGTGATCAAGGCTTCTTGAAAGGCTTCGGCATCGACATCAAAAACCCTAACCGCATTGGCGACGAAACTGACCCACGTATCGTTGGTCACGACGTAACAAGCGGTGCTGAGGAAGGCGGTCGTCGTGCAATGGAAAACTTGATGCAGCGCGACCCAGAAATCAACGTGGTTTACACCATTAACGAACCTGCCGCTGCTGGCGCGTACGAAGCACTTCGCGCGTTTGGCCGTCAAAACGACGTATTGATCGTTTCTGTAGACGGTGGCTGTTCTGGTGTTGAAAACATCAGCGGTGGCGTAATTGGTGCAACTTCTATGCAGTTCCCGACACGCATGGCGTCTATGGGTGTAGAAGCGATCCTTAAGTTTGCTAAAACTGGCGAAAAACCACAAAACACTGAAGGCCTAGATTTCTACAACACAGGTGTTGAGCTGATTACAGACCAACCAGTAGACGGCCTAGAGTCTAAAACTTCGAAAGAAGGTATGGGCATCTGCTGGGGCTAATCACCCATAGTTAGTTCGGACAACAGCGAGGCTTTCACGCAGCCTCGCTGCTTTTTTGTATTTCTAGGAGCTCGATATGGCTAACTCTCAAGCCGAAACCACCAAAACAGCAGATCACGAGCTGGTTGCCGAATCAGCTGGCGGTTCTGTTGCATCATTTGCTGAAGAAAACCTTAGCTTTGGCGAAAAGCTACACCGCTTTTTTCACGCTTACCCAATTGCTGCACCTGCCATCGTATTACTTTTGGCGATCGCATTTTTCACCACCATCGTAGGCGATCGTTTTTTATCCGCTTTTAACATGTCGCTGATCTTACAACAGGTAACGATCATCGGTATTTTGGGTATCGCCCAAACATTGATTATTTTGACCGCAGGTATCGACCTGTCGGTAGGCGCAGTCATGGTACTTACGTCCGTGATTATGGGTAAAACCGCTGTGGTTATGGGCCTTCCGCCTATCGTTGCCTTCTCTTTGGGTATCGCTGCTGGTGCTGCGGCTGGTTGGGTGAACGGCTTGCTCGTTACCTTCTTCCGCTTACCACCGTTTATCGTAACCCTAGGTACTTGGAACATCTTCTTTGCGCTTAACCTTTGGTACTCGCAAAGCGAAACAATCCGCTCACAAGCGATCTCTAAAACAGCTCCCCTACTGCAGTTTATGGGTAACACCATTGATGTCTTTGGCGCCAAGCTCACTTACGGCTCGCTGCTTATGCTCGGACTCTTTGTTGTAGTTTGGTTTGCACTTAACTGGACACCTTGGGGCAAACACGTATACGCCACCGGTGACGACCCAGCTGCAGCACGCCTAGCAGGTATCCGTACCGACCGCGTACTTATGTCGGTATACATTGTGGCAGGCATCATCTGTGCGTTCGGCGCATGGGCACTAATTGGCCGTATCGGTTCTGTTTCTCCACAAGCAGGTATGACCGCTAACCTGGACAGTATCACAGCGGTAGTTATCGGCGGCTGTAGCTTGTTTGGTGGTCGTGGTGCAATCTGGGGCACATTGATTGGCGCCTTGGTTGTGGGTGTATTCCGCAACGGTTTGGCACTCGCAGGTGTCGACGTACTATGGCAAGAATTTACCGTGGGCCTACTGATTATTGTGGCCGTGGGCATGGACCAGTGGATTCGTAAGGTGTAATCATGACTCAGCAAACAGACCTCGTTTTAGAAGCAAAAGGCCTTGTTAAACGCTACGGCCATGTAACTGCCATCGACGGCGCAAACTTTGAATTACGTCGCGGCGAAATTCTTGCGGTTATTGGCGATAACGGTGCAGGTAAATCCTCACTGATCAAAGCACTTTCAGGTGCATTGGTGCCCGACGCAGGCGAAATTAAACTGGATGGCCAGCCTATTCATTTTAAAAGCCCAATGGATGCCCGTAATGCCGGTATCGAAACTGTTTACCAAAACTTAGCGGTTTCTCCATCACTCGACATTGCCGACAACCTATACCTCGGCCGCGAACGTGTTCGCAAAGACTTTTTAGGTAAGTACTTCCGCATGCTAGATAAAAAAGCCATGCACGATGAAGCTCGCCAAAAACTGTCGGAGTTGGGCCTACTTACTATCCAAAACATCAACCAAGCCGTTGAAACCCTCTCGGGTGGTCAGCGTCAAGGTGTAGCAGTAGCACGCTCTGCAGCCTTCGCCAAACACGTGGTGATTATGGATGAACCAACCGCTGCACTTGGCGTAAAAGAATCACGCCGTGTACTTAACTTGATCAAAGACGTACGTGACCGAGGTTTGTCAGTGGTGCTTATTAGCCACAACATGCCCCACGTATTTGAAGTGGCCGACCGTATTCACATTCACCGCCTCGGCCAACGCTGTGCGGTAGTGAGTCCAAAGACCCACTCTATGTCTGATGCAGTGGCGATTATGACCGGCGCGATGGATCCAAACGAACACCCAGCCGGTGCGTTTGCCTCTTAAGCGGCTTTAATACACTGTGTTTTAAATAGATAACTCAGACATTGTTAAGACAGTTTTATCATTCTTGAAGTTCCCAAGTCGTTATCACTAACGAAGCTTTGCCGGCCCTTGTGCCGGCTTTTTTTTTGCCTGCTCTACAATGGCGCCCTGTTATCAGTTAGCCTCTCTATATCTCTCAGGCACAATCACGGGGTCTAAGTATTCAATCGGGTTTAACCAATAGGCTTTTTGCTCACCGAGCGTGGTATCGTCAATGAGTGATCGGTCAGGAATAAGCTGGCGAATGCCGTAATGTAAATGAGGCGGTTTACCGACTGCATTACCGGTGCTCCCTACTCCGCCTAGCACACTACCGGCAGGCACATAGCCACGCAGCGACTCGGTGATGTGGTCGAGGTGAGCATAATAATGAAGCCGAAACTTTGGCCCCAACGCCCAAATGTTTTTGCCGCCCCGCGGCGTATCTCGTACCGAGAGTATCCAGTGGTTTGTCGCAGCCACAACCGGCGTGCCTTGCTTGGCAAAAATATCCATGCCCTTATGCACGCGCGAGGCTCCCCAAGGCTCAAACCAAAAGGTTTGCGGGTGCCAATCGCGCGCAGTAGCCCCTTCCACCGGCATAACCTTGGGCTCCGACCATCGATATACAGTGCTAGCGCCTGCTATCACAGCAAGTGCGACTCCCAATGCGACGGCTCGTTTAAGCAAATTTACCCCCTAAATAGTTTTGCGCCTTAATTAAACACCAAAAAAAAAGCATGTATTAAAGAGTCGTTCAGCGTTATAGCAACTGACACTTTTCTTTCTTAACAAGCACTTAAAAGCCCCCCCAATAACTTTGTCGCAGAAAGTAAAGAGTTGAGAAAAACTAATCAAACAGACACAAATAAGTGCATATTCTTCCTTGACTCTGCCCCAGCAAACACCTTATATTGCAAATGATAATTATTACTATTTAGTTCGAATTGTTAAACTAATGTCTAATTATCACTCAAAGACGCCCAAAATCGTCCATTTAATAGCCAAAAATCGCCACTATTTATCTCAGTGATACCGATTATTCATTCAGTTATATGGGTTTCCATTGAGCTGAGAACAACTTTTTAATATCTTATTAGGCGCTATTAAAATTGGATTCAAGTGAGACACTGGGCGCTATGAGCTACTATTCTGAATATCTGAACGAAATTGAGGTTCGCAAGAAGGACCTGGGCCTGAACCCTAAACCGATCGATAGCGCTGAATTGCTATCTGAGATCATTGCCCAAATCAAAGACACTGGTAATGAGCACCGCGAAGCGTCTTTAAACTTCTTCATCTACAACACGCTGCCAGGTACTACCCCAGCAGCTGGCGTTAAAGCGGCATTCCTAAAAGACATCGTACTTGGTAAAGAAACAGTAGAAGAGATTTCTGCCGAGTTCGCACTAGAGCAACTTTCTCACATGAAGGGTGGCCCTTCTGTAGAAGCGCTTCTAGACATCGCACTTTCTGACGACGCACAAGCTGCAGCGGCTGGCGAAGTGCTTAAGTCACAAGTTTTCCTATACGACGCTGACTACGCGCGCTTGTCTGAAGCATTCAAAGCGGGCAACGCTATCGCAAAAGAACTGCTTGAAAGCTACGCGCAAGCAGAGTTCTTCACTAAGCTTGACGACATCCCTGAAAAGATTGAAGTTGTTACCTACATCGCAGCAGAAGGCGACATCTCTACTGACCTTCTTTCTCCGGGTAACCAATCTCACTCACGTGCAGACCGCGAACTTCACGGCCTTTGCATGATCAGCCCAGAAGCTCAAAAAGAAATCGTTGAGCTAGGCAAAAAGCACCCTAACGCTAAAGTGATGCTGATTGCTGAAAAAGGCACCATGGGTGTGGGTTCTTCGCGTATGTCGGGTGTAAACAACGTTGCACTTTGGGCTGGCGAAAAAACTTCTCCTTACATCCCATTCGTAAACAACCGTCCTGTTGTTGCGGGTACTAACGGTATCGCGCCAATCTTCCTAACAACTGTTGGTGTAACTGGCGGTATCGGTCTTGACCTTAAAAACTGGGTTAAAAAGACTGACGCAAACGGCGAAGTTGTTCGTGACGAAAACGGCGATCCAGTACTAGAAGAAGCTTACTCTGTAGCGACTGGTACTGTGCTTACTATCGATACTAAAGCTAAGAAGCTTTACAACGGCGACCAAGAGCTTGTAGACGTATCTTCATCTTTCACTCCACAAAAAGTGGAATTCATGAAAGCTGGCGGTTCTTACGCGGTAACTTTCGGTAAGAAACTACAAACATTCGCTGCTGAAACACTAGGTATCGAAGCGCCTTCTGTTTACGCACAATCTAAAGAAATCTCTATCGAAGGCCAAGGCCTAACAGCGGTAGAAAAAATCTTTAACCGCAACGCAATCGGTGTGAAGTCTGCGACTCCTCTACACACAGGTTCTGACGTTCGCGTTAAAGTCAACATCGTAGGTTCTCAAGACACTACTGGTCCAATGACTTGCCAAGAGCTAGAAGCAATGGCAGCGTCTACCATCTCTACTAGCGTAGACGGTGCGTTCCAGTCTGGCTGTCACACAGCATCTGTATGGGACAACAAAGCGAAGGCAAACACACCTAAGCTTATGGCGTTCATGAACGCATTCGGCGTAATCACTGCACGTGACCCGAAAGGCGTTTACCACTCAATGACTGACGTAATCCACAAAGTACTTAACGACATCACTGTCGACGACCGTGCGATTATCATCGGTGGTGACTCTCACACCCGTATGTCTAAAGGCGTAGCGTTTGGTGCTGACTCAGGTACTGTAGCGATCGCATTGGCAACTGGTGAAGCAGAAATGCCAATCCCAGAGTCTGTGAAGGTAACCTTCAAAGGTAACATGAAGCCACACATGGACTTCCGTGACATCGTACACGCGACTCAAGCGCAGATGTTGAAGCAGTTCCAAGGCGAAAACGTGTTCCAAGGCCGTGTCATCGAAGTACAAATCGGTACTCTACTTGCCGACCAAGCCTTCACCTTCACTGACTGGACTGCAGAAATGAAAGCGAAAGCTTCTATCTGTATCTCTACAAACGACACCTTGATCAAGTCTTTGGAGCTAGCTAAGTCTCGCATCCAAATCATGATCGACAAAGGCATGGACAACGAAGCGAAGATGCTTGCGGGCCTAATCGCTCTAGCTGACAAGCGTATCGCTGAAGTTCAATCTGGCGAAGCGCCTGCGCTTGCTCCAGACGACAATGCTAAGTACTACGCTGAAGTTGTTGTAGACCTAGACGCAATCGACGAACCAATGATTGCTGACCCAGACGTAAACAACGAAGACGTATCTAAGCGTTACACCCACGACGTGATCCGTCCTACTTCTTACTACGAAGGCCGTCAGGTAGACCTAGGCTTCGTTGGTTCTTGTATGGTTCACAAAGGCGATATGCAAATCATCGCTGCCATGCTTCGCAACCTAGAGAAGAACGGTCCTATCACGTTCAACGCGCCGCTAGTTGTAGCGCCACCAACGTACAACATCGTTGATGAGCTAAAAGCTGAAGGCGACTGGGAAGTACTCTCTAAGTACGCTGGCTTCACTTTCGACGACACTAACCCGAAAGAAGTTGCACGTACTAAGTACGAAAACATTCTGTACCTAGAACGCCCAGGATGTAACCTATGTATGGGTAACCAAGAGAAAGCAGAAGCGGGTGACACCGTGCTTGCTACCTCTACTCGTCTATTCCAAGGCCGTGTTGTAGAAGACACTGCTGAGAAGAAAGGTGAGTCTCTACTAGGTTCTACTCCAATGGTTGTTCTTTCTACCATCTTGGGTCGTTTCCCAACATTGGAAGAGTACAAAGCAGCGG
>JBMYSW010000026.1:0-50809 GCA_049603715.1 Pontibacterium sp. | reverse complement strand
CCTCGTTATCGGAAATATCATTTGCAATAACGAGGCGGACCATACATTTTTGTTTTTTCCTTTAATCAGTCAGTCATACCCAGCGGTGTTGCTTGCTATTGGAGTAGCAATCTTGCGATGATGTGTACGCAACGAAAATTAAGGAGCCTGATGTGTTAAGAAAGCTGTTTTCGCCGATTTTAAACCCGCTTGAAAAAGGCGATGAGCCATTTGCGTATAAACCATCCCATCGCAAAATTTTGTTGGCGATTGGAGGCATGTTTCTACTTATGTCGGTTTCGTCCGTATTCTTTGGGCAGTTGACGGCTCAGCTAGGGGCGTTGGTGCCTATCGTGGTGTTCTTTTTAATTGGCGCTGTGTGTGTGATTGTTGGGGCGCTGGGCTCTGATCGTGCGGTCGCTAAAATTTGGGGCAGTCGATAGCTTTCTTCACCGTGGGTGGCGAGAACTGATCTAAAGGAGAGAGCATGTTTAGTGCGGTATTGTTTGACCATGATGGAACCCTAGTCGACTCAGAAAAAGTGCACTTTGAGCTTTGGAGCAAAGCCGTAGCAGCCTTTGGTGTGACCATTACCGAGCAAGAGTATATCGATGAGTTTTTGGGTATTCCTGCTGATGAGAATGCCCGTTTATTGATTAGCAAACATAACTTGTCTATCTCTGTAGGTGATTTGTTGGCTAAAAAAGATGAGTTGGGCGCAGCCTTTATTGCTCAGGGCTGTTTTCCGGCGTGTGCCTATGCCAATGAGTTGGTAGCCAAGGTGGCTGAACGTGTGCCTTGTGGCATCGTCAGTGGCGCGCAGCGATTCTTTGTCATGTCTTCGGTGGCGGCTCATGGTTGGGAGCCTGCGATGAAGGTGATTGTGACTGCCGATGAAGTAGCAGACAATAAACCCGACCCCGAGGGCTACCTAAAAGGCATGAAGGCGTTGGGCGTAAATGGCGACAGCTGTGTTGCGCTAGAGGATACCGCAACGGGTTTAAAGGCAGCTTTAGCGGCGGGTATGTCGGCGATTGCCATTCGTCATGCTTTTAATGCGACTCACGATTTCTCGCAAGCAACGGTAGTGGTGGACTCGCTTGAAGAAGCTTGGCAGTGGTTAGAATCAAGGTTAGCAGCCTGAGCAACTCAACCACTTATTTATGATGCTCTAAATACAAACCCAGCCGAAGCTGGGTTTTTTATGTAAAGTGGCTTTTATGTATTCATACTAATTATCGGGGTATTTACGTGCCATCATTGGTTAATTATGTAAATCTACTTTGTTTAGTTGCTGGGCTTCCCTACACCGTATCAATGATCGTCTATCCGGCCATTATTGGAGGTTGGGGGCATGTTCATGCCGTTTGGTATACTTGGCAATCGCTCAATGCAGGTGTTCTCGCGTTTGCTGCCAGTGTCGTTGCCCTAAATGCAGTTAAATACGCTGAAGAAAAAAAGAGGCAGCGTAGCTTCGTCGCTGCCAGGGCTTTTCTGCCGCAAGCTTTATCTGAGTTGTGTAATTACTTCGATAAATGTGCCTTGTTGAATATAGAAGCATGGCTAAGAGCGAAAGACAAAAGCGATTTATGTGAGTCTCCCCTTAGTTCAGAGTTACCATGCATGCCTAAAAGGTATGAGGCTGTTTTCAAAGATTGTATCAGTGAAGCTCAGCCTCATGTCGGAGAGCATTTGGCTTATATTCTGATGCGCTTGCAAATCCATCACTCTAGAATGGTGTCGATGTGCGCTGAATTTTCCGAGGATAGTGACTACGTAACGGTTCATGTAAATATTATGAATCAAGTTTTTGGACTAGCTGAGCTCCAATGCTTAGTGAACCAATTGTTTGACTACGCCAGAGGTATAGGTGACTTTGATGGTAGGCCACTTGAAGCAGAATCATTCTTTTCTACCTATAGAGTCTGGAATATTGACCTTGAAGGTCATCCAGATTTAGTGGGGTTCACAGAACGTAATCATGCAAAACGCTGGAACACTCATAGTAAGTAAATCAGGGGCGCCTTTGGCGCCCCTCGTTTTAGCTATTCGCCGCGATAATATCGCGCAATACCATCGGCAAAATGCCTTTGTGGCGAATTTGATCCAGTTCCGACGAGGTGTCGACACGTGAGCGTAACGCAAGCTGTTGCTGGCTGCCGTCAGCACGGTGGATCGTTAGCTCGACGGTGCCCCTTGGTTTTAGGGTATCGATACCTTGCAGGTCAAAGGTTTCGGAGCCGTCTAAGTTGAGCGACAGGCGTGTTACACCTTCCGGAAGCTGCAAGGGTAATACACCCATGCCCACCAAGTTAGACTTGTGAATACGCTCAAAGCTTTCGGCGATAATCGCACGCACACCTAGTAGTGCTGGGCCTTTGGCTGCCCAATCTCGTGAAGAGCCAGTGCCGTATAGCTTGCCGCCAAATACAACCGTTGGTGTGCCTTCAGCGCGGTAACGCTCAGCGGCGTCGTAAATCGACATTTGTTCGGGCGCGTTCGAGCTAGAGCGGTAGTGGGTTACCGCACCTGTGGTGCTAGGTACCATCAGGTTACGTGCTTTTACGTTACCAAAAATACTGCGCAGCATGACATGGTGGTTACCTCGGCGAGCACCGAGCGAGGTTAAGTCGCCCTCGGCTACGCCTAACGATGTGAGGTATTCGCCGGGAGGTGAGTCGGGGCGAATGCGGCTCACCGGAGAAATATGGTCGGTGGTGGTGTTGTCGTCGCACATTACTAGCATGCGTGCGGCTTTGATGTTGTCGAGTGCATCCTCGGGTGGCTCGACCGAAAAACCGTCAAAAAACGAGATTTCTTGAATGTAGGTTGAGTCTGCATCCCATTCGTACACTGGCCCTGTGGGCGATTCGAGGTTTTGCCAAGTGGCTGGGCCGTCGAGTGAGTTTTCGTAGGTTTCCCTGAAGGCTTTCGGGTCTAGGCATTCACGCATGGTTTGTGCGATTTCGGCATTGCTTGGCCAAATATCTTTGAGGTAAACGTCGTTGCCTTTGGCGTCAGGGCCAATCGGCGACGTAGTCACATCGATGTTCACGTTGCCAGCCATAGCCATTGCCACAACCAAAGGTGGCGACATTAAAAAGTTGGTGTCGACGTCTGGGTGAACACGGCCTTCAAAGTTGCGGTTACCCGACAGCACCGATGCAACGATGATGTCTTTTTCTTGAAGTGCTGCTTCGATACTCGGTGCTAAGGGGCCGGAGTTACCTACACAAGTGGTGCAACCATAACCTGCGGTGTTAAAACCTAAAGCATCCAAGTGTTGCTGTAATCCCGCTTTGGTTAAAAAGTCTGTTGCCACAGGCGAGCCGGGTGCAAAAGAGGTTTTAACCCCATTGGGTACCTTCATACCTAACTCGTTGGCTTTTTTGGCGAGCAAACCTGCGGCAATTAGCAAACCTGGGTTCGAGGTGTTGGTGCAGGCCGTAATGGCGACAATCACAATATCGCCGTCTTTTAGTTCGCGCTCAGGCTGTGGGCAGTAAATGCCTGCTTCGTCGGCGGCCATGGGCGTGACGGTTGCCACTTCGGGGTTACGTTCGCCCTCGGCCGCAGCCGCTTTAAATACCTTGCCAATGTTTGCCAATGGCAACCTGTCTTGTGGTTTTTTCGGGCCCGCGACTGAGGGTTCAACCGTTGAAAGGTCGAGGTGAAGTAAGTCCGTGTAACGTGGCAGTGGTTGTCCAGCTTGCCACACCATGTTTTGTGCTTTGTAAAAAGCCAGTGGCAAGTCGCCGTCCCGTCCCGTTGCTTTTAAGTAGTCGGCAGCCACTTCATCAAATGGGAAGAAACCCATGGTCGCGCCGTATTCTGGCGACATGTTGGCAATCGTTGCGCGATCGGGCAGGGAGAGGCTGGCGGTACCTTCGCCAATGTATTCGACAAACTTGCCCACCACGCCTTTGGGGTATTTGCGTAGCATTTCGGTGATGGTAAGTACCAAGTCGGTTGCTGTTACGCCTTCTTTGAGCGCACCGGTTAACTCAACGCCCACCACTTCTGGTGCGAGCATTTGCATTGGCTGACCCAGCATCGAAGCGCCTGCTTCAATACCGCCAACACCCCAACCAACGATACCCAGCGCATTCGCCATAGGGGTGTGGCTGTCCATGCCAATGAGGGTGTCTGGCACCATCAGGTCATGCATTTGCAGGTAACCCTGCGCTAAGTACTCGAGGTTGACCTGATGCACAATGCCCGTTTGCGGAGGGATGATGCGAATGGTCTCAAAGGCCTGTGCACCCCATTTTAAAAACCCATAACGCTCTGAGTTACGCGCTGCTTCTAGCTCGCCGTTAATACGCAAAGATGCAGGGCTGCCAGTGTTATCCATTGTGACTGTGTGGTCGATGACCAAGTCGGCACGGACCAAAGGCTCAATGATTGATGGGTCTAGCCCCATGCGTTGCACCGCTGATCGCATCGCCGCAAAGTCGACAATCGCTGGTGTACCGCTAAGGTCGTGCATGATGACGCGGCCAGCAGTAAACGGAATTTCGGTTGGTTGTGTGCCTTGGTGGGTTGGCCAGTTTCCCAGCGCTTGTACTTGCTCGGCAGTGATACCGTTTTGACCCACGTTTCGTGCGATGCCTTCTAAAATGGGGCGCAACGAAAATGGCAGTTGATCAAGGTCGATACCAAATATCTTGGCTGTCTCTGGCAGGCTGTGAAAACGATAGTCGCTACCGGGTAACGTACTGATCGACTGGGCTGGGTCAAAATTAATATCGCGCGTCATACTCTAAACCTCACATCAGGCACTTTTTTAATTGTTCTAATGAGCGGGTGATGAAGTGTATCAATGGCTCTTTTTGTTGCTGTGTTTTAACTCGCTTTTTTGCGAACAGTGGCTCAGTTTCTGATGCGAAAAAGTCGGTATTTTAGTTTTTGGGGCAACAGGCTTTCTATTGATTAAAAATCATCAAATCTCATAGATTGTCGACAATCATAGAGAAAAAAGCGGATTAAGTAAGGTTTAAACGCTGATTTTGGGTTAGATTGCCTACGATTTTAGACTATTTGATAATGAGTAATACGCCTTGTAGGTATGTAAATAGGCTTTTTACGGTGTGTAAGCGTGACTTTAAATTGCGCTTTTAATCGAGTTGCTTGCTTCGTTTTGGCTCTTAAAAAACCCAAGATGATGGATAAGGCGTGCCATGAAGGGGAGGCTGCCAAAATCGCTTTAAAGCTAACGAGCAAATTAACTGACAAATTACAGGCGAATACCGTTGAGGTTCGACGTGAATGGGAGTAGCTTTTAACCATGAGTAGCTTGTTGTTAAACGCCATTAAGGGGGCGCTGTGTCTGAAGCGGATGTAACAGAGTCGGGAATCACAGAAGTCATGTCAGACTGGGAGTCTGATGCCGAACTCTCTAGTGCAAACACAGCGGCCATTGCCGCAGCCTTTAATGTCATGGGCGCTAAAGAGCTCACCTACACAGGGCGAGACAAACGCCTCGTCCTAGCGCGTTTTACTCGCATGGTAGCGGCTCACCCTAACAACTTATCTTGGCATGTACGCCGCATTCTTTTAGCCATCCAAACTGGGCAGCGTGTTGCTCTCGTATCTGCCATTGCCGATGTGTTGTGGGTGGTCGATGTGCGACGGACTTCGAAGGCCGGGCTCACCATCAAAAAATTGTGTCAGCGCGCTGAGGCGGTCTTGCCCAACAAAGTGAATGTGCTAATACGCTATGTTATGCAAACGGGCAATCGCCAGATGTTGATGCGCTTGCCCCTTGATAACGCGGTGTTGGTGAACGGCGGTTTCTCAACCAAGCTTTAATATTCGTAAGCGTTGCACTAAATTAAATCAGGCTAAAACAACCCGAAAGGGGAAGGAATATGACATCCTTGTCGTCTCATAAAGGAAATGTGGGTCAGCGTTTTTTTCGCATATCGGTTGTCGGTTTTGAAGGTGCTTCGCGCATGGCAATCGAAAAGCTCATACGCGAGCTGGATGACTGGCTAATGTCACCCGTCGAGGTGGCTGATTGTGTTGTGATTAATGCAGACCAAGGGGCGCTACCGCTCGCTTCGGTAGCGCAGGCTTATCACTCTCTTTATGGTCAGCGCTGCTTGTTGGTTTCGTCGCAAATTCAGGCAACGTCAGAGCAAGACTTCCAAGTGCCTGTATTGGCTCGCCCCTTTAATCATAGTCAGCTTCAGGTCGCCATTGAATCTGTGTTGCAGGACTTAAGCCCGCCGCTTGATCATGACTTTGTTTCTCATAAGCAGCAAAGTGAAGCGGCCTACCAAGCCTATATCTCTCGCCGAGAAGCGTCTGAAGAGGCGATGTCGGCGTTTCGGGCCACTAAAGCGCAAGAGGAGCAGAGCACAGATGCGCTAAAGGCCAAGCTGCGTAAATCTCGACAAGGCCGCGATCGCTATCTTCAAACTATGGCGGCTGAACCTATTGAGCCTAGCATCGAGTCATCAATCGTGCCCGACGTGAATGGGCGTGCTCCTAAGATTTCAACCGAAACGGCAAGTGATCAAGGCGAGCCGTCTAACACTCCAACACCTTTGCTGTCGCGCCGACCCTCGGAGCCGCTTACTTCTTACTTTGGCGAGCCTCAACCTGAGCCTGATGAACCACAGCCTGATGAGCTTTCCGAGCCTAGAGTCGAAAAAGCTGCTGACGTAATTACTCAAGCCGTTGAGCCCATTTTTGAGCCAACCCTTGAGCTTATTGCTGAACCTAAGCCCGCCGTTGAGCCTGAGCCAATAGCTGAGGATAAAAAAGCTACTGAGGTGGCAAAAGCTTCTGAGATGCAGAAAGCTGAACCAGAGCAGTTATCGCCCAAAGAAGAGGTTGTCGAGGAATTAGTGGCCGACAAGGCACCAGAACCTCAGTTGCTGGCAGAGCCTCAGCCAATCACCGAGCCAGCTGATAAGCCATCCAAAGCCGCTGAGTTAGCGACGGATAGCGCAGTTTTGCCAGAGGACGAAGCACCCAAGGCAATAGCGCTTGATGAGCCACTTTCTAGTGCTCCAGTAGCATCATCAAAGCTAGCATCAACATTGGCACCCGAAGCTTCTATGGCCACAGAGCCTGCTGCCGCAGTAGGTGTGCCCTTGGCAAAAGTCGCTAAAACGCCAGATGCAATTGAGCCTAGCAAGCCTGTTAAACAAGCGAAACCGGCCAAACTCAACAAAATTGCCAAACAGCGCTCTAACAAAAGTGCCGCTAAGCCTACTGAGAGCAAGCAAGGGCGGTTGCAGCTACTGACCAGCGAAGTTGATATTTACCGCTGCTGTGGCAATTTGCCTGATATCAATTTTGGCGACCCGGATGAGCGTCGTCGTGTGTATTTTGACGTTGAAGGGGCTCTGCTTAACTGGTTACCCATGGCAGTTAAGCAGGGACAAAGCAAAGGCCTGCCCACCGAAATTATTGGTTTACATAACGGTTTGGTTTACCAGCCAAATACCGACACCTTTTATTGCGAATTTGGCGAAGACTTGTTGCTGCAATATGCCCTAAGTCGCTTTACCTTTGGTGAGCTTAGCTTAACCGAAAACGACCATTGGTCGGAGTTGGTGGTAGGGGAGCAAGGGAAGACGTTTGTCGGTCGAGCCGATGCCATTATTTGGAAGGTGGCACTGTGGACCAGTCGAGGACGTTTAGCCTATGGCCTCGATTTAGAGCGAGCCTACCGGTTAGATAAGATGCCCGACTTTACGCGACTCATCTGTTTTCCTTACGCGCAGCAAATAGCTGAGCTTTGGTTAAACAAGGCGTTTACTATTGTGGATGTTGTTAGCATTTTGCGCGTGCCTCAACGCTACGTCTTTGCGTTTGTGGTAGCAGCCCATGCGGTTGGGCTGTTAAAAGCTTAGTGCGATAAGCCTCGCTGCATATTAGGCAAAACTTAATAGGTGTCGGCTTTCGCGTTGAAAATTATAGATTTTTTTTGATATGGGGTGTATTTCGGTAGCATGTAAGTGTTAACGTAAGACCATCTCACAGTGTGTTTGGAGTAAGTGTGGATCAGAAGGATCAGAAACCTTTTTTGCAGATAACCCCCGCAGGAGCCTATTACGCAACAGTAAGCTCTGAGCCGGACGACGCCCGTGCGTTTTTACTGCAATTGCTGAGCTCTGATGTGCCCTTGCCATACTCCAAAGAAGTGGTAGAGGAGCTAACCGATTTAGAATCCTCTGCGGCCACGTTGTTATTTAAAAAAATGGCGGCCAAGCGCTTTGTGCGTTTGACCCGATCGCCAACCCAAGCCCTTGATGAAAGCGTAGAGCAGCAGTTACCCAAGCTGTTGGCTAAGTTAACGGGCAATGGCAAAGCGGCCTTGGCAGACGACCAAGGTTTTTGTTTAGGTGCTGTGGGCTTTGAAGAAGAGCATGCAGAGGCAGTGAGTGCACTGGCTGCTGACTTGGTGTCTTTGCATGAGCGTCATTTACCCTTACTCAACCGTCAGATGGGTTTGTCGGGAGAGTCATGGGGAATGATAGACCCATTAGGTCAATCGCAAATTGGCTTTTGGGTTATCAAGCTCGGGAGCTTAAAGTTTGTATTGATCTTAGAGTCGATGCCACGCCTAAATCATCAAAGCTTTGTTGATTTGCTAAGTGTGTTAGCACGACGTTACTTAGATTATTAGGATAAAACTGAACCGCCGATAATAAGGAGAGCGTGCATGCGTTCCGAAATGCTGACCTCAATTTTGAGTGACTTAAATGGTACATCTGCTGAAATCGAAGCTTCTGCTGTGATTTCGACTGATGGTTTGATGATTGCTGCTTTACTACCTTCGGGTATGGACGAAGACCGTGTGGGCGCAATGAGTGCGGCCATGTTGTCGTTAGGTGAGCGTACAGCGGCTGAGCTTGCTCGTGGTGAGCTTGAGCAAGTCTTGGTTAAAGGCGACAAAGGCTACATTTTAATGACTCACGCCAACACTGACTCAGTATTAACCGTGGTGGCTAAGCCAAATGCGCGCTTAGGTTTGATCTTCCTAGACGTTAAGCGTGCTGCAGACGCCATCGGTAAGATTCTTTAAATCCGACGGTGCTCAAGGTGTGATGTTAATTTGGGCTCTGCGTGTGTGTGCAGCCTAGGCGAGCCCTTGTGTTAAGTTAACGCCATACCTTACCAATGTTCGATCTATCGGCGTCGAGCCCAGCATTTTTGCTGGGCTTTTTGCGTTTAGGCTTTGTGCTGAGCTCTGCGCTGCCTTGTAAGCCGTGGCTTTTCGCGCTTCTTTTGATACTACTCGCCTTGTCGCCCTGTTTTATTACATAGCGCCTCGTTATAATCCTTTCTTTTTTCGGCAAGGTCGTTAGTAGGGTAATTATTGTGGAAGTGTTAGAAGAGATTAAAGGCTTTTTGGGTTGTGAGACCCCCGATGCGTGGATTACTTGGGCGTTAGAAAACCAAGACCTCATGCTGATTGATCATGCGCATTGTGAGAAAAAAGCAGCCTCTACTGCCATGACCTTAATGTTCCGTTACGTAGACCGTCCGGTACTTCTTAACAAAATGTCGCGCCTTGCGCGCGAAGAGCTTGTTCACTTTGAGCAGGTGCTCGCGATTATGGGAAGCCGTGGCATTGAGTATGGTCACTTAAGCTCTGCAAACTACGCTGGTGGGTTACGCAAAGATGTACGTACCTCAGAGCCGGGCCGTTTGGTCGATGTGTTGATTGTGGGCGCGCTAATCGAAGCTCGCTCTTGCGAGCGCTTTGCTAAGCTAGCGCCGTTTTTAGATGAAGAGCTGGCGAAGTTTTATCGCTCATTGCTCAAGTCTGAAGGCCGTCACTACACAGACTACTTGTCACTTGCTCGTGATGCCGCCGGAGAAGATATCAGCGAGCGCATTGAGTTCTTTCGAGCGCTAGAAAACCAGCTGATTCTTGCTGAAGAAACAGAGTTTCGTTTCCACAGCGGTGTCCCTGCTGCTTAAATCGCGACCTTAATCAGTTTGCAACCTTGGGGAGTGCAGTCTAGAAACTGAAAGCTGTGCTCCCAGTCACTCAGCACATAACGAACACACTGAGTTTTAGGGTATTCATGTACCTTGGGGCGATGAGTGTGTCCGTGAATCATCACTTGGGTTTGTTGCTGCTCAAACAGAGCGCAAACCGCTTCTTCGTTTGCATCTAAAATATCGAGTGCTGTGGTTTGGTTTTTTTGTGCGCTCGCGGCCCTGGCTTGTTTAGCAAAGGTGATGCGCTCTGCCACACTTTTGCTCAAAAACATTTGCTGCCACTGTGGGTTACGCACCTGCTGCCTAAAGGCTAAATAGTCGGTATCGTCGGTGCACAGAGTGTCGCCGTGCAGTATCGTTGCTGTTTGTTGGTTGGGCAGAGTAATGTTTGTAATGTCACCTAACAAGGTGGCGCCCACCGCCTCGCAAAAGCCATCGCCAATCAAAAAGTCGCGATTACCGTGTACAAAAAACAGTGCGCAGCCGCTTTGCTGTAGCTGCATTAATGCGCTCATGACTTGCTCTGACAATGGGGTGATCGCATCATCGCCTAACCAAGCCTCAAAAATATCGCCTAATAGATACAGCTCATCACACTCATGCTCTAGTTTAGATAAAAACGAGAGGAGTGCGCCAGTGAGTTCGGGGCGTTGTTCGTTGAGGTGGATATCTGAGATAAAAACACTGCGTTGCAAAGTGGAAGGCGACATAAACATTCACTAAGTGGGTATTTAATACAAATCAGCGTGAGTATGGCGGGTTCGTTGTATAGGTGCAACACGGGTGTGTTGGTAAAGCCTTATGGCAGAAGTATAAGCAGCAAAAGCGGAGCAGTAGAGGAGGGAAGTTTGCCTTGGCTGCCTGTATCAGCCAAGGCAAGATAAGCAATGGGCCGGCTTATTCAGCGACTGTTGCTTTTGTGATGATGATATCTTCGGCAGGTACGTCTTGGTGACCAGCGCGAGAGGTGGTAGATACACCTTTGATTTTGTTGATGACGTCCATACCGGCCGTTACTTTACCGAATACAGCGTAACCCCAGCCTTCCATTGTTTTGGCAGTGTGGTCTAGGAAGGTGTTGTCTGAAACGTTGATGAAAAATTGTGCAGACGCACTGTGTGGGTCCATGGTGCGAGCCATAGCCACAGTGCCTTCTAGGTTAGAAAGGCCGTTATCTGCTTCGTTCTCAATAGGAGCGCGGGTAGACTTTTCACGCATGCCAGGCTCAAAACCGCCACCTTGGATCATAAAACCGTTGATGACACGATGAAAAATAACGCCGTCATAAAAACCATCTTTTACGTATTGCTCAAAGTTTTCAGCCGTTTTAGGCGCCTTTTCTTTGTTGAGCTCTAAGGTGATTTCGCCATGATTTGTTTCTAGAATTATCATTATAGTCATTCCGTTTTGAGAACTTTTTTGCCTCATTATACTCAACTCTTGTCATAAGGCGAGTGGTCTTCTGCTTCCTAATGCACTAAAGAGGCACTAAAGAAGTGCTAATTCTGATCCCTTTCTACCCTCGCGGCGTGATTGAGCGTGGATATCGCGATGCTTTAGTGTAGCGATAGGGTTATAATGGCTGCTTGTGCCCAACAAACTCTGAGATATATCAATTCAAAGAAGAAGCATTGCAAACAGGTTTAACGTTTGCAGATAAAATGCTGAGCGCGTCCAAGGTTTTAGCGGCGCGATGGGTGTTAACAGTTTAGTCAATTTAGGTAGCAGATAGACGTCGATTATGAGTAATGCGGAACACGTAACGCCTACAAATTTTATTCATCAGATTATCGAAAAAGACCTTGAAGAAGGTAAAAACGGTGGCAAAGTGGTCACTCGTTTTCCGCCTGAGCCCAACGGTTACTTACACATTGGTCACGCTAAGTCTATTTGTTTGAACTTTGGTACCGCGCAAAAGTACCAAGGTGTGTGCAACCTTCGTTTTGACGACACCAACCCAGAAAAAGAAAGCCAAGAATACATCGATGCTATTTCCCGTGATGTGAGCTGGTTGGGCTTTGAGTGGGATGGCGATATCAAGTACACCTCAATGTACTTTGATCAGCTTTACGCATGGGCGATTACGCTCATTAAAGAAGGTAAGGCATACGTAGACAGCCTAACGCCAGACGAAATGCGTGAATACCGCGGTAACTTAACACAGCCAGGTAAAAACTCTCCATACCGCGATCGCTCTGTCGAAGAAAACCTTGCACTGTTTGAGCAAATGAAAAACGGTGACTTTGAAGAAGGCACCTGTGCTTTGCGCGCCAAAATTGACATGGCGTCATCAAACATGAACATGCGTGACCCCGTGATTTACCGTATTCGTCACGCGCATCACCACCAAACGGGCGACAAATGGTGTGTTTACCCATCTTACGACTTTGCTCACGGTCAGTCAGATGCCCTTGAAGGTATTACTCACTCTATCTGTACCCTAGAGTTTGAAGATCACCGTCCACTTTACGATTGGTTTGTAGAAAACCTACCCGTGCCAGCAACGCCTCGTCAGTACGAGTTTGCGCGCCTAAACATCAACTACACCGTAACCAGTAAGCGTAAGCTAAACCTGTTGCAAGAAAAGGGCTACGTAAATGGTTGGGACGACCCACGTATGCCAACGATCTCTGGTTTACGTCGTCGTGGTTACACACCTGAGTCCATTCGCCGTTTCTGTGAAATGATTGGTGTGACCCGTTCAAACTCCACCGTTGATGTGGGCATGCTAGAAGCGGCTATTCGTGACGACCTTGATAAAAACGCGCCGCGTGCCATGTGTGTGGTTGACCCAGTAAAAGTAACCATCACTAACTACCCAGCAGACGAAGTTTTGTGGTGCGAGCTGCCTGCTCACCCTAAAGACGACACCATGGGTACACGTAAAGTAGCTTTCAGCGCCAACCTTTTAATTGAGCGCGAAGACTTCGCTTTTGAAAAACCACGTAAGTGGAAGCGTATGTCTCCGGGGGATGCAGTGCGTTTGCGTGGTGCTTACGTTATTACCTGTAACGAAGTGATTACAGATGATGCGGGTAACCTAGTAGAGCTTAAATGTACTTACGACCCTGAAACCTTGGGTGAAAACCCAACGGGCTACAAGCCAAATGGTGTTATCCATTGGGTAAGCGCAGATCATTCTGCTCCTTGTGAAGTACGCATGTACGACCGCCTTTTCACTGAAGAAAACCCAGAAGCAGATAAAGAAGCAGGCTTTGAAGGCTGCATCAACCCTGAGTCGTTGGTGGTATTTGAAAACGCGCGCGCCGAAGTTGGCTTGGCGGGTGCTGCGGTCGAAAGCCGTTACCAGTTCGAACGCACGGGTTACTTCTGTGTCGACCCAGACTCAAGCGAAGACAAGCTTGTCTTCAACCGTACGGTCACGTTGCGTGACTCTTGGGCAAAAATTAACAAAAAGTAAGCTGGGTTGCGGAGTTTTAAGTGCTACAGATTTACAACACACTTTCTAAAAAGAAAGAAGCGTTTACCCCGTTAGAGGCGGGCAAAATTAAAATGTACGTGTGCGGTATCACCGTGTACGACCTGTGTCACATTGGCCATGCCCGCGTTATGGTGTCGTTTGATGTGATTACCCGTTTCTTGCGCTCGCAAGGGTGGGATGTTGATTACGTGCGTAACATCACTGATGTTGACGACAAAATCATTCGCCGCGCGGCAGAGAATAACGAAGCCGTGGACGCGCTGACTCAGCGCATGATTGATGCCATGCATGAAGACGAAGACCGTTTGTTTGTGCTGCGCCCTGATCAAGAACCGCGTGCGACGGCCCACATGCAAGACATTATCGACATGGTTGCAGTGCTTATCGACAAGGGTTTTGCATACCCAGCCAGCAATGGCGATGTGTACTACCGCGTTGAGAAGTTTGAAGGCTACGGCAAACTCACCAACCAAAACATTGATGAGCTGCGCTCCGGTGCCCGTGTAGAGGTAGATGAAGCAAAAGAGTCGAGCCTTGACTTTGTACTCTGGAAAGCGGCCAAAGATGGCGAAGTGAGCTGGGATTCCCCTTGGGGTAAAGGTCGTCCGGGTTGGCACATTGAATGTTCGGCGATGTCTAAGTGCTGCTTGGGTGATACCTTTGATATTCACGGTGGTGGCCCAGACTTGCCATTCCCGCATCACGAAAACGAAATTGCGCAATCTGAAGCAGCCAACGGCTGTGAGTTTGCACGTACGTGGATGCACGCGGGCCCTGTGCGCGTAAATAAAGAAAAAATGTCTAAGTCATTGGGTAACTTCTTTACCATTCGCGAAGTGCTAAAAACTTACGACCCAGAGGTGGTTCGCTACTTTATCTCAAGCGTTCACTACCGTTCGTACATTGACTACAGCGAAGACAGCTTAAAAGAAGCGCGCAGTGGCCTAGAGCGTTTTTACCAAGCCCTACGTGGTGTTGAGCTAGACAACACTGAGTTTGAAAACACCTACGAAGCACGCTTTTGTGAAGCCATGAACGACGACTTTAACACGCCAAAAGCCTTGGCTGTGTTGTTTGAGTTGGTGACAGAGCTAAACGTGGCGAGCCGCGAAAAAGCGCCAATGGCGGGTAAGCTGGCGGCGTTGTTGGTGAAACTTGGCGGTATGATTGGTTTGCTACAGCAAAACCCAGACGCCTTTTTGCAAGGTGAGCAAAAAGAGGGCGAGCTAAGTGGTGATGAAATCGAAGCTTTTATTGCGCAACGTGCTGAGGCTAAAAAGGCCAAAGACTTTGCTCTAGCCGACGGTATTCGCCAGCAACTGGCGGACCAAGGTATCATCCTAAAAGACTCACGCGAAGGCACCAGTTGGTATCGCGAAGGCTAATCAACGGTAACGTGAGAGCTGAGTCTTTAAAAATGGCGCCCTAAGGCGCCATTTTTGTGTCTAGAGCTTGTGTCTAAAGAAAGTCGCGTAAAGCGGACGAGATTATGACTCGTTCGCTTCGGTCGCTACTTCTGGCATTTGCTGCTTCCATTTGAGCTTCTTCTCAATGGAGGCGATGATCATGCCGGCAATGTCTTTACCAGTTGCAGTTTCAATGCCTTCAAGGCCGGGTGAAGAGTTTACCTCTAACAACAGTGGGCCAGACTTCGAGCGGATGATATCTACGCCAGCGACTTGTAAGCCCAAAACCTTCGCCGCTTTAATTGCCAGTGCGCGCTCTTCCGGTGTAATGCGAACGACAGATGCTGTACCGCCTTGGTGAATGTTTGCGCGGAATTCCCCCGGTGCTGCCGTACGCTGAATCGAAGCAACGACTTTACCGTCAATTACGAAGCAGCGTAGGTCTTTACCATCTGCTTCTTTGATGAACTTTTGCACCAACAAGTTAGCTTTTAGCGATTTAAAGGCATTAATTACACTTTCAGCCGCCTTTTTAGTTTCGGCCAGTACAACACCACGCCCTTGCGTACCTTCTAGCAGCTTCACAATCAATGGAGCACCACCCACCATTTCAATGAGGTCATTGGTGTCCATCGGTGAGTTAGCAAAACCAGTGGTCGGAATGTTGATGCCGCTTTTTAACATCAACTGTAGCGAAAAAAGCTTATCGCGCGACTGACTAATCGCCGCCGAACTGTTGGTGGTGTATACGCCCATACTTTCAAACTGGCGAGCCAGTGCTGTGCCGTAAAAGGTCATGCTTGGGCGAATACGGGTAATCACAGCATCAACGTCGTTCAAAATAGTGCCACCACGGTAATGAGCTTCAGGCTCTGTTGCGTCGAGCTTCATGTAGCACTGCTTAATGTTTAAAAACAGTACTTCGTGACCACGCTCTTCGGCGGCTTCCATTAGACGCTTGTTGCTGTACAGCGACTCGTTACTCGCAAGCAAGCCAATTTTCAGGCCGCTTTTTTGCGGTGATTGAGTGCCATACATTGAACGCAAGTCTGTATTATCGTAGTCGCCTAATAGACAACGATCAGACGGGTCAACAATCAAACGGCCTTGCATGGCTGCTCGGCCCAAAAGCATGCGAAAGCCCATCGAGTCGCGGTTTGCCAAAGTTAGCTCGGTTTCCCACACTTCGTCGCCCAATTTGATAGGCGCTTTGATAACGTAGCGCTGCTCAGAGATACCTGTTGAGCTTTTAACCACACGCTTGTCGACCACAGGGCGCTCGCAACGGATTAAAGTCGAGCGAGTGTCTTGTAACGGATGCACCTCAAAACTCACCCAAGGTTCTCCGTTGCGGCGAAACGGCTGAATATTAAAGGCGTGAATCGACGAGGTTTTAGCTCCCGAGTCTACACGTGCTTTAATCGCAGGAATGCCTAGCTCAGGAAATGCGCACCATTCTTCGCTACCGATGATGGTTTTTTGGGTAATCTGTTTCAAGGTCTTTGTCCGATCCTATAAGTACAAGGTAAGTGCAGGGGTGAGGCTAGGGGTTTAGAAAATAGCGTTAGGGAGCCTGCACAAAGTCAAATTAACGCGGCCTTTACCTGTGCTTTTAAGTCAAGCGCAGGCGCAACCGCACCGTATAAATAACAGTAACCCAGCCAACCAAAAGAAGCAGGGCAAATAAGCTTATGTACATGGGGAAGATCGCTTTTGAAGCGACGAGAACCGTCTTGAGCGATAGGCGCTAATGTAAACCAGTTTTTTTCGTTTATCTAACGTTTTTTTTACATATTCGAAAAAAATTTATGCAGTTGCAGAGGTGGGGCGCAGTTAAGGCTGGGTACAGGTGACGCAGGCGGCTGGAGGGCTAAAAGGCCTAAAAAGCTCCGCTACTAGATGGCTTAGAATAGCTAGTAGCGGAGAAGAGCGTGGACTAGCTGAGACGCATTTCGCCCACAAGGTTACGGGCCCAGTAACGACGTATGTCTGCATCGTTGAGCCCGAGTGAGAAGAGGTAATGCAGCTTGCAAAAAGCCGCTTCTAGGGTCATGTCGTAGCCATTAAGGACTTGGTTTTGCGCCAAGAGCTGGCTAGCGGCATAGGCTCCAATGCTCATACCGCCGTGTGCGCACTGGCTAAGGCAAACCACATGAATGCCTTGCTGATGCGCTTTAGTTAAAAAGCGCTGCACGCTGGCGGTGGTGTCGGGCACATTGCCCGCACCGTAGGCTACTAAAATCACTCCCTTGCATTGTGGTGCGTTGAGTAACGCATCTAACACATAGCTGGGTAAGCTAGGGGTAATGTGAACCACCGCCACGCTCTCGTCGTGAAAGCGCCATTGCGCGGCAAGGCCCACACCCCGTGTTGCCAATGGGTTGGCGTCGGGTCGAGTGGGTACTTTGTCGCTAGTGTTAGGGCCATCAAGCTTAGTAGTTAGTGCTAGGTCGATATGGCCTTCGCCTAGCCAAGGCTCGTTGGGCGAGTCAAACCCTTGTAGCGCTTGGCTGCTGACTTTTTGCGAGCGACAGCCCTTTAAAATGCGGCCACCAAACACCAAAGCAACATCGGTTAGCTTGCCTTGTGCGGTAATGGTTAAGCTCAGCTCAAGGTTAGCAATCGCATCGGTACGGGGCGCTGCGAGTGGCAGTTGTGAACCTGTGATGACGATGGGCTTTTCACACGGTGCAAACAGGTAGCTCAACATAGAGGCTGTGTAGGCCATGGTGTCGGTACCGTGAATGATGACGAAGCTCTGATAGCTATCCCAATGTTGGCGCAACAGAGCGGCAAGCTCGGACCAATGTTGTGGTTGCAGGTTCGAGCTGTCTAGCGGTGTTTCTAGTTCAAGCACGTCAAAGCTTGGCAGTGCATCCAGCCGCGGAGCCAAAGCCTGACGTAGCCGAACTTCGATGCCCGACGCAGGGGCTAACCCTTGGTCGCTCTCCACCATGCCAAAGGTGCCACCCGTGTACAAAATTAAGGTTTTTGCGCTCATGGCGCGTCCTTACTCGGTGCGATCATATTTTGTGGCTCTAGCAACACATCAAGCTGTGCTTGGGTCAGTAGACCTTCTTCGATAATTAGGCTGCTAACCGTGGCGCCCGTGGTCAGTGCCTGGCGCGCAATGCGTGAGGCGTTGCTGTAGCCAATGTGCGGTACCAGTGCGGTAATAATGCCAATGCTGTTTTCGACGTGATGAGCACAAACGGCTTCGTTGGCTTCAATGCCGCGAATACAGCGATGCTCTAGCATATGGCAGGCTTCTTTTAGCATTTTGAGCGAATTAAGCAGATTATAAATAATCATTGGCTCCATCGCGTTCAGCTGTAGCTGGCCCGCTTCGGCGGCGAGGGTGACGGCCAAGTCGGCTGCAATGACTTGGTATGCCGTTTGGTTCATCGCCTCAGGGATCACAGGGTTTACTTTGCCTGGCATGATAGACGAGCCCGGCTGCATTTCGGGAAGCTTAATTTCACCTAGGCCTGTGCGTGGGCCGCTCGACAACAAGCGCAAATCGTTGCTGATTTTGCTGAGCTTGGTGGCTAATCGCTTAAGAATGCCCGAAAAGAATACAAAGGCACCCATATCCGAGGTCGCTTCAACCAAGTTACACGCGGGTACTAATGGCTTGTCAGAAACTTGAGCAAGGGTACGAATGACCGCATCAGAGTAGCCCGCAGGGGTGTTAATGCCGGTGCCAATGGCGGTACCACCCAAGTTCACCTCGCACAATAGTGCACAGGCTTCTTTAATGCGGTCAATGTCTTCACCAAGGGTCACGGCAAAAGCATCAAACTCTTGGCCAAGTGTCATAGGCACAGCATCTTGCAACTGGGTACGGCCCATTTTAACGACGTGGGCAAATTCTTGGCCTTTGGCTTCTAGAGCCTCTTTTAGGGACACCAGTGTGGGTACAAAAGCGTCGGCCGCAAACTGAATACCCAAGCAGGCGGCCGTTGGGTAGGCGTCGTTGGTGGACTGTGCGCGGTTCACATGGTCGTTGGGGTGAAGGTGCTGGTAATCGCCTTTTTCATAGCCCATACGTGTGAGGGCGATATTGGCGATCACTTCATTGGCGTTCATGTTAGTAGAGGTGCCAGCGCCGCCCTGAATCAAATCAACAATAAAGGCCTCATGGTACTCGCCAGCAATAATGTCATCGCAAGCCGCGCTAATGGCATCGGCTTTTGTTTGGTCGATGAGCTTAAACGAATGGTTCGTTTTGGCTGCGGCCTTTTTAACCATTGCTAAGGCGCGGATAAGTTCAGGAAAGTGCGAAATAGGCACGCCCGTAATGGCAAAGTTGTTGGCGGCACGCTGAGTTTGAATGCCATAAAAAGCATCAGCCGGAACGTCGAGTGTACCTAAAAGGTCGTATTCAGTGCGGTGGGTCATAGCAAACCTCCGAGAAGAAAAAGCCCCGAAGCACAGGAGGCTTCGGGGAGATGGCTAAAAGAGTGACAAGAAAAGTAGAGCCGTTATTTTTTAGGCCACGCTTCTGGGTCAATATCCAAGTCGCTAAAGTCAGCGGCGTTAAACTCAGGCGCTTGCTTGCTGTTTTTACGCTGCTTGTCGTAGTCAACCATGATGCGTTTAGCGGTTTTAAACAAAAGGCCAAGGGCAATTAAGTTAACCAGTGCCAACAAGCCCATGGTGAGGTCTGCAAAAGCGAACACGGTGCCCAAGTCCAAAACAGCGCCCAAGCAACATAGGCAAATGATGACTACGCGGAAACCGTTCATCAAAAAGCCGTGGTTACCCGAGTGGGTGAGGTAGCTAACGCTGTTTTCGCCAAGGTAGTAGTTGTACAAAATGGTCGAGAAACCAAAGAGCAACAGCGCGATGCTGACAAAGGTACGGCCCCATTCGCCCATGTGAGTTGCCAAAGAGGCTTGTGTAAGCGCAACACCTTGCACGCCTTCTTGAATACTTGGGTCGTAAGCGCTGCCAAGTAGGATGATCAATGCGGTACAAGTACATAGCAAAATGGTGTCGACAAAAACCGAGAACGACTGAACCACACCTTGGTTTGCAGGGTGAGGAACGTGAGCAACTGCGGCTACGTTAGGCGCACTGCCCAAACCGGCTTCGTTAGAGAATAGGCCGCGTTTTACGCCCATCAAAATAGCTGCACCGATACCACCGCCAATCGCAGGCTCTAGACCAAATGCGCTTTTGACAATCAATACCAGCATGTCTGGAACGGCTGTGAAGTTAGTCGCCAATACAAAAAGGGCGATAAGTAGGTAGCCGCCTGCCATAACAGGGACAAGTACTTCGGCAACTTGGGCGATACGTTTTACGCCGCCAAAGATAATAAGACCAACGATCAGCGCAAGGCCAATGCCGCTAAAGTAAAGAGGGATGCCAAAGGCGTCTTCAAGTGAGGTTGCAACAGAGTAAGACTGTAGCGTGGTAAAAGCGATACCAAAGGTCGCAAGTAGTAGCACAGAGTAAATAACCGCAAGCCACTTCCAGTTTTTACCTAGGCCTTTTTCGATGTAGTAAGCTGGGCCACCACGGTAGCTACCGTCGTCTTCGCAGCGCTTGTAAGTTTGCGCCAAAGTACATTCAAAAAAGCTGGTGGCCATACCCATCAAACCAACAACCCACATCCAAAAGATTGCGCCTGGGCCGCCTAGGGTGATTGCAACCGCAACACCAGCAATGTTACCGCCGCCAACACGACCTGCCACAGACAGTACAAGTGCTTGGAAGGAGCTTAGGTGACGCTCATCGTCACTGTGGTGCTTGTCGGTCAAAATGCCAAACATGGCACCAAAATAACGAAACTGCACAAAGCGAGAGGATACGGTAAACCAAATACCTAACCCAATCAGCAGTGCGATAAGGACTTTGCTCCAAAGCAAGTCGCTTAAAAGAGATAACATACAATTCTCCTGCGAATGTTTTTATTAAAAGTTTCAGGTAGCGCATTGAAACTAAAACAGTCGACAAAAGGCAGTTTGTAAGCTGTGTTATATGGCGCTAAAGTAGCACCAAGTAGCGAAGCATATTGCCTTTAACTTTTTTGTCATAGGGCTTAATCTAGCGCCTAGTTTTGCGTGGTTTTATCGCGCTATTAATCACGGTTTTTTGGCCCTACAGGGTGTGGGTTTAGGTCGCTTAGAACAGGAAAGGCACGGCGGCCCAGAGTATGAGATATGAACGAGAATTTTCCGGATAACTTACGCTTTTTGTGCACCTATTACCCCTCAATTGCTGAGGTTTGCCGTCAGCTAGAGATGAACCGGCCGCAGTTTAATCGCTACTTAAACGGCCGTACCTTTCCCTCGGGTGGTCGTTTGCGCCAAATTTGCGACTTTTTTGGTGTCGAAGAGTTTGAGATTTTATTGCCTCATGCGCAGTTTCGTCGCTTGTTACAGGCGCGCCCGTTAAAAACACCAGAGCCCACGTCGCTGACGCAAGAGCAAAACTACTTTGACCAGCTTAACAGCGCAGGCCAAGCCGGTATCGAAAAGTACACGGGTTACTATTTTGAATACTACCTATCTATGTCGTACCCCGGCAAAATTCTGCGTACCTTGGTGTGCATAGAGCAGCAAAACAACAAAACGTTTTATCAGCGTACTGAGCGACTCAACCCGCGTCGGTCGGCCAAACCCTTTCACAGTGTTTACAAAGGTGTGGTTCAGTTTTTATCCGACCGCATCTTCTTAAACGACTATGAGACCTTGAGCCACTGTGAAATCACCCAAACCATTTTGTTTCCTACCTTTCGCAACCGTGTCGAGCGCTTAACGGGGCTGCGTTTAGGTGTAACCGGCGGTAGCGAGCGTATGCCATGCTGTAGTCGTGTGCTTTATGAGTACATTGGCAAAGACGTTGTGCGCCGTCGCGTTTTACCCATGCTAGGGTTATATGACTTTGATGATCCAAGTATCGACGACGACATTCGCGAAGCCATTAAAAACGATATGGCCGAGGGTGAGTGGCACTTTCGGGCGCGATATTAAGTAAGTTTGATGAGGCGGGCAGGCAGGTGGCGAAGCGATGCGCTTAGATAAGTACCTATGTAATGCACTGGGCGTTACCAAACCCCAAGCGCTCGCCATGATTTTAGCCGGCGAGTTAAAGGTTAATGGCAAGCCGTGCACCGCGCCCGAAACCCAAGTACACGAATCGAACCACATAGAGCGCCAAGGCCAAACACTCGCGCTGAAACCTTTTCGTTACTTAATGATGCATAAGCCTACAGGCGTGATCTGCTCAAACAAAGATGAAGCCTATCCTAGTTTGTTTACGGGCACGGGTATTGAGCGAGCCGATGGTCTTCATTTGGTGGGGCGTTTAGATGCCGATACCACGGGTTTAGTCATTGTTACGGATGACGGGCGTTGGTCATTTAATATCACACGCCCTGAGTTTAAGTGCTGGAAAACCTACCAAGTGAGCTTGCGCGATGTGCTTTCGCCCGAGCAGACGAGAGAGTATCAGCAGCGTTTGGCACAAGGCCTTTCCCTACAAAACCAGCCTAAACCTACTAGGCCTGCAAAGTTTGAAGTGATTAACGACTCAACCGTGAGCTTAAGTATCGTGGAAGGTAAGTTTCATCAAGTGAAGCAGATGTTTGCAGCGCTGGGTAACCGTGTTGTTGGGCTGCACCGTACCCAAATCGGCTCGGTGATTTTAGATATAGAGGTAGGTGAGTGGCGGGTGTTAACCGAACAAGAAGTCGCCAGCTTTAGCGTCGCTGATTCTGATCCCATTGGTCGTTAAGGTGCTTTTCGAGTAGCGCCAAACTGCGTTTATTCGACTTAAAAAAGAAGTCGAACACATCACCCACCACGGGTATCGCCCCCAAGGTTAAATCCACTAACATATTCAGCGCAATTTTTACCAGCGTACTTAATGGCGCTTTATGGTGTAACGCACTCGCAAACACACCCAGCGTAAATAGTGCACCCACCGCATCGCCAATACCCGGCACCAAACCAATCAAACCATCTAAGCCAATACGGAAGCCGCCGGGTAAACGAATACAGCTATCCATTAGCCACGAAATTTTGCGTACGTTTTTTAGGGAGGGGTGTTCGTTGGTCATTCCAAGTGCCCTGTTAGGTTCGTTGCGTCGATCATAGCATGCTTGGGGTTTATTCGAAGGTTTGGGTGAATTGGCAGGTTAACTCACAAACTCGTTAAGAGCGTCTGCGGGTAGTCAATGTGCTTGCTGGTGCTGGTTAGTGATTTTATAGTGATAAGTTAGTTTTATTGGAGGTGCTGATGAGAATCGAACCAGTGACGAGACTGAAGCGGCATTTGAATAGAGTGCTTGCCGAGCTAGGTGAGTCAAAAGAACCTGTTTTAATTACTGAGAGTGGCAAGCCGTCTGCTTACCTGCTGGATGTGGAGGACTACGAGCATATGCAAAACCGCATGCGAATCCTTGAGGGAATCGTAAGAGGTGAGCAGGCAATTCGCGAAGGTAAAGTTCTTAGTCACCAAAAAGCTAAACAGCGTCTATCTGCGTGGATGCGTTAGTTTAAGTCTGGTTAGCACCCAGTGTGATAAATGCTGCCTACAGCCTATCAGCCTCCAAACCCTTTGGAGGCTGAGTAACCAAACTTACCCCACCAAACGTGTCACCAGCGCACTGTACAGCGGTATCCCAATCAACACGTTAAATGGAAAGGTTACCGTAAGGGACGATGTGATCGACAAACTGTGGTTTGCTTTGGGTAGTGCAACCGACATAGCCGCGGGTACGGCGATGTAAGATGCGCTGGCTCCAAGGGTCGCCAAGAGAATCGTGCCACCGGTACTTAGGCCGATAAGTTGCGCTGTAATACTTCCCAATAATGCGCCCAAGAGCGGCATCACCACACCAAAGCAGGCGATAAAGGAGCCGAATTCTCGTAGTAGGTTAATGCGAGAGGTGGCTACACGGCCCATTTCTAGTAAAAACAAAGCGAGCACGCCGTAAAAGAGGGTACCAAAAAATGGCATCACTTTTTGGCTTTGCTCGCCTGCCCACCATCCAACCACTAACGACCCAGTTAGTAAAAGCACGCCTTGGTTTAAAAACACCTCGTGTAGCACCTTGGGCAAATCGAGGTCTTTTTCTTTGCCTTTGGCGAGCCATAAGCCCACGGCAATGGCGGGAATTTCGAGTACGGCTACAAAAAGCGGGAAGTAAGGCTCGTAGCTAATATTTTGTGCTTCTAACACGGCGAGGGCCACGGCGAAGGTGGCAATGCTCACCGAGCCGTAATGGGCGGCGATGGAGGCTGCATCGGTGCGATTAAAGCCGCCAAATTTTGCCAAAATAGGGAAGGCAATGAGTGGTAGCAGTGCGCCAAAACCGATAATGGCTAATGACTGCCATAGCAGCGCGATGCTGCCGTATTCGCCCAAGGCGATACCGCCTTTAAGGCCAATGGCGACCAATAAAAACAGTGTCAGGCTTTGGTAAAGCCCCTTGGGCATTTTGATGGGCGCGTTGGCGAGTTGTGCTAAGGCCCCCATCAGAAAAAAGGCTGCGACAATATCAATTTGCATGGGGTGTTCTCTGTTGTGGGGTGGTTAGGCTGACTTGGTTGTAGCGGATAAAAAGCGCGGTGCGCGCAGGCCAACAGAGAAGGTGCAAAGAATACCGGCAGTGGCGATCAGGCCCCAGCCAGGGAGGTTAAGTGAGAGTAATACGCAGCCAAGTAATGCGATGAGTAAAATAGAAAAAACTTCGAAATATAGGGCGGGTGTGTGCATGATGTCTCCTGAAAACTCTGCCTCCTTGTGAGAGGCGAGATGTTCGAGCCTTGGGTATGAGGCGTTGCTAAGTGACTGCGATTATCCTTGTTTTTTATATAGGTTAAAGTAGATATTTTTATACAATAAATAGATAAATATCTATGTTAATGGGGCGCGGTTATGTCACGTCTTTATGCGCGAATTGGTACCTTTCGGCAGCTCGAAATTTGGTTGGCGGTTTTTAGTCATGGCTCTATTACGCAGGCGTCTAAAGCCTTGCATCTCACCCAGCCAACGGTATCCATGCAGCTTAAAAAGCTATCTGAGGCACTCGACGCGCCTTTGTACCATGCGGTGGGGCGAAAGCTGGTGTTTACTGATGAAGGCATTGCGCTGGCTAAAAGTGCCCGTGAGGTACTGGGTGCCATCGACCACCTTGATATGCGCCTAGCCGACATGAAGGGCCTAAAAGTTGGGCGCTTACGAATCGCGATGGTCACCACAGCAAAGTACTTTATTCCGCATTTGTTGGGCGAGTTTTTACAGCAATACCCTGATATTGATGTGGACTTTAAGGTGGGAAACCGCCAACAAATTATTGAGCGCATGGAAACGGGCGAAGATGACTTTTACGTTTTTAGCCATCCGCCCAAAGGCGAGAGTATTGCGTTGCACGAGTTTTTGTCTAACCCGTTGGTACCCATTGTGCCCGAAGATCACCCACTGGCCAGCCAGCCACGTGTGTCGCTAAACGACTTTTTGTCGCAGCGGTTTTTGATGCGCGAGCAAGGTTCGGGTACTCGTCATGCCATAGAGCGTCACTTGGAGACCCTCGGCGCAAACATTGATTCTCGAATGACCATTGAGAGTAACGAGGCCATTAAACACGCGGTGATGTCGGGTTTGGGGGTGTCGATTTTATCGAGCCATACCCTTGCCTTTGGTGGCAGCGCGGGGTTGGCTCAGCTGGAAGTAGAACACTTACCGATTATGACGAAGTGGTACCTAGCTAACTTATCGGCAAAAGAGCCGTCGGTGGTTGCGAAGGCCTTTTTAGACTATGTCACCGAGAACAACCTAGATCGCGTGATTCGCGATTAGTTTAGGGCCTCTTGAATGGCTTCTTTATGGGCTCTTTATAGCATCAGGGCCTAGCCAAAGAGCACCGAGCGCATCGAAATAGAGCCTGATTGAAACCCTTCATGAGGGAACCGAATGCTGTCTGACTCGGTGCTTGCACCTAAGGCATACAACAAGGGCACATAGTGTTCGATGGTGGGGTGCGACATACCCCATAATGGGTGTTTGGTTTTATCTTGGGCTAGCAGCTCCGGAATGTTGCGATCAAGCAGGCCGGCTTTAATCAGCGCGTCAAAGTCTTCAGCCCAATCTGGCGTGACAGGGTTATCTGAGCGGTCTGTCTGGCGCAGGTTATGGACAATGTTACCACTGGCCAAAATTAACACACCTTCGCGGCGCAGTTGCTGTAGTGCCGTGGCTAGCTCCAAATGCTCGTGCATGTACATACGCGCGCCCATGGCGAGCTGAAGCACCGGAATATCTGCGTTGGGGTAGAGGTGGTGCAGCACGGTCCAAGCACCGTGGTCTAACCCGCGGGTTGGGTGTACACCGGCTTGGTGCTGGCTCAGTGTTTTTGCGACTTGCATGGCCAGCTCTGGGCTGCCGTCGCAGGGGTAACTAATATCGTAAAGCGCTTGCGGAAAGCCGCCAAAGTCATAAATCGTCTCTGGCTTGTTGGCCGCACTGAGTGTTGGAGCATCGTCCACCCAATGAGCTGAGATAACTAAAATAGCACGTGGCTTAGGCAGGGTTTGTCCTAACTGCTTTAGGTGCTGTGTAAAAGGGTTATCTCGTACGGCATTCATCGGCGAGCCATGGCCGATAAACAGCACAGGCATTAATGCCGGTGGGGCGACTGCGGCCAGTGTAGGTTTTGCAACGGCGTGCAGTGCTACAACAGACATTACGGCTTTAATGAGTTCTCGGCGATTCATAGCAGTCCTTTGTGTGATCAGGCTAGGCTTGGTGAATTAATTAGTTTGCTGATAACGGATTACAGCAAAGAGGTCTAGCCGCTGGGTTTAAGCACAGCCCTACGACCTGTGTTGCTTTAACCTAGTCCGCTTGCGTTTGCCTTTCTTACACAGTGATGCTGCAAATATTGCAAAGGCTGAGCCTAACGCTGTCGATAGGTGGTTTTTTGTGCTTCGCGATGAGCGTCGGGGCGTTTAAGTAACACATAAACCGCGCCAGTACCGCCGTCTTTAGGTTGCGCCGATGCAAAGGCCACCACAGGGTGAAGGCGACGTAACCATTCGTTGGTGTAAGACTTCAATGTCGCCTCGTTACCGCCTTGGCTTTGGCCCTTACCATGAACTACTAGCAAGCAGCGACTTTGCGCTTGCGCAGCTTGGCGAACAAAGCGTGAGAGTGCGTCTCTTGCTTCGTCTACGGTCAGTCCATGTAAGTCGATGCCTTCATCCCACGGAATGTGGCCTTTTTTGAGCTTTTGCAGCAGGCCTAACTGAATACCGGGGGCGGCGAATACCAGTTCGTCCTGAGAGCTTAACATTGCCGCGCCTTCGCTGGATAAGTGGTCAATGACCGTTTCGGGTGCGGTAACAGCCGCTGCTTGGCGAGTGGCATGGTTAATGTCTTTTGCTTTGCGTTTTTGCGAAGCGGGTCTTAAGTCGGCGCGGTCATCTGCGTTTGGAACAACACCCGAAAGGT
The DNA here is from genome assembly GCA_049603715.1 of Pontibacterium sp. Taxonomy (GTDB): domain Bacteria; phylum Pseudomonadota; class Gammaproteobacteria; order Pseudomonadales; family Balneatricaceae; genus Pontibacterium. Next base: position 23,548 of record JBMYSW010000026.1, on the reverse strand, counting down.
TAGCCATGGTATGGGCAAAGAGGTCGCTGTCTTTTACAACAGGCTCAGCGGCTTTCGCTTGCGCGGCTGCTTTTTCGGCTTCGGCGGCTTTAAGCTGTGCTTTCGCTTGTTTTAACGACGTTTTTGCGGACTTTGGCATGGTAATGTTTTTAGCTTTTATTTAACATAGCGGGCCGAATTAACAGCCGAGTAGCGAAGTTATAGAAGGGTTCGCCCTTGTAAACACGGCATTAAGCCGTGAGTGACGTCGCCTCCCCAAGAGCCGCCCAATATAGCCATGTTCGATAACCAAGATCAACTGATTAGCGAGTTAAGCAGCCTACGAGACTTTATTCGTTGGACCATGAGTCAGCTTAACCAACACCAAGTGTTTTTTGGTCATGGCACCGATAACGCGTGGGACGAGTCTGTACAGCTAGTGCTCGCAGCCGTTTACCTGCCGTGGGACACCGACCCAGCCGTGCTCGATGGCAAACTCACCACCACCGAAAAGCTATGTGTGTTAGACTTTGCTTATCGTCGTATTATCGAGCGTCAGCCGTTGCCTTACATTACCGGCGAAGCATGGTTTGCAGGCTTGCCGTTTAACGTCGATGAGCGCGTGTTGATTCCTCGCTCGCCCATTGCTCAGCTCATTGAGCAGCATTTTGAGCCATGGGTAGGCCACCAACCTGTGACACGCATTTTGGATATGTGCACCGGCAGTGGCTGTATCGGTATTGCCTGTGCCTTGGCTTTTGAAGAAGCCAATGTCGACTTGGTGGACCTATCGCCAGATGCGATTGAAGTGGCTAAAACTAATATCGCTAAGCTAGATGTGGCTGATCGCGTACAAGCGATAGAGAGCGACTTGTTTAGCAATGTGAGCGGCCGCTACGATTTGATCGTATCTAATCCGCCTTACGTGGATGCGGTGGACTTGGCGAATATGCCAGCCGAATACCACAAAGAGCCTGCGTTGGCGCTAGGCTCAGGCGACGATGGCTTAGATTTAACACGCCGCATGTTGCGCGAAGCTAACGACTACCTAACCGAACAAGGGGTGTTGGTGGTCGAAGTGGGTAACAGCGACGTACACTTGGCGAATGCCTTCCCACACGTTCCGTTTATGTGGGTTGATTTACCCGAAGGGGGCAACGGCGTTTTTGTTATTGACGCCGCCACTTTGGCAGAGTTTCGTAACGAATTTTAATTCTGGCCTTTGTTTATAAGGTCAGCCCAACTGATCCGTGGGATGTTTTATGTCTGGAAATAGTTTTGGCAAGCTTTTTACAATTACCACCTTTGGCGAAAGCCATGGCCCAGCACTTGGCTGCATCATTGATGGCTGCCCGCCGGGAATTGAGCTAAGCGTAGAAGACTTGCAAGGTGACCTTGATCGCCGCAAACCAGGCACCTCTCGCCACACCACTCAGCGTCGCGAAGCCGACGAGGTAGAGATTTTATCGGGTGTGTTTGAAGGTAAAACCACGGGTACATCTATTGGCTTGTTGATCAAAAACACCGATCAACGCTCAAAAGATTACTCAAACATCGCTGAAACCTTCCGTCCAGCGCACGCCGATTACGTGTACAGCCACAAATATGGCTTCCGTGATTACCGTGGTGGCGGCCGCTCTTCTGCACGTGAAACGGCGATGCGTGTAGCCGCCGGTGCAGTTGCTAAAAAGTTCTTAGCAACAAAAGGTGTTCAAATTCGCGGTTACATGTCGCAACTTGGCCCTATCAAAACCGTCAACGAGAACTTTGACTGGGACCAGGTCGAAAAGAACGCATTCTTTTGCCCAGATGCATCGCTAGAAAAGCCATTAGAAGACTACATGGATGCCCTTCGTAAAGAAGGTAACTCAGTTGGTGCTAAAATCAGCGTGGTGGCCTCAGGTGCACCAGTGGGTTTAGGTGAGCCAATTTTCGATCGTTTAGATGCTGACCTAGCCCACGCACTCATGAGCATCAACGCCGTTAAAGGCGTAGAAATTGGTGATGGCTTTGACGTGGTTGAGCAAAAAGGCACCGAGCACCGTGACGAAATGACTCCGGAAGGTTTCTTATCTAACCACGCGGGCGGCATTTTGGGTGGTATTTCGACGGGCCAAGATATTATTGCGCACATTGCACTTAAGCCAACATCGAGCTTGCGCTTGCCGGGTCGCAGTATTAATACCCGCGGTGAAGAAATTGAGGTGGTGACAAAAGGTCGTCACGATCCTTGTGTAGGTATTCGCGCAACGCCAATCGCCGAGGCGATGATGGCGATTGTGTTGATGGACCACTACCTACGTCATCGCGGCCAAAACGCGGACGTAGTATCTGACCTACCAACACTCGGCCAATAAGTAACACATCGCCATTGGCGAGCAGGGCAGAGTTAAGGCTGCTGCCCAACCCTTATTTTTTTGCGACGGTTCATCATTTTGATGAGCCGTCGTGCGTTTAAAGCTTGGCGCGTGGGAGCGTCAAGGGTTGCATACGAAAGGTAAAATACATGAGCAACTGGTACACAGAAAAGCTATACGACGGCTACGGCCAAAGCTACGAAATTGAAGAAGTGCTGTTTGAGCAACAAACAGATTCTTGGCACCTTATCATCTTTAAAAACCCAAAGTTTGGTACGGTGATGGCCCTTGACGGCATTATTCAAACCACTGAAAAAGATGAGTTTGTTTATCACGAAATGCTGACCCACGTACCTTTGTTTGCCCACGGCAACGCCAAAAAAGTACTTATTATTGGTGGTGGTGATGGTGGCATTTTGCGTGAAGTACTTAAGCACCCAGAGGTTGAGTCTGTGACGCAGGTCGAGATCGACCAAGCCGTTGTTGATATGTGTAAGACCTACCTACCTAGTCACTCAAACGGTGCCTTTGATGACCCACGTGCCAACATCGTGATTGCTGATGGTATGGATTACGTGAAGCAAGCAGGTGAAACTTACGACGTGATTATCTCTGACTGTACTGACCCAGTTGGCCCAGGCGAAGTATTGTTTAGCAGTGATTTTTACCAAGGTGCTAAATCTCGCCTAAATCCGGGCGGTATTTTTGTCGCGCAAAACGGTGTGGCTTACATGCAGGTAGACGAAGTGATTACCACGCGTCGCCGCCTAAGCCCATACTTCGCAGACCAAACTTTCTACACCGCTGCGGTTCCTACCTACATTGGTGGTGTGATGACGTTGGCGTGGGGTAGTGATGATGCAACGCTTAAATCAGTTGATGTAGCGACACTCACAGAGCGTTACAAGGCGTCTGGCATGGTAACTAACTACTACAATCCAGCCGTGCATGCTGGTAGTTTTGCGCTTCCGCAGTTTGTGCTTAATGCGTTAGAAACAGCCTAATCTAGCTCATTAACCACTGCACTTTAAAGCCAGCGATACGCTGGCTTTTTTCTGGCTGCTCTTTAAGGCGTTTACAGGATCGTATATGACGCAACCCGCCGTCCCTTATGTTCGTTTATCGGGCTTCTACTTTTTCTACTTTTCGCTACTGGGCGTTATTGTACCCTTTTGGAGCTTGTACCTTGCTGATAAAGGCTTTACGCCAGAGGTATTGGGTGCGCTGGTGGCTATGGTGCATTTAAGTCGAATCGTTGCGCCCAATATTTGGGGTTGGTTAGCCGATAAAACTGGTGAGCGAGTTAAAATCATTCGCTGGGGTAGCTTTTTAACTTGTGTGCTTTTCTCGCTGATTTTTTGGCAAGAGGGCGCATTGGGTATTGCCCTTGTTACCTTGGCGTTTAGCTTTTTTTGGAATGCCGTGCTGCCACAGTTTGAGCTGGTGACCTTAAATAACTTGGGTAAGGCGCAGGCAAACTACAGCCGTATTCGTTTGTGGGGTTCCATTGGCTTTGTAGTGGCAGTGCTTGGAGTAGGGGCGTTATTAGATGTTATGCCCATTCGCTACCTCCCTTTTGTCATGCTAGGGCTCATGCTACTGATATGGTTAAACGCCCTATGGGTGAGCGAGCCAAAGCAGGGCGACGAGGGTGCGACGACTGAAAGCCAACCTATTTGGCAAACTCTCAAGCGGCCCGAAGTCGTTGTGTTTTTTTTGGTGTGCTTTTTAAATCAGTTTGCCCATGGTGGCTATTACACCTTTTATAGTGTGTTGATGGAGGATACTGGCTATAGCCGTACCCAAATCGGTTTGCTGTGGAGTTTGGGTGTTGTCGCCGAAATTTTGTTGTTTATCGTTATGCCCCACATTATTAAGCGGGCAAGCTACACCCTGATTATGGCCGCAAGTCTTGCCTTAGCGGCGGTGCGCTGGTGGGTGATTGGCTTTATGCCCGATCATTTTGTATTGCTGCTGTTGGGGCAGTTGGCGCATGCGGCCACTTTTGGTGCCATGCATGTGGCAGGCATCGCCTTGGTACAGGTGTACTTTAAGCCTAAGCAACAGGGCCAAGGGCAGGCGCTGTTTTCGAGTTTGGGCTTTGGCTTAGGTGGCGCACTAGGTGCCTTTGCTGCTGGATACTTGTGGCTTTGGGGTGGCGAGTCGTTAACCTTTGGCGTCTCGGCGTTGGCCAGTCTCTTGGCTTTGGTACTGCTGTTTGTCGTGACGCAACGCAGCAAAATGCCGGTAAAAAATGAAGAAAGTGGTTAATTGGTAGGGCGGATACATTGTTTTGCGGTGCAGTTTGTATAGTATACAAAGGACATAATAAAAACTGATAGCAGGAACCTTCCATGAAATTCACCATTGATTTAGACATTACCCCAGAAGAGCTTCGGCGTGTTATGGGCCTTCCTGATGTTCATGAACTACACTCAGATATGTTGGCAAAGTTTAAAGATCAAATGGAAGCTGGTGCTGAGGGCTATGACCCGCTATCTTTACTAAAGCCCTATTTGCAGAGTAACCCAAATGGTTTGGAAACCTTGCAAAAAAGTCTTTTGACAATGATGGGGCAGGGTTTTGCCGCCGGTAAAAAGAAAACAGAAAAATAATTAAACCGCCTCGTATGATGGATGATCGCAACACCTTAATTCACCAAGGTGGCGCACTTCTGAGGTTTTTTACGGAATCGATGAGCTTACAAGGCAGAGGCTCAACGCCTTACAAGAGAGAGAAAGCTTTTGCGTATTTTGAGAAAGTACACCAACCGACGTTTATACGACACTTCGCGTAGCTGTTACGTTACCCTCGAAGATGTGAAGCAACTGGTGTTAAGTGGCGAGCCTTTTCAGGTTCAAGACTCAAAAACAGGTGACGACTTAACCCGCAACATTTTGCTACAGATTATTGCTGAGCAAGAGGCATTGGGTCACGGTACCTTGCTAACCAACCAAGTGTTGCAGCAGTTGATTCGTTTTTACGGCGACAGCATGCAAGGCATGATGAGCCAATACCTTGAGCAAAGTATCAGTACCTTTTTGGAGCATCAAGAGCGTATTCGCGACCAGATGCAAACCATGATGGGCGCGGCAACTAACCCGCTTGCGATGATGAACCGTATCGCCGACCAAAACATGGCGATGTGGGGCATGAAGGGGTTTGACCCTATGTCGGGCATGAAGCCGCCAACCCCTGAAGCGGCGCCAACGGCTGAGCCAGAAGAGAAGAAGGAAGACTAAACACGCCCTTGTTGATTCCTAGCTGGCTCAGTAACGAGAGTGAGTTACTGAGCCAGTCATTTGCTGAGCCTCGCCAGCAGAAACATAAGAAACGCGTATTACTCGGTCTATCGCCAAGTAATGCGCGTTTTTTTATGCATGTTCGTTAGTGCCCTTACAAGGCAAAAGGCCCCCGGTAATCCTCCCATTTTTAACTAACACTAAAAGTAGAAGTTAAGTGCCCATCAATCGAGGCCGCCCTCTGTTGGCCTTGTACTTCTTAAATCGACTCGAACAGATGCTTGCTGACCCAACTGTAGCGCATTGTCCGATTATGACGTTAAACAGGTGGTAATTTCGCCCGTCAGCTAATTGATCGTGCATGAAATCTACTGACCAAACCTGATCGGGCTTAGTCGGCTCTTTCTGTGGCTAGGGCTTATTCCAATGAAGTCGACGATGAGGACGGATTCGCAAGTTAAGCGACTGCTCACAGTAAATTCGGTAAACGCGTTTGCGATTCCAGGCTTTATCCTCAACATTCCTTAAATAGTTAAAGCACAAACCCAAACTCCAGTCGCTCTCTGCGGTTGCTAGCTCAACCAAGCGACTAGCGATCTCGGCTTTCTCGTCGCTCAGTTTGGTCTGATAGCGATAACACGTTTCGCTGACCGTAAAAATACGGCAAGCAAACCGGATACTAATAGAGTGTGTGGCTACCAACTGGTGAGCGAGCCGTCACCTCTCACAGGTCTTTACCACTTTTTTGCCATGGCTTCCTGAATGACCTCTACCTTCAGTCGTTCTTTGGCGTACATCTTTTTCAGGCGATGGTTCTCTTCTTCGAGTTCTTTCATTCTGGAAATTAAGGGTGCATCCATGCCGCCATATTTCGCACGCCATTTGTAAAAGGTCGCTGAGCTCATGCCATTCTCACGACATAGCTCCGGAACGGGAGCGCCTGCCTCAGCTTGCTTTAAAATAGCCATGATCTGGCTGTCGGTATAACGTGATTTTTTCATATTGAACCTCCTGAGTTTAGATTACGAGAAAATTCTACTTTTGGGGACAATTGATTTTAGGAGGGATTGCCTCAGGGTAGGCTTGTTTGGTAGTTCGCCATTAAACTCCATAGCAGAGTTTTAACAGTCTGGACGTTTAATGGAAAATGCCTTCTTATGCCAGCAAAGCAATGGCTTGATGTTTGCTAATAAATGCTGAGGTGAAATCTAAAACTACTGATTGTTTGAGGGGGTCGGCAAGGCGTGTGTGCCCCCTCACCTGTGGAGCAGCAATGTTTCGTGCCCAGCGAGTTTAAAAGCTGTTAGTATTATGGGTAAGGTAAGTAGCTGAATTGCCTAAATCTAGGCTCGAATTAAGCATGCTCCAAAAGGCTTTCCATAGGGCATATGTAAAAGATATTTAAGGATAAAATGAAAAAATTCAAGATATTTTCCAGTAAAAGCTTTTTGTCTGAGAACGGAAGGCACGCTCAACTTTTGTTTCCTTTTTGGGGGCTTGTGCAAAAAAAATGGGTTGGCCCACAGCAAAAGCGTTTTGATAACTGGGTAAAAGTTGGCTCGGATTGCTTCGAGTTGAGTGATATTGAAAATGCTGACCTTTGCGTATATCCCGGTGAGTATGGCGATTGGGCATTGATGAAGCAGCAGGCAGTTGCATTTGCTGAACTGGCAAAAAAGCATAAAAAGCCTGCAGCGCTATTTTTCTTTGCCGATTCGGCTGAACCTATTGAAATTGAGAACTGCTTGGTTTTCCGTACCTCTTTAGATCGGTCGACTAAAGCATCTTATGAATATGTGATGCCTGCATGGAGTGAGGACTTTGTTGAAGAGTACTGGGATGGAAAAGTGGTTCTTAGGGAAAAACAAACCACGCCAGTTGTGGGCTTTTGTGGGCAACCAGGTCCTTTTAGCTTGTCGCAAAGAGCGAAAAGTATACTTCGGTGGGCCGCCCGTCGTGCGCTAAAATACATTGGTAGCCGAGAAAAGCGGGCGGTAATCGCTAAGCAGGACTTAGAGGAAGGGAACTACTATGGTTTCCATACTTCGGCGATTCGCTCAAAAGCTCTTAGAGTGTTAATGAAAAGCCATCGTGTAGTCTCTAACTTTCAAATTTTTCAGGGTTTTTATGTTTTGAACTCAGATGAAAAGCAAGAGCAAGCTCGCCAAAATATGCTCAATAATATTTTGGAGAGTGACTACATTCTGTGTGTAAGGGGCCAGGGTAACTTCTCATATCGCCTTTATGAGACATTATGTAGTGGTCGTATTCCTGTTTTTATTGATACCGATTCCGAACTGCCATTCGAGGATCAGATCGATTGGCGATCTATTGCGGTTTGGGTTGATCAAAGAGATATTGAACGAGTAGGTGATAAGGTTGCGGAGTTCCACGATAACTTGTCCCCTGATGAGTTTAATGCATTGCAGCTTAAGTGTCGCGAGACTTGGGTAGAGTGGCTCTCACCAGAGGGGTATTTCAAAAAGCTTAAGGAAAGTTTGGAAGCAGGTAAAATATCAATGTAATGATTGCTCGCTTTGAGGGCATGCTGCGTACGGCGTTTTACATGCCTTCAAGTTAGCGAGTCGTCCTCGCTTTGGGTTTACTCTCTCCCGTATAAGGGTGTTACTTCTCTTTGCGATACGCATACGTATTGGCGAAGCAGTACAGAAGCCATTCGCCAGCCGTGGTGGTCGGGTATTTGGGCTCTTCGTTGTCTGGGCGGCAGTTGGGTAGGCATTCGATAACGGTTTCGAAGTTGGGCTCGACAAAAAAAGGCACCGAGAAGCGGGTTTTGCTTGGGTGGTTTTTGACGCGATGTGGGGTGGAGCGGTAACGGTCGTTGCTCCAGCGGGCCATCATGTTGCCAATGTTTACCACAAAGGCGTTTTCTACTGGTGGGGCGCTGACCCATTGGCCGGTCACATCCATGACTTCTAACCCACCAATTTCGTCTTGCCAAAGTAGGGTGATACAGCCGTAATCGGTATGTGCACCAGCGCCTAGCTGCTGGCTATCCGCTGTGGCGGGTTGAGCGGGGTATTTAAGGAGCCGCAAAACACTGATGGGGCAGTCAAACTTATCATCAAAAAAGTCGGGTGCGATATTAAGTGCCCGTGCTATCCCGCTTAGTAGCGTCAGGGCGAGACCGAGCATGCGCTGATAATGCGCCTCCATAAAAGCCTGCCAGCCCGGTAAGTCGGGATATTGGTTGGGGCCGTAGAGTGGCATCTCTGTGTTCACTCGAGGGTGGTCGGGCGACAGGTCAAGTGCCATATCAAACGACTCTTTTAAGTCGGGCGGAATACTTGGGTCGAGGTTCTCGGTTGCGATTGCGCCATAACCACGATGGTTATTGGAGCGGGTGATATCGATTTGTTGCTTGGTCTCGAAAGGTAAGTCAAAAAAATCATGGGCATGCTGCATTAAGGCTTCCATGATTTCTGGCTCGATACCGTGCCCAGTCACGTAAAAAAAGCCAACTTCGCGGCAGGCTTTGTCGATAGCAAAGGCAACATCATTTTGTGCCTGCAAATCGCCTGAGGTGAGCGGACTAATATCGATTATGGGTAGCGGCAGTGACATGGAGTGATCCTTTACGATGACAAGTGCGACAAACGTCGTTTGGGGGCAAACACCCAAAGGGGTTGAATTGTTGAGTAACGAAGGCAAATAGGGTGAGCCAAGAACGGCTCACCCGATGGGGTAGTTTACTTAGGAATCTCAGACTTGATGCCTTCAACGTACCAGTTCATTTTATCGAGTTCCGCGAAGGTCATTTTAGTGCCTTCAGGTACTCGAACGGTGCTGGTTTGGTCTTTTAGCGGCCCTGTGAAGGGGTAAACCGAACCGTCTTTAATACCCGCGATGAGCGACTCGGCGTGGCTAACTACATCGGCTGGCAGTGAAGGGTTAAAGCCTGGCACCACAATGGCGTCTTCTTTCATGCCTTCAACGTTGGCTTTAGCTTCCCAAGTGCCGTCCATGACCGCTTTTACGGTTTTAACATAGTGCGGTGCCCAGTCGTCTACAACAGACATCAAATGCGCTTTAGGGCCAAAAGACGACATGTCAGAGGCTTGGCCTACGGCGTAAACGCCACGGCGTTCGGCCGTTTGCATCGCTGCAGGGCTGTCGGTGTGCTGCAAAATAACGTCGACACCTTGGTCGATCATGGCGTTAGCTGCGTCAGACTCTTTACCTGGGTCAAACCAAGTGTTTACCCAAACAATTTTTAGCTCAGCTTCTGGGTTGTACTTTTGCAGCGCCAACTGAACTGTGTTGATGTCACGAATCACTTCTGGAATCGGGAAAGAGGCAATGTAGCCAATTTTGTTGCTCTTGGTGACTTGTGACGCAACGTAACCGGCAACGTAGCGACCCTCAAAGGTTTTAGAAACATAGGTACCCATGTTTTTGTTCATTTTGTAGCCGGTGGCGTGCTCAAAAATCACATTAGGGTATTTTTTTGCCACTTTTAGGGTTGGGTTCATAAAACCAAACGAGGTGGTAAAAATTAGGTCGTGGCCACTTTGTGCAAGGTTGCGCACCACGCGCTCGGCGTCGGCACCTTCGGGTACGTTTTCGACATAGGTGGTTTCTACTTTGTCGCCGTAAGCAGCTTCAACCGCTAGGCGACCTTGGTCGTGCTGGTAAGTCCAGCCGTGGTCACCAATCGGGCCAACATACACAAAGCCGACTTTTAACGGGTCTTCGGCGTGTGCCATTGGAGCCAAGGTGAGGGTGCTCGCAGCAAGCGAGGTCGAAAGGCCAAGTAATAGGGCATTAAACGTGCGTCGTTTCATTGAACTAGCTCCATAAAGGTTAGCAACGTTATTTATTAAAAGTCGAATAAATCCAAGTTAAGTGCTTTGGGTGAGGTGTGCTCATACCAAACTACTCAACCATAAGCAAAAAGCTGACCAAAAAGACAGAAAATAACAGTAAGGTGACAAAAAGCCCTACTTTTTGATGAAAATAAGGCTTAGGTCTCTCTTATCCACTCCTTTTGTAGAAGTGTTGACTACATAGTGCACCTAAAAGTGCGAGTTTTTTGCCTTTAAACGGCTCGCTAAGTACCAGTTAGGGTTAGCTGCTTTGCTCTGGTGCACGGGTTCGGTGCATTCAAAAGCGGCGCCAAAAGCAGCTGTGCCTGCCATGCTTAGCTTTCGCGATCGGCCAATGGTGTAGAGAAGGTAAACTCCATATCCCAAGGGAAGCGAATCCACGTATCTTGGCTCACCTCAGTAATAAAGGTGTCTACCAACGGTTTGCCCGCAGGCTTAGCGTAAATGGTGGCAAAGTGCGCTTTAGGTAGCATTTCACGAACACGCTGCGCGGTTTTACCGGTATCGACAAGGTCGTCGACCAGTAGCATGCCTTCACCGTCACCTTCGATGGACTTAAGGATATTCAAGCCGCCTTGAACGGATTCGTCGCCTGAGTCGGATTTTTTGTAGCTCACAATACAAATGGTGTCGATGAGTCGGATATCGAGCTCGCGCGCCAAAATGGCCGCGGGTACAAGGCCTCCACGGGTAATGGCGACAATGCCCTTCCAAGGGCCTTGTTCAAGTAGTCGCCACGAAAGTGCACGTGCATTGCGGTGGAGTTCCTCCCAAGAAACGGGGTAATCCATGCGGTAAGGGGTGTTAGACATAAACGCCTCAGTGTGTTGCTTTGTTATCGTGAGAAAGACAGGCTAGGCACCTGTCCGCTTCTTTATCAGTTTATTTGCCAAGGCTTTGTGCTTGGCCATTAGGGCTTGGGTATCGATTTGGGTGTGCTCAAAGTTGGCAACCTTTTGCTGGCCCGCCACAAATAAGTGTTTTACTTTGTGTGCGCCACATAAGATCAAGGTGGCGAGTGGGTCGTGTCCGCCAGAAAATCTCAGCTCATCTAGGCTAAACAAGGCTAGGTCTGCCTGCTTGCCAACATCAATGGAGCCAATATCAGAGCGGCCGAGTACGGCGGCACCACCTTGGGTACCCCAGCGCAGGGCGTCAAGGTGGCTGATGTTGGCTGAGCCATACTGCAGTCGTTGCAGGTACATGGCTTGGCGAACTTCCATAATCATATTCGAGCAATCGTTGGAGGCAGAGCCATCGACGCCTAAGCCAACGGGCGAGCCCGCTGCTTCGAGAGCTTTTACTTTGCAGCTGCCCGAGGCCAGCATCATATTAGAGCTTGGGCAGTGGGCTATACCCACACCTGCTTTACCTAATGTGGAGATTTCCTCGTCGTTAAAATGAATGCCGTGTGCTAACCATGTGCGGTTGTTTAACCAACCCACATGTTCGAGGTATTCCACTGTGCGCATGCCAAACTTTTGAAGACAAAAAGCCTCTTCATCAAGGGTTTCGGCTAGGTGAGTGTGGGTGCGCAGCTGATAGGTTTTGGCCATATCAGCCGTGGCTTTCATGATCTCGGGGGTGACCGAAAAGGGCGAGCAGGGCGCAAGGGCGAGCTGCACCAACGAACCTTCGCTGTCGTCGTGATAGGCTTTAACCAAGCGTTCACTGTCGAGCAAAATGGCTTCTTGGCTTTGTACGACCGACTCTGGCGGTAAACCACCGCTTTTTTGTCCAAGGCTCATGGAGCCACGGGTAAGGGTGACTCGCGCACCTAAGCGTTTTGCCGCCGATACTTGTGCGTCGATGGCGGCAAGGGTGTCGTTTGAAAACACATAATGGTGGTCTGATGCTGTGGTACAGCCAGACAACATCAACTCGGCCAAAGCGAGCTCTGTGGCAACACTAATCATTTCGTCGTCTAACCCTGCCCAGTAAGGGTAAAGGGTTTTTAACCACGGAAATAATTCTAGATTGAGCGCATCGGGTAAGGCTCGCGTCAGGGTTTGATAAAAGTGGTGATGGGTATTCACCAAACCCGGAACCAACACACAGTCTGATACATCAAGGGTGCGATCGACAGGCACGCTGGGCGTTTGGCCCGCGGCCAAGGTTTCAACTATCTTGTCGTTTTCGATAACCACGCCGCCACGAAAACCTAGGTTATCGGTTTGACCATCAAAAACCGCTAACGGGTTTTTGAGCCAAACGCGTGTCGGTGCGGTGCTTGGCACCCCTTGTGAGTTGAGTTCAGAATGACTTTGAGTACTCAAGGTTAATGCCCCGCGTGATAAGGTTTACCAAGAGAGACAGGTGCCGCCAAGCTGGTTTTGGTTTTATTACTCGACAGAATCACCAACACCATAATGGTGGCGACATAAGGCAGCATGGCAAGTAGGTTCGGCGACACACTAAAGCCCGCGCCTTGTGCGACCAAGTGGAAGATACTCGCAAAACCAAACAGCCACGCACCTAACAAAATGCGCTCGGCCTTCCAGCTGGCAAACACCACCAGTGCGAGGGCGATCCAACCTCGGCCTGCCACCATGTTTTCGGCCCAAAGTGGGGTGTAAGCCAAAGATAAGTAGCCACCGGCTAACCCCGCCATAGCACCACCAAAAAGCACGGCTAAATAACGCACGCGCATAACTGGCAAACCAATGGCATTGGCGGCATGAGGATTTTCGCCCACAGCGCGCAGGGTTAAGCCGGTTTTGGTACCTTTAAATAACCAATAAACACCAGCAAACAACACAATCGACAAATACACCACATAGTCTTGGCCAAAGATCATACGGCCAATAATAGGTAGGTCGGTTAAACCTTCGATATAAATGGGGTCTAGGCCCTCAATAGGGCGGCCAACGTACTGGCTACCGATAAAGGCAGAAAGCCCAGTACCAAAAATGGTTAAGGCAAGGCCCGTGGCAACTTGGTTAGCGTTAAGGCCCAAGGCGATGCCTGCAAATAGCAACGACATAAAAGAGCCCGCGCCCACCGCGCAAATAAAGCCGAGCCACAAGCTGCCGGTAACAAAGGTGACGATAAAGCCCACCACTGCACCCATGAGCATCATGCCTTCTTGACCGAGGTTCAGTACGCCGCTTTTTTCGCAGACCATTTCGCCCAATGCCACGATAAGTAGGGGAGTACCTGTCCTCACCATGGCGTAAAGAATATTTGTAATTAGATCAATATCCATTGGTTATCCTTTTTTCGTAACGGTCAAACCGGCCTAGCCATTGGCCGCGAGCTGAGGTGCACGACGTTTTATTCGAAAGTGAATCAGCACATCACACGCCAATAAATAAAATAACAACATGCCTTGAAACACACCGGTTAAGGCCACGGGTAGGCCAAGTTCGATTTGCGCCATCTCGCCGCCCATGTAAATTAGCGCCATTAAAAACGTCGCAAACAAAATGCCGATGGGGTTTAAGCGGCCCAAAAAGGCGACGATGATGGCCGAGTAGCCATAGCCCGGTGAAATTTGTGGAATGAGCTGGCCGATGGGGCCGCTAACCTCTGCCGCCCCGGCTAAACCAGCCAGAGCACCACTAATAATTAAAGTAAGCCACACCAGCTTCTTCTGGCTAAAACCAGCGTAGTTTGCGGCGCGAACATCTAACCCCATGACCTTAACTTGAAAGCCAAACAGTGTACGGCTAATAAGCACCCACACCACGGCCACGGCGAGTAGTGCGAGGCCAATGCCTAAGTGAATACGGGTGCCGTCAATTAACGTGGGTAAGGTGGCTGAGTCTGAGAACAGAGCAGACTCAGGAAAGTTAAATCCGTCAGGGTCTTTTAGCGGACCGTGTACCGCATAAAGCAGAATATTGAGCGCAATGTAGTTGAGCATAATGGTGGTTAAAATTTCGTTGGCGTTAAATCGTGTTTTTAACCATGCCGCCAAGGCAGCCCACAAACCGCCACCCAACATGCCACAAACTAACACCACAGGTAGTACCCAAAAACCTTCGCTGTCGATGAGCGACAGGGCAGCCCAACTGGCTATCACACCACCCATTAATAGCTGCCCTTCGGCACCTATATTCCACACTTGGGCGCGATAGACCAACGCAAGGCCCATGGCACAGAGCAAAATGGGGCCAGCTTTTACACACAATTCGGCCAAGCCGTATACATCGGAAATGGGGACGATTAGTAAGGTGTAGAGCGAGGCCCAAGGGTCTTTGCCTAACAAAGAAAACAGCAAAGCACCGGAGAATAGTGTTAACACCGCCGCTAAAAAGGGCGATGCGTAAGCCATAAGGGTAGAGGGCGTGGCGCGTGCTTCTAACTTAAGCATGGCTCGCCTCCTTGTATTGTTGTTGCAGTGTTTCAAATTCGCCTGTCATGCCTAGTCCAATGGCTTCGATGTCAGTTTGTGTGGTGGGTACCAATGGCGAAACGCGGCCTTCGCAAATTGCGCCAATGCGGTCGGATATTAAAAAGAGTTCGTCTAAGTCTTCTGAGACCACCAAAATGCCCGCGCCCATGTCGCGTAGTTTAATCAGCTCTTTGTGAATGGCGGTGGCCGCACCAATGTCGACGCCCCAAGTGGGGTGTGCTGCAACGAGTAGCTTGGGCCCCTGTAGAATCTCGCGACCCATAATAAACTTTTGTAGGTTGCCGCCCGACAGACTGCCCGCCGCTGTGTGAGCCGATGGGGTTTTAACATTAAAGGAGCGAATCACTTTATCGGCGAAGGCGGCGATTTTGCCGGACATTAGCCAGCCTTTGCTGGCTAAGCCACTGCTAAAGCCGGTCAACAGGGCGTTGTCTTCGAGAGAAAGCTCTGGCACGGCACCTCGGCCTAGTCGTTCTTCGGGTACAAAAGATAATCCCTGTTTACGTCGTTGGTTAGGGCGCAAGTGACCCATGGCCACATTATTAAGCGAAATGGCCTCGCCTTGCGCTTTGGTCAGCGGGGTTTCGCCACTTAGCGTCGAAAGCAGCTCTTCTTGGCCGTTTCCGGCGACACCGGCAAGGCCAACAATCTCGCCTTGCTTTACTTCAAACGAGATGTCTTTTAGGTCAATGCCAAAATCATGGGCGCTTTGGCTCGAAAGTTCTGCCACTTTAAGCAAGGGCTGCTCGCCCAAGCGCTTTTCAAACTCGCTAGAAATGGGGGTGTCGTCGCCAACCATCAGGCGCGCAATGGAGGTGGTGGTTTCGTTGGCGGGGGTACACTCACCTGAAACACGACCGGCGCGCAAAATCGTGGCTTGGTCACACAGCGCTTTTACCTCGTGCAGCTTGTGGCTGATAAACATGATGGCACAGCCTTCGTCTGCGAGTTGGCGCAAGGTTTTAAATAATACTTCTACTTCTTGTGGCGTGAGCACCGAAGTGGGCTCGTCTAATATCAAAAGCTCCGTGTTTTGCACCAAGCAGCGTACAATTTCTACACGTTGGCGCTCGCCTACCGACAGTGTGTGAACCAAACGTTCAGGCGAGAGCGCCATACCGTACTTCTCAGACACAGTGGCAATTTTTTGCGCTAATGCAGGCATTTCTCGGGCGGGAGTGCCCAGTGCTAATGCGATGTTCTCAAGCACGGAGAGGGTTTCGAATAGCGAAAAGTGCTGAAACACCATACCAATACCTAAAACCCGTGCGTGCCCGGGGCTGCGTACTTTAACCTCTTCACCTTTCCAATACAGGGTGCCCGCATCTGGTTTAACCAACCCATAAATGATCTTCATTAAGGTGCTTTTGCCTGCGCCATTTTCGCCCAGAATGGCGTGAATTTCGCCGGGCGCAATGGTGAGCGCGATATCGTCATTGGCAAGGCAGCCGGGGTAGGCTTTGGTGATGCCAGTGAGTCGTAAACGCTCAGTTTGGGCTGTGTGTGTCATTTGCGTTTGTCCTTTCGTACTGCAGGCTAAGGCAGTCAATGGAAATATAAAGCAATGGGGTTGGGCCACCGTGACGAGCAGGCTTATGTAGCTTTCATCGTACCTTACAGGCAGGAGGCTGATTTTATTGATGAAAAGTGTAGCAAAAAGCTGACCAATTTATCAGTTTTTTGTTTGGCCGAGTGCTAGCCCTTGCTTCCAGCGGTTTTATCTTCACCTTACCTTTCTCTATTCGCTTTGAAAAAGGCCAATGACAAAGCATGAGAATTTCACCTTACTGGTCGTTAAATTTTGCGGTTTATGCAGAGTGGTATGTATACTGCTTAAATACCTGACTAAAAAGTCAAGAAAGCTGCGTGGCGAAGTTGCTGCCTTTTATGTCTGTGTAACCTCTGGATAGATACATAGGTTAGATAATTCACTCAGCGGGCTTGGCGTTTAGGGCGATTTAAGGCGATTCGGGGCTATGTGAGGCGATTCAAGCCTTTAAGCGATGAGAGCGATTAGGTAGAAGGGACGAGCGATGATTCGGTTTTTTTTGAACGCACAGGCAATTGAGGTGGAGTCGGTTGCACCAGATATGACGGTGCTGGCCTATTTGCGCACTCAATTAAAGCAAACGGATGTAAAAGAAGGCTGTGGTTCTGGCGATTGTGGTGCCTGCACCTTGGTTGAGATTTCTCAAGACGAGGGCAGTGGTCGCCTTATTTATCGCGCTTTTAATAGCTGTATTACTTACCTAGGCAATTTACACGGTAAGTGGCTATTAACAGCCTCGGGCATTGCGCAGTTATCTGAGCAACCGACTCTTAATTTTTCGGCCGTGACTCAAGGCACAGCGCTCGCCACTCGCATTGCATCGGCACCCTCGTCGCTGCATCCGGTGCAACAAGCCTTAGTCGACTGCCATGGTTCTCAGTGTGGTTTTTGTACGCCGGGGTTTGTGATGTCTATGTTTGCGCTGTATCAAACCCAAACAGCGCCGAGTGTTACATCAAAACAAACCGAGGATGCCTCGTACTCAGTGGAGGCTGTTGAAAGTGTTGACCCACGCCACGAACTCGGTGGCAACTTATGTCGCTGTACCGGCTATGTGTCCATTGAAGCGGCGTGCCATGAAGCCTTGGCGGGAGAGGTCTCTGGAAAGGTTAAGCCGCGTCCAGAGGTCTTTGACCAACTGGCACCAAAGGTTTTTGCTTGGCTTAACTCGGGTGAAACAGGCGCTAGCGCTAAAAAAGCCGCCAGCCAAAAGCGTTTATTAGACTGGCAAAGCGTGCCGAGTATGCACACAGACGATCGCTACTTTTTTGTGCCTCAACGCTTAAAGCAGTTACATCAATTACGTTTGGCGTTTCCGCAGGCTAAGTTGGTGGCGGGTGGCACCGACGCCGCGTTAGCAACGAGTGTGGGCTATGAAGATAACCCCTGTTTAATATCTACCGCGCAAGTTAAAAAGCTCACGCGTATTACGTTTGATGAGCACCAAGTAACGGTGGGGGCTGCGGTTACTTTTTCGGCGTTGGAGGCTCAGTTGGCAGAAAGGTTACCTGCATTTACACGATTGCTACAGCGAGTAGGCTCGCGGCAAATTCGCAATACGGGCACCTTGGGTGGCAACATTATGAGCGGCTCGCCCATTGGCGACTCTATGCCATTACTGATGTGCTTGCGGGCACAGCTCCACCTCGAAACCGCGCAGGCTAAAGGCGTGGAGCGTCGCAGAGTGGCCTTAACCGAGTTTTATACGGGTTATAAACAAAGCCGAATAAAGCCCGGTGAGACCCTTGTCGCTATTTCTTTTGATTTGCCTGACGAGCATAGCTTTGTGGAGTCTTACAAAGTATCTAAACGCATTGATGACGATATTTCGACGGTATGCTTAGCCCTAAGTGTGCAATTGCAAGCGGGTATTGTTAGCGAAGTAAAAATTGCCCTTGGCGGTATGGCCGCGACGGTCATTCGACTGTCCGACGTAGAGCGAATATTGCTGGGTAAACCATGGAACCATGCTCGCATTGAAGAGGCACAGGCGGCCATGGCGAAGCTACTTACACCCATGAGTGATGCAAGAGCCAGTGCAGGTTACCGCTTGCGCTGTGCCCAAAACTTGTTGATGCGAGGGTTTTATCAAAGTGCCGAGAAGCTTCAGCCGACCGCGGATGCCGACTTGGCGAATGAGCAAACGCACGTTGTTTACACCAGCCTAAATGACTACCCGAGTTCATCTCAAAGCCAAGGTGAGCGTACTTTAGGAGGGGCTCGTCATGCGTAATCAATCAGGGCAGCCGATTATACCCGAAGGTCAACAAACCCCTCCGATGACTCCAGATGCCAGTGCTCAAGCGGCTGAGGCTCACGAGTCCGTGGTGCAATCGAACCAAGCGCAACGTATCGTCGGCAAAAGCAAAACCCATGAAAGTGCGGAGTTACATGTGAGTGGTGTCGCTACTTACGTGGACGACTTTGCCGAGCCAAGTGGTTGTTTACACTTGGCCGTCGTGGCGGCAAACGCGGCAAAAGGTGAGTTGCTCTCGCTAGATCTTGATGCAGTCAGCCAAAGCGAAGGGGTAGTGGGTGTTTTCACTCATGGCGATATTCCGGGTTTGGATGACGTGGCACCCGTGTTTAAAGGCGACCCGCTATTGGCCTCAACGCACATCAGCTATTACGGGCAGCCTGTGGCTGTAGTCGCGGCAAAAAGCTTTCGACTGGCACAACAAGCTGCGCAAAAAGCCAGCATGCAAATCACCGCCCAAGTGCCCGAGCTAGACCCAATCGAAGCACTAATGAAAGGCCACACAGTGCGCCCGAGTCACACCATGGCGCGAAATGAGTCAGCCCCGAGTGATGCGCCCGAGGACGTCAAGCAGGCCATCGACCAAGCAATGGCGAAGGGGCCTTTATGGTTGCGAGGTCATTTAAGTGTTGGCGGACAGGAGCACTTTTACCTCGAAGGCCAAGTGGCACTGGCTTGGCCAACGGATGAGGGCGGCGTTCATGTGGTGAGCTCCACTCAGCATCCAAGCGAGATCCAAAAGCTGGTGGCGGAGGTGCTCGAAGTTCCGTTTCGTAAAATCACCGTCGAAATGCGCCGCATGGGTGGCGCGTTTGGCGGTAAAGAGTCTCAGGCGGCTCAATGGGCGTGTTTAGCGGCTTTGGTGGCGGCCAAAACAGGTCACGCTGCCAAGCTACGGTTACCTCGTATGCAAGACATGATGATGACGGGCAAACGTCACCCCTTTATCCATCAGTATCAGCTGGCTTACGATACTGAGGGCAAGGTACTCTCAGGATCTTTTGATATCGTAGGCAACTG
Organism: Pontibacterium sp.; assembly: GCA_049603715.1. Lineage (GTDB taxonomy): Bacteria > Pseudomonadota > Gammaproteobacteria > Pseudomonadales > Balneatricaceae > Pontibacterium. Next base: position 3,940 of record JBMYSW010000026.1, on the reverse strand, counting down.
TGGCCATTCGGCGGACCTCTCTGATGCCATCGTCGATAGAGCTATGTTCCATGCCGATAATGCCTATCATGTGCCGCTGGCCTTTATTGCGGGCCATCGGGCAAAAACCGATACGGTTTCGCATACCGCGTTTCGCGGTTTTGGTGGCCCTCAAGGAATGCTAGCCATTGAGGCTGCGCTAGACGAAATTGCCGGGCAGCTCGGTATGGACCCGTTAGATGTTCGCAAAGCCAACCTTTATCAAAACGGACAAACCACACCCTATCACCAAACCATTGAGCATTTCGGTTTGCCAAGCCTGATTGAGCAACTCGAAGCATCAAGCGATTATCGCGCACGCAGGGCGCGTATTCGGGAGTGGAATAACCAGCAGCCTGTGTTAAAGCGAGGCATTGCGCTAACACCTGTGAAGTTTGGTATATCGTTTACCTTACAGCACCTCAATCAAGCCGGTGCCCTGATTCACATTTACACCGATGGTAGTGTGAGTGTAAACCACGGTGGTACGGAAATGGGGCAGGGGTTACACACAAAAGTGGGCCAAATTGTTGCCGAGGTGTTGGGGCTTTCAGTCGATCAAGTGGGCGTCAGTGCTACCCGTACCGACAAGGTGCCCAATACCTCGCCAACCGCGGCGTCTAGCGGTACTGACTTAAACGGTAAAGCCGCCGAAAATGCCGCTAACATCTTAAAAAAGCGCCTAGTCGCCTATTTGTGTGACGAGAAGCAAGCGATTGCCGACAGCGTTAGTTTTGCCGAGGGTGAGGTGACCTACCTTGATACAAACCAACAATCGCAGCAGTTAAGTTTTGTTGAGTTGGTGAATGCGGCCTATGTGGCGCGTGTTTCTTTATCGGCCACGGGTTACTACAAAACGCCAAAAATCTATTACGATCGATCCAAAGCTAAAGGGCGACCTTTCTTTTATTTCGCCCAAGGTGCGGCTGTCTCCGAGGTCGTGGTGGATACACTCACCGGTGAATATCGGCTTGAAGCCGTTGATATCCTGCACGACGTGGGTAAAAGCCTAAACCCCGCCATAGATAAAGGCCAAATCGTGGGTGGTTTTGTGCAGGGTATGGGCTGGCTCACCACTGAGGAGCTGGTATGGAATGATAAGGGCGTGCTCATGACCAATGGGCCAGCGACCTACAAAATTCCCACCATCAGTGATGTGCCAGCGCATTTTAATGTGGCGTTGTTTGATCGTGCTAACGAAGAGGCCACTGTGTATCAATCCAAAGCGGTGGGCGAGCCGCCCTTTATGTTGGCGATCTCGGTCTGGTCGGCTTTGCGTGATGCCATTAGCAGCGTTTCGGGCTATCGCCGTTATCCGCAGTTGGATACGCCCGCGATACCTGAACGAGTCCTGGCCGCGATCACGGCTGTAAAAGGGGAGTGAGTTGAATGGATACCTTGTATACACACACTGATACCCACCGTGTAACCGAACAGGCCGATTCGCTGATTAATAGGCCTGTGAAGGGCAGTGAGCGTCTATTGAGTTGGAGCGAGGCGCTGGCAGATTACCAAGCCTCGGGTGAGGCTCATGTATTAGTGAGCATTATTGCCACACAAGGCTCAAGCCCGCGTTCTGTTGGTGCAAAAATGCTGGTGGTGGCGACCGGTTACGACCAGCCCAACCCCTCAGGCGAGCCCCATGCGCAAGTTAAAACCCTTGATACCATTGGCGGTGGTCAACTCGAATACCAAGCCACAGAGGCTGCCCGTCGTTTATTGAGTCTCAATTTGAGCGAAGCGACCACCGAGCTAAAGCAGGTGCCGCTGGGCGCTAAAACCGCGCAGTGCTGTGGCGGTCATGTCACCTTGTTGTACGAGTTTTTTCCATCGCGACAACGCCATGTTTTAATTTTTGGTGCGGGCCATGTGGCCAAGGCTCTGGTGCCCATGTTGTCGGGCTTAGCGCTGCAGCTTCATTGGATTGATGATCGCAAAGGCATGTTAGAGCACACGGGCGTGAATAACCTGCGTTGCTATGACGATGACGAGCCCGTGGCGATTGCCCAGCGACTGTTACCAAAGCTGCAAGGGCAAACCCTGATGGCATTGGTTTTAACCCATGACCATCAACTAGACTTTGACTTATGTCGCGCCTTGTTAACCAGCGAGCGCCTTTGTTACCTTGGCCTGATTGGCTCAAATACCAAGGCGGCCCGCTTTCGCCATCGGCTCACGGGCCAAGGCGTAACGCCAGCGCAGCTTGAGCCTTGGTGTTGCCCAGTGGGGATTCCCGAAGTTACAGGCAAGCGACCCCATGAGGTGGCCATTTCCATTGCGGCCCAAATTGTGTCGGTTTACCAGCAGCACGTAAGCCGACCAAGTACTCACACGTAACACATAACCGAAATGGGCGAGACCATGCGCCCTTGTTTTTTTCGATTTAAATTTAGGAATTTTTTGTGCAAACCCAAGCAACACCGACTTCAAAACAGTCTTTAGAGCAGCCTTTAAACACGGCTAACAGCAAGCGTTTGCTCCTAGGTCAGGTACTGAGCTTTAGCGCCGATCCGGACAGCTTGTCGCCAGAGCAGCAAACGCTGCTGATGCAACACCCTTTAAATCAGCCACTCGAAAACGAAGCGGTGAGCTACTTACCGCAAGGCGCGGTTTACATCGAACAAGGTAAGGTGAAGTGGTGTGGCCAACGTGACTGGCTGAGCGAGCAAATGCCCGAGGCCCTCGCCGACGATGTGGAAGTATGTGACCACCAAACGCAATTAATTCTGCCGGGTTTTGTTGATTGCCATATCCATTATCCACAAACCGAAATGATCGCCGCTTACGGCAACCAGCTATTGGAATGGTTAGAAACCTATACCTTTCCAACCGAACAAAAATTTGCCGACCCAGCACATGCCACCGCCATTGCTCAGCGCTTTTTGCACGAACTGCTTCGCAACGGCACCACCACCGCTTTGGTGTTTGGCAGTGTTCATAAAACATCGGTGGACTGTTTTTTTGAGCAAGCCCTCGCACTTAATTTACGTATGCTTTGCGGCAAGGTGATGATGGACCGCCACGCACCCGATGCGCTCACCGATACACCTGAGTCTAGTTACGCAGACAGCAAAGCACTGATTGAACGCTGGCACGAAAAGGGTCGCCTTCATTACGCAGTGACGCCGCGTTTTGCCCCCACAAGCACGCCCGAGCAACTCGCCATGGCGGCGCGTTTGTTAAAAGAATACCCCAGCACCTATTTGCATACCCACCTGTCAGAAAACCTCAATGAAATTGATTGGGTGCTCTCGTTGTTCCCAGAGGCCAAACACTACCTTGATGTGTATGACCAAGCGGGGTTAGTTAAAGAGCGCAGCGTCTTTGCCCACGGTATTCACCTATGTGACGACGAATGCCAACGCTTAGGTGAAGCTGATGCCAGCGTCGCCCATTGCCCCACGTCCAATCTATTTTTAGGCTCAGGCCTTTTTCCACTATCCACCCTTGAAAAAGCTGGTGTTACCGTAGGTATGGGCACCGATGTGGGTGCAGGCACTAGCTTCTCGATGTTGCAAACCTTAGGTGAGGGTTACAAGGTGCAACAGCTAAGGGGCGAGCGGTTATCGCCTTTTAAAGCGCTATACTTGGCTACCTTAGGCGGCGCAAAAGCGCTCAAGCTAGAGCAGGCTATTGGTCAGATTGCGAAAGGCTACGAAGCGGATTTGGTGGTGTTAGACGTTGCGGGTACAGACTTTATGGCGTTTCGAGATGGCTTTAATCAGACGTTGATGGAGCGTCTTTTTGTGTTGAATACACTGGGTGATGACCGGGCGGTAGCGGCTACTTATATTATGGGAGAGGTTTATAAGGGGGAGGCTTAGGCTTCTTTCTGAGCGTTCAGGCTCCCATGCTCTTGCGGAGAGCCTATACCTCTGTGCGGAGCAGAGATACATTTCGCTTTCAGTTTGAGCCGCTGTGC
>JBMYSW010000025.1:0-51624 GCA_049603715.1 Pontibacterium sp. | reverse complement strand
AACCACTTTTTCGTTACGCAAAAATTCGGTAATCGCCAATACGATATCGGTTGCAGTAATGCCTGGCTGGCGTTTGCCGGTAAGTTTCACACCAATAATGTCCGGAAGGCGCATCATCGATGGACGACCAAGCATCACGGTTTCGGCTTCTAGGCCACCTACACCAATGGCGATAACACCCAAGGCATCTACGTGTGGCGTGTGGCTGTCGGTACCCACACAGGTGTCTGGGAAGGCAACACCGTCACGCAGTTGAATCACTGGCGACATTTTTTCGAGGTTAATTTGGTGCATGATGCCGTTACCGGCAGGGATCACGTCTACGTTTTTAAATGCCGTTTTGGTCCATTCGATAAAGTGGAAACGGTCTTCGTTACGACGGTCTTCAATAGCACGGTTTTTTTCGAAAGCTTCGGGGTCAAAGCCACCGTGCTCCACTGCCAACGAGTGGTCAACGATTAACTGTGTTGGTACCACTGGGTTTACTTTGGCAGGGTCGCCGCCTTGCTCAGCAATGGCGTCACGCAGGCCAGCTAGGTCAACCAGTGCGGTTTGGCCCAAAATGTCGTGACACACAACGCGCGCTGGGTACCAAGGAAAGTCGAGGTCGCGGCGGCGTTCAATAATTTGCTCTAGGCTGGCGTTTAAGTCTTCAGGGGCGCAACGGCGAACAAGTTGCTCAGCCAATACACGTGAGGTGTATGGCAGGCCTTGGTAGGCACCCGGCTTAATCGCTTCAATCGCGGCGCGGGTATCGTAGTACTCTACCTCTGAGCCGGTAAGCTTTTTACGAAAAGCGGTATTCATGGCAAAGGTCTCTTTATGCAGGTCTGACTGGAGATGAGGCCGCACCTAGCAACATCAGGCAGGCGTTGCGAGGCCATACAAAGCGGCGAAGGCCATCTCGAGTTGAGATTATATTGGTGTAGTTTTTGGCCAAAAAAAGGGCGACGTAAGTACCAAGCAGCACCTAAGGTGGCGACCTTATAAGCTGACTTGCCGCCCTTAAAAAGCGTGGGTTTAGTGGCCATTGAAATCAAAGCCAAGTCACAGCCAATTGGTAGCTGCGACTAAGTTAAAGAAAAATCTAAACTTAACTAAACCCATTTAAATCAATAGGTTATAAAACAAACCTAATAACTTACTTAAGCATTAAGCACGATCTTCAATCGCTACCCACTCCGCCGAATCCGGGCCTGTGTAGTCGGCCGATGGGCGGATGATGCGGTTGTTAGCGCGCTGTTCCATCACGTGAGCACACCAGCCGCTTGCACGGGAGCAAACGAAGATAGGTGTAAACAACTTAGTAGGAATACCCATAAAGTTGTAAGCAGACGCGTGGAAGAAATCGGCGTTACAGAACAGCTTTTTCTCGCGCCACATCACGGCTTCTACACGCTCAGAAACGGCGTATAGGTACTCGTCACCCACTTGCTCAGATAGCTTTTTAGACCAGCTTTTGATGATGGCATTACGAGGATCAGATTCGCGGTAAATCGCGTGACCAAAGCCCATGATCTTATCTTTGCGAGCCAACATACCCATAATGGCTTCTTCAGCTTCATCTGCTGAGCGCCAGTTCTCGATCATTTCCATTGCCGCTTCGTTAGCACCACCGTGCAGTGGACCACGTAGTGAACCGATCGCAGCGGTTACACAGCTGTGAATGTCAGAGAGGGTTGAAGCACATACGCGAGCGGTAAAGGTTGATGCATTAAACTCGTGCTCAGCGTACAAAATCAAAGACGCATGCATTACCTGAACGTGAAGAGGCTCTGGCTTTTTATTGTGAAGTGTCCACAAGAATTGCTCGCCGATAGAGTCCGCATCGGTTTCAACATCAATACGAATACCGTTGTGGCTGAAGTTGTACCAGTAGTTAATCAAACCTGGGAACACCGCCAACATACGGTCGATGTGGTCTAGCTGCTGCTCAAAGCCCACTTCGGTTTCTAGGTTGCCCAACATAGAACACCCGGTACGCATCACGTCCATTGGGTGAGCGTCCGCTGGAATCTGCTCTAACACAACTTTTAGCGCGTCTGGCAGTGCACGCATGCTTTTAAGCTTGGCTTTGTAGGCCGCTAGCTCAGCAACGTTTGGTAACTTACCGTAGAGCAGCAAATAAGCGACTTCTTCAAATTCGGCCTTTTCAGCCAGTTCTTTCATGTCGTAGCCGCGGTACGTTAGGCCTGCACCGGTAACACCCACGGTACATAGCGCTGTTTCGCCTGCTGACTGGCCACGTAAACCCGCGCCACCAATTTTCTTATCTGACATCTTTCGCTCCTCACTCATCGAGAAGCCCAGACCTGTAAAAGGTACGTTATTATTGTTCTGGGCTGTTCTGGTTGAATCGCGCAAGGGCAAGGCTCACACCTACCCTCGCCTTTCACTCATTACTTGTTTTTGCCTTCTGCAAACAAGCCGTCTAGCTTTTGTTCAAAATCGTGGTAGTTCAAAAAGTCGTACAGCTCCATACGTGTTTGCATGGTATCGACTGCTGCTTTTTGATCACCGTCGTTCAGCAAGGTTTCGAACACATTCAATGCCGCCTTGTTGGCCGCACGAAAAGCCGACAACGGGTAAAGCACCATGGTCGCGCCGTTTTCAGCGAGTTCTTTTTTATTGAACAGTGGCGTAGCACCAAACTCAGTGATGTTCGCCAATAGGTGCGCACCACCAATACCTTTAGAGAAGGCTTGGTAATCATCTAGGGTGTGCACTGCTTCAGCGAAGATACCGTCAGCACCTGCTTCTAAACACGCTTGTGCACGCTCAACGGCTGCGTTTAGGCCTTCTTGTTGGAAGGCGTCAGTACGCGCCATAATAAAGAAGTCGTCGTCGGTTTTAGCATCAACAGCCGCCTTAACACGGTCGACCATTTCTTCTAGCGATACGATTTCTTTGTTAGGACGGTGACCACAACGCTTTTGCGCCACTTGGTCTTCAATATGAACCGCAGCAGCACCCGCTTTGATCATTTCTTTAACTGTGCGAGCAATGTTGAATGCACCACCCCAGCCTGTATCAATATCAACCAACAGCGGCGTATCAACGGCACTGGTGATTCGGCTTACGTCGGTTAGCACGTCGTTCATCGACGTCATACCCAAGTCAGGTAGGCCATAAGAGGCGTTTGCCACGCCACCACCCGAAAGGTAAATGGCTTGGTGGCCCACTTGAGTGGCCATCATTGCGTGGTAAGCATTGATCGTACCGACAATCTGCAAAGGCTGGTTCTCAGCCAAGGCTTTACGAAAGCGCGCTCCCGCAGTCAGTTTTTCAGCCATGGTATTCCTCATTCATTAATTGTTTTTGAATTGAGCTTTTCTTCAATGTTTTTGCGGGCCGCTCCGATGTGACGTCGCATTAACATTTCAGCTAGCTCTGGGTCTCTTGCTTCTATTGCGTCTACAATTTGTCGGTGTTCTTTTAGCGCACGCACGGGGCGCGAGCTAGAAACACTAAACTGGTATCGATACATGCGAACTAGGTGGTACAACTCGCCACCTAACACCTCACGTAACTTTTGATTCTTGCTGCCCTGCACGATGCGATAGTGAAAGTCCAAGTCGCCTTCTTTTTGAAAATAAGAACGGCCATCTAACTCGGCGATATTGGCTTCGTGCTGGTCTAACAGGCGGCGAAGGTCTTCAATTTCGGGCTCAGACATGTGCTCGGCTGCCAATCGACACGCCATACCCTCTAATGCTTCGCGCACCAAATAAATTTCGATCAGCTCTTCGGCTGACAGTTTCACTACGCGGGCACCCACATGGGCTTTACGCTCTACTAAACGAAAGCCTTCTAAACGGCGTATCGCCTCGCGTAATGGTCCACGGCTAATTCCGTAGGTACGAGCCAACTCAGGCTCGCTGATTTTTTGCCCCGGCAGCATTTCGCCCATCACAATGGCCGTCACCAATTGTTGACACACCTTATCTGCAAGGGTCACCCCCTCGCCGGTGTTATTTGGGGTTTCTGCGATATTGTTCACGTGTAACTACTCATATTGTCGACAATCTTAAGATAGAAGTAAGACTAACCTAGGAATTAACCCACCGTCAACTCAACTAAAGGCGAATAATTGTCAACAATCTAGCATTTCACACCAACCCAATACGCACTTTAACCCCCTCCTCGCACGAAAAACCCAAGATTGTCGACAATATTAGCCGCACCCATCAAAAAAGCCGCTATGCAAAAAGTTTACATAGCGGCTTTAAGACCAAACTAACGAAAATGACTAATGAAGCAGACTATTATCTACACAACCGATACCGCTTGATTCATATGCTGTGCAATTTGACGAGGCTTTTGATAAGGCAGTGAATGGTCGGTACCGCGCACTTCGATGCTTTGCCAGTTTGCGCGCGAGGATACCAAGTGCGCCTGAAACTCATGTAGCCCCTCTGGGCTATTCGCGCCCACAAAGCTAAGCACCTCACCTTGCGCCGCCAGCAAACTATCGCGATCTAGCCCATTAAAGCAGTGGGTCACCGCATCAAGGGCATGAGCAAAGCCTTGTGGGCGATGCCCTAGTCGGTCGATGGTAATACGCTCCACCGCAGCCGAGACTTTACGCTTAGGCGAGATAATATCCAAAAAGGCCACAACGCCTTGATCCACATCGTCTGACTTAAGGGCAGATACTGCTGTTTGGTAGCGTTTACGCAAGTTCAGAGCCTCATCGAAATCTTTGCGCTCTAGCCCTGCCGATTCCAGCAAAAACTGCTGATTCACCTGCCCGCTCCACTGCGCCTTCACCAACATGCTAACCAAACCACCCATGGAGTAGCCCGCTAAGTCCATCGACTGCCAACCCACATGTTCTAACAGCGCGACAACATCATGGCCTAGCTCGGCGAGTGTATAAGGCAGCTCATCGCCCTGCTCGCTCACCGTTTCGCCAGCACCACGAAAATCCGGCACTAAAATCTCGTCCCATTGCGTCAAAAAACCAATAATACCTTCCCAGGTTAATTCGCCTGCCACACCGGCACCGTGCAGCATTAACATACGACGCCCTGTATCCGCATGCCCTTCGCAGGCACGATAAATCGCATAACGAATATGATGACCATTCACACTAAAAGATGCGATGTGCTATTGATACTGACCTAACAAAACTTCGGGCGAAGGCATAACCACTTCTCTCTTATCAACACTAACCAACCGCACCCTATGTGCGCGCAAAAATTTTAACATTAAAGAAAGCTAAAACCTTTAACGACACGTAAAGAATCCACGCTTGAGCAGGTCTCAGCGCTTTTGCTTAGTTACGGTAGGCACTTAATAGGCCCGAGGCCTCGCAAAAATAACGGCTGGCGGCTACAATGCCGCCTTTCTGCTGTTGGCTGCTTTAAAGCGGCAAGACCACAGCAAAAAGCGACGCCTTTTGGCCCTTAGCCAAGCACATAAGATTTGCACGAACGTGCTCCAAATTTAGCGGCAGGAAGTACCTTTGCTCACAGAAATACCTCTCTCTTACCAACGCGATAGCCGAGCGCTTTTCGAACGCATCCGCCCATTGGGAAACGGGGTATTTTTAGACAGCGGCAGCCCTACGAGCGAGCGAGGCCGTTACGATATCTTAACAGCCGCACCTGAGCAGGTTTGGCCCCTAGCGGCCAATAGCACCTCTAGCGAGAGCTTCTTTGCCGAACTAGAGCAAGCGCAACAAACCCATGCGTTAGACGAACACCCAAAGCACCCTTTCACGGGCGGCATTATGGGCCAGTTTAGTTACGACCTTGGCAAAACCCTAGAAACCCTGCCTTGCACCAGTATCAAAGACATTAACTACCCTATTACTTGGGCGGGTCTTTATTTATGGGCTGTGATTGTTGACCACCACAGCCAGCAAAGCACCTTGCTGATTCACCCTGCACTTGCCGAAGCCAAAAAACACGCCATTGAGCAGCTATTAACTAAAGGCGACGCCACGAACGACAGCGAGGCAGACAACCGCTTTTCGCTTACCCGCTCATTTAACAAAGACACCAGCGAAGCCGATTACAAAAAAGCCATCGCCCGTATTCACGATTATATTTATGCTGGCGACTGCTATCAGGTTAACTTTACTCAGCGCTTTTCGAGTGAATACCAAGGCGACCCATGGGCGGCTTATTGCGCGCTTCGCAAAGCTTCGCCCACACCGTTTTCTGCGTTTATGGAAAACGACTTTGGCCACGTATTGTCGCTATCACCCGAACGCTTATTGAGCGTGACGAGCAAAAAAGTGACCACGCAACCGATTAAAGGCACGGAGCCACGCTTTAGTGACCCGGCTGCAGACCAAGCAGCAGCACAATCACTCCTTGCATCTGAGAAGAATCGCGCCGAAAACCTGATGATTGTTGACTTGCTGCGCAACGACCTAAGCAAGGTATGCGCATTAAACAGCGTAAAGGTGCCCAAGCTGTTTGAGCTGCAAAGCTACCAAAACGTTCACCACTTGGTTTCTACCATTGAAGGTCAGCTCCCTGATAACACCAGCAATATCGAGCTTCTAAAAGCCTGCTTTCCGGGCGGCTCTATTACTGGCGCGCCTAAAATTCGCGCCATGGAAATCATTGACGAGTTAGAGTCGCACCTTCGCAGCATTTATTGCGGCTCGGTGGGCTATTTAAGCTTTGATGGCAAGATGGACATGAACATCACGATTCGCACTCTGCTATGTGAGCAAAACAAGGTGTATTGCTGGGCGGGCGGCGGCATCGTATCCGACTCAACCGCCGACAGCGAATACCAAGAATCCTTAAATAAAGTCGCCAACTTACTGCGTTGTTTAGAGGCGCTCTAACGCGGGTTTTTGGCTAAACTTGGGTATTAAATAGCTGCTACTTTAGGGTCAAGTTTTACGCCCTTATCTTCCCCTGAGCAGCAAAATCCTCTAAGAATGAAAGAAAAAATAAGAGGAAACACCCATGGGCATCTTGTCTGCAATCCAATCTATCTTTTCACCCTTACCCGAAGGTAGCGTGCGCTACAAAGGCTATATCATCGAAGCCAAAGCAGAGCCAGACGGTCGCTGTGTACGCATGTGGGCCGTGATCACCAAAAACGATCAAACCCGCAACTTGTTCTTAATTGATCGTTTAGCCAACGAGTCTGAGGGCGTTCGCCTCACTCACCAAAAAATGAAAAAGTACATCGACCAACGCGGCGACGAGATTTTTATTTAAGGCAAAGCCCTCGGCATAGCTAAATAGACAGCACTCACCATAGATATAGCGCCTATAAAAAGTAGTTAGGCCGCCCTAAACAAAAAAAAGCCAAGCTCGGTTGATTCCTAGCTTGGCTTTTTTCTTTTTAAGCTCTTTTTGGCTCTTCTTAAGAACAAGCAGAGCAAGCAATGCAGAGCGACTAAAGCGCCGCTCTAAATCGGGCTATTAAAGCGTTAGCGGACGTACGCTTTCAGCGATAAATTGCTTTTTCAAATCTTCGTAAGTGTGTACCGCTGGGAACTGCGGGAACTCTTCGATCACGTTTGCTGGCGCGTGGAACAAGATGCCAGACTCGGCTTGCGTTAACATCGTGGTGTCGTTGTAAGAGTCGCCTGCCGCGATAACACGGTAGTTTAGCAACTGGAATGCACGCACAGATTGACGCTTAGGGTCACGCTGACGTAGCGTGTAGTCGGTGATGCGGCCGTTTTCGTCAACTTCCAGCTTGTGACATAGCAAAGTTGGGAAGCCTAGTTGCTTCATCAACGGCGCTGCAAATTCGTAAAAAGTGTCAGACAAGATCACCACTTGGAAACGCTCGCGCAACCAATCAACAAACTCAACAGCACCTTCTAATGGAGACAAGCGGCTAATGGTGTCTTGAATTTGCGGCAAGGTTAGGCCGTGCTCGTCAAGAATGCGCAAGCGCTGCTTCATCAACACATCGTAGTCAGGAATGTCTCGTGTTGTCGCCTTGAGCTCTTCAATGCCAGTTTCTTCAGCAAAGGCAATCCAAATTTCAGGGATCAAAACACCTTCAAGGTCTAAACATGCGAGTTCCACGGAACAGTCTCCTAACAAATATTATATGTGAGCCGCAACTCTACCGATTCACCTCGCACCTTGCAAATATCTCTGCAAAATTACAAATCCTTAGGGTTTACTGCCAATCCAGCGCATACAAAACGCAGTACAACGCCAGCGAAAGAATCCCCCAACACTGTACGACCAAAGTTAGGTTAAAAACTGTTTAACCCATTAACTCAACAACTTAACCTGATTTTTGGCTAAGGTGTGCTAGGCTTAATTACACAGTTTCACCCAACCTCAGCACATTTCACGCGATATTGAACGCAGGGCACCTATCACGACCCACCTCATTTGGGCATGTATAGCAAAAGCGTTTAAAAACAGGTCTTAAGGAGCAGTAATGAGCGAAACCGAATACACCCTACCCCAAGTTTGGACATGGGACGATGAAAACGGCGGTGAATGGGCCAAAATCAACCGACCTATTGCTGGCGCCACGCATGAGGAAACACTACCCAGCGGACAACATCCTCTGCAGCTATACTCCCTTGCCACACCCAATGGGCAAAAAGTTACCATACTGCTAGAAGAGCTGCTCGCATTGGGTATCGACGAAGCAGAATACGATGCTTACACCATCGACATTGGCAAAGGTGAGCAGTTTGGCTCGGACTTTGTCGAGGTTAACCCCAACTCCAAAATCCCTGCGTTAGTGGATATGAGAGCAAAGCCGCCGTTAAAAATTTTTGAGTCAGGGGCTATTTTGCAGTACTTGGCTGAAAAGTTTGACGCCTTCATTCCAAAAGATATCGAAGCAAAAACAGCTTGTCGCAATTGGTTATTTTGGCAAATGGGCTCCGCCCCCTACCTAGGCGGCGGATTTGGTCATTTTTACGCCTATGCACCGTTTAAAATGGAATACCCCATTAACCGCTTTACCATGGAAACCAAGCGCCAGTTGGATGTGCTAAACCGCCATCTAGAGCATAACGTGCACATGGCAGGCGAAGAGTACTCCATTGCCGATATCGCTATTTGGCCTTGGTATGGCAACCTTGTTATTAACGACGCCTACGGTGCCAGTGAGTTTTTGCAAGTACAGGAGTACCCGCACGTCATTCGCTGGGCTAAATTGATCGCCGACCGCCCTGCCGTTCAGCGCGGACGCCTTGTTAACAAAATTTGGGGCGACGAGCCACACCTCAAAGAGCGCCATTGCGCCGAGGATATTGATAAACTGCTGTAACTATTGTGTGATTAGAGTGCTATCCAGCTGTTCCTGTGCAACTTTTAGCAAACTTTCAGCTTCACCCAATAAGTCAGTATTACTCTCCTCACACTCTAAGGTTACGGTCTGAAAGTCTTCCAACGCTGCTCCAGCATCTCCTAGTTGTAGCAGCGCCACCCCCCTTCCAATCAAAGAGCGGTAATAAAATCTGCGGTCTCGAGCCCCATTCCTCAAAAGCCCTTGGCTTTGGTCTAGAGCGCCAGAAATTATAAGCTCGAAGCCTGCTATCGCTTCAGCTCTCTTCTGGGCACCTAAAAGGGAATAAGCCTCATGAAAAACTGAAGTTTCATACATATCGAAAGGCTCTTTCCAAAAAAGAGGATCCGCTACACGGATATTTTCGATTAACCTGACCTGATTACCAAAGTGAGTAGAAGCGCCAGCTAAATCATCGCAAAGCAGGGAATACATACCCAAGTAGTAAGGCAACACAAGCGAGAAGTATGGGCAACCACCCATATGCGAGACCAACTCACCACCTGCCTCGAGACTTTCGAGTAGCTCCTCCCCCTCTAAAGAGCACCCAAAGTCTCTCTCAACTATTTCAGCCAAACTAGCAAGCCACTTTTCCGCTTTTTCTTTATTCCCCAAGTTCACGTAATCACGAAAAAGCCTAAATGCCGCTCCCCTCGCGATTTCAGGGCACACAGAAATAAATCTCAAATAGCTTCGTTCAAGATAGTACTCAGTGAGCAGCCTATTTTGCTGCTCATCAATCTCATATAAAAACGGTTCGTTTGAGGCGTACGCAAACAAGCGCTCTCGCGCTCTAACGACTTCAACATATTTAAAGCCAATTTTTTTTAACAGCTCGCTAAAGCCTTTTTGAGAGTACAGCGCGTGATGAACTTCAGGTCAAATAGAGCTCATAGTATCCAGCGGGGAAGGCCTCTCTGCGACAAACTCAGCACTTGGGGTTGTTAAAACTAAAATACCATTCGGCGCCACATAGTCAGCTAATAACTCAACAAAACCAACAGGATCCTCTACATGCTCTACAACTTCAGAGGAGAACACTAAGTCAAATTTTTGACTATCAAATTGGGAACCAAAGCCAAGCAATGCGGACGAAAGCGGAACCTCCATCAATCCCGCATACTGCTTAGCGTAGTTTGAAGGGTCTACCCCCTTCGCATCAACACCAAGGTGACGGCGCGCAAAATCAGCAGTGAAAGGCGTACCGCACCCTACATCAATCATGGAGCCAATATGGCGAGCTCGACAAACATTCTGAACAGCCTCAATCATTGATCCTACACCGGCGCCAATTTCGCAGTAATAGCGGGTATAGTCGGGGAAGCTATAATCCTCCGAATAATCGGGATAAACAAAAGGGTATGAGAACACTCCTTCACAGGCCGCACACAAGAATGTCGCGTCATACGGCATCCGCTCAGCACCTGTAGATATTTTCAATATAGCTTTATGCTCAGCCTCAACTCTGCACAAAGGGCATAAGCCTTGATGATGCACCCCTGGTTCCCATTCAACTTTAACACCCTGACTAAATTCCATTTTTAAGCCCCATTATTAAAATAAGATTAAGCTTCCCGTGAGGAGCACTTAGTAGCATCAACATACCACCTTCAAGTACCCCCCTCCAGCAAAAGCCGTCAATAAAGCGCCGGCTTCTTACTCACCACCTCACCCCACAAATCCTCTATGCGACTATCGCGACCACAGCTTCGGCGGTAGTAGTTATAGCGCAATGGGTTATTCTTGTAGTAGTTCTGATGGTAATGCTCGGCATTGTAGAAGGTTGTTGCTGGCAACACCTCGGTAACAATCGGCGCAGCAAAGGGCTTAGTGGCTTTAACCTGAGCCAAGCTGGCTTCAAAGGCCTGTTTTTGCTCATCGTTTTGATAAAACAGCCCCGTTAGGTAAGGGCTGCCTTTGTCACAAAACTGGCCTTCATCATCGGTTGGGTCAATAGTGCGCCAGTAATAATGCAAAAGTGTATCAAGTGATACAGTTTCGTCATCATACGTAATTTGTACTGCTTCGTAATGCCCTGTGGTTTTTGCCGCAACTTGGCGATAGGTCGGATTATCGACATGGCCGCCTATATAACCCGACACAACCTCTTTAACGCCTTCTAGCTTTTCAAAGTCCGACTCAACACACCAAAAGCAGCCGCCGGCCACAATTAGGGTTTGCTCTTGCGCTTGAGCTGGCGAGGTAGCAAATACTGCGGCTGCAGCTAAAGCCCCTAGAGGCAAGCAAGGTTTAGTGATTAGTCTAGAAAAGCGCATAGATTGGCTCCTTTGAGTGAGTCAGATTGTTTTTATAGGAGCTTGGTCGGCGCTACCCACTACTTCTAACGAGCAGCCGCCGATTTAGCCACCATGCAACGTCCTTACTCAACGTTCAGGCCACCAAGTTACTAGCTGTTAGCGCTGTGCTTTTTTAGAGCAAGGTAGTTCTCAATCCCTTTAATTTTGTCTTCTGGATGGTGGTTAACATAAAGCACCGTGGTTTTACCGCCCTCACAAATCTTCTCGATTAGCGCTAGCACCAGCTGTCGATTCATATCATCTAAACCCAAGCAAGGTTCATCTAAAATCAATAATGGCGGCTGTTTTACCATTGCGCGAGCGATAAGCAACATGCGCTGATCACCGTAAGAGAGCTTATTAAACGGCTGATCCGCACGCCCTGTCATACCCATTAGCGCCAACCACTGATCGGCAATGGCTTTTTCGCCGTCACTGGCTTTAGTGTACATACCAATGCTGTCGTAAAAGCCCGAGATAATAACGTTACGCACACTGGTGCTAACGCGATATTCCCACTGCAGCGCCGTCGAGACATAACCAATAAACTGCTTAATCTGCCAAATGCTTTCGCCACTGCCGCGTTTAAAGCCGAAGACAAAAATATCATTTACATAACACTGCGGATGATCGCCGGTAATAAGCGACAACAAGCCAGTTTTACCCGAGCCGTTCGGGCCGCTTAGCTGCCAGTGATCGCCGGGGTTTATCGTCCAGTTAAGCTTATCGATGATAGTCGCGTCACCGTATTTAATGGAGATATCAGTTAGTTTGACTAACGGATCTTCAGGGTTAAGCGCCGGTAACTGCGCCACATTAGAAGCGTCGGGCACGCTAAGGTCTGTGGTTTTAAGGTGCAGCAACTGATAAAGGTCGGCAAAGGCTTGCTCATCTTGCTTATCAATTTTATGAACCAAACGCCCTTCTTCCACATACGCCACGTGCGTAATAAAGCTTGGCATTTCATCAAAGCGATTAAGCACCAGCACCATTGGCACCGTGTCGATAATACTTTCTAGATGCGCTTGCAGCATCGCTAAGGTATCAACATCTAGACCGTCAAAGGGCTCATCTAAAATCAACAAGTCAGGGTTATTCGCTAGGGCACGAATCAGCATGACCTTGCGAGTTTCACCCGTAGAAAGCTTACGAAACGCACGATCAAAGAGTTGCGTAATGCCAAACTTCTCAGCCAACGACTGGCCGAGCGCTTGATCTTCACAATGGTCAAATATCATCTCGGAGGTTGGCGTACCTTCTGAAATGACATCCATGATATCTGCATCGTCTTTTTTAAGCTCTTGCGCAATCAGCTCAGCCTGAGCCTCAAAGGACACCAGCCCCACTCGTGGAGGCACACCTGATACACTGCCAGCCACCAACTCACCTGCACCTGCCAACACAGCCGCCAACGCCGACTTACCTGCGCCATTACCCCCCGTTACAACCCAATGCTCATTAGGCGAAAGCGTCCAGTTGATATCGTGAAGACTAAAACGGTCGTCAAAATTAACAGATACACCGTTAAGTTGAATTGGAGATGTCATATCAATACCTCGGTAATCCCTGCGAGTGGGCGCGCTTGCTTATTCGCACCAGAACTTAAAAAAAGCGACAAAAAAGCCGAGAGGCAAAACGCACATCTCGGCTTTTAACTATTCAGTTAACTTAAAAAGTTAGTCTGAATTAAACGATCTTCTTCATGTCAGCCATGTGGCCGCGAAGCACTTTACCAATCGCTTCTACTGGGTGGCTACGTAGCGCTTCGTTAACTTCGATTAGACGAGCGTTATCAACACCTGTGTCTTCTAGGTCTAGACCTTTACCGATAACATCAGTTTTGATGTCTTTCATGAAGTCGCCTAGTAGTGGTAGACACGCGTGGTTGTACAAGTAGCAACCGTACTCAGCAGTATCAGAAATAGTCGCGTTCATTTCGTAAAGCTTCTTACGAGCGATAGTGTTCGCGATTAGCGGAGTTTCGTGTAGAGACTCGTAGTAAGCAGATTCAGCAATGATGCCAGCAGCAGTCATTGTTTCGAATGCTAGCTCAACGCCCGCTTTAACCATAGCAACCATCAAGATACCCTTGTCGAAGAACTCTTGCTCAGAGATTTCAACGTCGCCTGCTGGAGTCTTCTCGAAGTTAGTCTCAGCAGTTTCTGCACGCCAGCCTAGTAGGTTCTTGTCGTCGTTCGCCCAGTCTTCCATCATCACACGAGAGAAAGTACCGTCGATGATGTCGTCTTGGTGCTTGTTGTATAGCGGACGCATGATCACTTTCAACTCTTCAGAAAGATCGAATGCTTTGATCTTAGCTGGGTTAGAAAGACGATCTAGCATGTTAGTTACGCCGCCGTACTTAAGTGCTTCAGTAATGGTTTCCCAACCGTACTGGATAAGCTTAGATGCGTAACCTGCGTCGATACCTTCTTCAACCATTTTGTCGAAGCAAAGGATAGAACCTGTTTGCAACATACCACAAAGGATAGTTTGCTCACCCATAAGGTCAGACTTAACTTCAGCGATGAAAGAAGACATTAGAACGCCTGCTTTGTGACCGCCAGTACCTACAGCGTAAGCTTTAGCTAGCGCAAGACCTTCGCCTTTAGGGTCGTTATCTTCGTGAACAGCGATAAGTGTTGGAACACCGAAGCCACGAACGTATTCAGCACGTACTTCTGAACCTGGGCACTTAGGTGCAACCATGATTACAGTTAGGTCTTCACGGATTTTCATGCCTTCTTCAACGATGTTGAAACCGTGAGAGTAAGATAGGCAAGCGCCTTCTTTCATTAGAGGCATAACCGCTTCAACTACTGCAGAGTGCTGCTTGTCTGGAGTAAGGTTAAGAACAACGTCTGCAGTTGGGATAAGCTCTTGGTAGTTACCTACAACAAAACCGTTTTCAGTTGCGTTTTTCCAAGACTGACGCTTTTCAGCGATTGCAGAGTCACGCAACGCGTAAGATACGTCTAGACCGCTGTCACGTAGGTTAAGACCTTGGTTTAGGCCCTGTGCACCACAGCCGATGACAACCATTTTTTTGCCTTTAAGGGCTTCTACGCCGTCAGCGAATTCTGAAGAATCCATGAAACGACATTTCGCTAGTTGCTCTAGCTGCTCACGTAGTGGCAACGTATTGAAGTAGTTGTTAGACATAATTAACGTATCCGTTAGTTTGTAGGTTATGTCAAAGAAGGCCAAACACACCGGCATCCTTTGCTTATTAAATAAATCTGAAGACCACCTTAACGAAAAGCCAACCTTTCGTAAATTGATATAAACGCAATATCATGTTTCAATAAATGCAACACGACTAACTCACACCTATACCTATGAACACCCGCGCCTTAAAACACTTTTTAGCCCTTGCCGACACCCTGCATTACGGTCGCGCCAGCACCGAATGCAACATCAGCATTTCGGCACTTTCGCGCAATATTCGACAGCTAGAGGAAGAAGTAGGCGTTAGTTTGTTTAATCGCGATAACCGCACCGTTGCCCTCACCCCCGAAGGCCAGCGCTTTTTAACCTATGCGCGCGAAACCCGACGCCAGTGGCAGAGTATCAAACAATCCCTTGCGGGTGACGACCAAACCCTTCGTGGTGAAGTCAGCATTTATTGCTCCGTTACCGCAAGCTATAGCTTTTTATACGATTTACTCAGCCGCTTGCGGGCGACACATCCCGGCATCGAAATTAAGCTGCATACAGGCGATGCCGAACACGCCATTGGCCGCATTTTAAGTGGCGACGAAGAAATCACCATTGCGGCTCGCCCTAAAACACTCCCGCGCGGCCTTGCGTTTAAACCAATTACCCGCTCACCTTTGGTGTTTATCGCGCCGCTTAAACAACCCCATGGCAATATCTTTAAAGTACCCAACTCTCGTGAAGAGTGGCAGCAAACACCGATGATTTTGTCTGAGAGTGGCGTATCACGAAACCAGTTAGACCAGTGGTTTGAAGAGGCAGGCATCATCCCAAATATTTACGCACAAGTGGCGGGTAACGAGGCCATTGTAAGCATGGTGAGTTTGGGCTTTGGTGTGGGAGTCGTACCTAAAATCGTATTAGACAACAGCCCATTGGCCGTTAAGGTGCGGGTATTAAAAGTAGAGCCCGCCCTAGCACCCTACGATATTGGCTTGTTCACCCTACAAAAAAGCCTCAAGAACCCAGTCGTTGAGGCTTTTTGGAACCTAATTTCAGCTGATGCTGTCGATCAGTGAACCGGCAGCAGCTGATTCGCAAAAATACGCTCAACTTCGTGCTTTGAGGGCGCAGCCTGCACCGCATCTACAATAGAAGGAATAAGGTGCGGCGCAAAGCGCTCAATAAAGTCGTACATGTAACCACGCAAGAAGGCACCTTTACGGAAGCCAATATAGGTCGTACTCGACTCAAACAAGTGGCTTGCATCAATGGCTACCAAGTCTGAATCTAGCTGCTCATCAACCGCCATGGTCGCCACAATCCCTACACCCAAACCTAAGCGCACGTATGACTTGATAACGTCTGAGTCTACTGCGGTAAACACCACCTTCGGCGTTAGACCTTTATTGGTAAAAGCGTCGTCGAGCTTCGAGCGCCCTGTAAAACCAAACACATAGGTAACGATTGGGTACATCGAGAGGGTTTCGAGTGTTAGCTTTTGGACACTCGCCAACGGGTGATCTTTAGGCACAACCACTGAGCGGTTCCAGCGATAACACGGCATCATCACCAAATCACTGAAGTTAGACAAAGCTTCTGTCGCAATAGCAAAGTCTACCGTACCATCTGCCGCCATTTCGGCAATTTGCGTCGGCGTACCCTGCTGCATATGCAGCGATACATCGGGGTACTGGCGCATAAAGCCGGTGATGGTTTCGGGCAGTGCGTAACGCGCTTGGGTGTGGGTGGTTGCGATTGACAAACTGCCCTTACGCTCGTCACTAAACTCTTGAGCGACCTGTTTAATGGCATCAACACTTTGCAGCACCTCGCCAGCAATTTGCAAAATCGCTTCGCCCGCAGGTGTGATACGGGTTAGGTGCTTGCCGCTACGAGCAAACACCTCAACACCCAACTCATCCTCAAGCAGGCGAATTTGCTTACTAACGCCCGGCTGTGAGGTATAAAGGCTTTGTGCCGTTGCCGACACATTAAGGTCATGACGGGCCACTTCCCAGATATAACGCAACTGTTGTAACTTCATTAATAACCTACACCTTCAATCCGGTTGATTCCTTGCGGGCCTATGCCTTTATATAAGCTTAGCGCACTCAAGCCATTTTGCCCGAGCGTTAAACGGACACCCTAACCGCGCATTCGCCTTAGTTGTGCGCTTTAAGTTTGTCGGTTAAACGACGAATTTCGTGCTCTTGTGCAACCAAACGCTTTTCGTTGGCAGAATAACGAGCACGCAAACGCAACAACTCTTCGTCTTTCTCAATGTTTTGGTTACGCAACGAGTTTTCGCGACGCGATGCCTCGGTGGTAATCACATTGGTTTTTTGCTGCGACATGCGAAGCTCTTCGGTTAACACCTGAATTTTTTCTTCCAAGCGTTTGTTTTTATTACTCTCAGACAACAGCTGGTTATTAACCTTAACCCCTTCGCGCGTCGACGTAGTTTGGTTTTGCTTAATCGCTTTTAGCTCTTTTTCAAGGCTGCGCATGTGTGTCGTGACACTTTCAATCTTCACATCCTTTTTAGCCACTTCAGCCTGTAGGTCGTGAATATTACGTGTCAGCGCCGACTCTTTTTTGCCACTTTCGTCACGCACCTTTTCTAACGCACCACGGTAGTAGCGAACGTCCGCTTCAGCGCGACTGATCGCATCAAGGGAGTTGGTTTGCTCTTCTTTAATGCGCTTTTCAAGGGTGCGCTTAAGCTCTTCGTGGGTTTTACGCAGGTGCGCCAAATCGTTTTCGACGTTGCTGCGGGCTTTTTCTTCGTGCTTGCGCTGATTCGTTTCAGAAATAATGCTAGCTTTTAAGGTCTTAGCTTCTGCTTCCAACGACTTAATCAGCACCTCGGCATCACCGAATCGGCTTTCGTATTCGCGCGCTTCTGCTTCCATTTGGTCGATACGGTTACGCGCAGCTTTCAACTCATCTTCAAGTAGGCGAATATTTTCTTCGGCATCTACATCGCCGTGCTTACGCTCGTATGAAAGCTGGTTATAAGCTTCGTCTACCGCTTGCTGCCACACAGAGGCAAACGCATTACCCAAAGATTCAGGCATACTGACACGGCTCATGTCGGATGCCGGTGTTGCGGATACACGTGCAGCCAGCTGTGGACCATAATCCGTAAAGGCTTGGGTTACATTATCAACACTGGTGCCCATTAAATCGGCAAGCTCGGCCACCGAACCCACTTGGCCTTGCGACCAAGCATCTAAAATCTGCTTTAGTAAATCGTCTCGTGAAATATGTGTCATCTTACCTACTACCTATGCATTCCCTTCTTTTGCCAACGCCTTAATCGCCTGGGTTAAGCCTTCTTCTAGCGGAGCATCAATAATAATTCGCTCGCCGCTAGGTAAAGGCACGCGCAACTGAGCCGCGTGCAAAAACAATCGCTTAACACCATAACCGCGCATGGCTTTATTAAATTCGTCTCGGCTGTATTTAGGGTCGCCCGCAATACCGTGACCCACAAACTGACAATGGACACGGATTTGGTGAGTACGCCCCGTAATCGGACGGGCTTCTACCAATGTGGCGACACGACCAAAGCGACGTAAAACTTTGTATTCAGTGAGACACGCCTTTCCTTCAGCATCCACCTTAACAATTCGCTCGCCAGACTTTAACTCATTTTTTAACAGGGGCGCTTCGATACGGCGGTCTTGAGATGCCCAAGCCCCTTCTACCAAGGCATGGTAGATTTTGGTAATGCGACTGCCCTTTAAGGCTTCGTGTAAAAACTTAAGCGCGCTTCGCTTTTTCGCCATCATAATACAGCCCGAGGTATCTCGGTCTAAACGGTGAACCAACTCTAAAAATTTGCACTCGGGGCGCATCTGACGAAACGCCTCAATTAACCCCAAACTCACACCGCTGCCGCCGTGAACCGCCAAACCCGAAGGTTTGTTAACGATGATGACATCTTTATCTTCGTAAAGAATGGCCGCATTTAAAGTGTCGGTTAAGCCGCTTGAGGGCACAGGTGCAGGCGCACGCTCTGCTACGCGTACTGGTGGAATACGAACGGTATCGCCCGCGCGCAACTTATATTCTGGTTTAATACGCTTTTTGTTTACCCGCACCTCGCCCTTACGAACGATTCGATAAATCAAACTTTTTGGCACACCTTTTAGCTGGGTCTTCAAAAAGTTATCGATGCGCTGGCCTTCTAGTTCGTCGGGTACGGTGACAAAGGTAACAGACGTGGGTAGCGTGGCCTTTTGGTCAGGTTCGGACATGTGTACTCAATAATGGATAAGTGAATTGATGCTCGCTGGCTTAGCTGCTATATTCTAACGTCGCTGATAACAAATGGCTCAACAAATTTTTACTTTGTCTTGTCATTCGTCGCTTTAGGTCATCATTTGGGCCGCCTTTGTACCGATTTACAGGCGCACCCGTCAAGTTTGTTTTAATGACCACTGCAACCATAACAAGACCACCGCATGGCACGCCATAAACGCGGTGACGCAGCCATCGTTGCAAGCACACAAAACGCATTGCAACACCGTTAGGCTAATAGCCAATTAGCGAAAAGATACAGGCTGCCTGATGCGCCAACACTCAAAGGAGAGCGCACAGGCCTTAAAGCCACAAACGAAACGTCGTTGAAGCACAGCACCGCCAGCCCAATATGGCTTAACAAGGCAGCCTCTGGCTCAGCGATATTTGATAATACGAATAGCAACCTCTAAACCCAAAGGTGTTTGGTTGGAGGTGAAGATGCACACTAGCCCGGAACCTGCCCCACTGGCTCTAAAGTCCAGCGTACGGCAGCCACAGCATATAAATTAAAAGAACATTGGCTAATGTTTCCTTCACCGAGATGGTTTACCAGGCTCGCCTTTTATCAAGGCAAGCCAAAGTAGAAATTGTAAATATGGTCGAGATAGGTCGACACTGTTGGCGTGCCACGTAAGTGCGAGCACACCCTCAGCCTGTCCCCTCGCCCATGGACCGCTCCTTGCGACAGTTACCCCTGTACGCATTGGCGAACACAAGCCACCGAAGACCCTTACCTGCGGGCGTAAGCGTTTAAATCCTTTTATTTACAACGCCTTACACTGAGACATGCTATTCCACTAATGGAATACACGCATGAAAAGAATGCTCATCAACGCTACACAACCCGAAGAGTTGCGCGTAGCGCTGGTAGACGGTCAACGTCTATACGACCTAGATATCGAGTCTGGCACCCGCGAACAGAAAAAAGCCAATATCTACAAGGGTCGTATCACCCGCATCGAACCAAGCCTAGAAGCTGCATTTGTTGACTACGGCGCAGAGCGCCACGGCTTCTTGTCACTTAAAGAAATCTCTCGCGAATACTTCACTAAGCAGCCTGAGCGCGGCTCTCGCCCAAACATCAAAGATGTTATTAAAGAAGGCACAGAAGTTATCGTTCAGGTCGACAAAGAAGAGCGCGGCAACAAAGGCGCAGCACTAACGACCTTTGTTAGCCTTGCAGGTCGCTACCTTGTTCTTATGCCAAACAACCCTCGCGCAGGCGGTATCTCTCGCCGTATCGAGGGCACCGAGCGTGCAGAGCTTAAAGATGCACTCGCGGGCGTTACCATCCCTGACAAAATGGGCATCATCGCTCGTACCGCAGGTATTGGCCGCACTAGCGAAGAGCTTCAGTGGGACTTGGACTACCTAGCGACACTTTGGACAGCCATTACCGAAGCCTCTGAAAAGCCAGCTCCTTTCTTGATTTACCAAGAAAGTAACGTAGTCATCCGTGCGATTCGCGACTACCTACGCGCTGATATCGGCGAAGTACTTATCGACGACCCAAGTGTTTACGAAGACGTAAAAGCCTTTGTTACTCAGGTAATGCCGTCTTACGAGTCTCGTATTAAGCTTTACAGTGAGACTATTCCACTGTTCAACCGCTTCCAAATCGAAACTCAAATCGAAACCGCCTTCCAGCGTGAAGTGAAGCTACCTTCTGGCGGCTCGATTGTTATCGACCCAACAGAAGCTTTGGTGTCTATCGACATCAACTCAGCCCGCGCTACCCGCGGCGGCGATATCGAAGAAACTGCCCTAAACACCAACTTAGAAGCCGCAGACGAAATTGGCCGTCAGCTTCGTTTGCGTGATATCGGTGGTTTGATTGTTATCGACTTTATCGATATGACACCTATTAAAAACCAACGCGAAGTTGAAAACCGTTTGCGTGACGCACTTAAGCTAGACCGCGCACGTGTTCAAACCGGCAAAATCTCTCGCTTTGGTCTACTCGAAATGTCACGCCAGCGCTTGCGCCCATCATTGGCTGAAAGCCGCGGCGAAGTCTGCCCACGCTGTCACGGCCAAGGCACCATCCGCGATATCGAGTCTCTTGCACTGTCTATCCTTCGCCTAATCGAAGAAGAATCAGCAAAAGACCGCACCGCTCAAATTCAGGCAATTTTACCTGTGAGCGTTGCAACCTACCTGCTAAACGAAAAACGCCAAGCGGTTTTTGAAATTGAGCAGCGCAACCAAACACGGGTTATTTTGATCCCTAACCCGCACATGGACACGCCTCATTTTGAAGTAACTCGCTTGCGTGACGATCAGGTTAGCCCAGCTGACGAAACCAGCTACAAGCTACAGCCAAAGCCTGAAGAAATTAAAACAGACTTTACTGCAAACGCAGGCCAAGCCACGGCACGCGAAGTAGCCGCGGTTAAAACTATTAAGCCGCAACAGCCTGCACCACAAGATGCAAGCAACGAAGCAGCGCCAAAAGCGCCAGTGGCCGAGGCACCAAAAGCAGAACCTAAAGCACAAAAGTCTCTTCTCGCACGCATCATCGCTGCTATTTTTGGCGATAACAGTGCTGAAGAGCCAAAACCTGCTAAGAACAAGAAGCCAAGCGAAGACAAACCTCGCAATGAAGGCAACCGCAACAAGCGCAGCCGCCGTGGTGGCCGCAATGGCGATCGTCGTAACAACCGCAATAATCGCAACGAGCGCAATGACCGTAGCGATCGCGGTGACGAAATTAGCCGTGTACAACCTGAGCCGGATAAGCCGCTTAACGTTGAGGAAAACAAGCCAAACCGCCGTCGTCGCAATCGCAAACAAGAAAATGACAGTAACGACACCAGTGCTAACGCCGGTAACGAGCAAAACAACGCTAACGAGAACCAAGGTAACGCGGAAGCTCCGACCCGTAACCCACGCCGCCGTGGCCGTCGTCGTCGCAACTCAGAACGCGTAGGCAAGCGCACACCAGTCGACGCCGCTCAAACTAGCGAAAACAACACCGACGCTAAGGCTGCGGAGCAAAAAGCTAACACAGACGCTAAGAACAGCCCTGAGCAAGTGAACAGCCCTGAGCTGAAAAGCAGCCCTGAGCTAACGAAGAGCCCTGAGCCAACAAAAGGCAAAGAGCAAGCTGAAGCCCCTAAAGCAAAAGCACAGGACAGCTCAGAAGCAGCCGCTGACGCAGTAGCAACAACAGCTGAAGCCAAAGTAGAGGCTAAAGAAACTAAAGCCGAAGCACCAAAGGCAGAAGCTGTAGATACTACAGAAGCTAAAGTCGAAAAAGCCGACGCTGAAGCCACTAAAGCAGAAGCAACCGAAGCTCAGAACAAGCCAGCTGACGAAGCTAATGCTGAAGAAAGCACCCCTGATACAGCTGAGAAAGCGCCTGAAGCTACAGCTGAAGAAAGTGCCAAAGCAGAAGAAGCAACAGCTGAAGCTGAAACTGCGGAAGAAGCGAAAGCAGACGACACAACTGAAACTAAAGCAGATGTAGAAGTCGCTATTGAAACAGCATCAGAAGCAACTACTCAGGTAGTGGATACAGCAGAAGCAGAAAAGGAAGAAGCGCCTAAAGCCGAAGCCGAAGCCGAAGCCGACAAAGAAAACGCTGATAGCGAGCAAAGCGAAGAGACTCAATCTCAAGCTGAGCCAGCACCAGCGGAGAAGGAAGAGGAAAAAGCAGAAGCCAATGAGCCAGCGAAAGAAGCAACTCCTGAGCCAAGCGCCCCTGCCCCTCGTCAACGTCGCGTTCGACGCGCGCCAAACGACCCACGGGAAGTAAAGCGCCGCCAAGCTGCAGAAGCCGTTAAGGAAGACGCTGAGTAATTCAGCGCCTACCCCCAATAGCCAAACCTAAAAAGGGCCGCAATTGCGGCCCTTTTTGTTTTTAATGTTTAACTCTCTTGTTCTTGTTTGGGATCGAGCAAGTCAGCTATTTACTCATCATTTGTCCAGCTGCTATCCCAGCTTTTCAAACAGTTAGATCTAAACACTTAACTTAGTAATAGTATCTAATAGCTGGCTTCGCACCCACTGCATCATGACATCATCATGGCTTCGTTCATGCCACATCATAGAAATACTCAAAGGCGCGATATCAAGCGGGCACGGGCTCACTTTAAGGTGCTTGTGCTTTTCAAGGGCCGCCGCTGCCAAGCGCTCTGGGCAGGTCAATACAAAATCGCTATCAATTAAAATCTCTAGGGCTTGGTCAAAGTTTGGCAAACCCGCCACGACCTTACGACTATGACCCAAGCCCGCCAAGCCTTGGTCTAAGGCGTGGTTTAACTGCTCAGACTGAGTGATCACAACATGAGAGTGATTTAAAAACTGCTCAAAGGTGATATTGCCCAACCCACTCTCACCATCCAGCACATTGAGCTCAAAAACATTTTGGTCCACCAAACAAACGAACCGGCCCGCCTCAATGGCAGTGCTATGAATTTCGGCAGGCAGCTCGTCTTTATGAGTGCAAATCACCAAGTCACAAGCATTCTCCACAAGCGGCAGAATCGGTGAGCCGCCTTGTAGATTTTGCGCCACCACACTAATGTTCGCCGCCTCTTTTGCAAGGTGTTTTACCAGCTTAGGCAACATCTGCTCCACCACACTCGACGAGGTAACTAAACGCAGCGATTGATCATGCATGCGCCAGTTGTGCTTAACCAAGTCGCCATCGGCACTGTATAGGCGTTCTAACTGCTCCAGCACTCGGTTTACCTCTGGTTTAAGCGAAAGTGCTAGCGGCGTGGGTGCCAAGCCTCGGGATTTACGCGTAAATAAAGGGTCGTCAAAGTCCCTACGCAGTTTTTAAGCGCATGGGATAACGAAGGCTGACTCATATTAAGACGCTTGGCTGCCCGGCTCGCAGACAGCTCTTCTAAAACCACCTTAAACACCACCAGCATGTTTAAATCTTTGTCGATGATATTCATATTTTTAATATCATAAATTTTATAAATTAAAATTGATTAATATCACATGCCTATCTATAATCACTTTAATCGATAGGCTAATTGACTCAGGAAGGGTCAGTTTCCTAACCGAGCAGGAGACCCCGCTTAATGTCTCGGTAGCGAAGCCCATCTCTGCTTCGCATGTTGTTACCGCCTTTAAGTACTTGCAGCTGACGTTGCGCTGCTCCGATTTATTCGCCCAGAGTGACCTTTGTTGTTGTGGCCACTCTGGGCAACCTCATCTCTTCTTACTTACTTTCTCAAAGCCATAAACGACTAGCCCCATCCAATGGCAGGTCATAGGCTTAGCTATTATCAGTTTAGCTGCTATTTTAAGATATAAAAATTTTTAATAGCATTTAATTAATAATATTGAATATCGCTTATATTCTCACTGCGAATATATGCAGTATTTAGGGGTCTTTACGAAAGTATTTTAAGACGCTAGCGCAAAGCCGCGTGGAGTTGCTTGGCAAGAAGGTTTGCACCGACAGTTATCGATGCAAATACAGGAAAGTAAAGCGCGTTGTTAGAGCACGCACACAGGCAGCATCAGCAAAACTAACCTGCGATTAACCTAAGCAGACTGGATGGCAATCTCAAAGGCTCAAAATAACTAACGCCAGCTTGCTCAAGCAAACTAGCTCAAATAGTTACGTGGCTCTTGCACTAAGGTAATTCCAAACTTTTGCTCTACCGAGGCAACAATCTCAGCCGCGAGCGCAAGTAAGGCCTTCGCATCACCACCACCATGATTCACCAGCACCAAGGCCTGCTTATCAAACACACCTACTGGCCCATGGGTTACGCCCTTCCAGCCTGCTTGGTCAATTAACCAGCCTGCAGCGACCTTCATGTAGCCGTCTTTGTCCGCATAAGCGACAAGGTTTGGAAACTGCGCTTTTAAGCTTTGATAATGCTCCACCGGAATAATGGGGTTTTCAAAAAAGCTTCCTGCGTTGCCTAGCTGTTTTGGGTCCGGCAATTTGCTTTGTCGCACCGCCACAACTTGCTCAAATACTCCGCGTGGCCCTTTAGCCAGATCTGCGCCCTCTAGGCCGGCATAACTTATATGCGGCACAAAGTTGCGCGATAGCGCAAAGGTCACTTCATAAATAATAAAACGCCCAGGGCAAGCCGACTTAAAGTAGCTATCGCGATAGCTGAATAAACACTCATCCCGCTCAAAGCACCGCCAGCTTTGAGTTTGGGTATCAAACGCGAGTAACGAAAGCAAAACGTCTTTTGCCTCTACGCCGTAGGCTCCAATATTCTGAACGGGTGCTGCGCCCACAGTACCGGGAATTAACGCAAGGTTCTCGATCCCCGATAGGCCTTGGTCTACCATGGCTTCAACAAAACCATGCCACGACATGCCCGCGCCTACCGTCACCTCAACCCTTTCGCCGTTATCAAAAATTTGAATATCACGATGGGTCAGCATCAACACGCTTGCGGATAGGGCCTCCCCCAGTACCACATTACTGCCTTCGCCAAGCACCAATAACGGCAGCTCATCGGCCTTAGCTGCGCTAACAGCGTCTTCTACATCAACTTTGCTTTGGCAATGGGTGATGCGCGTCGCTGTGCTTTTAAAACCAAGGGTATTAGGTAGGTATTGATATTGCTCACTCACAGCGAATGCTCCTGCTGCAGATAATCCAACAAGCGATCAGACGCGGCTTCGATAAGGTCGAGTACATGCTCAAAGCCTTCGTCACCACCGTAGTAAGGGTCAGGTACTTCAGGCTCTGGTGTATCAGGCGCTAAGAACGGCAAGAATAACGCAAGCTTAGCTTGCGCACCGTCTCCGGCCTTTTTTTGAAGCATTTTAAGGTTTGCGAGGTTTTCCTTATCCATCGCAAAGATGTAATCAAAGTGATAAAAGTCGTCTACCGTGGCCTGGCGGGCGCGCAAGTGCGACATTTCGTAGCCCCGCTTTTGAGCAGTAGCCATAGAGCGACGATCGGGTAACGAGCCAACGTGATAAGCCGCGGTACCTGCTGAGTCCACCTTAATTTGGTAAGACAAGCCTTTGGCTTCCACCCGACCAGCAAACACCGCATCAGCCGTTGGCGAACGACAAATATTCCCTAAACAAACAAATAATACCGATACGTCTTTTTTGTTACTCATTGTCTCGCTCGCCTGTTCTGCTGGCCACCAGTCATCACCTTACAGAAGCCGCCCCGATTAAGGCCACTCTATTAAAGGCAGATAGTATAAAGCAAAAAAGAATGAAAAAATTTGAATATTTGGCGAGAGACTATGACTTTGCTTCATTTGGCTTTAAGAAATCACTTACGGGGCTAACTTGCCCCGCTGTTATTAGCGCGCTACAAACTCAACCAAGTTTTTAAACGCGATTTCAAAGTAAAGCTCATAGCTTTTTTGCTCTACATACCCCAAATGAGGCGTGGCCACCACGTTGGGCAGCTGCAACAGCGGCTCTCTAGTAGGTGTCGCCGGCTCTTGCTCATACACATCGAGCGCGGCTTGGGCCTTGGGGTTTGCTTTTAACCACGCTAACAAAGCACCCGGCTCCACCAGCTCGGCACGACTAATATTTACAAAAAGCGCATCGGCCTTAATGTGCGCAAAGTCTTCGGCTGTGACCACACCCTTGGTGGCGCTATTTAATCGCAAGTGCAGCGACAAAACGTCTGCCGTGGCAAAAAAGTCAGCTTTTGACTCAGCAGCCATAAAGCCATGACTCACCGCTAAAGCGCGTGACGACTCACTACCCCACACCAAGACCTTCATACCAAACACATGGGCGATTTGCGCCATACGCTGGCCAATTTTGCCGTAGCCCCAAATACCCAAAGTAAGGCCGTTTAGAACACGTCCCAAACCTCGCTCGCCAGACTGCTGCCATTGGCCTTGGTTAAACGCCGAGATGTAAGCAGGTAAATGACGCGAAGCCGCCATAATCAACGCCCAACCCAACTCAGTGGGTGCAACTGGCGAGCCTCGCCCTTCTAATATTTCAACACCGTGCGCCTTACACTCCTCAGGGTCAATATGGTTACTCACCTTGCCTGTTTGGCTAATTACTTTAAGTTGGGGCAAGCGCGCTAACAAAGTGTCGGTAATTGCGGTGCGCTCGCGTATGAGCACGAGGGCTTCAACGTCTTTGAGTTTTTCCACCAAGGTGTCTTCGTCGTAAGTCTCGTTAAACACCTCGACACTATGGCCTGCCAGCAAATCGAAGCAGGGTAAGTGGCGTACTTGGTCTTGGTAATCGTCTAAAATTGCGATCTTCATGTTAGCCACCCATTTAGGCAAATAAGAAGGAAGTTCAGAAGTTAAATAAGATTAGCGCTAAGGCCGATACTGTGCCGCGGTAATAAACTGGCCAAAAGTTTCGCACCAAACAATCACCGTGTTATACGCAGAGACATCCACGTCATCGGCCAGTGTCACTTCAAAGTTATTAAAACTTTTGACCTCACCCACCCTGCGCATACTCGCCTTAAACTCGTTAAACTCGGCTTCGGTTTCAATAAAGCGCGGCGACAGGTAAAGCTTATAGTCTGGGCCAGGTGCCAGCTCGCCAATATGAACGACTCGCGTATTCGAGACAAAAACATCGCCCTCGCCCCAGTGTAAAAAGTCACTGTCTTTTAGGTCACGACGAAACTGCCCTTCAAATTGCGCCTGAGCAGGCAGCGCACTCGCCTCAAAGCTTGGCGATGGTTCTGCAGTAATAATCGGCAGCGCGTAGATACCCGCTGCAAATCCAGCGCCTAACACCGCCACATGAGAGGCAGCGAGAAAAAGTAACGTTTTAGGCTTCATGCCCTCTCCTTTTCCAGTACGATCAAAAATACAAACAATAGTAGATACTTTTAGTCCGGCTAGTCCGATACAGACTTTAAGCCAGCGCTGAGTAACAAGGCCGCCAAGCTGCAAAGCGCAAACAACACCATAACAGCCACCAGAGAGAACTGCGCCACAATACCACTCACAACACCCACAAACAGTAAGAGCACACCGATAAGGGTGTTGCTTACCGAGACATAATCGGTGCGCTTATTGCCACCGGCCATATCCACAATATAGGTTTTTCGCGCCTGACGAACCCCTTCGTGTATTACCGACACCACAAAAAACAAACCGAGGTAGAAGTAAGTCCCTTCAACACCCATTCCAGCCCACGCAGCAGACGCAAGCACAGCACCAGCCAAACACACAATGCCGTTCAAACCCGCCGTAAGGCTCATTAAACTTTTACTGTTACGGTCGGCCAACCGACCCCAAATACTGCCACTTACAAAGCTCGCAGCGCCGCTCACCAAAATTAAAAGGCCTAACGAACTCAGGCTAGAGTCACTGTCGGCATGGGCCATCAAAACAAAATACGGCGCAGCTAACCCAGAGCTAACCATAAGGGCACGCACACAAACAAAGCGGGCAAAATGTTTGTCGTCTTTAAGTAGCGAAAGGTTTTTAACCGCGTGTTCAACGGCATTCACGCCCCCTTCGGTCGCCCCTGCAAATTCCTTGATAAGGCCATAGGTCAAGCCACATAAAGTAAAGCCCACTGTCGCCATGATTAACAAATAGCTAATACCGCCTTGGTCGACCCAACCCAACATTAAGGCCACACCCACGAGACCACACAGTAACCCCGCAATGCTCGCTGCGGTGCCGCTTAGACGACCACGTTGCTGCTTGGGAATGGTTTTACCCAACACATCTTTATTGGCAATGGAGAGGATGGCGCGAGCGAGGCTAAACAGCGCTGTCAGCACCACAATCGCGATACCTGCCGCCATACCCGTTAGATTAGGCGCAACAAGCACCAAGCCCGCCAGCATAAAGGCCTGCAAAATAGCGCCTATGACAAGATAACGTTTGCGAATCGGCTTAAGGCGAATGTACGCCCCCAACCAAAGCTGCGGCAACATAGAGCCCGATTCGCGAATGGGTACAAGTAAAGAGATTAAAAATGTAGGAGCGCCTGTGGTTGCCATGAGCCACGGCAAAACGATTTTGGCACTCGCCAAGGTATCTGCAACCTTACTCAGCACCAAAGACAAGGTCATTAAAAAGGCGTTACCCGGGACCACTTTGCAAGCGCCTTCATCAATATCTTTACAACTGCGGGCTTCAAACTCATCGTCGATCAGGTTATGAAGGCGATCAACATACTTTGCAAAAAATGACATAACCCCTAATGCGGCTCCCGTTTGTGTTCAGCTACTTTTACTCATGCGAGCTCTTTCAGTGTTGACGAAAGGCGCGTTCAGCACACCGTAACTGGCTAAGCCATGGTTTTCAATACAAGAGCGATCAACATAAAGCACAGCGGCCTCTTTACTCCCCCGACCCAACTTCGTAGATACATAAGCTGATTAAGAGGTAACAAAGAGACCGCAAATAGGTAAAAACTGAAAGGCTATTTAGCTTATGCAGCTAAGCACTAGCGCTTATAAAGTGCTTCTATTTGACTTGAAGCCAACGAATAGGCGTTGATCATATAACCCGTCAACGCAGCCGAAGCACCGCCGGGCAGGTCCAGCGGTTGTGATAGTGCGTGAATCGTAAATTGATAGCGATGGGCCCCGTGCCCTTGCGGTGGGCAGGCTCCACCAAAACCCGCAAAACCGTAATCGTTGACCATAGAGCGACTGCCCTTTGGTAGCGAAGCGGGGTCACCGCCCGCTCCTGCTTCAAGGGAGGTCACATTAACTGGCACATTTACCAACTGCCAATGCCACCAGCCACTGCCCGTAGGTGCATCTGGGTCGTATACGGTAATCGCATAGGCTTGGGTTCCTTCAGGAGCGCCTTGCCACGCCAATGCGGGTGACTGGTTTCCACCTTGGCAGCCAAATCCCTCAAACTCCTGCACTTGGCTCATAAACTCGCCGTGCTGAATATCCGTACTCGTAAGAATAAAGTCGCCAGCAAAGGCGGGGCTCGCCAATACGGCAATGCCAGCTAAAGCAGCGAATGCACACTTGTTTTTACGCATTATAAACTCCCTCGTTAAACTTCTTAGTTAAGAGTCATCATGATAAAAACGAGTGCCGCCGCACATTAGCACCAAAACGATCAGCTTTTAACCCAAATCGGTCATTCGGGTTTTGCGAAGCGCCCTTGGGGTGAGGCCAAAGCGCTGTTTAAACTTTTCGGTAAAACGGGACTGAGACCCATAACCGCATTGCTCGGCCACACATCCAATAGAATCGAAGGTTGTTTGCAGCAAATGCAAGCCATGACCGAGCTTGACGCTTTCTTTAATGTCTTGAAAACCACTACCCTCAGCCTGCAGCTTGCGGCGCAAAGTGGACTCACTCATCGCCAATTCAGCCGCTACGGTTTGAGCACTCAAGTCCGCAGCAATATCAGCAGCGCACAAGGTATAAACTTGATGACTCAAAGTAGGAGGCTCCATCACCGAGCGAACCTCCTGCTCAAACCCAAGGCTGACTAGAAGGTGCAATAGCTCTTTACGCCTTAAATGCCATAACTCGGGTGCAGCAAAGGCTGACCAATGTATTAGCTGCTCTAAACTCTGCTCCAACGGCAATGAAATATCACCTTGAAAAAAATGGTTGGCACGATGACTGATCGGCGCAAACTCAGCAAAGTCCGAATATTCAAAGCTTAAAAGCAGCGCAAAGTAAGGCTCGTCGTTAGGTATATTGCGCATGGCAATGGTGGGCGTGTTAGACAAAAAAACAAACTGACCCGCTCCACAAAAGTGTTCTTGGCTATTGCGGCCGTGCCCACTTAAATCAGCCGGGTCGCCTAAACGCTTATTGCCCGACAACACAAAAATGAGCAACGGTTTAATAACGGGCACGTTTAAAATACGCTGCTCTTTTGCCGAAGCATAGACAGAAAAAGGCAATGGCCGACCATCGACCATTGCCTGTTTGATTGTTGCAATAAGGCTTTCCATACCACCACTATCGTTTAGCTTGTTAGCTTTCTTGTACTAAAAAGAGGCAAAAGAGCTCAAAGTGCCCAGAGCACTCAAAAAGCCCGAAGGTGGTGGAGCAACACAGTCGCTACTTTTGAAAGCCCTCACCTGCGTTGATCAGCATCCCCTCACCTTGGGTATCGAACAGCAATATTCGATTTAAATCGACCGACAAAGATAACCGCTCTTGGCGCTTGACCTGACTACGCAAGTCGAGGCGGGCTTTGGCATCCTCGCCACCAAGCTTAAAGATGATTTCTTTATCAAACCCGAGATTTTCGACCAACTCTACCTGAATATCATTAAATGAAAACAGGTTCGTGGACGATGAGAGTGCCGTGTCTTCAAAAAAGTCGGGGCGGATACCCACCAGCACGCTCGAATATCCCGCCAACTGTTTTGGTTCCAGGTTCGCAATGCCCTGCATAGGGATACGGTGCTGTTCAATCACCAAATGCTCGCCATCCACCTCGGCTTCAATCAGATTCATCGCTGGCGAACCAATAAAGGTGGCCACAAAGGTATTGGCAGGCTGCAAATAAATATCCATGGGCGACCCGACCTGCTCCACCACGCCGTCGCGCATCACCACCACACGATCACCCAGCGTCATGGCCTCGACCTGATCGTGAGTCACATAAATGGCGGTGATATTAAACTGACTTTGAATCCGCGCAATTTCGGTACGCATATGGTGGCGCAACTTCGCATCGAGGTTAGATAAAGGCTCATCAAACAGGTACACATCGGCATCACGCGCCAAGGCGCGCCCCATGGCCACTCGTTGACGTTGACCGCCCGAAAGGTCGGCGGGTTTGCGATCAAGGTATTCGTCAAGCTTGAGCATTTGCACCACGTCCGCGAGTTTTTTCTCGATTGTGGCCACATCAGCCCCGGACTTTTTTAAACCAAAAACGATGTTTTCGCGCACCGACATATGTGGGTAGAGCGCATAGTTTTGAAACACCATCGCGATGTTTCGTTTGTGCGGCGGTAGGTCGTTCACCGCCCGATCACCTACCAAAATTTCACCTTGGGTAATATCCTCAAGGCCAGCCACCATGCGCAAGGTGGTGCTTTTGCCACAGCCACTTGGGCCCACAAGCACCACAAACTCACCGTCTGCGACTTCGAGGTTTAAGTTTTTTACAATTGGCAAATTGCCGTAAGATTTATTGACGTTACGTACAATAACAGAACTCATTTTTTATTCTCCTTGCCCAGCGTTGGGCCAAAGCCAACTTCTCGCCACAATGGCTTTTACCCTTTCACACCGCCGTCCGTTAAACCGCCCGACAAGTGTCGATTGGCCAACATAAAACAAATCACGACGGGCAATAGCGTCAACATCGACGCAGCCATGATGCGATCCCAAATCGCGTTTTTAGAGGTAAACAAGGTTTGCAACGCCAATGGCAAGGTTTGAAAGTCTTGGTACTGCTTTAAAAAGACCGATGCAAACAGGTATTCGTTCCAAGCGATCACAAAACAGTAGATAAACACCGTAAACAGCATGGGTTTAGAAAGCGGCATAATGATTTTCCAAAAAGCCTCTACCCGCGAACAGCCGTCCATCATCGCCGCCTCCTCTAACGAAAACGGAATGGTGCGAAAGTAGTTACCCAGCATGTACATAGCCACGGGTAATGTCTGTATCAAATAGATCAAAAACAGGCTTAATAGGGTGCCGCCCACACTCGAGGCTAACCCAACACTGACACTCATTTGGTACAGAGGCACCATGAGTAGCACACCGCCCACCATATAAACAAAGAGCACACCGTTCGCCATCACCGACTGGGCCGGAAACCGCAGCCGCGCAATGGCGTAAGCCGCTAACGAGGCTAAAAACGTCGAGGCAATACCTGTCACTAGCGACAGCAACAAGGTGTTGAGCATGTAACGACCAAAGGCAAACACATCGGCATCGCTACTAAACTTAGCCAAGAGCTTTTGTTTCTTTTCTTCGGATAAGCGCGGGTTATCCAACAAACGTTGAACACTGGCAGGAATTTCCACCTCTTTTTTAGGCGCTAATCCCAACAGCTCTTGGTAGGCCTCTAAGTGCAATACCCGCGGTATTAACGAGGCATTCCCCCAGTCGATGGGGTGTTTAAGTGAAGTCGATAAAATTTGTAAAAACGGGAAGATACAAAACGCGACCAGTGTCACCACAAGGGTGTAGAGCATTACTGACTGCGCAGGAGTACGCTTATTCATTATTTTTTACTCCTTGGTTACCACTTAAGAACCTTGCGAACATAAAGCCAAATCAACCCAACCAATACCAGCAGTTGAATCACCGAAATCGCTGCGGCCACACCTTGGTCTACTAATCCTGCAAAGGCTTGGTAGTAGGTAAAAATAGGCAAGGTTTCGACATTGGGCGCCAACAGGTAAACGTCTTCAAAGCGGTTGAGGTTCCAAATAACACGCAGTAGCACCACCGTCGCAATAACAAAGCGCAACTCGGGCAAAGTGACGTGCCAAAATCGGCCCCATGCATTTTGGCCATCAATCGCCGCCGCTTCGTAAAGGTCTTTAGGAACACTTTGTAACTTAGCGAGCAACAACAAATAAGCGATGGGAAAGTGCTTCCAAATATCAAACAGAATCACCACAAAGAGCGCAGAGTCTGGGTTGCCTATCAGGTTTTCTCGGGTGTCCGTTAAGGCCAATACGTCCACCACCACGTGGTTGTAGATGCCGTTAACGGGGTCAAAGATAAACTGCCAACCAAACACCACACTAATCACGGGCGCAAAGTAAGGCAGCAAAATAAGGCCACGAGCGAGGTTTCGCCCTTTAAACTCTTGGTTCATCAAAATCGCCGCTGCCAAACCCAATACCGTTGTACCCACCACGGTACCCAGCAAATAAACCGCAGAGATGCCAACAGATTCGTAGTACTTGGGGTTAGACAACAGCTGACGATAATTGTCTAAGCCAACAAAGGCTTTATCACCATTAAGCTGAACATCAAAAAAGCTTAAGTAGATGTTAAATAGGATGGGATACACCACCAGCAGGCCAATAATACCCACGGCAGGTGCCACCAGCTTTAGGCCTAATCTTGCCTCGGTTTTTACTAACACGGATGACATAAGCACACACCTTAAAAGCACATGTCAGGGCATCAGCCCTTCTCAAACTGAAAGGGGCTGACGCGCAGCCCCCATTTAATTACTCAGCAATAATGGCTTTCATTTCTTGCTCGGCTGCATCCAAGGCCGCTTGCGGGTCTTTGCCTTCAATGGTGACGTCGTAGATCATGCGAGGAATGACAGACTTCGCGAAGATCTCACCTGAGGCTGGGTAAGTTTTACCCTCAACCACAGAGAAGGATCGAATGCTGTCAAAACCGTTCACAATGGCTTGCATCTTTTCGCCACCGTACAGGCTAAACACCCCTTTAGGGTCGTTTAGGTATTCTGGGTCTTCAGCAATGCCTTTAAGCATCGGGTTCATGCCACCAGGGGCCATGTGTAGGAAGGTGATGTAGCTGGCAGGGTCATACATAAACTCAATAAAGTCTTTGGTGGCCTGTTGCTCAGCCGCATCGTCGGTTTTAAGTGCAACTAACCCTGAAAGGGTGCCGTAGGAGGCAGCGCTTTTGTTGCTGATAATAGGTGCAAAAGCTGTGTTTTTTACCAAGTCAGGGTCAAAGCTTCCGTCGGTAAGTTCAGCAAAGTTCTCAGAGGAAAGTGAGCTTTTCGCCACTTCCGCCAAGGCTAAGTCATCCATGATGTAAGTCGAATAGAAGAACATGCCCATTTTACCTTGCAGGTAATAGTCGCGCGCACGCCAGTTTTGTGGACCCGGTGGGTTAAAAGCCGCGAGCTCTTTGTAAAACTCGATAGTTTCTAACGTCGCTGGGCTGTTAAATACAAGGTTACCTTGCGCGTCAAACTCAGCCGCATCGTTAGATAGTGCTAAATGGGTGAAGACCTGCTCTGTAAAGCTATCTTGCTTGGTACCCACCAAAATACCGTATTGGTTATTGGCTTTATCGGTGAGAGCCTCGGCTGCGGTTTTAATGTTTTCCCATGTGTTGGGTGCGGCCAAGCCTTTTTGTTCAAACCAGTCTTTGCGATACCAAATACCCTGAATCCAACCGTGGTACGGCAAGCCATAGTAATCACCGTCTGGAGAAGCCAGCGCATTTAGCGCACCTGTATGAAAGCGGTCTTTGCCAATGACATTCAGTAAGTCGCCATGAGCACCGGTATCAACAATGCCCTCTTCACCAAAGGCCATGATGATTTCGGAGTTCACTTCGAGCAGCTGAGGCACCGTGCCTGCCGCAACGGCAGCGGCCATTTGAGTTGCCATTTCGTTTTCGTCAACGGCAACCACTTTAACGGTGACGTCATCGTTAAGGGCTTCAAAGGTGCTAGTGAGTAGCTCGATGTTTTTTAAACGGTCAGTCTGAGTTTGAGTGGTCCAAAACTCGACGGTGGTTGCCATTGCTAAGGGGCTGAGTA
The DNA here is from genome assembly GCA_049603715.1 of Pontibacterium sp. Taxonomy (GTDB): domain Bacteria; phylum Pseudomonadota; class Gammaproteobacteria; order Pseudomonadales; family Balneatricaceae; genus Pontibacterium. The sequence continues at coordinate 16,262 of JBMYSW010000025.1, read as the reverse complement.
GTAATCCGTTAAGCAGCATTGCGCCGCCGACCATGCGTGAAATCGACTGTTTCATTCATCCTTCCTCTTTTTGTTTTTATTTATGCATTGCGTTCACGCCACACTTAAAAGTGGGGTGTAACGACACTGGGCAAAAGCACACACTGCAAGCTTTTTACCGGTGTTCCTTGAATCCGCTTGATCATCATTTCGGCGAGCTGCTCACCCACCTTTAAAGGCGGCGCTTGCTGAATACAGGCAACCCCCATACTGGTATTCAGCTCGTCGATTGGGGTATCGCAACCCACCACTTTAATATCGTGTGAGGCGCCGTATACCCGCATTGCAGCTAACGCGGCTGCTTTGGCGCAGGTGCTCGTCAAACACACCAAACCTTTTATGTTCGGTTGCGCCAGTAAAAACTCGGCGCAGCTTAAGTAGCCTTGCTCTTCATCAAAAGGCACTTCGAGTAGCTGTTCAGGCTCTAAGCTAGCCCCGAGTCGTTCTAATGTATTTGTGACGCCGTTAAGTCGCTCTTTGGCAAAAAAGTAGCGACCTGCCACCGTCACCACGGCAATGTTTGTGTGTGAGACACCTTGCTGAACCAGCGCCTCAACAGCGAGCTTGCCCATTCGCTGGTTATCGAGGTCTAGCCAAGCAAAGTGCTGAGCTTGCTCCGTTCGGCCATAACAAACAAAAGGCACATTGAGCTTTAACAGTCGTTTGACCTTGGGGTCGTTGGTACGCGTACGTAAAACCAAAAAGCCCTCTTGGTCCCCCGCTTTAATCAACCGCTCAAACTCACTGAGCTCAGTTGGGCCAGCATCAATCACCACAACTTGCAGCAAATAGTCATGCGCCTGAAGTGCTTTGCGAACACCCGCTAGCACCCTAGATAGCGTCGGGTCTAAAAATGTGCCGTCTTGCCCAGAGACAATCGCAGTTATTACCCGCTTGGCCTGTAGCCACTGCGCGCCGCTGGTGGGCTTTAGCTGATAACCTTGCCGCTTGGCTTCTTTAACAACTCGCCGCTTTGTCCGTGGGCTAATATCGGGGTAGTCGTTCAGTGCACGAGACACTGTCGAAACCGATAACTCCAACTCGGCGGCGATGGCTTTAATGGACATCTGGGCGCTTAACACCTACACATTTTTGTTTTTATAAACTCGCCTTATGGCGTTTGAGCAACGGCCAGCGAACAGTTTTTAACCACCACACGTTCGAATCTAGAGCCGAAAATGTTTCGATGCAACTTATCAAAACGCACCAAAATAAGGCAAAAACAGGTAATAAGAAGAGACTGGTTTTAAGGAGAGAAAACAGACGACTTGAGAAAAAAGCCGCTAAAAGTCTAAAATCATTAGCTAAAAACCGAAAAATTCGGCCAATTTCAGACAAACCAGCATTCAATTAGCAGTTCAAGTAAAGCTGTAATGAGTGAATTTAGCGGAGAACTAACCGTCAGTCGGGCGCAGTGATTCTGCGCCTTAGCCTAAAGTTGTATGACAAAGATTTCACTAAGTTCAAATAACGCTTTGCTGGCGCCTAGCGCTCAGCCCAATTTGAGCCCTACTTAGCACCAGTCGATTCCAAAGGTACGATGGCGGTAAGCCCAAGGCGGAGACGATGCCAACTGAGATTCGCTATACACCTTCAGTAGCTCGCCACCAAAGGTCGATACACCTCGCTGAAGCGGCGCTTCGTATTGAAAATGCCACCACTCTGCTCCTAGCCAACTGCCGCCGTTAAAAAACGATGGACGTGCAGAAATCGAGCAAAAGCCTTCCTGCTCAAACACAGCTGTTAGGTCGATGACCTTGCCGCTAAAAGGCTTTGGTTTGGTTCGGGCGCCATAAGTAATCGCGTTGAGTTCAGCCAACTCGCCTCCCTCGGCCTTGGCATAAACTCGCCAACGACGACCCGGTTCGGCTGTTATGATGTAGGGGTTTTGATGAGTGTTTTCCATACCGCTGCCGACCATTAGGTCTAACGCTAAGCCGGCATAATGAAAAGAAGTTGCACTGCGCGAAGGGTTTACATGGGCATTTAGCGCACGTCGCGCGCCCGAGCTGGTGAGTACACCGCCCGCTTCTACTACCTGTTCTCTCACCCTGAGATAAGCTTGGGCAGCGTCTTCTCGTAAAAAGAAGCGGTTATAACCATCGCGATAAACATCTGCGGGTACTCGTTGCCAAGCCATCGTGGGGCCATCGGTCAGTCGCTCAACGAGTGGTGCTTGCTGTTCGTCATGCTTAACCAGCAAGGCCTGTCGTAACATGGCTTGGGTATTTGGGCCCGCAATACCGTCGCAATAAAGCCCATAGTCTTGCTGAAAAGACAGTAAAGCCGCTTCGGTTTTGCTTCCAAAATGACCGTCTATCTTACCTACCCTGAAGCCCAAAGCCGTCAGCATTTCTTGTAGGTCTTTAACAGACTCTCCTTGCTCGCCTTTTTTTAACATACGAAGACTCCCTCCTTAAAGCAGTCACCCTGCTGCTTGCCATCCTTGGATCAGTCGAACCAATGAAGCTCGCGATGAAACTTCATGTAATCGGCCTGTTGCGGGTTAAATTCTATTCTGACCACTCTAGAGCCAGTAAGTAGTTCAAGGTCTTCTGCCGACCGACGCATCATGTTTTATTGCCTCTTGGTCTAACAGTACGGTTGTATCATGTAGAACCCAATAACTGCGCCTATTTGCCTGAGGCGACACCCTCACTCCCGTTAGCTAGTTTAGTTAAACCTTTTTAAGGCTGTTGCGGTAGTGCTGAGTGATGACTCGATGAAGGTCGTAATAGCTAATTTTTAAAGTATGAACGGAAATAAACACTGGCGTTCCAAACATTAGTATATGTGCTCGATTTACTAGTCTTTTCATAGCATTACCATTGTTTGCATATTTATGAGGCTCTTTTACATGAATAGCTATGAACCTTGGTATTGCGGCATCGCTTCTTCCGATACGAACAATGTCTTCCCAAGGAATCAATCCCGCTGATAAGGCACTGGAGTTATCGATTATTCCTTTTGAGTTCACGACCAACCCTGGCGAATTATTAAAAGCTGCCCTTGCCCCAAAAACTCCACAAGCACTCGAGAAAGCAATGCTAAGAATAGCGGTTCCAAAAAACTCAACGGGACTTTCACCTCTCCTTTCTAGGCTTTCAGCATCTTCGGTTAACATCCACACACCAGCCAACAACATAACGAAGGCTCCCAGCGCAACTAATGAGCATTTCACTTTACTCAGTTCAATTACTCTTTCTTCCAACATATAGAGGGATATTCCTTTATTTTCGTAACACTTTGGTAATCGACAGCCAATGCGTCGGCTATGCCATGAAGGCCTCGCAAGGCAAGACCGATAGATATTTAATCAACCTGTTGGCGAACCTTTCCGTAGACATCGGAATAGTAAACTCCAACGACTGACTTTTTCCCTACAAGGCGGTACTCATTACTTGTTCTCTTGTAAAAGTCCTCAGACAGGCACATGAAACTCGGTGACGCACCCGCTAGTACCTCAGACCTTATTCTGTAATCACAAGACCTGCTGTTGTAGCTATGCTCTTTTTCAAAGGTGCTTGTTATCTCGTATGGTTGCCCAAACGCAAGTGTAAATAACGCTGGGGCGCTATGAATAAAGAACATCCAGAAAATATACACAGGGATAATTGGGAAAAACAAAAACCATAAGACTTTCACAATCAAATGAGCCCTAGCAAACTTTGGCGTTGGATTTGTTAGCATTTTCCAATAGGCAAAGCCTGTAGCAATGACGGCAGAAACCAATGCAGCCTTAACACCAATATCTTTTAATGCCTCACTCGGCACAAAGTCTACCCAAAAGCCAAATGGCCCTCCAAGAGCGAGGAGAAACCCTATCTTAGGTAGCATCTGCTCGATGAATGACGGCTCCTTATCCCAATGATAGCTCCGCTTCCAAGCCATTTTTTATCCTATTTACGCTGTAAGCTGACGCCTTGCCACGAGCAGACGAAACGCCCCGCCGCTTTGATTAAATTTACTGCCGCGTCCATATGCCCGAAAAGCTGGGCACCTAGCGGCAAAATAAAAACCTTAACGAACGGAACAAGGAAGGATGTGAAAAGATGAGCTGCACCTACCCTGTGCCGATGATTCCTGACGCCAGTGTAACCCGCTGGCTTAAAATTACTACCTACGAAGCGAAAGTCGCGATACATAACTCCTTACCCAGCTGCAGCCACAGCAAAGTGGGGCCTTCGACTCCTTAACATCTTCGACTCCTTTCGATTCCTTTAGGCTGTTATGGGCTTAACTTACACCCTAAATCAACCTTGCCGCAAATGCGTCCATACACTTTGCCAAATCGGCATCTCTAGTCGATATACCTCCGACCTCATGGGTCGTAAGCCAAACCTCCACTCGGTTATAAACGTTAAACCACTCTGGATGATGGTTGGCTTTTTCGGCATACAAAGCGCACTGCGTCATAAAAGCAAAGGCCTGATTAAAGTCTTTAAAGCGATAGTGTTTGGCCAGCTTGCCATTATCAATTGACCATTGGCTCTCGGTTGCACTGGCTTTGTTTAACTCATTAACCAACTGCGCAATTTCATCTTGGCTGTAAAGGTCAGTCATAAGCGCTCCTAAACCTAGGTTAATTCCGACACATCAAGGCGACACTGCCCTGCGCTAAGCAATTCCCTCTACCCAACGTGCAACGCCTAAGGCCTCCATTACAAACTCAACAGAAAGGGCAGCCAAAATCATACCCATGATGCGAGTAAGTAAAGAAGCGCCGCCTGAGCCGATGACTCGGATAATTGCTCCTGAGAAGATCAACAGTACGAGCGTCGCGGCTAACACCAATAGCATGGTTGCAGCGGTGACCACCTGCTCCTGTATAGCATAGACGTTGTTATCTGTGATTAAGATGACCGCCAGTATCGCGCCCGGCGAGGCCGTGGCAGGAATCGCCAGAGGAAACACCGCAATGTCGTGCCGTGGCTCGGTGGAGGCCTCTGAGGAGTCGTTTGAAAAGATCATTTGCAAGCCAAATAAGAACAGAATCACCCCGCCCGATACTTGGAACGACAGAAGGCTGATGCCCATGGCGCCCAACAACAGTTGCCCGATAACAATAGCCCCAAGCAAAATCAGCGCAGCATAGATAATGGTTTTTATCGCAACACGACGACGCTGTTGCGGTGTTAACTTGGCCGTTAAGCCTACAAATAATGCCATAGTGCCAATGGGGTCGATGGTCGCCCAAATAATTAAAAAGTCGTGCAGTATTTTATCGAGCATCGGCTAGTTCCTTTGGTGAACGATATGACAATTAATATACCGATCACGTTTTATAAAAAGATGAAAAACACGCTGAGTGCGCTCGGAGAGTCGTTAGAGCTGTATGCAAGTGCTGAGCTTTTAGCTGATTAAGCCGGTGTTGAGCCCGTACCCTTGATTCGGACATCGGGCTCTAAAATCCAACATCGCGGGTGATGCTCGTAGCCCAAGGGTTGGTAGTAATCGGCTGCCGCTGGTGCGGCGATTAAGATGAGCTTACATTTAGGCCCTAGTTGAGCTTGGGTTTTTGCTTGTAGCTGCTTGCCAATGCCATGACGCTGGAAGCCTTCGTGCACGGCCAAGTCCGACAAATAACAGGCAAAATGAAAATCCGTCATGCTCCGGGCAACACCCACTAACTGCCCTTTCGCCCATGCAGTCACCATTAAATTGGTATGATCAAGCATGCCCTGCAGACAAATATCGTCATCTAATGGCCGACGAGGCCCAAGCGTTGAATGGCTTAACAGCTCTTTAAACGCCTCTAACGTTATCTCTTGATTAACTTTGTATTCAATTAACATCTAACTGTCCTTTTAGTCGCCATTGCGTTTCGACGGTTATAAATGAATAAATAAGAAAGGCGTAAAAACCAGCACTTACTTTGTACGTTCTAGCGCTACTTGAGTATCGCTAAGTCCACTGCATAACATCATTTAAAGCGACCTAGCGTCAGTCAAACAGCTTAAGGCGCTGCGTTCGAGCAGCCCTTCTCTTCTGTCGTAGAAGCTTTGTATCTATTAAGCATTTTTATGCTTACAAATTCATCTACTTTGCGATACTTTTAACGGGGTTTGTTAAGGCAGTGGGATTGCAGATATAAAGTCGCGGCACTCTCTGGCATTAGACCTTGGTCGTGTTAATGACGTTGCTGGAGTGTGTACTTTGCTAGCCACGCTGTTTATACAAACTTACGCTCAGCACAGAAAATATAGGATTCAGGCGGGTTAAAGCGCAGCTGTTACACAAGCACCGTCGCTCTGCGCTCACTTTGTTAAGTTTAGCTTAACATATCATTAAGAATTCAGCATTGATGCTACCCGCCCGTTAGGGTGATTATGCCTGTGCACCACGAAAGGCGAGCACTCTCTCCGAGTGATTCGTTAATAAAAATAAATTAATTTAGGAGATAGGCATGAAATCCATGCAAAAAGGTTTATTAGCTCTTTCTGTAAGCATTGCTTCGATTACCACCAGCGTTCAAGCTGACGAGCTTATTTTCGCTCACGGCGCTAACCCGGGTAACCCTCGCTACGAAGCGGCCGAGATGTTTACTGCGATTGTTCCTTCTTGTTCTAGTTTTACTGTTAACCACGCCCCAGCTGCCACCGTGGGTAACGACGCCGAAATGCTAACCTCTGCTCAAGCAAGCATCATCCAAATGAGTGCAAACTCTCAGGGCGCACTCGCTCAGATCGTGCCAGAAATTGGTATGCTCGGCTTGCCTTTCTTGTTTAAAAACGAAACCTCAGTATGGAATGTACTGGACGGTGAAATTGGTGAAGCCCTCGATAAAAAAGCCCAGCAAGCAGGCCTTAAAATCGTAACCTTTTGGGACAACGGTTTCCGTAACGTCACTCATACCAGCAAATTTGTTGCAAAACCTGCCGACGCACAAGGCATGAAGATTCGTACGCCACCAGACCAAGTGACCATCGATATCTTTAAAGCTGTAGGCGGCAACCCTGCACCACTGGCGTGGAGTGAGCTACCCACCGCATTGAGCAGCGGTATCTTTGACGGCCAAGAAAACCCGCTAACCAACATCTATTCAGCTAAGCTTCACGAAATCACACCTTACATCTCAATGACAGGCCACAAGTACGAAAGTACGCCGGTGGTTGCTAGCCTAGGCTGGTGGAACTCTTTGTCATCTGAAGACCAAGCATGTGTAACCAACGCAGCGAAACAAGCAGGCTGGTTCCAACGTGGCCAAAACATGCTAGCTAACCGTAAGCTACAAACCGTAATGGAAGGCGAAGGCGAAGGCGCTAAGTTTACAACCGTAGACCGTGATGCCTTTGTTAAAGCTACGGCGTCGGTATACGACAAGTACGAAAAAGAAATGGGTAGCTTTGTTGCGGATCTGCGTAAAGCAGCCAAGTAAAAGGTACACTCATTATGTCAAATGCTGCATCAGTTGACATAGTAAAGCCGGAGCCTAAGTGCTCCGGTCTTGCTCGCCAACTTATTATCAAAATTGGTTTCGCAATTAACTGGAGTGGTGCGGCCATTACCATAGCCACCCTTTCGTTTATGTTTTTTGCGATTTTAAGTAACGTTATTTTGCGCTATTTCTTTGACTCAGGCATAACCTGGGCTTACGAAATTCCCGCTATTTTATTCCCTTGGATGGTTGCTGGTGGCGTTGTTATGGCAACCGCTCAGGGCCGAAACATTGCGGTCGAGGCTATTACTATCGCTTTACCAGAGCGCGCACGCTGGTTCCTTGCCATTGCGATTAACCTATTTACCTGCGCCACCTCAGTTGGCGTTGTTTATTACTCACTGCCAATTGTTAAAGCATCGCAGTGGAGCCGTTTGGCCGAGACCGGCATCCCTCAAATTTATGGCTATAGCAGCATGATCTACGCCTTTTCGATGGTCGCAATTTTGTGTTTGCTGACCACCCTAGAGTTTTTAATGGGCCGTCGCGCTAAAGTCGTAGACCCGACTGAAACCAATTACAGCTAAACAAGGAGCGCAACCATGGCAGCTATTCTTGTCTGGGTATTCCCTATTTTACTATTACTCGCTGTGCCGGTTGGTTTCGCCATGATTGGCACCTCGGGCATTGCACTTTTAATTGAAGGCAAAAACTTGGCGGTCATCGCCCAGCGCCTTTACACGCCAACACAGAGTTTTCCTATGTTGGCGATTCCATTCTTTATTTTGGCCGGCAGCTTAATGATGTCAGGTCGCTTTGGTGAACATCTTGTCGCCTTTGCCAAACTCATGGTCGGTCGCTTTAAAGGCGGCATGTGTCACGTCAGCATTGTTGGCTCGGTCATGTTTGGCGGTGTTTCGGGCTCAGCGGTGGCAGACGCATCAGCGTTGGGTAACGCCCTTATCCCAGTGCAAAAGAAAAACGGCTACCCTCCAGGTTTTGCAGCGGCGGTTAACGCGGCATCCTCCACCATTTCGGTGCTGATTCCGCCGTCTATCCCGTTGATTTTGTACGGCCTTATTTCCAGCACCTCGATTATCGACCTGTTTGTTGCAGGGATTATTCCCGGTGTTTTGTTGGGCGGCGGCATGCTTGCACTGACATGGTTTGCAGCGATGCGTCGCGGCTTTCCTAAAGCCGAAGTGGAAGGCGGCTGGAAAAAATGGAAAGCAGAGCTTAAGCATGCGATCCCTGCCTTACTCATGCCTATCTTCGTTATTGGCACCCTGCGCTTTGGTATCGCAACCCCAACCGAAGTGAGTGTCATGGCCGTGGCCTACGGTTTAATCGTGGGCACCTTTGTGTACCGCGACTTAAACTGGCGCCTGATTCGTCTTGCTATTTTAGAAACGGGTGTGATGACAGGTGCAGTCATGTTGATCATTATGGCTTCGTCGGTGATTCAGTGGATGCTCACCCTGGAGCAAGTACCACAAAACTTGGCGCTTTGGGTAACAGGCTCACTGTCTGAGCCTTGGATGGTGATTATGGCCATGAACCTCATCATGTTGATCGTCGGTACCTTTATTGACTTGCCTGCAGCGATGTTGCTCCTTGGCCCACTGTTTACGGGGATTGCCGTATCCATCGGCCTAGACCCAGTGCAGCTTGGCTTGATGATGGTGGTCAACCTTGCGGTGGGCTTGTATACACCCCCTGTAGGGACAACGCTCTACATATCATCGAATATCGCGCAAACCTCCGTGGGGAATACCATTAAAGAGCTGTTGCCGTTTTACCTACTGGCCTTAACCGTTCTGGGTCTCATTAGCTACGTGCCAGCGCTGACTATTTACTAAGCCAACGTATTTGCTACAGCCATAAAAATACCCGCTCAGTTCACACCATGCGGGTATTTTTTTATCTCGGTTTTTCCTGCTTTCCGTTAGGGACTCTTCCCGTTAAGGACTCTTCCCATTAAGGATTCTCGGTGACCTGAGCCTCAGCAAAGTCAAACACATCGTAGTCATTGATAATGGGCACTTTTTGAGTCTTTAAAAAGTCAGTAATTTCGTCTTCATGCTGCTTCGCCATTACCGCCAGCCAACGACTAAACACCTGCACCAACTTACGGCTTTGGTGGCGACCGGGGCTTACAATCCAATAGGCAGGAAAGCACACCGCACCTAAGTCGGGTACTAGCGGAACCAATCGCCCTGACAGCAACTCATCCCTCGCCAAAGTAGTCGACTCGAGCACCACCCCTGCGCCATTAATCGCTTGCTGAATGGCCATTGACGAGCGGTCAAAACGCAACGCCGACAGGCGCGCATTACGTGACACCCGATGACGAGCCAACCAGTTATCCCACTGCAAAGCCGCGCGAACACTGTCCACCAGCTGTGCGGTTTGCAGCATTTCTTGGCTGGTTTCGCAGCTCTCTAGCAGTTGGTCTCGATATTCAGGGCTGCACATGGGCAATACATAGTCGGCCAGTATCATTTCGCTGTACAAACCATGCCACTGACCTTGGCCATAACGAATATCAAGGTCGACCACATCTCGGTCAAAGTTGGAAGGATCTGGGCTGGCATCCACGCGCAAATCCCATTCTGGGTTGTCGTGAATAAATCCCGCCAACTTAGGCCCTAACCAACGCACGGCAAAACTGGGGCTGACGCTCACAATGAGCTGATGACTCTCGCGACGTCGCGAAATCGACTGCCTTGCGTTGCGCAATATACCAAAGGCTGAGGTGGCGGCCATGTACAACTGCTCGCCTTCGAGCGTTAAGCTGAGTTGGCGTTTTTCACGACGAAACAGCGCCACCCCCAATAACTCTTCTAAAAGCTTTACTTGCTGACTAACCGCTGACGGCGAAACGTTCAGCTCTTCGGCAGCACGGGCTATACGGCCGTTTCGGGCCACCGTTTCAAAGTAAATCATGCTGTTAAGGCTGGGGTCTCGAGACATAGTCTTCACTCTCTTTTTATTGTTTTACACCAGTCTACTTAAAAGCAGTTGTTAAGGACAGCTTAATAAGTGCTTACGAGTAACTCATTGTTTCACTACCCCTCAAAGGTAAGAATAAATCGAAACCTTTGGTAAGCCATTGCCAAATGGCGACAACAACAATAAGAGAAAATCACAATGACAACTCACTCTTCAGACGGCAAAGCGATAAGCCTTGAAAGGCGCGCATGGAATATTCGTCATAACGCGGTTCGCATGGGTGCCGTACAAAAGCAAGGCTACATCGGCCAAGCCTTAGGTGTATCCGATGTGTTAGCGGTTTCGTACTTTCATGCCCTAAATTACCAACCCGAAAACCCAGAGTGGGAAGGCCGCGATCGCTTTTTACTCTCTATCGGTCATTACGCCATCGCTTTGTACGCTGCGTTAATTGAAGCCGAAGTGCTACCTGAATACGAGCTAGAAACCTACGGCACCGACGACAGCCGCCTACCTATGTCGGGTATGGCCTCCTACACCCCCGGCATGGAAATTACCGGTGGCTCACTAGGCCACGGTTTGGGTATTGGTGTGGGCATGGCTTTGGGCCTAAAACGCAAAAACTCTGATGCCTTTATTTACAACCTTATGTCTGACGGCGAACTAGGTGAAGGCTCCACTTGGGAAGCGGCCATGTCAGCTGCCCACCACAAGCTCGACAACCTGATTTGTCTTGTTGATTTTAACGACCAACAAGCCGACGGCCCTTCTACCGAGACCCTAAGCTCTGAGCCCCTTGATAAAAAATGGGATGCCTTTGGTTGGTATGTGCAGCGCGTTGATGGCAACGACATCGGTGCCTTGGTTGAAGCCTTTGATAATGCTCGCAACCTAAAAGAAGCCAAACCACGCGTCATTATTTGCGACACCGTCATGTGTAAAGGCGTGCCTTTCTTAGAAGAACGTGAAATTACCCACTTCGTTCGCGTTGACGATGCTGAATGGGATCAAGCGTTACAAATTTTAGAAGAAGGAAAGCCAGCATGAGCATGAGTCGTCGTAAATCAAAATGGGAACCACGTAAACCCGTTGATGCCAGCGAGCGTCAACTTACCTCCGCAATGATCGCCTCACTGTCGGCTGAGGGTTTACCCACAAAATCTGCGCCTTTTGGTAACGCACTTGTTGAGCTAGCCAAAACTCGTGACAACATCGTTGGCCTGACGGCTGACCTTGCCAAGTACACCGACTTGCACGTATTCGCGAAAGCCTACCCAGACCGCTTTTACCAAATGGGCATGGCAGAGCAAGTCATGGTCAGCGCTGCAGCTGGCCTTGCGAAAGAAGGCTTTACGCCATTTGCCACCACCTACGCTGTGTTTGCATCACGTCGGGCCTATGACTTTATTGCTATGGCCATCGCTGAAGACAACCTAGACGTAAAAATTGTCTGTGCCCTTCCTGGCCTAACCACGGGTTACGGCCCAAGCCACCAAGCCACTGAAGACTTGGCAATTTTTAGGGGCATGCCAAACATGACGATCATTGACCCATGTGACGCCCTAGATACCGAACAAGCAACCCACGCCATTGCCGAATACAAAGGCCCTGTTTACATGCGTTTGTTGCGTGGCCATGTACCTTCGGTGCTACACGAAATTGAAGATTACAGCTTTGAAATTGGCAAAGCCAAAGTGCTTCGCGACGGTAGCGATGTGCTGTTTATCTCGTCTGGCTTTATGACCATGCGCACCATCGAGGCAGCCGCTGCATTAGCAAAAGACGGCATCAGCGCCGGGATTTTGCACTGCCCAACCATCAAACCACTCGACACCGAAACCATTTTGGCAGAGTGCCGCAAAGAAGGTCGCCTCGTTGTTGTTGCTGAAAACCACTCCACGATTGGTGGTTTAGGCGAAGCTGTGGCAACCACCTTGATGCTGAATTCGGTGACACCGACCTTCCGCCAAATCGCCCTACCGGACGAGTTTTTGGATGCGGGTGCACTACCGGTATTGCACGACCAATATGGCATCTCCACCGAGGCCATTATTACTCGAACCAAAGGCTGGCTTGACCAATAAGCCCGCTGTTTTTCTCACTTAATAAACAACCACACAGGTAAAAATAATTATGGGTTTATTATCAGGAAAGTTTGCTGTTATCACAGGCGCTGCGTCTAAAAACGGCCTAGGTAAAGCCACAGCAAAACTGTTTGTAGAGCACGGTGCCACTGTTGCTATTTTGGACTTAGACAAAACCGCTGCCGAAGCCGCTGCCGCTGATCTAGGCGAAGGCCATATTGGCCTTGCGTGCAACGTCACCAACAAAGACGACTGTTTTACAGCGGCAAAACAACTGCTCGAAGCATGGGGCCAAATTGATATTTTGGTAAACAACGCAGGTATCACTCAGCCACTTAAGTTTATGGACATTGAGCCAAACAACTACGATGCCGTGCTGGACGTAAACCTTCGTGGCACCTTGTACATGAGCCAAGCGGTCATTCCACACATGCGCGAGCGTAAAACCGGCTCTATCGTCAACCTATCTTCTGTTTCTGCACAGCGCGGTGGCGGCATCTTTGGTGGCCCACACTACTCTGCGGCAAAAGCAGGTGTGCTTGGCCTAACCAAAGCTTCTGCCCGTGAGTTAGCACCAGACAACGTGCGCGTAAACGCCATTTGCCCAGGCTTTATTGCGACCGACATCACTGGCGGCATGCTAACCCCAGAAACCCTTGAAGCCATTATCGAAGGCATTCCAATGGCCCGTGCCGGTAAAGCCGACGACGTTGCAGGCTGCTGCTTGTTCCTAGCATCAGACCTCGCGTCTTACGTAACTGGCTCTGAAGTTGACGTTAACGGTGGTTCTCTCATCCACTAAAAACGCACTTGTTCCACCTGTTCACTGGGTATTCCACCATAAGCATTTGGCCGGCCCCTGCGCCGGTCTTTTTTAATACCCACTTCGCTTAACCTTTTACGGCGCCCTTGCCGACAATAACAATAAGGACTCGCATGGAAACCATCGTTTTTTTAGACCGTGCCACCATTGGCCCCAGTGTTACGATTAATACCCCCGCTATTGATCACGCATGGAAAACCTACGACAAAACCACGGCTGAGCAAGTGGTGGAGCGTTTACAAGGCGCGACCGTTGCTATCACCAACAAAGTACCTTTGCGTGCTGAGACCCTATCGCAACTACCCGAATTAAAGCTCATTGTGGTGGCCGCTACTGGCTACGACGTGATTGACATGGATTACTGCCGCGCCAACAACATCTTGGTATCGAACGTGCGCGGCTACGCTAAAAACACCGTACCCGAACACGCACTGGCGCTGATCTTTGCATTGCGCCGTTCGGTGGTAGGCTACCGCCAAGACGTCATCGCAGGCGAATGGGAAGCCTCTGGTCAATTCTGCTTTTTTAACCACCCTATTACCGACATTGCAGGATCAACCCTTGGCATTATTGGCAAAGGCGCATTAGGCCAATCCTTAGGCGAGCTTGGCCGTGCGCTAGGAATGAATGTTATTTACGCTGGTCGCAAAGGCGAAGCCAACCCAGCCCCTGGCACCGTAGCATTTGATGACTTTTTACGCCAAAGCGACGTGATTTCGCTTCATTGCCCGCTGAATGACCAAACGCGCTACTTACTGGCGATGGATGAATTTAAAAAAATGGCCCGCAAGCCCATCCTCATTAACACCGGCCGTGGTGGCCTTGTAAATGAAGAAGACACCATCGAAGCCCTTAACCAAGGGTTGCTCGCGGGGATTGGCTTTGACTGTATCACCACCGAACCTATGCCAAACAGCCACCCCTTTTGCGCCATTATGGACCGCCCAAATGTGATTATCACCCCACACGTTGCATGGGCGAGTGAAGAGGCAATGCAAACCCTTTGGGACCAAGTGGTATCCCATATCGAGAACTTTGCCGCTGGCACCCCTTCTAATCTTCTAAACTAATTTTTCCAGGCACGAGCATAAGCCAAGCATCGGCCGCTCGTGCGCTTGCAGGAGTTTTTGTTGTGTCGTTAAAAAATACATCACCCCTTGCCAATGCGATTCGCTTTTTATCCATCGACGCCATTGTTAAAGCCCAAGAAGGACACCAAGGTGTACCCCTTGGTATGGCCGAAATTGCGACAGCACTGTTTACTCGCCATTTAAAATTTAATCCGCAGGACCCTAAATGGCCGGATCGTGACCGCTTTGTATTATCAAACGGCCACGGCTCAATGTTGCTTTACTCTCTCCTTCACTTAACAGGCTACGAAGAAATTAGCCTAGAGCAAGTAAAGCAGTTTCGTGTCTTAGGCGCTCACTGTGCTGGCCATCCAGAAATTGACCACGCATGCGGTATTGAAGTAACCACTGGTCCATTAGGCCAAGGCATTGCCAATGCCATGGGTATGGCCGTTGCTGAAGCCGCACAACGAGCTCGTTTTGGCTCAGACCTCGTTGACCATTACACCTACGCCTTTGTGGGCGACGGCTGTTTGCAAGAAGGCATCGGCCAAGAAATGATCTCCCTGGCTGGGCATTTGGAGCTTGGTCGTCTGATTCTGTTCTGGGACGACAACCAAATCACCGACGATGGCTCAACCGAGCTCTCCATTAGTGAAGGCGTGGCTGATCGTTTCCGTGTTGCCCAGTGGCATGTAATTGAGCTCGACGGCCATGATATTGATGCCGTATCGGCTGCCATTGAGCTGGCTAAAAAAGACCCACGACCATCACTCATTGCCTGTAAAACCGTTATTGGGCGAGGCATTCCTCGGGTTCAAGGCCAGCGTGGCGGCCACAGCGCCCGCTTGTTTGAAGAAGATGCACAAGCAGCCCGCGACGCACTGGGCTGGCCTTACCCCGCTTTTGAAATCCCCGATGATATTCTGAGCGAATGGCGCGCCTCGGGCGAGCGCAGCATGAGCGAATACGACAACTGGCATCAGCGCCTTAGCCAACAAGGTGCAGAAACACAAGCGGAATGGCAGCGTACGCAAACCGCGCAACTGCCAGACAACTGGCAAGCACCTCTCGCTGCCTTTAAAAAAGCACAGCTAGAAAAAGGCGAAGCCACACCAGGCATTTTTGCTTCTGCCGAAATTAACGATCTTTTGGCTGACGTATTACCCGAGCGCCTTGTAGGCTGTGCAGACTTAGAGGCGCCTACCTCTCACAAACGCAGCCTCACCGCCTTCTCATCAGAAGACAACCAAGGTCGCTACATTCACTGCGGCATTCGCGAACACTTGATGGGCGCCATGGCCAACGGTATCGCAGCCCATGGTGGGTCAATCCCTTTGGCCGTGACCTACCTTGCCTTCTCTGATTACGAGCGCCCCGCCATGCGGATGGCGGCATTGATGGAGCTACCGGTTAAATTTGTGTTTAGCCACGACTCTATTGGTGTTGGTCGCAACGGTCCAACCCACCAGCCAGTAGAAATTTTGGCGTCATTACGTGCCATGCCAAATATGCAGGTTATGCGCCCTGCCGATGCTATTGAAGCCGCTGAGTGTTGGGAAATCGCCCTAGAACAGCAAAAAACCCCAAGCAGCCTTATCTTTGCAAAACAAGCATTACCTTTGGTTCGCGCCCATTCTGCAGAGCAAAACCTCAGCCGCAAGGGTGCTTACGTATTACATGAGGCAGAAACATCGGCACGTGCCGTGACCCTTTTGGCCACTGGCTCCGAGGTAGCCATTGCGGTAGAAGCCCGTGCCAAACTGGAAGCACAAGGCATTGGCACCGCGGTGGTTTCTATGCCGTGTTGGGAGCTTTTTGACGCACAAAGCACCGAATACAAACAAAGTGTATTAGGCCAAAGCACCGTGCGCGTGGGCGTTGAAGCAGCAATGCGCTTCGGTTGGGACCAGTAT